>CACXQV010000005.1 GCA_902769875.1 uncultured Bacteroidia bacterium
TATGCCTCTCCCCGCTCCCATGACCCGCTGAAGACAGACTCAAAAACGACCGATTATTGAAACAAATCACCACCGCTTTGGTGCGGTTGCCCTGTTTGCTGTTTAAAATTTTCGCAAAATTACGGAAAAAATCCTATCTTTGTGCCATCAAAAAACACAAGAAAATGTTAGTCATTGGAATTGCAGGCGGTTCAGGTTCGGGCAAGACCACCGTCGTAAAAGAACTGGTTAACCAGTTGCCTGACAACTCAGTATCAGTCATTTCGCAGGATGCTTATTACTTCGACAACGGCGACAAATCGCCAGAGGAGAAGAAGCAAATCAACTTCGACCATCCCGACGCCATCGAGTGGGATTTGCTCATCGACCACTTGGACCGTCTCAAACGAGGCGAGACCATCCCGATGCCGATTTACACTTACGTCACTTGCGCCCGCTCGAAGGAGGTGATTTATGTGCATCCCACCGAGGTCATCATCGTGGAGGGTATCATGGTGTTGACCCAAGAGGAGCTTCGCAAGCGTATGGATATCAAGGTGTTTGTCGATACCGACGGCGACGAGCGTTTGATGCGCATCATCCGCCGCGACATCGCCGAGCGTGGCCGGACGTGGGAAGACGTGCTGCGTCACTACCAGACTTTTGTCAAACCTATGCACCAACAGTTCATCGAGCCTACAAAACGCACCGCCGACATCATCCTTCCGCGTGGCTCAAGCCCCGTGGTGGTCGACATTCTGGCTTCGAGGATTAGGATGCACTTGGGGAAGTAGTTGGAATACAATACAAAAACCAAAAGAGCCGCGCATTTCCGCTCGGCTCTTTTGCTTGTTGCCCAACCAGGGTTCGAACCTGGACTTTACTGATCCAGAGTCAGTCGTGTTGCCAATTACACCATTGGGCATCGATAACGGCTGCAAAAATACGCTTTTTTTGAATGCCGCAAGAAAAAAATGAAGAAAATTTTTCGGTTTTTTTGCCGAAGCAAGGCAAAAGCCTCTAAGGTGTTTGTTTTCAATACTTGTTGAAGCGCGACCCCCAGTTGTACGACAGCATAAACGTGAGGTAGAACATGCGGCCCCGCTCCGAATCCATAATGGAAACGCCCAATGGGAAGAACTCGGCCTTCACATCCACTTGGATGGCTTGGACCCGTGTGCGCGACTTGCCCATGTCGAAACTCAGTCCCGCCGAAGCGTGTATGCCGGGCGACGGCCGTGTTTCAATAAGGCCTTTGGTGAACGAGGCCCTTCCAACGATGTCGAGGTTCTCACGGAAAGTGTCTTCCTCAATCTTTTCATAAAAGCCTGAACCACTCGGCTGATAGGTGACCACATAGTAGTAATAAGGCTTGAGCAAAGCCAGCGAAGCCCCTACCTCGTAGGTCCAGCGCGTTTCGATGCCGCCCCAATAGGGTTTGCCGAAGATGCGCCGCTCTTGACCGTAGCCGAAACGAAGGACGAAGACACTGTTCAGCTTGCCGTAAACGAAAGGCCGGCTGTTGTAATGCGAGAGGTTCACCGTCTTGATTTCCTTCAGCGAATGGAGCGAGACGACTTCAGTCTCCCAGTTGTTCGTCACGTTGATGCTTTTGATGCGCCCCAACTTGAACCCCGCCCCAAAGCCTTGGGAATGGATGCCTACGTTGAAGGTCTTTTGCCGGGTGTAGATGATGCGCTCGTCGATGGGCTTGTCGTCATCGCTTTGTATGTCGATGTTTTGGGCGGGCAACAAAAAAGCACACGCTCCAAAAAGCGTGAGCAAGATGCTTCGCAATAGCGGCTGTCTGAGGGCAATCATAGCCATGCCTCCCAACACCTATTAATTAATAGCGCGTTTCTTTGATGTACTTTGACGATTCGCCGTAGGCCGGGCAGCTCTTGTTTGAACCGCACGAAGTCATAATAATGCCTGAAACAAAGGCGATTAGCAACGCGATGGCAATTCTTCTCTTCATCTTGATGAAATTTGATATGCAAAATAACGGATTTTTCTCGGAAAAATTATCATCTTTGCAGAACTTTTTGTGAAAAATCGTGCTTTCGACATGTTTTGGCTCCAGAGCTTGTCGAAGGGCCTACCAATGATAGAAACCATGGAAGTGAAGAAACCCGACATCGACGAAAGTTGGTATCAAGTGCTGCGACCCCAGTTTGAGGCTCCCTATTTCGCTGACCTCAAGTCGTTCTTGGTCAGCGAGAAGCGGCAATATGCCGTTTATCCTCCTGGACCGCTGATTTTCAATGCCTTCAACCTTACGCCATTCGACAAGGTGAAGGTTGTCATTTTGGGCCAGGACCCTTATCACGGACCGGGTCAGGCGCACGGGCTTTCGTTTTCGGTGCCTGATGGCGTGCCTTTTCCGCCCAGCCTCCAGAACATCTTCAAGGAGTTGCACGACGACTTGGGCGTGCCTATGGCGCGGTCGGGCAATCTTGAGAAGTGGGCAAGGGAAGGGGTGCTGCTTTTGAACGCCTCGCTGACAGTGCGTGCCGGACAGGCTGCCTCGCACTCGCGCCACGGCTGGGAACAATTCACCGATGCGGCCATCCGCGCCTTGTCGGAGCAACGGGAGCATATCGTGTTCATCCTTTGGGGCAACTACGCCATCGCCAAACAGGCCTTGATTGACCCCTTCAAGCACTTGATCTTGAAGTCGGTGCATCCGTCGCCGCTGTCGGCCAGCAGGGGATTCTTCGGCTGCCATCATTTCTCACAAACGAACAATTATTTGATACAGAACGGAATAGAACCTATTGATTGGAGTTTATAGAGAAACTACGGATTACGCGGATGAAACGGATTTTGACAAAGGATATAAAGGACGCGAGTGCTCCATTTGAACGGATTCTTTCTGGCGTTAGCCAATCTGTAAATTGGGCGCCTGCATCCATGGAAGATAGGAAGGAATCTGTAAAATCCGTGAAATCAGTAGTTAAGAATAAAATATGAGACAATGAAACAAATCGTCTTTGCCACCAACAACAAGAACAAATTGCGCGAAATGCGCGAGATTATGGACGGCCTTTATGAGGTGCTGGGCCTCGACGACATCGGCTGCCACGAGGAAATCATCGAGGATGCCGACTCCATCGAAGGCAACGCCAAGATCAAGGCGGACTTTGTCACGAACAAATATCATGTTGACTGCTTTGCCGATGACACGGGACTCGAAGTGGAAGCCTTGGGCGGTGCGCCGGGGGTGTATTCGGCGCGTTATGCCGGCGAGCATTGCAGCTATCAGGACAACGTGGACAAGATGCTTGCCGCTATGAAAGGCCAAACCAACCGCAAGGCGGCCTTCCGCACTTGCATTGCGCTGAACCTCAACGGGAAATCCTATCTCTTTGAAGGCCGTTGCGACGGAAAAATCACCGAGCAACAGCGCGGCACTGAGGGCTTCGGCTACGACCCCATCTTCCAGCCCGACGGTTTCGACCAGACCTTTGCCGAATTGGGTCACGAAGTGAAAAACGCCATCAGCCATCGTGGTCGCGCCACGCAAAAACTGATAGCGTTTTTGAGGGATTTGGGGTGAATCAGCATCTTTTTGCAAAGTCCTGAAAGGACGGCCCCTTTACACCCCGATATGCAATGCCGGGTTTTATATCCTCTCCTTCAGCATCTCCATCGCCTTCGACAGTCCGTCGGCGTTGCGGCCTCCGGCCACGCAGAGCGTCTTTTGTCCGCCGCCGCCGCCTTGTATTTCCTTGGCCACCTCGCGGATGAGCTTGGTGGCATCCAAACCTTTGGTTTCGGCGAAGGCTTCGGGCAGCAGCAAACAGAGCGCGGGCTTGCCCTCAGCGACCGAACCTAAGATGGCCAAGGTGTTTTCGTCCATCTGCTTGAGCAGCAGGGCGATGTTGCGAAGCTGGTCGCCAGTGCAGGTCAGGGTTTCGGTGATGAGTTTGTAGCCTTCATGATCACTGGCTTGTTGAAGCAGTTTCTCGGCCACGCCTTGTGCCTTCTCTTGCATGAGGCGTTCCACTTCTTTCTTCAGGGCGGAGTTTTGCTCGTTGAGCGAGGCAACGGCTTTCACCAAGTCGGGCGACTTGACGCACTCGCGCAGGCGGCTGATGAGGTCCAACTGCTCGTCAAGATAGTCCTCCACGGCCTCTCCCGTGATGGCCTCGATGCGGCGGATGCCCGCTGCAATGGCGCCTTCGCTCACAATCTTGAACATCCCGATGTTGCCCGTGGCTGAGGTGTGGCAGCCGCCGCAAAGCTCCATCGAATAGTCCTTGTCGAACACCACCACGCGCACCTTGTCTCCATATTTCTCACCAAACAATGCCGTGGCTCCCATGGCTTTAGCCTCATCAATCGGAATTTCGGCGTAGGTCACGTTGGGAATGTTCTCGCGGATTTTCCGGTTCACGATTTTCTCCACTTGTCGGATTTCGTCTTGGGTCATCTTGGCGAAATGGCTGAAGTCGAAGCGCAGGCGTTGGTCGTCGACCAAGCTGCCCTTTTGCTCGACGTGCGAACCTAACACTTGCCTCAATGCTGCATGCATCAGGTGGGTCGCGCTGTGGTTGTTGGCAATGCGCTGACGGCGATCGGCATCAACAACGGCTGTGAAAGCCACTTCGGGATTCTGCGGCAGCTGCTCGGTGATGTGAATGACGAGGTTGTTCTCCTTGATGGTATTCACGATGTTAATTGTTTCGTTCTCAGAGGTTAATGTGCCGGTGTCGCCCACTTCGCCGCCCATTTCGGCATAGAACGGTGTGCGGTCGAGGACGATTTCGAAATGCGTCTTTTTCTTGGCCACTACTTCGCGGAAACGCAAGATGTGGCTCTCGCATGTCAAGTCGGTATAGCCTACGAATTCGGTGGGTTGTTCGCTTTCGTTCACCACCACCCAGTCGCCGTTGGCTTTTTCGGCGGCCTTGCGCGAGCGGTTTTTCTGCTCTTCGAGGTTGGCCTTGAAGCCGTCCATGTCCACCTGAATCCCTTTCTCGTTGGCCATCAGTTGGGTGAGGTCGATGGGGAATCCGAAGGTGTCGAACAGCTCGAAGGCGAAGTTGCCGTCGATGTCTTGGTTGGGATGTTGTTCCACATAGCCCTCGAAGCGTTTGATGCCTTGGGCCAAGGTGCGCAAAAACGAAGCCTCTTCCTCGCGGATGACCTTGCCTACCAATTCCTGTTGTGCCTTGATTTCTGGGAAGTTATGCTCCATCTGTTGCACAAGGATGGGGAGCAGGTTGCAAACGAAAGGCTCTTCGAAGCCGAGGAAGGTGAAGCCGTAGCGCACGGCGCGGCGCAACACGCGGCGGATGACGTAGCCCGCCCCGTTGTTCGACGGCAGCTGCCCGTCGGCGATGGCGAAGCTGACGGCCCTCAAGTGGTCGGCGATGACGCGCATGGCCACGTCCGTTTTTTCGGCCTTGCCGTATTCGATGCCTGCCATTTTTGCAATGGCTTGGATGATAGGCTGGAACACGTCTGTGTCGTAGTTTGAGGTCTTGCCTTGCAGCACGCGCACCAAGCGTTCAAAGCCCATTCCCGTGTCGACGTGTTTGGCGGGGAGCTCCACCAAATGGCCGTCGGCCATGCGGTTGTATTGCATGAACACGAGGTTCCATATTTCAATCACCTGCGGGTCGTCCTTGTTCACTAAGTCGCGCCCGGCAATCTGTTTGCGGGCTGCGTCGTCGCGTAGGTCGATGTGGATTTCGGAGCAGGGGCCGCAGGGGCCGGTTTCGCCCATCTCCCAGAAGTTGTCCTTCTTGTTGCCGTAGATGATGCGGTCTTCGCTGACGTGTTCCTTCCAGTAGCCGTAGGCTTCCATGTCGGCGGGCTGCCCGTCTTTTTCGTCGCCGCCGAAAACGGTGACATACAGCCGGTCCTTGTCGATTTTCACCACCTCGGTCAGGTATTCCCATGCGTAGGCGATGGCTTCTTTCTTGAAATAGTCGCCAAACGACCAATTGCCGAGCATTTCGAACATCGTGTGGTGGTAGGTGTCGTGCCCAACTTCCTCAAGGTCATTGTGTTTGCCCGAAACGCGCAGGCATTTCTGCGTGTCGGCGGCGCGGCGCCATTTTGAGGGCTGGTTGCCCAAGAAGATGTCCTTGAATTGGTTCATGCCGGCGTTGGTGAACATCAAGGTGGGGTCGTTTTTGACCACGATGGGTGCCGATGGCACAATGGCATGCTCCTTCGAACGGAAAAAGTCCAAGAAGCTATTTCTAATCTCGTATGCGTTCATTTATAATGAGTTATGTGTTTCTTTCCAAAAAAATGCTTCAAATAATCGCGCAAAGTTACGGTAAAAATTCTATTTTTGCGCAATAGAATTTGATTTTGGCCGTTATTTAATGCTGATTTCGCAGGCGCTTATGGCAAAACAAAAGCAATACATATTCAACCAACTGACACAGAGTTTCGAGGTGCTTGAAACCTCAAGGGCGAGGCGCATCTTGCGTTTTGTCTTGGTTTTGTTTGCGGTGTTGGGCGTCGCTTTCCTGTTTGCCATCTTGCTTTTCACCTTTTTCAAGTCGCCGAAGGAGATGATGCAGGCGCGCGAACTGGATTACATGAAACTGCAATACGAAATCATGAACGACCGGCTTGACAATATGGAGATGCTGCTCACCGATATGGAGGAGCGCGACAACAACCTCTATCGCGTCATGTTCGAGGCCGACCCCATCCCCGGCTCGGTGCGCAGGGCGGGCTTCGCCGATGCCGACCGCTACGCCAAACTGATCGGCTACCGCAATTCGGAACAGGTGCTGAACGCCGCCCGAAAATTGGATGTCGTTGCAAGCCAGCTGTATAACCAGTCGGTGTCGTACGACACGTTGTTTGCCATGGCACGCAACAAGTCTGACATGTTGGCTCACATCCCGGCCATTTTCCCCTTGAAGGAAACCGAGGTGAAATACATCTCGTCGACCTACGGCCATCGACCCGACCCGATTTACAAGGTGTCGAAGTTCCACGGCGGCATCGATTTCTCTGCCCCGATGGGCACCGAGGTCTATGCCACGGGCGACGGCGTGGTGAGCGAGGTGGAAAACTCGCTTTGGGGCTACGGCAACATGGTGACCATAGACCACGGCTTCAACTATGTGACCCGCTATGCTCACCTCCAAAAGGCCGCCGTGCGCAAAGGACAAAAGGTGAAACGCGGACAACTGATTGGTTATGTGGGCGATACGGGAAAAACAACAGGAATACACCTGCATTATGAAGTGCGCAAAAACGACGTGCCCATCAACCCAATCAACTTCTTCTACAGCGACCTCACCCCCGACGAGTACGAACAGATTCTGGAACAATCGGCCTTGCCCACCCAAACGATGGATTGAAAACACGGCATATATATTAATAGGTGTAAGATGGAACCCAACACGACAACCGGCAAATACTATTATTCGATAGGGGAGGTGGCGGCCATGTTTGGCGTCAGCACCTCGATGATCCGCTATTGGGAGAAGGAGTTCGACGTGTTGCGCCCGCGCAAAAACAAGAAAGGCAACCGCATCTTCACCGACCGCGACGTGCGCTATGTACACGTCATCTATCAGTTGCTCAAGGTGAAAGGCTACACCCTCGCCGGTGCCAAGCAAGCCCTCAGCGAGCGTTTTAGCGACTATGAGGAACGTGTTGTGCTGTTGGAAACACTCGCCAAAACCCGTGGCTTTTTGTTGGACTTGGACAAGGCTTTGGCGGCGAAAAGCAAGTAGTGGAATAATAATCCACAAATAAAACGAAAAAAAAGTTCTTCAGTTGTCACTATGAACAAAATTATTCGTATTTTTGCAGCGTAAATCTGAACATGAGAAACAACTTAATTCACTTAATTATTAATAATTAAATTCAAACACAAATGAAAAAAACACTTAAAATGTATGTGGCTCCTAAAGCCGAGCTCATCAAAATGGAACTGCAGAGCGTGTTGTGCTCTTCGGTGCAAACAACTAACTTCGATGGAACTGGTTTGCAACTTACAAACAAGTCGGGTAGTTGGAATTGAAAATGATGTATAACTAATTAAAATTCGAGAAAAATGAAAAAAGTAGTAAGAATGTTGGGCCTGTGCGCCCTTGTTGCTCTTGCCTTCACATCGTGCAAGAAAAAAGAAACCACCAACAGCACATTGACTTTCAAGGCCTCCATTACCCAACCTAAGTCTGAAGACAGGACTTATATATCGGGGACTAATATGATAGCTTGGACTAATGGTGATGCGATTAAAGTGTTTGATGTCGATGCCACTAATTATGATTTCACGGTTAGCACCATTGGCGATCAGACATTGTATCAAGATGAAGAAGCCACTTTCGTGGTTAACGGAAACGAAAAAGTTGAATTTTTGAAGAATCTCCCAACTCCGAATAGCTATTCCGCTTTCTATCCTCAAGCTCAAGTAAATGGTAATAATGTGACTATGACTATTCCTGCCACTCAAAATAGGTTGGCTGGATCGTATGTAGAGGGTTCTTTTGCCACAAACACCTATCCTATGTTTGGTGTGAATGACACTCTTCCTGGTTATGATAAGAAACACTTCAGCTTCCATAGCCATGCAGGCGTTTTGGAATTTGCTTTAGGAGCCCCTGTTGGCAGATATGTTAAAGTGAAGAGCATCACTGTCACTGCTCCTGAGGGTGATGAATTGGTTGGAAAGATCACTTATCCTTTCAACTATCCTTTCACCGTGGCTTATGATCCGAACTATACTGGCTATACAACGAGTGAGACTACTAACGAAGTCGAACTTCTGTGTGGTGATGGCGTTGTGCTTCCTAATGATGGAAGTGCTACCCAATATTTCCATATTGCACTCCTCAGAGATGCTTTGGGCGGAGGTTTCCATGTCGTGGTTAATGGTGATAAGGATGATCCTGCAGATTCTACCAATACCCTTGAGAATGTAGTGCTTTTCGAAGCTGATGTTACTTCCGAAATGAATACTATTCAGGCAGAGTTTGTTACCCAGCTTCCTCGTAAGTTTATCCCAGTTCCTGGTCAAGGTGGTGAACCTGCAAAATAAACAGGTAGAATTTTTATAAGAGTATAACTTTAGAAAAGAAGCCACTCGCGAGGGTGGCTTCTTTTGTTTTATGGCCCGCATTCGGCCCGAATGCGACAAGGAAAAAGCAGGTCTGCATTCGGCTCGAATGCGACTATAAAATAAAGGTTCGCATTCGGCTCGAATGCAATAGATTGGATGCAATACGCACGCATTCGGGCCGAATGCTTGCCGGTTTCGGGCTTTCTGCTTGCCGGTTTCGGGCCGAATGCTTGCCGGTTTCGGGCCGCATTCGATATGCATTCGGGCTTTCTGCTTGCCGGTTTCGGGCTTTCTGCTTGCCGCATTCGGGCCGAATGCAGACCGGTTTCGAGCCGAATGTTTGCCAATTCTTTCCTATAACGAATAACAAAAAACAATAGCAATCAGGTAATTTGACAAATGAAAAGATTAGTGGCAATTAAAGTTTCTCACTTTAGTGATTGGTTGAGGTGTCGCGTTTGTTTCAAGTGAACAAACTGCCGAGGGTTATTGTTTGCTGAATCACTCCGCTGTGGGCGTTTGGCTTAAGCCCAACGGTTGTAACAAGCGTCAGATGAACGACTTGCTTGAACGATAAGTGCTCCTGAAGTGTTGCGATTCGTGCCCTGAGTTTCATTTCGTCTTCGGCTGTCGGCTCATATTCTTTCGATATGAATTTCATTTCGCACAGGTTGACCACTCTGTCGTCTCGGACGATGAGCATATCGATTTGCGCTCCGTTGTGGTCGTCGTCGCTTCTCACTATCCAAGCCGATTCGGTTGACGCCACGTTTTCGACCCCCAATGCCCTTTTGATTTGCCTGATATGCTGGAAGCAAACCTGCTCGAAAGAGAGCCCTCTCCAAGCGTTGATTGTCGGCATGTTTTGGTTGCGCTGCCAAAAAGTGGGATCTGTGATGTGCTGGTCTTCGATGAAGTGTAAGTAAAACTTGCAAAAGCAGTCGGTGAGTTTGTATCTGATTTCCTTTTTGCTTCGTCCGAAAGGGTGATAATGGGCAATGAAGTCGCTGGCGGCAAGCGTTTCGAGCATCTTGGTGAAGCTGCCTCCTGGATTGATTCCGAGGCTTTTGGTCAGTTCTTCGCGAGTGTAGCCCGTGTGCCTTCTTGCAAGCAGTTTCACGGTCGATATGTAGTCGTCCGGATTGATAAACAATGAGCCGAACAGCCTCTGAAATTCCATTTTGAGCTTTGCGTTTTTTGCAAACAGCAACAAATCAATGTTTTGTGCGAGGCTTTTCCCTTTTTGGAAATAATTGAGATAGTAGGGAATGCCCCCGAAAATCATATAAGCCTCGACTATGTCGTAGTCGGACAGGGCGATGCCTTTCATTTCAAAAAAGGCCTTGCTTTCGGCTATGGTGAAAGGCGACAGTTTGATTTGCCATGTCAGGCGGTCATATAGCCCCCCTTTGTTGTTGATGAGGTTGTCGAGCATCCACGAGGTTGCACTACCGCAAACGATGAGCATCACTCGGTCGCGCCAAGCTCCCCATGTGTTCCAGAAATGCTCGAAAGCGACCATGAACTTGGAGCGAGGTGTGTCCATCCATGGCAATTCATCGATGAAAATCACCTGCCGTCGCCCGTCGTTGATTTGATCAAGAAGTTGTCCTAACATAAGGAAGGCTTCGCTCCATGTTTTGGGACAATGGCTTTCGTCCAGGCCTTGTTGCGTCAGGCTCGAGTAGAAAGCGTCAAGTTGGTCTTTCATACCTATTTTGCGTTCCTTGTCGAAAGGCGATACTCCGCTGTGATAAAAAGCCATCTTGTTTTGGAAAAGCTCTTTTACGAGAAAGGTTTTGCCTACCCGCCTGCGGCCATATATGGCGACAAATTCGGGTTTCCCGCTGTCATAGAGGTTGTTAAGCTCCTCTATTTCCTGTTTTCTTCCGATGATTTTGCTCATTTTTTGTCCTTTATTCAGCCGCAAAGATACAAAATTATTGTTATCCGGCTGAATATAACCCCCTATATTTAGCCAGAACTCGAAAAAAAATGTTGTTCCGGCTGAATATAACCCCATTTATTCAGCCGGAACAAGGTGTTTTGGTGCTGTTCCGGCTGAATATGGCTTCATTCCTCCAACAGATTCCGTGCTTTTAGGTAAGTCCGCCATTTACCCAACACTTGGGTCATATCGTCGGGCAGGTCGGAAACGAACATCATCTGCTCGCCTGTGGTTGGATGCACGAAGCCCAACTCCTTGGCGTGCAGGGCGTGTCGCGGCATGATTTTGAAACAATTGTCGATGAATTGTTTGTATTTCGAGAAGGTGGTGCCTTTCAGTATGACGTCGCCGCCGTACATCGCATCGTTGAACAGGGGATGCCCGATATATTGCGAATGGACACGAATCTGGTGGGTGCGGCCTGTTTCCAATTGGTATTCGTTAAGTGTCACATAGCCAAAACGTTCCAAAACCCTCCAATGCGTGATGGCTTCCTTGCCGTTTTCGCCGAAGGGATAGACGGTCATTTTGCGTCGGTCGGCATTGCTGCGCCCGATGTTGCCCACGATGGTGCCTTCATCCTCGTCGAAGTCGCCCCAAACCAATGCATGGTAGCGGCGGTGGATGGTGTGCTCGAAGAACTGGTGAGCCAACACGGCTTGCGCAGTTTCGTTTTTCGCCACAATCATCAGGCCCGTGGTGTCCTTGTCGATGCGGTGGACGAGATAACCGTAGTGGTTTTCGATGTTTTGCCCGGTTTGTTCGAAATAATAGGCCAAGCCGTTGAGCAAGGTGTGGTCGAAATTGCCGTGGCCGGGGTGTACCACCAAACCTGCCTGCTTGTTGATGACAATCACATCGTCGTCTTCGTGGACGATGTTCAGCGGAATCTCTTGCGGCTTGATGTCGGTTTCGCGTGGCGGATAGGTGAACACGATGGAAATCACGTCGTTGGGCCTCACCTTGTAGTTTTGCTTCACAGGCTTGTTGTTCACCAAAATGTTGCCCGCCTTGGCCGCATTTTGGACTCGGTTGCGCGAGATGTTGGAGATGTGGTTGGTCAGGTAAAGGTCGATGCGCTCCACCTGTTGCCCTTGGTCGACCACAAAGCGGATGTGTTCGTATAGTTCGCTGCCTTCTTCAGCCAATTCGTTGTCTATGATTTCGTTGAGGTCGTCGTTCATTTCTCGATGATGAATTTTTGGTTGATAACTCGGCCTTCTTCCGTGGTGATGCTGATGAAATACAAGCCGTTGCCAAGCGAATTGAGCGGGATTTCGCTTCGGTATTCGCTTTGAAACACCTTGCGTCCCGTGATGTCGTAAATGCTGATTCGGCCATTGCCGAAATCGCCCTCAAGGTGCAGAATGTTGCTTGCGGGATTGGGATAAATCGCTATGGCCTCTGAGCCTGTCGAAGGGCCATTCTCTTCAACGCCAATAAAATAGGATGGACCTATCACCGGACGAATCATCAATGAGCCGCTTTTGCTGCTGGGTTGCCATGAACCGTTGGTGTTGATGAAATTGTATTGGCTGTTGTCAATCGAAGCATCGAACCCGATGTTGATGAGGGCGTCGCTGCGTTGCTCGATTCCGATGTAGAATGCGCTGGAAGTCACCACGGTACGGTCGAACTCATAATAAGAGAAACGGTAAATCTGTTCTTGCCATTGCGGGCGTTGGTTGGCGAGGCGGTAGATTTCGTCGCCGGGCTTGCCGTTCTCGTCTTTCCAGACCACGATGTCGAAAAACTTGTTGTTGGCATCGTTAAGTGTGTGGTTGAAAAGCAGTTGCACGCCTTGGATGGTGTCGTAGTCAGTCACGTCGAAGCGCACGGCGAACTTGGCGCCGGCGGGACGCACGCCGAAACCTAACTCTGGAATGCCGTCGTCGTAGGCGTAATAGTTGTACATCCCTACGCGGTAAATCATCGAATCTGTCAGAGGCGGAGTGCAGGCCGAGTCGTAAATGTAATGGCTGATCTGGTAGGAAATCGAATCGCGCCACAAATCGAGTGCAAACAGCTCACCCACATAGGGACAGGCTGGCGATTCACCATATTCGGGGCATTGCAGATACCCTGACTGCTTGTAAGGATGGATGATTTCTGTTTCCAAATGGCGCTCATAATGATGGTTGCCGCTGATTTGTTGCACCTTATAATAATAGTGCGCCTCGTGGTCTATCCCATCGAGGTTGGCGATGTCGAGTTCGAGGTTCTCGCGCATCGACGAATTGGGATTGACGCGATATTGGCGGTAGGGGATGGCTTGGTAGCGGCTGAAGAACGAAGGCCGTTTCCCTGAGAAGGTCAGCATGGGATAGTCGGTGTCGTTGATGGAGCGGTTGACGTTCAAGTAAACGAAGTCGATGTTCCAGTTGTCCTCGTTGCTGCGGTTGCTGGGCAGCGAGGAGTTGACGATGCTGGCATAATTGTGGAAACGGAAATAGAAGTCGTCGCGGAAAAACTTCAGGTCGCGGATGGGAATCATGACCTGTTTGAAATATTGGCCGTTGTTTTCAGCCATGAAAGACTCCAAGGGCTGCCCCGGCACACTCCAGATGTGATACCAAGTGGTGTCGGCCACGGTGGTGAAAACCGAGTCGCAAGGTATGGCCATTTGGCCTTGGGTATTAGGGGTCAGTGTGTCGGTGATGATGGCGTAAAGGCCTGTGTCGCAGCCATCGAAGGCCCACACCGTGTCGCCGGGAAACAGCGTGTCGACCTGCATTTGGGCGAAAATCTCTTCTATGCTGTAGTTTTTGTAATCAAGATAAAGGAATTCTTCACGCTCGGTAGTGGTGCCGAACTGAAGTACCAGCGAATCCTGCGCCTCGGGCGGGTTGCCGTTGCCTTGGGGCTGGTAGTAGAAGCTGAGATAGATGGAGTCGGCAGGGGTCAGTGCGCGAGGTTCGGGATCCATGATGGAGTCGAGGCGGATGCGCACCGAAGTGAGGTGTTCAGCCACAAAAGCGTTGCTGATGGCATAGTCATAAACCCGTCCGTTGGCGTCGAGCACGTCCAAGGTGACGCCGTTTCGGTTGGGCGGACACAGCGGAAAGCCGTCGTTCACCGTCGCGTTGTTGTCGGTCCATTTCGTCGAATCGGGATAAAATGTGTTGTGGCTGAAGTCGTCGAAGAAAGGAAGGAAACGAGCCTCGGCCACGCGGTTTCTCTTGGGCGCTTTATCGTTGCCTGAGCGGAAAGGGGTCAGTATTTCTTGGGCCGAGGCTTGGCTGCCGATGCAACCAAAAGCCAAAACCAAAGCGAGAACCTTAAAAACTGTCTTCAAATTCATAATCGGTGGTTTCTGTGGATTCTTTGTTTCTATTTGTTTCAATTTCAAACATTTGCGGAAGATTGGCCAACGAGTCTTCGTGCAAGAGCTCATTCATCGCTTTCTTGAAGTCCAAGGTCTTGCTGGAGTGGTACACCAAATGGATGCAGGTTCCGGCATCTACCGAGCCTGAGCTTGGGCCGGGGCTCATGCGTCTGATGCACATATTTTTCAGGCTGTCGTTGTCCTCATATTCTTCGGTGCCGATATTGAGTCCGGCAAGGTTGAGCAGGCGTTTTGCGTCGGCGGCAGGCTTGCCGATGAGGTTGGGCACCTTCACCTTCGATTTGTCTTGCCCGATGCCCACTCGAAGCACGATCTTGCTGCCTTTGACGAGCTCCGTACCTTCTTCGATAGGCTTTCCTTGATAGAATTGCTCGATGATGTTGTTTTTGTACTTATAGTCCACATAATCAAGGTAATCCACTTCGAGTCCGCTGGATTCCAAACGTCCGATGGCTTCGCGCAACGAAATACCTTTCAGGTTGGGCATCACGGTCTTCTCAGGGGTCACGGCCACGATGATGGCATAAACGTTGCGCCCTTTCTTGATTTTCGAACCGGGCAACGGGTCTTGTTGATAGATGCTTCCCGGCTGCTGCCCCTTGGGATAAACGCTGTCAATGAGGATGAAATGGAAGTCATTCGAGTGTTCGCGCTTCACCTCACGATAGTCCTGTCCCACGAAATCGGGCATCGCATACACCTCGTCGTGGCGTGTGTATCTGTCTAAGATCCTGAATGTTAGCCATAGCAAAACGCCACACAACGCCAATATGATGAGCAAGTTGACATAAAATTTCTTTTCCTTGAGAAACTGCAAACGTCCCATATCTCTATTTTTACTATTTTAGCCGTGTTTTTTACAACTCAATTTTGAGTGTTTTTATTGTTATGAAGATTAAACCGACAAAATTACAAAAAATATGAAAAATGTGGCAATTATTTGTGGTGGAGATTCGGGCGAGTTCGAAATTTCCGTAAAAAGTGCTCAAGTGGTGAAGCAGAATCTGAATCCTGAACTGTTTGATTCCAAGATTGTTGTGGTTTCCAAGAAAGGATGGTATTGCGTTTTGAAGGATGGCACCCATTTGGAGGTCGACAAGAATGATTTTTCCATCCAAGTAAACGGGCACAAGATGAAGTTCGACGTGGCGTTCAATGCGGTGCATGGCGAACCGGGCGAAAACGGACCTCTTTCGGGTTATTTGGATTTGCTTGGCATACCTTGCACTTCTTCGCCTTTGACCACTTGCGCCCTCACGTTCCACAAGGATTTTTGCAAGCGCGTTGTGGCTTCCTACGGCGTCAAAGTGGCTCCTTCGATACTGATTAATGAGGGCGAGAAATACGATGCCGATGCCATTATTGGTGAACTTGGCTTGCCACTTTTTGTGAAACCTACCTGCAACGGATCCAGCGTGGGCGTGACCAAGGTGAAGAAGGCTGAAGAGCTTGCCCCTGCCATTTTTACGGCGCGAGCGGCTGGCCGTCAGGTGATGTGCGAGAAATTTGTCGACGGTCGCGAGTTCGGCTGTGGCGCGATGAATTTCAAGGGCAATATGATGGTGTTCCCGTTGACCGAGATTTGCAGCAAGAACGAATTCTTCGATTATGAGGCAAAATATACCGCCGGCAAGTGCGATGAGATTACTCCAGCCCAAGTGGATGAGGCCATCGAGAGCGAAATCAAGTCGACCACGGCAATGTTGTATGGGAAGTTGGAATGCAAAGGCTTTGTCCGTATGGACTACATCGTCAGCGACGAAGGCGTGTTTTTCATCGAGGCGAACATTGTTCCGGGAATGTCGGAAGCCAGCATCATCCCCGCGCAGGCGCGATGCTTCGGCCTGACCTTGGGGCAGTTGTTCGAGATGGCGATAGAGAATGCGTTATAATTCGGAATTATGAAAGCGGAATGCGGAATGAAGCGAAACCTTGCAGCACATCGCGACATTCCGCATCCCTAATTCCGCATTCCGCATTACACCGTGAGAATATCCTTCGACTTCAGTTCTGTCAAGTCGTCGATTTTCTTGATGTATTTGTCCGTAAGTTTCTGGATTTCTTCCTGTAAGAGCTTCGACTCATCCTCGGAAATCACGTCTTTTTCGAGTTTCTTGGCGTCGTCGTTGGCGTTGCGGCGTATGCCCCGGATGCCCACTTTGGCTTCCTCGGCGGCATTCTTGGTGCGTTTCACCAGTTCGCGGCGGCGTTCCTCGGTCAAGGCGGGCACTGTGATACGCAAAATCTCGCCGTTGTTGATGGGATTGAAGCCCAAGTTGGCGTTCATGATGGCCTTGGCGATGTTGTTCAGTGCGCTCTTGTCGAAGGGTTGCACCACAATCATGCGGGCGTCGGTGCAGCCGATGTTGGAGGTCTGTTCGATGGGTACTGTCGTGCCGTAGTATTCAACCATAACGCCGTTCAGCATGGCTGGACTGGCTTTGCCTGCCCTGATGCCTTGGAATTCGTGCTCCAAGTGCTTGATGGTGTTGTCCATGCTTTCAGTGGCTTCGTCTAATACAAATTGAGAATCTTCTGTCATAGTTTTTAGAATTTGGGTGCAAAAATAGTAAAAAATACGTTAATGCATCATTTCATAGTGTTTTTCAAGAGCGGCAAGCATCTTTTGTTTCAATTCCTCAATGGGGTGATGCACTTTTCCCCTGTTTGGATTGTGCAAATCGCGCTCAATGGATGCCTCCCAATAGGCTCGCTCTTCTGGAGTCAATTCGTCCTGGATGGTGGTGACATCGATTTCCTCCCCTATGTCAATGAATGTACTCATCGTTTCTGCGTTTTTACATTGCAAAATGTACACAAAACTTGAATGATGGCTGAGATTTTTTTTGAGTTGGTGAGCCTTCTGCTATGTTGAATCTAAGCTTTACCATTCAAGGCTGAAGACCAAGGATACGCTTGAGATGTTTTCTCGGGTGTCGTAGTAGTAGCCGGATTGTCCTCCCATTCCCATCAGATTCATCTGGTAATGTGTGACGGTTAGGTCGCTGTAATAGGTGGCTACCGCCATCAAGTTAAAGGCTATGCTGCTATTTGTGGCAAAGCGTACGCCAAAACCCAGGTCGCCGTATGCGCCGAAGCCGTTGTCTTTCGAGGTCATTTGTGTGGTCAAATTCTCGCGTGACATTGGGACATAGTAGGCTCCGCCCCTGACTCTTACCACAGGACTCACCTTATTGGTAGTGAAGATGTAGTGGAACGCTCCGTAAAACGGGATGACCGTCGGGTGGTTGAAACTGACGTTCACCCCTGCGCCTATGCCGCCGAAGATTTTGCTGGTGAACTGATACCCGTGAGTGGTGGACAGTTGGGAATTCACCAAACTTAAGTTATAGGCTAAACCACATGCTGAGCCTACTTCGAAGAAACCTTGGTATCCGCTGGGAACGCGGAATGCCTTTTCATTGTTGTCTTGTGCAAATGCCGTAAAGGTCATTAACAAGAGGGCAATAGCCAAAAATGTCTTTTTCATAACAAATTAGTTTAATGTTACGGAAAGAAAAATTTGCAAAAACTATACCAAAATGTACTTTCTTAGTTTAATGGTTCATAAAGCCCCGTCAAAACTCGGCTTTTCTTCGTGGTGTAATAGCTTATTTTGTTGAGCATCAGCGGCGATTTGCCTTGGTTCCAAAGGTAGGTCTTGACGGTTTTTCCCGTTGGCGAGAGGCCGTTGCCGAAATTGACGGCATCGGCAATGATGTTGTCGCCTGGCGCGAATTGGCCGTCGTCGGCTATTGAACCGTGCCAAAGGACGAGGGAATCGGTTTCGGCATCGTGAATCTCGATGACTAACATGCAATTGCTGATTTCCAAGTCGTTATGGATGTTTGCGACGATGCCAAGAATGTCAATGTCATCGGGTAAGGAATCGCAGGAGAGCAAGCTTGCGCGCCCCCATTCTTGACCTTCTGAATACGGATAGGGTGTTCCGTCTAATGTATTGAGCATATATTGGCTTCCGGGAAGCGGTCTTTTGCTCAAGGTGAGGTAACGTGATGTAAACCAGTCTTTTTTCCCTATCAAATACGGGTAATTTGCCACGGCAATGACTTCCCAAACAGGACCTGCATAATCGGTCCAGCCGAAGCCGAGCATCGGTGTTTCTTCGTGTTCGTTGAGCCATTGGTTGAAGTCGTGCAGGCTGTTGTCGCGGCTGAAGACGATGCGGTTTCCGATGCCCGTAGGCGCTTGGTAATACTCGGCTGCCTCGCGGATGCCCGTCCAAGTGGCAAATTGCACTTGTTCGCCGTATTGTTTCACGTCCTCTTGCATTTCAATGGCGATTTGGTCGTAGCCTTGATGGTACATGTTGCGATAATATTGCCTCGTGTTGATGAGCGAAACGAAACCGATGAAAAGCAGGGAAATCACGGCGACAACGGTCTGCACGGGGGCAAGTGTGCGACTTTTGAAGAACGAAAACGCCGCGATGATGAGGAAAGGATAGCAGAACAACAGGGTGCTGAACTGGATGATTGGCTCGCGCACAAGCGAATACACAAACGCCAAGAGGAAGATGACGACAAACCAAGCCGCGCCTACCCAACGCATCGGGACGCTTTGCCTTTTGTAATGGCCTACGATGAAAGGCAGGATGACAAGAATGCCTGTGGCAAATATGAAAAGGTAGTCGTAGTTCATCGTATATTGCAGGAAATCAAGCAAGAACGATGATTTTGGCGCGGAAAGCCAACCGCCGACACCGCCATTGAGGAACAACTGCCGATAGAAAATGGGCAGGTTGGGACTGAAAAGCAACAGGGCGCCCAAACCACTGAGCCAGTAGCTTTTGCACCGCTCTTTGGGCAAAAAGAAAAGTCCGGTAAGGAAAACGAGACCTGCCTGGGCAATGGAAAAGGCGTGCATCATGGCGGCGAGCCACGAGGAAAGCGCAAAGCCTATCCATAGCCGCAGCGAGGGCTTCTTGACATCGAAAAGAACGCGATTCCAGAAGTAGACCTGCAAAAGCACGAAGAACAGCCCCGCCGAATAAGGTCGCGCCAATTGGCTGTAGAACACCGTGAACTCGCTGACGGCAAAAAAAGCCGCCGACAGCAAGCCGACTTTTCGGTTGAACCACTGCCGCCCTATAATATAAATAAGGTATACGGAGCCGATGCCCATCAGCACGAAAGGCAGCTTGACCCATAAGGCGTTCCAACCAAAAACCTTGGCCCAGTAGTAAAGAAACACCTGCACGCCTGCCGGATGCGCATCGGGAGCCACGCCTTGTTGTATCAGGTCGCGGAAGCTGTCGAAGCTGAGTCGTGTCATCGCACTGAACTCGTCGTGCATAAACGGCACTTGGCCGAGTTTCCATAGCCTCAAAACCGCTGCCACTAACATGATGACGGCTATGAGAATGTGGTCGATCCTTTTGCTCGACGCATTGTGGATCTTGCGTAAATGATGCTTTCGGTCGCTCATCAGTTGTGATTATTTAACTACGGATTGAACGGATTTTGCGGATTCGTTTATGAATTATTTGGATGCAAGCATCCCATTTTTACGGGTAGGCTACCGCTTTATGGTTCCAAAATCTGTAAAATTCGCAGCCTTGGCTGCAAAATTATCCAATCCAGTCCGTTCAATCTGTGTAATCCGTAGTTTTTTTACTTCGTCACTAACGTTCCAATGTTCTCGCCGCGAAGCACTTTCAGCAGATTGCCTCGTGTGTTCATGTCGAAGACGTACATCGGCATATCGTTTTCCTTGCACATCGTGAAGGCGGTCATGTCCATCACCTTCAGGTTGCGCTGGTAGGCTTCGTCGTAGGTGATGTGCTCGAACTTGGTCGCGGTGGGGTCTTTTTCAGGGTCGGCGGTGTAGATGCCGTCCACGCGGGTGCCTTTCAGGATGATGTCGGCCTTGATTTCAACCGCACGGAGGGCGGAGCCTGTGTCGGTGGTGAAGAAGGGATTGCCCGTGCCGGCACCCATCACCACGATGTGGCCTTCCTCAAGCAGGCGGATGGCCTTTGCGCTGCTCATCGTGTCGGCGATGCGGTCGATGTAAAGGCCTGCCAAAAGCGTGGCTTTCTGTCCCTTGCTCTGCAAGGTGGATTGCATGGCCATCGAGTTGATGACGGTGGCGAGCATACCCATATAGTCGCCTTGGATGCGGTCCATGCCTTTCGAGGCACCTTGCAGGCCGCGATAAATGTTGCCACCGCCGATAACGATGCCGATTTGCACTCCGGCCTTTGCCGCTTCGATGATTTCGTCGGCGTAGTCGTTCAGTCGTTGCGGGTCGATGCCGAATTGTTGGTTGCCCATTAGGGCCTCGCCGCTGAGTTTCAGTAATACTCGGTTGTATTTCATATTCTTATGATTTAAGATTTCAAGATTTCAAGATTTCAAGATTTCAAGATTTCTTGAGATTCAGTTGAGCGACAAAGATACGGTTTTTATGGAATAGGAAGGCAAATTTTCTCGTTTCATCGGAAAACGCAGTTTTTCCACCCCTAAATTTATAGGAAAACGCAGTTTTTAGAGGTTGATTTTTATAGGAAAATGCAGTTTTTTAAGGCCGAATTTTATAGGAAAACGCAGTTTTTGTTTTGTAATTCGGTGAAAATGTGTCCACGAAAATGGTTTTAGCTTATTTTATGGACACTTTTTATATTCAAAATATGTCCACGAAAGTATAAAATTGTCATTTCGTGGACATTTTTTTGTTTATTTTGTGTCCACGAAATGAAGAAATGCGTATCTTTGCGGCGTAAAAACAATGTTTTATGCAAGATATTATCGGCAGAAAATCAGAAAGAAAGGAACTTGACAGGCTTTACGAATCGGGAAGGCCTGAGTTTGTCGCGGTTTATGGCCGTCGGCGCGTGGGGAAGACATTCCTCGTCCGCGAGCATTTCTTGGGGCGTTTCGCGTTCTATCATACAGCCATTTCGCCCGCCGACTTTCAGGGCAAGAAAAAGGACTTGAAAAGGGAACAATTGCGAGCGTTTTGCTCAAGTATACAGCAATTTGGCGGCGATTGGGACGAGATGCCTAATGACTGGTTTGGGGCTTTCGCCTGCCTCCGCGAGATGTTGGAACAACGAGACGAAACTGGGCGCAAAGTGGTATTTATCGACGAATTGCCTTGGATGGACTCGGGGCGGTTGGGGTTCGTGTCGGCGCTTGAGCATTTTTGGAACAGTTGGGGGGCGGGCCGCACCGACCTGATGCTCATCGTTTGCGGCTCGGCGGCCTCGTGGATGAACGACAAAATCATCAACAACACTGGTGGACTTTATGGCCGACTCACATACGAAATGCACCTTTCGCCGTTCAATCTGGCTGAATGTGAGCAGTTTTATGAGTCGCGGGGCATCAGTATGGACCGATATGACCAACTGCAAAGCTATATGGTGTTTGGCGGCATTCCGTATTACCTCAATTATCTCAAGCCCGAAAACAGTCTTGCGGAAAACATTGATAATCTGTTCTTTGCTAAAAACGCTCGATTGCAGAAAGAGTTTGAGCGGCTTTACGATTCCTTGTACTCCAATTCCGAGAAATATATTGAAATTGTGCGGCTGTTGGCCACCAAACGCGGCGGTTTCACGCGAAAGGAAATCGCAGAACGGACTTCGATTGCCTATAACGGACGGATTTCCAAGATGTTGCAAACTTTGGAGAAAAGCGATTTCGTTACTTCTTACACTTACTATGGCGGCAGTGCGCGGAATGTCTATTACAAATTGGTGGACAGGCTTTCGCTGTTTCATTTGGCTTTCCTTGACGGGAAGAAATTGCCTCGCCAAAGCTTTTGGACAAAAAACATCCGCACGCCCGAACTGAACACTTGGCGCGGCTTGGCTTTCGAGGAAGTGTGCTTGCTCCACGAGGCGCAAATCAAGAAGGCGTTGGGCTTTGGTGCTGTTGACGCGGTGGCAGCTCCTTGGCGTAGCAAGGCGGGCACGGCGCAGGTGGACTTGCTGTTCGACCGCAGCGACCGTGTGGTCAACCTTTGTGAGATGAAGTTCGTTTCCGATGAGTTTTCCATCGACAAGGACTATGATGCCGAACTTCGCCGCAAAGTGGAACGTTTTATCGAAGACACTTCCTGCAAGAAATCAGTTCATTTGTCATTGGTGACCACATACGGCCTTGTCAGAGGCAAATATTCCAGTCGTTTTCAGTCGGTTATGACGATGGACGACCTTTTCAAAGAGGATTAATGTGTCCACAAAATGACTTTTTATCATTTTCGTGGACACTTTTTGTATTAGAAAAGTGTCCACAAAAGCCTAAAAATTATGTTTCGTGGACACATTTCTGAGAAAAACAAAGTTTCGATTTTGAACTTGCGAACAAAAAAACTTCATTTTTCCCTTCCGTTTCATACCTTTTTCTTATTTTTGCCGATGGATTTGGCGAGCCAAGTCCGTCATATAGAAGCGTTATGCTTGTCTTGTAAGTCGAGAACCTGAGAAATTCAATGACTTAATATATTGCAAGAGGCATAGTGGCTACGCATATAGCGTGGGCTGCTATCTCATATTTGCAATATATAGGTAATTCTCAGGACCTTTGACTTAGGAATGTGGCATACAGTTCCACGCTTCTTTTGTCGTAACCAAATGGGGAACAGAGGATTCTCCTGCGCTTCTGGGACTGGAAGCCGAAACAATACTTTGGGATGAAAAAAGCATTCTTGATGATTTTGGCATTAACAGTGTGTTTCAACTTGTTTTGCCAAACAAAAAACATGGAAGATGAAGTCTCTAAAGGAAATTCGTTTTCAGACGCTGTTGCTCCGAAGGAAAAATCAGCACCCATAAACGGAGATTCTCTTTCCCTAATGGAGTTACAACAACTCAATATGCAATTGAGAGAAATGAATGTACAGATTGCAGATTACCGTACTGATATAGCAGTAATGGCTCATCGTCGTCAATCCGCTTTGATACAGGGTATTATTGGAACTACTGCAACAACATTAGGAGTGCTTTCGTTGACAGATAGACACCACGATGACTCTGTGTATATTCCAATAGTTGCTGGAGGTGTGTTGTGTATCACTAGTGTAATCACATGGATATGCTCTTATACCCCATTGGCCAATAGCAAAGTGAAAGTAACGCCAAAAGGTGTTGTTTACAAGTTCTGATTTGATATCATTTGAAAGTCTATTCAAAGGTGATTTTGTTCGAATCATTAAAAACCGAGCGAACCCCACCAGATTCCGCTCGGTTTTTATTAGGGTGAGCAACGGTTATTCAACTCTTTCCAAGTGTCTGTGGCAGTTCTTGAAACGAAAACCAACCTTTCGAGTCTTCTGTCTTGCATCGTTTTTTGGCTTCTTTGTCTGAAGTGTTGTCCCAAGATGTGTCCCAAGATACCGATTTGGATTTCAGTAAATTACAATTTTTGTCCCGAAATGTGTCCCAAGATGTGTCCCAAGATATGTCCCAAGATGTGTCCCAAGATGACGAAAACATTTTGGCGGACTGGCTCAACACAAATTCCACGAAGCAGGTATGGTCGATTCTCAAACTTGCAGCCGAACCATCCGAAATGCGACAACTGCAAGAAACAGTGGGAGAAACCAACAAGCGCCGTTTTGCCTTGAAATACATCAAACCCCTTATCTCCATAGGCTGGCTTGAAATGACCATTCCTGACAAGCCTACGAGCAAACTTCAGAGATACCGCCTAACCACCCAAGGGAAACACATTCTTTCCATAATAGGGAAATAGCCAATAGTTGCCAATATGAATGACAAAAACAAAAAACCGAGCGGAACCCAACAAGATTCCGCTCGGTTTTCATTAGGTTGAATGCCGCTTATTCCATAGCGTTCTCAAACCGTCCGTGGCATTGCTTGTATTTCTTGCCGCTTCCGCAGGGGCAGGGGTCGTTGCGGCCCACTTTCACCTCTTTGCGGATGGGTTGGGTGACTTGCTTCTGCTGTGTGTCGCTGTGCGACTGTGCCAGCAGGTCTTGGCGTTGCTCGCGGATCTTCGACTTGTCGATGCCTTGCGGGCCACGCGACTCGCGCACGGTGTTCGGGTCTTGCGTCGGGATGTCGGCGCGCATCAGGAAGGAGATGACGTCCTCATTGATCTTTTCAACCATGGCCTTGAACAGGTTGAACGACTCCAACTTGTAAATCACCAGCGGGTCTTTCTGCTCGTAAGTGGCGTTTTGTACCGATTCCTTCAGGTCGTCGAGTTCTCGGAGGTGTTCCTTCCAAGCGTTGTCGATGAGGCCGAGGGTGATGCTCTTCTCGATGCAGAGGTTCACTTCGCGGGCACCATTTTCGACCGCTTTCTTTAGGTTCACGATAACGTTCATGCCGCGTTTGCCGTCGGTAATCGGGATGGCGATGTTCTCGAAATGCGTCTGGTTCTCATACACGTTCTTGATGACGGGCAAGGTCTTTTCGCCGATGATGCGAGCCTTTTCCTTGTAATGCTCCGAGGCGGCGTTGAAGAGTTTTTCGGCCAATTCCTTGGTCTTCAGGCGGTCGAATTCCTCCTCGCTGAAAGGCGCGTCGATGCCCATGCTCGAAAGGAGTTCCATCTTGAAGCCCTCGTAGTCCTTGGCATCCTGATATTCCTCGATGAGCTTCTCGCCGAAGTCCATCATCATGTTGTTGATGTCGATGGAAAGACGCTCGCCAAACAGGGCGTGACGGCGTTTCTTGTAGATGACTTCGCGCTGCGAGTTCATCACGTCGTCATATTCCAGCAAATGCTTACGCACGCCGAAATGGTTCTCTTCGACTTTCTTCTGAGCCTTCTCGATTTGCTTCGTAATCATCGGATGCTGAATGACTTCGCCTTCCTGCAAGCCCATACGGTCCATGATGCCCGCGATGCGCTCGGAGCCGAACATACGCATCAGGTTGTCTTCCAAAGAGACGTAGAACTGCGAACTGCCCGGGTCGCCTTGACGGCCTGAACGACCGCGCAACTGGCGGTCAACACGGCGCGACTCGTGGCGCTCGGTGCCGATGATGGCCAAGCCGCCGGCTTCCTTCACGCCGGGGCCTAACTTGATGTCGGTACCACGACCTGCCATGTTGGTGGCGATGGTCACGGTGCCCGCCTGACCGGCTTCCTTGACGATTTGGGCCTCCTTGAAGTGCAACTTGGCGTTCAACACATTGTGCGGGATGCCCTTGCGGGTCAGCATACGGCTGAGCAACTCGGAGATTTCCACCGAAGTGGTACCCACCAGCACGGGACGACCCGCATTCACAAGGCTTTGAATCTCGTCGATGACGGCGTTGTATTTCTCGCGCTTGGTCTTGTAAATCATGTCCTCTTGGTCGATACGGGCGATGGGGCGGTTGGTCGGGATGACGACCACATCGAGTTTGTAGATGTCCCAGAACTCGCCCGCCTCGGTTTCGGCGGTACCGGTCATACCGGCCAGTTTGTGGTACATACGGAAGTAATTCTGCAAGGTGATGGTGGCGTAGGTCTGCGTGGCGGCTTCCACCTTCACGTTTTCCTTGGCTTCCACGGCTTGGTGCAGACCATCGCTCCAACGGCGGCCTTCCATGATACGTCCCGTCTGCTCATCGACAATCTTGACCTTGTTGTCGATGATGACGTAATCGACATCTTTTTCAAACAAGGTGTAGGCCTTCAGCAGTTGTTGCACGGTGTGCAAACGATCCGATTTTTCGGCGAAGTTACGCATCAACTCGGCCTTGCGTAACACTTTTTCGTCGTTGCTGAGGCCAGAGTGCTCCAAGTCGGCAATCTCGGCACCCACATCGGGAATGATGAAGAAAGCGGGGTCGTTGTAGGCTTGCGCCAATTGCTCGCTGCCCTTGTCGGTGAGGGTCACGGTATTCAGTTTCTCGTCGATGACAAAATAAAGTTCGTCGTCGATGATGTGCATATTCTCGTTGCGGTTTTGCATGTAGAAGCCTTCGGTCTTCTGCATCAGGCTCTTCATGCCTTCCTCGCTGAGGAACTTGATGAGGGCGTTGTTTTTCGGCAGACCGCGATAGGCGCGGAAAAGTTGGTCGGCGCCGTGTTTCTTTTCGTCCTCGGTGGCGTTGGGGTCGGTGAGGATTTTCTTGGCCTCGGCCAAAATGCCTGTCACATAGCGTTTTTGAGCTTCGTACAACTTCACTACATCGGGCTTCAGTTGGTCGAATTCCTGTTGGTCGCCGCGTGGCGTTGGACCGCTGATAATCAACGGGGTACGGGCATCGTCAATCAACACGGAGTCGACCTCGTCGACGATGGCGTAGTGGTGTTTGCGCTGCACCAACTCTTCGGGGTTGCCTGTCATGTTGTCACGCAGGTAGTCAAAGCCGAACTCGTTGTTGGTGCCGTAGGTGATGTCGCAGTTATAGGCGCGGCGACGTGCGGCGGAGTTAGGCTCGTGCTTGTCGATGCAGTCCACGGTGAGGCCGAGGAACTCGTACATCGCGCCCATCCACTCGGAGTCACGCTTGGCCAAGTAGTCGTTCACGGTGACCACATGTACGCCCTTGCCCGCCAATGCGTTAAGATAAACGGGCAACGTGGCCACGAGGGTCTTGCCTTCACCAGTGGCCATCTCAGCAATCTTGCCTTGGTGCAGCACGATACCGCCGATGATTTGGCAGTCGTAATGCACCATGTCCCAAGTCACCATGTTGCCGCCGGCCATCCAGCTGTTCTTGAAATAAGCCTTGTCGCCCACGATGGTGACGTGCTCGTATTTGGCGGCTAATTCGCGGTCGAGGTCAGTGGCCGTCACTTCCACGGTCTCGTGTTCGCAGAAGTATTTGGCGGCGGCCTTCACCACCGAGAACGCCTCGGGAAGAATCTCGTTCAGTGCCTCCTCGATGTGGTCAAGTTCCTGTTTCTCAAGTTTGTCGATTTGGTTGTAGAGTTTCTCCTTCTCGTCGGGGTCCATATCGAAGTTGGCTTCGGCCTTGGCTTTCAGCTCGGCGATTTCGGCTACCTCGGCGGCGGTCTTGTTCTTGATGTATTCCTTGAATTCTACGGTCTTATGTCTCAGGCTGTCGATGTCGAGTTTCACGATTTGCTCGTAAGCCTTGAGGGTCTTTTGGAGTATGGGCTGCAAGGCTTTGTTGTCGCGCGAGGCCTTGTCGCCGAAGAGTTTCTTTAGAAATCCCATTTTATTCAGTTTGCAGTTTGAAGTTGATAGTTATCAGTTAATTATATGAATGAAATTTGCCTTTGCGCAAAATTCGTGCAAAGGTAGTGTTTTTCCGTGAATTGAGGGGAATTTGTGTCAAAAAGTCAGATGATTTTGGACAAATACTTTCAACACCTCCATAAACAGGATAAAAAAAGACTTACCCTAAGCGCGCTGTTCTTGCGGGAAGCGGGGTAAGTTTGTTGCTGCAAAGATAGAACAATTTTTTCAAATAGCACTTCTTTTTCAAAAAAAGTTCTTTTTATAGTCTTAATTTGGTTAATTCAGAAAGACGAGGTTGTCACTTGCTTGCCGATGTATTGTGTGGGTATTTGTAAGGTCTTTGGTTGAAAAAGAAAAAAAGTTGTACTTTTGTCGCCAACAAAAAACATGCAACCATGCAAGATGATTCTAAACAAGGTTATGTGTATATCTTGACAAATCCAAGTTTCAAAGAAGATTGGGTTAAGATTGGGAAAAGTTCGCGTCCAGTTGATGTGCGGTCGAAGGAATTGGATAATACGGCAGTTCCATTGCCATTTGAGATTTTTGCGACCATGAAAACTTGCAAATATAATGAGGTTGAGAAATTGGTTCATAAAACTATTGACCGCTTGACTGATTTGCGAATCAGGCAGAATCGCGAGTTCTTCAATGTTGCTCCACAGGTGGCACTTGATATTTTCAATGATATTGCCATGACAGTGGATGACGCTGAAGTGATTCTTTATGAGGACAATCAACCCATCCAAAAACGAGACCCCAAAACGCCTGATGGTGAGCCTCATAAAAAGATGAGGCCGCGCTTTAAGTTTAGCATGGTGAACATTCCAATTGGTGCAATTCTGACGTTTATTCCTACGGGCATAAAAGTAAAGGTCGCTGGTGACGACCAAATCGAATACGAAGGGCGAATTTACAAATTATCTCCGTTTGTGGGGACATTTATGCCTGTTGAAAAGCGAAACATTTCTGGTGCCTATCAAGGAGCCAAGTTTTTCAGTTACAACGGGAAAGTATTGGATGATTTGAGAACCGAGATGGAAAAAGCAGAATCCTCTTATGAAGGATAATTGATTTCCGGCACAATCAACTCCCCCTCATCCCGCACAAAATCCCGTTGATAAAACATGCAATAATAAACAAGGAAGTCTAATAGGAGTTAAATTGCTGTTTATCAACTTATTCCTGCAAGAAAAGGGGACTTTTTCCGAAAATTACAGCCTAAAAAAGGGAATTATTCCGTGATTTTAAGGGGTGAAAAAGGGACTTTTTCCGTTTTTACTTCCCATAAAGCCGCCTCACCCTTTCGTCCAAATACCGCTCAGGCGAGGGCGCAGGGGCTTCGCCGATTTTGTTGCCCTTGCGGATGAGGATGTACTCGGGGAAGGTGCGCACATTGTAGGCTTCCAACAGGAGAATGTTGTCGCCGAGGTCCAAGAGGGGCCAATCTATCCGTTTTTCGGTGAATTGTTGTTTGAAAATGTCCATCTTGTCGTGCGTGGCGATGGTGAGGATTTGCACCGAGTCTTGCCATTGGTGGTGAAGGCTTCTCAATTCCGCAAACTGCCGCTCGCTGACGGGCGATGCGCCATCCACGAACTGCAACAGCACCAAACCGTCCTTGAAGTCCGAAAGACTGACTTCGTTGCCGTTGCCGTCTTTTAGCGTGAACTCAGGGGCATCGTTGCCGACTGCCAATTGGTTGTATTTCGTGAAGAAATCGCCGATGATGGTCTTGTGCTCGGCGTGTTTTGTCTGGCTCTTTATATAATTAAGGTGGTCTTTGGCCAAACGGCTTGTATTGCGGTCACCATAGCAAAGTTTTTGCAAATTAAAAATGATAATGAGCTCGGCAAGTTGCGGGTTTTTCGCCATAAGTGGGTCGGTGTCCAAATATTTCCTGAAGGGGACAGGCCCTTCCTTGAAGGCATCGTTAAGCAGGTGACTGTCGTAGGATGCAATGCTGAAATAGCCATCAAACAGTTCCTTGAACAGGTCGATGTAGGCACTTTGGGTGTAGAGCACGGGCTGCCCGTCGTAATAGTCTTTTATGATTTTCTTTCCGCCATCGGCACTGATACCCAGACGAATAGCGGCAATCTTATAACGGTTATGGTTCTTCACATAGTCCGACTTGATGTCGGGCACTTCGCGGCTGATGGCGTTTTGGATGGAGTCGATGTAGCGCATTTGGCGGCCCCGGTAAATTTGGTTGAAATGCTCCATCATATAGCCGTTGACGATTTCCTCCGAAAGAATCATCTGTCGGTATAAACCTTTGTCAGTAGCACGTTTCACCCGAAGGGTGGGCAGCTCCTTCTCGAAATAGGAAACGTTCTCTTGCTGTACGGGGACGATGATTTCAAGGTCGTAGGTGGCATTGGGCGTGAGGATGAGATCGACATATTCCAATCCTACATACACACGGGCGGGGATGGTTTGTTTCACAAGGCCTTCGAGGATGAAATTGCCTTGTTGGTCGGTCTTGCCTTGGTCGAGCAAAATGCCTGTTTCATTGATAAGGTCTTCGTATGCGAACAGTCGCATCAAGGTGTTGGTTTTGTTGCTTCGTCCTGTAATCGTCACGTTTTGGGCGGTTGTCGTGAGGAAAAGTACAGAGAACAATAAAACAATAATCATTCGTTTCATATTCGAAAAACGAAATAGATGTATGTATATTGTACGCTTAATTTACAATTTTGAGATGAAAACCAGTTTCTTGGCTCGGTACAAATATCTCGATTCAGCATCATATGTAATTACATCTGGAACAATGTTAGGAATGAATTCTTTTAATTGAGGTCGGTATTTAATATGATGTCGGTTAAACCACTCATTTATTATATATACATTATTGGCTGGCGGTAGTTTATTTGTTTCATTTACTATTCTTGATTCATCTAGTTCAATTTGGGCGATTTCGCTAGTAATCATATTTTCACATATACTAATGTCTTTTCTGGAAGGACGTGTATTGCTAGCAATCGTACCAACCCAAATCATTATAGATTCCTTCCTTTCTTGTTCAAATATATGAATATGATGATCTGAGTCTTTCATCCTGTTAAAAACACAAGAAACGCAGTTGCTTCTGTCATAAGTCATTCCACAATAATAATTATATGTTCTTTTGTTTTTTCTTTTCCCTTGAAACAAGTACAGATAATACAGGCTTTCTTGCTGTCTTTCCCAATCTTCTAAATCTTGGCGAGAGTAGAAGGGTCCATACCAATGAATGAGGTACATATAATTACCATTGTTATTAATCATAAAAAATGTGATTATGGTAGTTTTACTTCGACTGGCAAAAACTTGGATGTGTCGCCGCCGTTCTTGTAGATGTCGCGGACAACGCTCGACGACACGCCAACCAACTCACTTTCAGTGAGCAAAAAGATGGTTTCCAACTCGGGGTGCAGGCGCTTGTTGGCGTGCCCGATCATATTCTCGTACTCGAAATCGCTGCCGCAACGCAGGCCACGGATGATGGTGCGTGCGCCCACTTTCTTGCAGAAGTCGGCGGTGAGGCCTTGGTAGCTCTCCACTTTCACTTGCGGATAGTCCTTGAAAACGGCCTCGCACCACGCAATGCGGTCTTGCAAATCAAAAGTGGAACGCTTTTCCATGTTGATGCCGACGGCGACATAAATCTCGTCGAAGATGGGCAAGGCCCTCAAAACGATGCTGCGATGCCCCAAGGTGATGGGGTCGAAGGAACCGGGGAAAACGGCTATTCTTTTCATTGTGTATTCGATTTTCTACAGGTGTGTCTTGTCGTCGCTTTGCGTCATTGCGAACGAAGTGAAGCAATCCAGGAATTAGTCTTTTTCTGGACTGCTTCGTGCCTCGCAGTGACGCGAAGCGGAGTAGGAAACAATCCGATTCAGCTTGCAAAAGTATTACTTTGTAACGACTTGGTGCAAATCTTTTCCAAGAATTTCGCTTATTGAGCGGAATGTTCCTTTCAAAAATGCCTCAATATCTTCATTTCCAATGAGTTTTATCTCCGTAATGCCTTCCTCGGTTTGCGGTTTGGGCTGGATGGTTTCTCTGCTTTCCATCAAGTACCAATAGGTGCGTTTCAGTCGCCATTCTTCACCAACTTGATAGCAATGCCAAGAGGACGGCAATGCTTTGACAATCTGTAAATTGCCTATTCCCGTTTCCTCTGTCACTTCGCGCAAGGCAGCGTTTTCGGGCGATTCATTTTTTTCTAAATGTCCTTTGGGCAGGTCGGGAATCCCGTTGCGCACAATGCTGACGATTTTCCCATCCTTGACCACGATTCCACCCGCCGCAGGTGCCATTCGGAAGGTCGTTTTCAAGGCTTCCACCACAGCATTTTCGCCCACTTCGTGGACAAAAGTGTCGGTTTGCTCCTTGTCGGCAAGCCATTCTAGCAAAAAATCGCAGAGGATGTCGATTTCGTATCTGTCAGATTCTGGGAGCATTGCATCGAATTTCAATGCGTTGCCATCAATTTTTGGAAAAATCAATGCTTTGTTTTCTTGAAAAATCTTGTACATTTGCAGTCGATTTTGATTGTTTTCAAGCGACAAAGATACACAAATTCGTTTCGACAAAGTTCAATTACTATGAAATACGATGACTCAGCATTGACTTTGGCCTTGCACCTGCTGCAAATCAAGGCCGTGAAACTCAGCCCGAAAGCCCCGTTCACTTGGGCTTCTGGACTGAAAAGCCCCATTTATTGCGACAACCGCGTCACGCTTTCCTATCCCGCCGTACGGACCTACATTCGCCAGCAGTTTGTGGAGAAAATCGTGCAATACTACGGCAAGCCCGATGTGATTGCAGGCGTGGCCACGGGTGGCATCGCCCAAGGCGCGTTGGTGGCGCAGGAATTGGGGTTGCCTTTCGTTTATGTGCGCTCCGAGAAAAAATCGCACGGGATGCAGAACCAGATCGAGGGTGTCATCAATGCGGGGCAGTCGGTGGTGGTCGTCGAGGACTTGGTTTCCACGGGCAAGTCGAGCCTCTTGGCCGTTGATGCCTTGCGCGAAGCAGGTGCCGAAGTGAAGGGTATGGTGGCCATTTTCACCTACCAGATGGAGCTTGCCAAACAAAACTTTGAGGCGAAAAACTGCCAGTTAGTCACTTTGTCGAACTATGAAACCTTGATTCACAAGGCTGTCGAGGAAGCCTACATCACCGAAGAGGATGTGGAATCCCTGAAGGAATGGCGCAAAGACCAGCAGGCTTGGAGCGACCGCTGGAATTGACCTGATTCGAAGGCGTTTTGACCGAAAAAGTCCAAGAAAAAGTCCAAGTTGGACATTTCTTGGACTTTTTTTGGATTTTTTGCTTGGAACATACTGATAATTATTACTTTTGCAGTGATTTAAAAAGTCCAAAAATGTTAGAAAAAAACGATATTTTCCATTGTTTGGTTCAAGGTGAAGGGCCTCATATCGAGTTCAAGCAGTCCGTGCCGGTGAAGGTGCGTGAGTTGAGCGAAGAAGCCTGTGGATTTGCCAATGCCCAAGGCGGTTTTGTGCTTATCGGCATCAGCGATTCGAATAAGGTTGTGGGTGCCACCATCGAAAACAGCCGTCGTTCTGCCATTCAGGGAAGCCTCGGCGAAATTTCGCCAAAAATCCAATATTCCTTGTATCCAATAGAAGTGGACGATAAAACGGTTTGGGTTATCGAAGTGCCTGAAGGCCAGTTCAAACCGTATGTTTTTGGCGGTTCCATTTTTATGCGCGAGGGTGCGAGTTGCCAAAAGTTGACCCAAGTTGATGAGATGCGTGATTTCTTCCAACGAAGCCAGCGCATCCATTTCGATGCCATTCCCGAGCCCGCCATCAACCTTATGGACGAATTGGACGAGGAAGCGTTTCTCGACTTCCGACGTTCAGCAAGCCTGAGTCCAGACACGCCAATTCCTCAAATCCTTGACAATCTGCAACTTTTTGACGAAAATCACGCAGTCAGGCGAGGCGGTGTTATGTTCTTCGCCAAGCATCCCGAAGCGCATTATTTTCAGGCTGTTGTGCGTTGCGCCTTGTTCAAGGGGAACGAAAAAGTCTATATTTTGGACGACAAGACCTTCCACGGACCTCTGCTTCGGCAATACGAGCAGGCTCTGGACTGGCTGCAAAGCAAGTTGCAGGTTTCGTATAGGATTGAGACCGCCGGCCCTCGGGAGGAAATTTGGGAGATTCCCTTGAACGTGCTGAAAGAGGCCTTGCTGAACGCGATTTGCCATCGCGACTATTACGAGCAAGGCGCAACGGTGGTCGTGGAGATGTATGACGACCGCATCGAAATCAGCAATCCAGGCGGGCTGTTGCCGATTGTGGCGAAGAACTTTGGACGAAAGAGCCTGTCGAGAAATCCGTTGGTTTTCAATCTTTTCACGCGGATGAACCTCGTGGAAAAGATTGGTTCAGGCATTCCAAGGATGCGAAAGTCTATGCTTGACGCGGGCTTGCCTGAGCCTGTTTTCGAAACCGAGGGCTTTTTCACCGTGACGCTTTTCCGCCCATCCGCGCAAACACAAACCGACAAGATTGTGGAAGAAACCACAGCAATGGACAAATCCGAGGCCATCATAGCCATCATCAAGGAGAATCCGTCCATAAGTTCGGACGAAATCATTCGCCTGACCGGACTGAAACGAAGCACTTTCTACAACTACCTTAACAAGTTGAAAGAGAGCAAGAAAGTGAAGAAAGTGAAGGCCAACGGCAAGTGGCATTGGGTGGTCAAATAGTGCAAAAAGTCCAAGAAAAAGTCCAAGTTGGACATTTCTTGGACTTTTTTTGGACTTTTAGTTGGAAATAATGAATCTAATTTCCTTAATATCAAAACAATACGTCTTGTTTTCCGTGTCCAAAAGTTGCAGTCTTCCAAATGAATCAATTCCCGTCATAAGCAGCCGCAAAACCTTCCCTTCGACTTCATAATCCGCCCAAGTGCGGTAGCGGAAAAGCCGTTTCAAGTAATCTTTCTCAATGGATGTAGGGGAGGACTTCAATTGCTGCACCTTTATTAATATACACTCCGCGATTTGCTCCAACAAAGGATGCAAATTGTAATCCTTTCCCATAATCATTTTCAGCGAAATCGGGTGCGTTGGCCAGTCTTGGAATTTCATTTGGTTGACATTCAGCCCAATACCAATGATGGAAACATCCATTATGTTGGCCTTGATGGTGCTGTTGATGAGGATTCCGGCGAGTTTTCTGTTTTCAAAATAGATGTCGTTGGGCCATTTGATGGACAGCTTCTCGGAAGGTAAAATCGTGTCCAAAACCTCAATGATGCCCAAGGCTACGGTTTCGGAGAGCAGAAACTGCCTTTCGGCAGGCAGAAAGCTCATATCCAATGCCATAGAGAATGTGAGGTTCTTTCCGGTCTCGCTTTCCCAGCTGTTGCTGCCCATACCTTTGCCTGCGGTTTGCTCATCTGCACTGACAACCCAGTTTGTGATGTCGCGTTCCGACTGCTGCCTTTGCAGATAGGCGTTGGTGGAGTCGGTTTTTCCCAAATGATGATAAACGAGTGTCATAGCGATTATTTGACAATGATTCTTTGGGTTTGGTTTCCTGCTTTCACAACATAAATCCCTGGTCCGTAGTGCCTCATGTCAATGCGAAGTTCTCTTTCTCCATCGTTTTCGTAAATGCATTCTCCCAGCATATTAAACAAAGAGACCTGTTGGCCGCTGAAAGCGATGTGGACGAAGCCTTCGGTGGGGTTGGGATAGACTTGCAAAGGCGTTTGACCCGATTCGCTGACTGCGGTGGCTATGGCATTGCATTTGCAGGCTTGATGAACTGCCTTTGTGTTGAAATCCTGAATCCAGGCCAAGGCCGACAGATTGTTGAGGTCTTGGCTGTGGGCCAATTCGCAGTCGAAATTGAACGCAAATTGTTGTCCGACATCCAAATAGTCCAATTTTTGCCCCGAAGCCTCGGTAAGGAATTTGTGCAACACATGCGAAAAATCCTTCTCTCCGTTGGCGCCTGGTGGAATCTCGAAACGTATTTCGTTTTCGACCAAAGCCACAAACAGCCGAATGTCGCCGCCGACCGAAGCTGTGGCCCGCCCCTCTGCACTGACTAATAGTTTGTTGCTCAAGGTGTCGGCCTCAAGGCGTAATTGCATTTCAATCGGTGACGGAATGTCCAGCAATTGATTGATGATGTTTTGCGTAATGCCTGACGGGGCGGAATGGTAGCGGTTGCCATCGATTATGGCGGTCGGCACGTTGGCAACGTTGTAGAACTCTGTCTTGGTTTCGATGTCTTCGGCATTGGCCAAATGCATTGGGTCGTTGGCCAACGGCCAATTGGTGTGGTATTTGACGGCGGCCACACGCTCGGCATTCGCGGCAAGGAGGGCATCAAAAGCGGGATTTTGTTGGGCACACGGCACGCAGCCCGTGTTGGTGAAACTTTCAATCAGCATCATCCTTTGGGTTTGCGCGTTGACGTTCATCACGCAAGCTGTCACCAGCAATGCCATCACTAGGCCAAGCCTCTTCAATTTCCTGTCCATGTCAAGTCGTTTTCGAATACAAAAGTAAGCATTTCGAAAAAAATGGCAATGTTTTTGTTGCGCGATTGGAAAAAGTTTTGCACTTTTGCAGTTCGAAACATCGAATAAGTATCATTTAAAAATTACATCTATGATGAAAAAATCTATTTTTACGTTGCTTTTTTTGGCGGTAATGGGCTGGGTTTCAGCTCAATCGCTGCAATTTGAACTGGATGGACAGGCTCTCGAAAACGGCGAAAGGGTGATTTGCACCGAAGCCCTCGATTGGGGTGAAATGTTGCAAGAGATGCAAGTCCGCAACCTTACTGACGGTGTCATCGACGTGGTAATTGAAAAGGAGGAAATCCAAATCGTCGAAGGAACGTCGAACTATTTCTGCTGGGGCAACTGCTACATCCCCGACGTGTTTGTCAGCCGCCCGGTGGCCCTCGAAGCGGGCGTGGTGAGCAACCAAGGCGACCTCTCGTTCCATCACCAAATTGACCCCGAAATGTCGGGCGACCCTGCGAATTTCATCTCTGGCACCTCGGTCGTGAAATACTATGCCTATCCCGACGGCAATGAGGAAGACAGAGTGTGCGTCGAAGTGTGGTTTGCCTACAATGCCGAAGGCATCAGTGAGAAGATGGCTTACAGTTTCGGCCACGCCTACCCGAACCCCGCCTCGTCGATGGTGCAGTTCGATTACGAACTGTCGTCGTTGGCCAACGCTTCGGTTTCGGTCTACAACCTGCTTGGCCAGGAAGTGATGAACCAGCAAATCAACAACCTGCAAGGCGCGGTGACCTTCTCGGTGGCCGACCTCAACGAAGGCATTTATTTCTGCAACCTGTTCGTCAATGGACAGACCGTGAAGACCGAAAAATTCATTGTGAAGAAGTGAATGTTTCCGTTTGGACGAATGACATAATGCCGTGCCGAAAGGTGCGGCATTATTTTTGTAGGGGAATTGGCGTTTAACCTTAAAAACAAGCAAAAAACATGGAAAACAACAAGAGACTTGAGCGAGACACGCAAAACAAGGTGATTGGCGGCGTGTGTTCGGGATTGGCCAACTATTTCAACATCGATGCATCGCTGCTGCGGGTGCTTTTCGCTTGCATGTTCTTCTTTGCCAGCATGGGCTTCTGGCTTTACCTCATCCTTTGGGTGATGATGCCTGCCGCCCCCGTGCAAAGGATTGTCGACGAAAACGGACAAACTGTCATGGAAACGCCCCAAGGGCAAGAAGCTGGCAAGGGCGGCCTTGTGCTCGGCCTGATTCTGATTGCCACGGGTGCGATAGCGTTGCTGCACCGCTTCATTCCTCAGTTCAACTGGCAAACGATTTGGCCTGTTCTGCTGATTGTGCTGGGCGTTTTGTTGTTGTTTCCCTCGAAAGGCAAGAAGTCATGAAAAGCAGGAATTGGTTTTTGGGCATTGTGTTCGTGGCCATTGGCGTGTTGGCCCTGCTGGCTTCGCTGGACGTCATTGATTTTTGTTGGGCCGTTGCCTTGAGGCTTTGGCCAATGGTGTTCATTTTCGTGGGCATTGCGATGCTTCCTTTCAAGGATTGGCTGAAAGCCGTGCTGATGTTGGCGGCATTGGCGATTGGCGTGCTTTTGTATCATTACGAAGACAACAGGCACGAAAGTCGGTGGTTGTTTTCTCAATCGGTAGGAAAAGCTAAGGCTGAGATGCCTGTAGTTTGAGTTGAAACGGCCAAAAATCGGATTATTTTTCTTTTTTTGAAAATTTCTGACCGATTATTCAGGATTATTTGTTTACTTTGCACCACTTTATATATGGTTTCAAAGTCTAATCAATTGCTTTAGTATGAATAATCGTTTGTTTTCCAGATTGTTATTTGCAATTTTGTGGTTCTTAATGACCACGGTTTCGGTTTTTGCCCAAGACAACAGCATCAAAGGCTTTGTGTATGAGGAATCGACGGGTGAGCCGATGATGTTCACCAATGTGTATCTGAAAGGCACGGCTTTCGGCGGCTCGACCAACGAGAACGGCTATTTCAACATCAACCGCATCCCCGACGGAAGCTATACATTGCTCATCACGAGCGTGGGCTACGATACCATTTCGGAGGTTTTCAACCTGTCGAAAGGGCAGAGCATCAACCGCAAGTATTTCCTGAAGGAAACCGCCCAGAAACTGGAGACGGTGACCATCACCGCCGACAAGATTGAGGCGCGCACCGAGACCAAGACATCGGTCATCACGGTGACGCCCAAGACCATCACCAAGATTCCGAGCGTGGGTGGCCAGGCCGATTTCGCCCAATATCTGCAAGTGGTGCCGGGGGTCATCTTCACCGGCGACCAAGGCGGACAGCTCTACATCCGTGGCGGCTCGCCCATCCAAAACAAGGTGATTTTGGACGGCATGGTGGTCTACAACCCTTTCCACTCCATCGGCTTGTTCTCGGTGTTCGATACCGATATTATCCGTAACGCCGATGTCTACACTGGCGGTTTCGGGGCCGAATACAGCGGACGAATCTCTTCCATCATGGACATCTCGACCCGCGACGGCAACAAGAAACGCATTTCGGGCAAGATAGGCGGCAATACGTTTGGAGCCAAGATTATGCTTGAAGGCCCGCTGAAGAAAGCCAAGAACCCTGACGATGCCACGATGTCGTTCATCATCTCGGCAAAGAACTCCTATTTGGAACAAACGAGCAAGATCTTGTATCCATACGCCTCTGAGGCGGGGCTGCCTTTCAATTTCCAGGATATTTACGGTAAGGTTTCGCTCAACGCGCCTAACGGCAGCAAGTTCAACTTGTTTGGATTCTCGTTCAACGATCAGGTGAACAACTATATGTCGCTTTCCGATTTTGGCTGGAACTCGTATGGCATGGGAACCAACTTCCTCGTCATTCCGGGCAAGGCGCCTGTGATGATTGAAGGTAACATCGCTTATTCGAGCTACACCTCACGCATGAAAGAGACTGACAACCCCGACCGCTACAGCAATATCAACGGTTTCAACATGGGCTTTGACTTCAGCCAGTTCTTTGGCAAGAACACCTTGAAATATGGTATTGAGATGTTGGGCTATACGACTGATTATGTCACTTATAGCGTCTATGGCCACAACAAGATCGGCGACAAGGTCAATTCGACCGAAATTGGCATTTATGCAAAATACAAGGCCGTTTTGGGCAAGTTTTTGCTTGAGCCGAGCTTCCGCTTGCAGTATTATCCTTCGGTCACCAAAGGCGGACTGTCGCCCGAGCCTCGCATCGCCATCAAATACAACACCACCGACCGTTTCCGCCTGAAAGCGGCTGCGGGAATGTATTCGCAGAATTTTGTGGCTGCCACCAGCGACCGCGACGTGGTCAACCTGTTCTACGGCTTCCTTTCGGGTATCGACAACATGCCTGCCACATTTGACGGACAGCCCATCACGGGCTATCTCCAAAAGGCCAACCACTATATCATTGGCGGTGAGTTCGACTTGACCAACAGTATGACCGTCAACATTGAAGGCTATTGGAAAGACTTCGTGCAGCTGACCAACATCAACCGCAACAAGATTTATGCCGACTCGCCTGCCAATTACGAAATCCCCGACTTGCTCAAGAAAGATTTCACCAAGGAAACGGGCGACGCCTACGGCTTTGATGTTTCGTTGAAGTTTGAGGACAAGCACTGGTACTTGTGGGCCGTGTATGCCTTGGGCTTCGTGAACAGAGAGTATGAAAAGGCCACCGAGGACGGCTCTGAGATGGTGAAATATCCGCCTCACTTCGACCGCCGCCACAACATCAACCTGATTTTGACCTATACCGCTGGCTCGAAACGCCAATGGGAGTTCAGCGGACGTTGGAACTTCGGTAGCGGCTTCCCGTTCACGCAGGTGCAGGGCTTCTATGAGTATTATTCTTTCCAGGACGGCATCAATTTCGACTACACCACTACCAATGGCGAGTTGGGTGTGCTTTACGGCGAGCTGAATGGCGGTCGCCTGCCCACTTATCACCGCTTCGACATCGACGTGAAACGCAAGTTCTACTTCAGCGAGAGAATCACTCTCGAAGCCGACCTCAGCGTGACCAACGTCTACAATCGCAGCAATGTGTTCTATGTCAATTTGGTCACCAGCGAGGTGGCGCGCCAGTTGCCCATCCTCCCGACTTTCGGCCTGACTTTCTCATTCTGAGGCAAACAAAACACAATGAAATCCAATATCATTCCACCCAAGGCCGCCATCCGTCCTCACGCGATGACGATGCACAACCATACCCGAATCGACAACTATTATTGGCTCAACGAGCGTGAAAACCCGGAGGTGATTGCCTATCTCGAAGCCGAAAACCAATATGCCGATGCCTGCCTGAAGCATACCGAACCGCTTCAGGATCAATTGTTTAAGGAAATCACAGGGCGCATCAAGCAGGACGACAACTCGGTGCCGATAAAGATACGCGACTATTACCACTATACACGTTTCGAGGAAGGGAAGGAGTATCCCATCTATTGCCGCAAGAAGCATAGCTTGGATGCTCCCGAAGAGATTCTCCTCGACGGCAACCGATTGGCTGAAGGCCACGCCTTTTTCGACATCGGCGAAGTCAGTTTGAGCGAAGACGACAGGCTGTTGGCTTATTCTGTCGACACGGTGAGCCGAAGGATTTACACCGTTTTCGTCAAGGACTTGGAGACGGGAGATCTTGTTGGCGAGCCCATCGAAAACACTTCGGGTAATTTGGTGTGGGCGAGCGACAACCAAACGCTGTTTTATGGAGTGAAAGACGAAACCTTGCGGCCTTGCAAGATCATGAGACATACACTTGGCGCCAATGCCGAGGAGGATGTGGAGGTCTACAGCGAAAAGGATGAGACTTTTGTGTGCTACATCAGCAAGACTAAATCAAAGAAATACTTGATTATCAACTCCGAATCGACACTATCTTCGGAATGCCGGATTCTGGAAAGCGACCAGCCAAAGAACGAGTTTCGTGTTTTTCAGCAACGCCAACCCGATATGCTTTATGGCATCGACCATTATGGCGAGCATTTCTACATTCAAACCAACGCCGACGGGGCGCGCAACTACAAGATTATGCGAACTCCCATTGGACAGACCGAAAAGCCGAATTGGACCGAAGTGGTTGCCCATCGTGAGCAGGTGATGATTGAAGGCTTCACGATTTTCAGCAAGTTTTTCGTCATCGAGGAGCGCGAGGGCGGATTGGTGAAGATTCGTGTAAAGACTTGGGATGGCGATATGGATTATTACATCGATTTCGGCGAGCCTGCCTACACCGCCGGAGTGGGCGCCAACCCCGATTTTGATGCCAATGCCGTGCGTTTTGCCTACACTTCGATGACTACGCCATCGTCGGTCTTTGAATATGATATGGAAAAGCGCACCAAAGTGTTGCTCAAGCAACAAGAAGTCGTAGGAGGCTACAATCCAAGCGATTATGTGACCGAGCGGTTGATGGTGCCTTCGTATGATGGCGTGTTGGTGCCGATGTCGATTGTTTATAAGAAACCCAAGGACGTTGAGCCTGTCGAAACGCCGTCAACACCTGATTCGGTTCTTTTGAAGGGCTCAGTAAACCGTCCATTAGTGTTATATGGCTATGGCTCGTATGGTTCCAGTATGGATGCCTATTTCTCGGTGGCTCGGTTGAGCCTTCTGGATCGTGGTTTCGTTTGGGCCATTGCCCATGTTCGCGGCGGCGAGGAAATGGGGCGTAAGTGGTACGAAGACGGTAAGATGTTGCATAAGAAAAACACTTTCTTGGACTTTGTCGCTTGTGCGGAATATCTTGTGAAACAAGGATATACATCACCCGATAAGATGTTTGCCGTGGGTGGAAGCGCAGGAGGTTTGCTGGTTGGTGCCGTGGCCAATATGCGCCCCGACCTTTGGAAAGGCATCATTGCCCAAGTGCCGTTTGTGGATGTGGTCACCACGATGCTCGACGAGAGCATTCCGCTCACCACAGGTGAATACGACGAGTGGGGCAACCCCAACGAGAAGCAGTATTACGACTACATTCTTTCCTATTCGCCTTACGACAACGTGGAAGCCAAGGACTATCCGGCCATGCTGATTACCACGGGTTTGCACGACAGTCAGGTGCAGTATTGGGAACCGGCCAAATGGGCGGCCAAACTCCGCGCCTTGAAAACCGACAACAATCCGCTTTACCTGAAGACCGAGATGGACTATGGCCACGGCGGCGCTTCGGGGCGTTTCGAGGGTTACAAGGAAGTGGCTTTGGAGTATGCTTTTATGCTTGATTTGCTGAAGAATGACATGGATTGAGCAAAAAGTTGTACTTTTGAAGCCTCAAATTCTGACAAAAGAAAGGATATGATATGAAAAGATTTGCATTGATTTTGGCTGCTATCCTGTTGGCTTTTAATGGTTTTGCACAAAAGCAACCCAGATTTACCGAAGAAGACGCCAAGCAGTTTTATCGCACTATCCAGGGCGATTATACGGTCATTTTGATGAATGACTCCTTGGTGGCTTCGGCTTATTTTACCCCTATCTGGGAAAGTTTGGGCAATCGGTTCCAATGGCTGTATCTTGAAGTCGTTCAGGACAAGAAGCCTGTGCTTCAGAAGGTTCTTGAAGTGAAGCCTAAGACTGACAGGGTGTTTTATGTCTATGTCCACGACTTGAAGAACCCCGATCAGTTTGCCGGAAAATGGGGCAATCGCAACTATTTCGATGGTTTCACGCCGAGCATATTGAAATCGGGCAAACGTATGACCTTCGTTAAAACCTCCGATTTTTCCTATCAAACGAATGTCGGCCCCAAGCGTTTCGGTTTCATTGATTGCTTCCCGAAAGGGGATTTGCTGCATTTCAAGTTCGTGCAAGATGACGAGCGTTTCTACATCAAGCGAATTCCCAATCAGACGAATCGAATCATAGGCTACCAAGGCCTCAAGGAATTGACGGACTAAGACAGGAAAAGCGGTTCTTTGGGCACTGAGCTTGTCGAAGTGACCAAAGGAACCGCTTTTTTCATTTCATCTTGAACACCCAAGCCGCAGTGCTTTTCAAGTCGCTGTATTTTAACCCGCTTGTGTCGATAAAAAGCTGACCGTTTTCGTATTTCCAAGGCAATGTTTTTGGGCAGCCTAACAGCGTGATTTTTGTGTCTTTTTCGGGTTTTTCGATGTTCAAGACCAACTGGTCTTCAGGGTAATCCAAGGCGATGGCGTAAAGTGCATCCTTGCCTTGCGTGTAGCAAATGTTGGGTTGCTCGCAAGTGTAGGTGGCCTTTAGGCCTTCCGTAGGTAGCATCTTACCCATTTTGAATCCTTGCATCACCTGCTTTTCCATCTTTTTCGACGACCAATACAGGGTGATGGTGGCTTCCATGTCGTCTTCTTCGTATAAAACTTCGATGTTGTGTTGACCGGCTTCGAGTTTCATTTTGCCAGATTTCGATACCTGAGTGTTTTCAATGACGGTTTTGCCGTCAATGACTAATTTGGCTTTGTCATCGGTCTGGATTTCAAAGGTATAGGTGTCGGCCAAGCAGGAGAACGAGCCTTGCCAATGCGCTTGGAAGTGGTCGCAGCTGATGCTGGGGTCAGGCGAATTGCGCTTCCAGTCGAAATTGATTTCCTCGTCCATACGCCAGATGCTGACGGGTTTCATCTCGTAGAACTTTTTGTAAGGTCGCGTTCCGTAAATGGCTTCTCCGTTGATTTCCAACCACTTGCCAAGGTCTAAAAGCCGCTCTTGTTGCAACAATGGGATTTTGCCGTCGGCGGCTGGACCTACGTTGAGCGTCATACCACCACCTGCCGCCACGAGGACGCAGAAATGGCGGATGAGTTCATCGGAGGTCAGGTAGTTTTCCAATGGCTCGTTGCGGTTGAGGCCGAAACTGCGCCCCAATCCGCGACATTCCGCCCAAGGTCTGTCGGTGAGGGTGATGCCCGCGCTGTATTCAGGTGTGCGGAAGCCGTGTTGCTGTCCGTTGCCCCAGCGGTCGTTGACGATGGCATCGCTGCCCACGGTGTTGTAGTACCACGAAATCAGTTCGGTGGCGTGCCATTGTTCCGCGCTGTTGCGCCACTCGCCATCGGTGAAAAGGACGGTGGGTTTGTATTTGGTAATCAATTCCTTGAACTGCGGAATCATGTGCGTATCAACGTAAGTGCCAATGTTTTCGTCAGGGTCAACGTACCAGCGGTGGATGTCGCTTTTCCATTCGGGCAGGGAGTAGTAGAAACCCATTTTGAGGCCTTTTTTGCGGACGGCTTCGGTCAGTTCGCCGCAAATGTCGCGCTTCGGCCCGACTTCCACGGAGTTCCAATTTGGCGCATATTGGCTCGGCCAAAGGCAAAAACCATCGTGATGTTTCGAAACCAAAAGCACATACTTCGCCCCCGATTTTTGGAACAGTTCTGCCCATTCGTCGGGATTCCAAAGTTCGGCTTTCCACATTGGCGCAAAGTCCTCATACTGAAAGTCTTTGCCATAAATTCGCTCTTGGAAAGCCTTGCGGTCGTCGTTGGTCATCAGGCCGCGATAGTACCATTCGGCGTAGCCTTCGAGGCTCGCGTAGGCTGGCACGGAATATACGCCCCAATGGATGAAAATGCCCAATTTGGCATCAAAGAACCACTGCGGATAGCCCCGCTCGTTGATGGATTCCCAGGTGGGCTGAACTTGGGCGGAAAGTAAGTTGCTGAACAGCAACACTGCGATGAGATAGAGAGTTTTCTTTGCTTTCATAATTGGCAAAAGTAGTACATTTTTCAATTAATGATGAATTTGAGTGGAATTTTTCTAATTTTGCGCTATGAATATTTATCAACTCTTTCCTCGACTTTTCGGAAACAAGCAAACCGCGTTCCGAATGAACGGCAGCAAGATTGAAAACGGCTGCGGCACTTTTAACGACATTGACGAAACCGCCCTCAACGCAATTAAGGATTTGGGGTTCACCCACATTTGGCTGATGGGCATTCTGGAACACGCTTCCGAATCGACGGGCACGCATCCTGACATTACCAAAGGCAGGGCGGGTTCACCTTACGCAGTCACCGATTATCGTTCCGTTGACCCTGATTTGGGTACGATGGCGGGCTTTGAGCAATTGGTCAAGCGTATTCATCAGCACGGAATGAAAGTAATTATCGACTTCATTCCCAATCATTTGGCGCGACAAAACAAGGACTTCGACCCTTGCAATTTCTATTATTGCGAAGGACAAGCGTTTGTTTCGCCAAGACGAATCGGCGAGCAACCTTACGAGGAGTTTCCCGCCAAGGCGACGGGCAACAATGTGTTTGCGCCCAATCCGAGCATCAATGATTGGTACGACACGGTGAAACTGAACTACGACAATCACGACACTTGGGAGAAAATGCTTGACATTTTGCGTTTTTGGTGCGCCAAGCAGGTGGACGGTTTTCGTGTGGATATGGCCGAGATGGTTCCGGTGGCCTTCTGGCAGTGGGTGATTGCCGAATTGCGCAAGGACTACCACCCTTTGATGATTGCAGAAATCTATCAGCCAGCACTTTATAAGCCTTTTCTTGAAGCGGGTTTCGATTATTTGTACGATAAAGTTGGATTGTACAACACTTTGGAAAACATCCTTTGCCACGGTCACGAGGCCAAAGAGATTAGCCAAGTGTGGAAGGATTTGGACGAGATGGATGCCCAAATGTTGCGCTTTATGGAAAACCACGACGAGGAGCGTTTGGCCACACCGCAGTTTGTGGGCGATGCCTTTGCCGCCTTGCCCGCCGTGTCGCTTTCCGCCTTGATGAACACGGGACCGTTTATGGTCTATAATGGTCAGGAGAGCGGCGAAACAGCCATCGGCGAAGTGGGTTACAGCGGCGACGATGGGCGCACTTCCATTTTCGACTATTGCAATATGCCCGAACATCAGAAGTGGATGAACGGCGGCCAATTCGATGGTGGCCGGTTTGACGAAAAGCAAAGAAAACTCTTCGGTTATTATCGTAATCTGTTGCATTTCAGGAATGAACATTCCGCCATCAGCGAGGGCAAGTTTTACGATTTGATGTGGTGCAACCCGTGGTATATGAACTTCGACCCGCAGTTTGTGTATGCTTTTTTGCGCTATTCCAAAACGGAACGCTTGCTGGTCGTTGTGAATTTCAACCGTAAAGAGCCTCGCGATATGGAAGTGAAAATCCCGCACGATGCCCTCGTTTTGATGGGCAAACGCAAAGCCAACGAGTTCGATATGAACGACTTTGCTAATGAAGTGGTTCCTGTGCATTTGGAGGCCTCGGAAACGAAGGTCATTGATTTGGATTCGGGGGAGATTGAGTTTCATTGAGGAGATTTTGGTATTTTTGCGGTGCTATAGACGATGAAAATGACGGAATCGAATAGAATAGAATTCAAGCGCGAATTGACCGACGAACTCGACATTGAGAAGGAAGTTGTCGCTTTCCTCAATTATCGAGAGGGCGGCATCATTTATATTGGTGTTGATGATGGCGGCAAAGCCATAGGCGTATCTGACATTGACGGCGATATGCTGAAAATCAAGGACCGCATCCGAAAGAATGTTATGCCTTCGCCGATGGGCTTGTTTGATGTCACTGCCGAAATGGTTGATGGTGTGAAAGTTATCAAAGTGTTTGTGGCGTCGGGCAGCGAAAAGCCTTATTACAAAGCCAAATATGGTATGAGTACGCGAGGTTGTTTCATAAGGGTTGGGACGGCTGCCGAACCGATGACCACCACGATGATTGAGGACTTGTTCGCCCATCGGGTCAGGAATTCATTGGGTCGTATCAGGTCGCCACGACAAGATTTGACTTTCAGTCAGTTGCGGATTTATTACGAAGAAAAGAAGCATCCGCTTAACGAGAACTATTTGCGCAATCTGGAACTTTTGACCGAAGATGGAGCGTTGAACTATGTCGCTTATCTTTTGGCCGACGAAAACGGGAATTCCATCAAAGTGGCAAAATATGCAGGCAAGGATAGGGTTGACCTCATTTCGAATAATGAATACGGCTATTGTTGCTTGCTGACCGCGACAAGGCGTGTGTTGGAGAAACTGAAAGTTGAGAATACCATTTCGACGGAATTGACCTATATGAGCCGCATCGACACGCCACTTTGGGACGAGCGGGCGATTCACGAGGCAGTCATCAATTTCATCGTTCATAACGACTACAGCCGCGAGGTGCCGCCAAAGTTTGAGATTTTCTCCGACAGACTTGAAATCACCTCATACGGTCGTTTGCCTGAAAATATGTCAGAAGATGAGTTTTTCAACGGCGTTTCCATCCCACGCAATAAAGAATTGATGCGGATTTTCAGGGACGTTGAGATGGTCGAGTCGTTAGGCTCTGGAATGCCGAGAATTATGCAAGTTTATGGTCGCGAATGTTTCACTTTTATGGAGCATTTCATTCGGTTTACGGTGCCGTTTTATAAGGAGGCAATCGGCCAGATAGTCGGTCAGGGGAATGAGTCAGATACTAGTCAGAACACAGACAATAGCAATACCGATACCGAAACGCAACAGAAAACCAACACAAAAACCAACACAAAAACCAGCACAAAAACCAACACAAAAACCAGCACAAAAACCAGCACAAAAATGCGTAATAAGGTTTTGGTTACCATAAAGAAAAATCCTAATGTAACTATTGATGAATTGATGGCTTTGTGTGGCTTGTCAAGAGGTGGCATCAGACATCATATAGATTCATTAAAAGCCGATGGACTGATTAAACGTGTTGATGGTAACAAAGGCGGCCATTGGGAAATCATCGAAAACAATACAAAAACAGAATAATATGCTCCCTCTCGTAAAAAACGACCCTTGGCTCAACCCCGTCAGCAATGCCGTTGACGACCGCCACAACCGCTATGAATGGCGGTTGAACGATATTAAAAACCGCTATGGTAGCCTCAAAAATTTTGCCTCGGCGCATCAGTTTTTGGGCTTCAACTACGACAAGCGTCGCCACGGCTGGTGGTATCGCGAATGGGCACCTGCTGCGCATTACCTTTCGCTGATGGGCGACTTCAATAATTGGAACCGCTATGAGTTCCCTTTGGAGAACATCGGCAACGGCATTTGGGAAATCTTCTTGCCAGATAGTGAGTTTGGAAAAACGCTTGTCCACGGCAGCAAACTGAAGGTGCTCGTGCAGTCGCAAATCGGTGAGCACGAGCGTATTCCCGTGTATATCAAGCGGGTGTTTCAGGATGAAGGCACCAAGGACTACGACGCCCAATTCTGGAATCCGCCCACACCTTATATATATAAGCACACTGCGCCGCAACTGAAAAACGAGCCGCTGCTGATTTACGAGGCGCATGTTGGTATGGCGCAAGAAGAGGGGAAGGTCGGGACTTACAAGGAATTCACCGAGAAGATATTGCCGCGCATCAAGGCGGACGGTTACAATGCCATCCAACTCATGGCCATCGCCGAGCATCCCTATTATGGCTCGTTTGGTTACCATGTCTCCAACTTCTTTGCGCCGAGTTCGCGTTTCGGTACGCCCGAAGAATTGATGGAACTGATTGACACTGCGCATGGTATGGGTTTGTTGGTCATTATGGATATGGTGCATTCCCACACGGTGAAAAACATCCGCGAGGGTATCAACTTGTTCGATGGGACTGATTTCCAATACCTTCACGCTGGCGATCGCGGCAACCACAACCTTTGGGATTCCAAGCTCTTCGACTACGGCAAGGAGGAAACGCTGCAATTCTTGCTTTCCAACGTGCGCTATTGGTTGGAGGACTTCCATTTTGATGGTTTCCGTTTCGACGGCGTGACCTCGATGCTTTATCTTGACCACGGCGAGGGTCTCGTCATTGACGACCCATGGAAATATTTCAATGATAATGTGGACAAGGATGCAGTGACTTACTTGCAATTGGCCAACACGCTTTGCCACGAAATGAATCCTCACGCCATCACCATCGCGGAGGATGTGAGCGGTATGGCGGGCATTTGCCACCCGATTTCCGACGGCGGCATAGGTTTCGACTATCGTCTCGGCATGGGCTTGCCTGACTTTTGGATTAAAGTGCTGAAAGACCAACCCGAGGAACAGTGGAGCATGAACGACTTCTTCTTCACCATGACCAACCACCTGCCGCAGACCAAGACAGTGGCCTACGCCGAGAGCCACGACCAAGCCTTGGTGGGCGACAAAACCATCGCTTTCCGCCTGATGGACAAGGAGATGTATTATTCTATGAGCGTTGATGCGCCTTCTATGACTGTGGACCGTGGCATTGCGCTTCACAAGATGATACGCTTGTTTACCCTCACTTTGGGCGGCGAGGCGTGGCTCAACTTCATGGGCAACGAGTTCGGCCATCCCGAATGGATTGATTTTCCGCGCGAAGGCAACAATTGGAGTTACCAATATGCCCGCCGCCAGTGGTCGTTGGTGGACAACGAGCATTTGAAATACCGCTTTATGGGGGCTTTCGACAAAGCGATGCTTGAGTTTGCCAAAACTCATGTCGTTATGCAGGCCTTGCCCGCGTGGTTGTTGTTGGCCGACGAGAACAACAAGACCATCGTTTATGAGCGCGGCAACCTGATTTTCGTCTTCAATTGGGGGCCGCATTCCATCCCCGATTATGTGATACCCGTCAGGCAGACAGGCGATTACCGTATCATTCTCACCTCCGATGAACCTGCTTTCGGCGGCTTCAACAACATTGATACAAGCGTGAAATTCCCCTCCGAGCAGCACGGCGACAGCATCACGATGAAGGTTTACAACGTGAGCCGTGTGGCGACGGTGTATCAGCGTGTTCCGTAAACGAAAAAAGCCGCCCGAAAGAGCGTCTTTTCTTCTCAAAGCTCCATGATTCAGAAGTTGTAGTAAAAACCAACTGAGATGGTTGATGCTGTGAAGTCGATGTTGAAGCCTGGATCGTAAGGGCTGATGATGTTGTCGATGCCACCGATGCTTCCCTTGCTGTAGCCAATGAAGCCACAGTGAAACACGGCTGCCCATTTGGCCGTGGGATGGAAGGCTATGCCGGGTTTGATTCCAGCTTGCCAGGTGGTTTGCCAGTCTCTGCCGTAGGTGATTGTCCCGTTGATGTTGTACTTGTCGCGCCATCCGATAAAATCGAAGGCACCGTCAAGGAAGAAAGAGAATTTCTCGATGTTGCACACATTGTAGCGTATGTACGGCGAGACTTGGAGTGCTGATGTGGTGTACTTGTTCGTCGGGCCTGCTAATGCAGCACTGGTGCTGTTGGCATAACCCAATGCCATGGCTACCGACCAATCGCCAAAACTGTAGCCGACCTCTGGGCCTAAGAAAAGGTAGGTACCACGTTGGCCTTCAGCCTTATTGGTGTTGAAACCGAGACTTCCGCCTAACCAAACTTGTGCGTTGGCGGTGATGATGCCTGCAAAGGCAATCACAAAAGTTAGAATTGCTTTTTTCATTTGTTTAAAGGTTTAAGACGATTAAATTATTGATTGAGTCGTGTGAATAACGGAACGAAAGGTATTTTATTGTTGATGAAACAAAAAAAGCCGCTCCTTGGAGCAGCTTTTTCCTTTGTTGAGATGCGATTTGCGTCCCAAATGTCTATGGTTTTAGAAATTGTAATAAAGCCTGATTTGCGGAGTGGCCAAGTCACAATTCAAAAAGAATCCGTTGTTAGTTCCGTAATAACCATGGTCATATCCTGCAAAGCCAAAACGGAAGGCTGCAGTCCAGTGTTTGGTGGCCATCCAAGCGATGCCGGGACGGAGCGTTGCAGCCCAACCATTGGCGTCAATCAGGCCAAAGTCGCCAGTGAGGTCGAAAAACAGGGAGAACTTGTCGCCGATGGTGGTAGCCACATAACGGACGTATGGCTCTAAACTCAGGTAATTGTTGGTTTGGAAGTTGAGGTCTGGCACCAAAGGCTTGTTTTTTTCGAAGTTGTAGCTGGCACCAAGAGCGATCTGCCAATGGTCGTTGATGGCATAACCCACTTCAGGAGAGACCGAGATGGATGTGTAATTCTTCTCGATTTGGGCGCCAAGCCCACCACCCAACCAAACTTGGGCGTTTGCACTCATGATGCCTACAAAGGCAAGGGCTAAGGTCAAAAATAACTTTTTCATTTTGTTGATGATTTTTAATTAAACATTAAGTGAATTGAATTGATTTCTGTTTTCAATGAACTGGCAGGTCATTATCAATTTCCGTGCCAGAATTATCATCGGCTCTTGTAGAGACGCGCCATGGCACGTCTCTACAGACCAAACCAATGATTATTTCTCGATAAATGCAATCGTGTCACCTTTGCTGACACGCTTGCCTTGTTCAGCTGTGGCTTCCACGATCTTGCCGGGCCAGAGGGCGTAAACGGGTTCCATGCCGTGCTCGCTGTTGATGGCGCAAAGCAAGTCGCCTTCCTTGTACACCTTTCCGGGAGCAGGGGCAATCGACTTGTCGTCGAAGTCCACTTCCCACATCACGATGCCGCTCACGGGAGCGATGACGGGTTCGGCATTCGGGTGACGCAAGGCACGCAGGTCCGGAATCTTGGCCTCGCCGCCAGCCTTCTCGAACTTGGCCTTCATCTTGGCTTCCAGCTCTTGGTTGAAACGGCGCTTGGCCTCGCCCGACTTGTATTCGCGGTATTGCTTTTCGTGCATGGCAAACTCGAAGAGTTCCTCGTCGTCCTGTCCACGGTCCCAGCCTTCCTTCTTCATCTCTTCGATGAAGTGCGGCAAGGCGTTGGGGTAGTTGTCCTGCGGGTTGCCTGTGAAGAACTTCAAGCCTTTCTTCTTGGCTAACTCCACGATTTCGGGTGCCAAGGTGCCGGGCAGTTTTCCGGCCTTGCCGAGAATCATGTCCCAAGCGGCGGGGTCGATGCTGGTTTCGTAGCGCGGTTCGCCCTTGCTCAATGCGAAAAGGTTCATCAGGGCGATGTTCTTGGTATATTGGCTGAACGGGGTCACCAAAGGCGGGTTGCCGAGTTTCGGCCAAATGTTCTGCACCTCTTGGAACAGTTCGACGAGCATCTCGTCTTCGCTGAGTTCGGGCAGTCCGTCTTTCTTGCGGTTCATGTTGATGGCGGCGTGTACTGGCTTGAGGTCGGCCATCAGCGAGCCCATCATGCCTCCGGGCAGACCACAACCCAGCAGCAACGAGTTGATGTAACGGTTGCGCGGGTCGATCCAATAGCCGAGGAAGTCGTCGATGAAGCTCTGCGTCATGCTGCGGGCGGCCATGTAGGTCTTCATGTCGATGTCCTTCACGAGGAAACCGGCATCCTTCAGCATGGCTTGCACGCTGATGACATCGGGATGGACGGTGCCCCACGACAGCGGCTCCATGGCCACATCGACATAATCGCAACCGGCCTTGCACACTTCGAGCATCGAAGCCATTGAGAGGCCGGGAGTGGTGTGGCCGTGGTATTGCACCTTGATTTCGGGGTGCTGCGTCTTGATGTGGTTCACGATTTTGCCCAACGAAACAGGGCGACCCACACCAGCCATGTCCTTCAGTGCGATTTCCTTGGCACCTGCGGCAATGAGCTGGTCAGCCATCTTCATGTAATACTCGGCGGTATGCACCTGCGAGTAGGTGATGCTCATGGCGGCTTGCGAAACCATGCCCGCTTCATTCGCCCATTGGATGGACGGGATGATGTTGCGCACGTCGTTGAGGCCGCAGAAGATACGGGTAATGTCCACACCTTGGGCTTTCTTCACCTTGTACATCAGTTGGCGCACATCGGCGGGCACAGGGTTCATCCTCAATGCGTTGAGGGCGCGGTCGAGCATGTGGCACTCAATGCCGCCTTTGTGCAATGCCGCCGTGAAAGCGCGTACCGAAGGGTTCGGGTTCTCGCCATAAAGCAGGTTCACTTGCTCGGCGGCGCCGCCGTTGGTCTCAACGCGGTCGAAGCAGCCCATTTCGATAATCAAGGGGGCGATTTGCTCCAGTTGGTCCTTGCGTGGCACGTATTTGCCTGACGACTGCCACATGTCGCGGTAAACGAGGCTGAATTTTACTTCTTTTTTCATTATAATTGTGTGTTTTATGCGATTTTGTTTGGTGCTGCAAAGGTACAATTTTCCTATCAAATTAGACTCAAAAATCAGTTAGTTTCGTTTGCCCAACCGAAAAAAGCTGTATATTTGCTGCCGTGAAACTGATTTTTTGATAATTAAAAGTTGCTCCCGTCACGGATTTAGGGATTGAGAAATGAGAAAAACATCTTTGCTTTTGTTGGTTCTGATGATGCTGATGGCAATGTCTGCCTGTAAGCGCGACATGTATGGCAAACTCTTCGTCCCGAGGGAGTCTGTGACTTTCCAAGTGACTACTGAAGACGGACAAGTGCTTCCGAATGTCAGTTTGAAGACAGAAGAACTTGATGCTTTCGACAACGATTTGATTGTAAATGGAACGCATTATTACTCTACTGATGCCGAGGGGAAGGTTACTGTCGATGCACCTTATTATACGACATCACGCCTCACGGAACGCACTACCAGATTCACCTTCACGGCTACGGATTATGCCGTTTTCGACACCATCTTCAACACTTGGGAAGGTACTGTTGATATTGTTCTACGCAGAGAATGATGCGAAACAAAGAAAAGCCAAAAAGAGGGCGTGGCGAGAAGAGGACTTGTATGAAAACAAACAAAAATAGGGGTAATAATGCCTTATTAGTAATGCTTGCAACAAGTCCTATCTGGATTATTCCGTTAGCGTTGCTTATGAATTATTTAGATGAAAGATTCTCAGCTCCAAAAGTGGAGAAAGTGTATAATTATCCAAGGTATAAATATCCAGATGATACCATTTTAGCACACCCGGAAAGAATCCCTAAAAAAGGAGAATCTATTATGCCAAGGGTAAATAGCTATGATGGGAACAATGGTGTAGTCTTAACTCTACCTGGTGGTAACAAGATAAATACCCACCTGTCTCCAGAGGAAATCTTAGAACAATTAGACTTGGATTATCAAGATGTCTACGATTACTATGGTGGGGCTGAGGAATTATACTAATCTATCTTATCTTCATTAAAATTAAACTGACATGAAAAAGAATGATTCAACTATTGTAGAAGGTTTTCCTCCACTAATGTGTCATGAGCCTCGAGTATTGATTTTGGGAACAATACCAGGGGAGAAGTCTATTAGTGCCAATGAGTATTATTATGATAATGGCAATCGGATGTGGAAGATGTTGGCAAAATTATCAAAACAAAAAATGCCTACAAATTACACCGAGAAAAAGGTGATATTAGAACATTTGCATGTCGTAATTTGGGATTATTATCAGTGTGTTGAGCGAACTAATAGCACGGATAAAGGTATCCTAGAAGGAATTCCAAACGACATTGTTGGTTTTGTTAGAAAAAATCCGACTATAACAAAGATTGCCATAAATGGTTATGGAAAATTCAAAGAGTTTGGAGAAAAACTACAAAATCAGTTCGGACAATCCATCAAAGTGTTTCGTTTGCCAGAAACAAGCGGTCTCAACGCTTCTTGGACTTTAGAAAAACTGTGTAAGGAATGGAGCGTTGTATTTGAACTATGACCTGTTGAAGCTCCGCCTCGGCATCTGCAATACGAGACAAAAGTTAAACAAAAGGCGCGGCATCAGTGTCGCGCCTTTTGTGTTTAGTCGGTTTTCTCCATTTTCTCCATAATAGGAATCTGCTCCATCAAATCCTCCGATACAAATTCCCAGTATTTGCCTTTTGGACATCTTATTTCTGTATAGTCGTTGAGAGAGAGTATTCTTTTGAAGCCATGGAGGCAATGTTAGTTCTCAATCTTATGGCCTAAATACTTTTTGATGTTGTTTTCTCTGCTTTCTGAATTCCAAGTGCCTTTGATACCGTCTAAAACCTTGGTAATCTTTCTTTTGCCATAATAACGAATGGTTTCTTTGATTTCGTTTTCGTTACCGTATTCAAAAACCCTTTGGATAATCCATTCTGCATTGCGTTGCCAGTCAAGCGACTCAAGATCAGTGTCCCAAAACAAGGCTTTCCTGAATCTTGACTTGTCGGGTTGCGGTTGTTCAGAGATATGACTCGTCGCGAGGAAAATCTCATAATTGGTTTGGATTTGGTAAAAGAAACATTGATAATCAACACCTAAAGCCTTTTCCAGTTTAAGAGAGTTCTCGGGAGAAATCCTTCTGCGGTTGGCAATAAAATCGTTGATTCTTTGGTAAGGTATTTCGGAACGGGATGCAAGTTCGCGTTGGGTGAGATGCTCTTTTGTCCTGATTCTGTCAAGTACCGCACCGCAGGGTATGTGATGATATGTCAGGTATTGTTCGTACATTGGAAAAAGCTTTTCGGTTGCAAAAATAGTAAAAGTAACCAAATCTGGTTACAATTCGAATAAAAAAAACCGCCCCAAAATGGAGCGGTTCATTGTTTTAACCTGCGTGAGGAATCAACTTCACTGTGTCAATTGAACTTTCTGAGGAGGCTCTTCATCTGATTGTTCACATCTCTTCTGCTCAACGGGTGGTCGGCATTGGAAAGGATGCTGTTGAAATAAACGACCCTGTCCGTTTGCGTGTCGATGACAGCCGTGTAGAGCGCATTGCCTACCTGGTCGCCTGCGGTGTAGCGCTTGGGCTCGTCGAAAACTGTTCTTATGATGTTGCCCACAAGCTCTTCTAGTTTTTTCTGGTCATAAAGTTCATTGCTCATGATATAGCCGTATGCATGTACAACGATACCATAGCGGTGCCCCGTGGACTTAATCAACTCGGTAAGTGCTTTTGGGACTCTAAGATGCTTGATGTCTGATGATTCGAGGTCCGGGAAGGTGCCAATCCATTTCGCGATGGGTGCGCCTTCGCCCTCATAGTCGGCAGGAACGGGGTCTGTGAATGGGTATCGGTTGGTCGTCAACAGGTCGGTAAGCAGTTGCTCAGAAGCGGTGGCCAACGACGGGTCGTGATAGCCGGAGTTCGGCTTGTCGTAATAAACAATAGTCGACATTGGCTCAATCAGGGCAAGTTCGTCGATTTTGGAAACATTCGTGCCGCTGGCAGTGTAGGTGGCTCCACAAGAGGAGAATATGGTTGCTATGAGCAGGATTCCCAATATCGACACGAAAAATCTTTTGCTCTTGTTCATAAACATAGTGGTTTAATCATTCATTAGAACAACACTTCCAAAATCTCATCCTCCACCAAATTCGGCAACGTAACCTTCAACTTTGGCTCGGCCTCCATGGCGCGTTTGATGGCGAAGGTGGCGCCTTCGTTGCGGGCCCAGTTGCGACGGGCGATGCCGTTGTTCACGTCCCAGTGCAACATGCAGTGGAGGCGGCGGTCAGCATCGGCAGTGCCGTCGAGCACCATGCCGAAGCCGCCGTTGATGACTTCGCCCCAGCCTACGCCGCCGCCGTTGTGGATGCTCACCCATGTGGCACCACGGAAACCGTCGCCAATGACGTTCTGCACGGCCATGTCGGCGGTGAACGACGAACCGTCGTAGATGTTGGAGGTCTCGCGGAATGGACTGTCGGTGCCGCTCACGTCATGGTGGTCACGGCCAAGGACGACGGGACCGCTCAGGCGACCGTCAGCTATGGCCTTGTTGAACTCGGCAGCGATCTTGGTGCGACCTTCGCAGTCGGCGTAGAGGATGCGGGCTTGCGAACCCACCACGAGATGGTTCTCCTGTGCGCCACGAATCCACTGGATGTTGTCGCGCATTTGTTGCTGGATTTCGGCGGGAGCCGTGCGGGCAATCTCCTCAAGCACGTTGCAGGCGATGTCGTCGGTGACGGCAAGGTCTTCAGGCTTGCCCGAAGCGCACACCCAGCGGAAAGGACCGAAGCCGTAGTCGAAGCACATCGGGCCCATAATGTCCTGAACGTAGGAAGGATAGCGGAATGTGCCGTCTTCTTTCAAAATGTCGGCACCGGCGCGTGACGATTGCAATAGGAAAGCGTTGCCGTAGTCGAAGAAGTACATACCCTTGGCAGTCAATTTGTTGATGGCGGCCACATGGCGGCGCAATGAAGCCTGCACTTTTTCTTTGAACATTTCGGGGTTCTCGGCCATCATGGTCTTGGATTCCTCAAACGATAGTCCGACAGGATAGTAACCGCCTGCCCACGGGTTGTGGAGCGAGGTCTGGTCGGAGCCAAGGTCGACGTGGATGTCGTGCTCGGCGGCATATTCCCAAAGGTCCACCACATTGCCTTGGTAGGCATAGCTGCGGGCTTCCTTCTTGGCGAGGCTTGCGTTGACATGCTTGAAAAGTTCCTCGATATTGTCGTACACCTCATCGACCCAGCCTTGCTGATAGCGTTTCTGCGTGGCAGCTGGATTGATTTCGGCGGTGATGCTCACCACTCCGGCGATGTTGCCTGCCTTGGGTTGGGCACCGCTCATACCGCCGAGGCCAGCGGTGACAAACAACTTGCCAGCGGTGCTGCCGCCGTGCTTGCGGGCTGCATTGAGCACGGTGATGGTGGTGCCATGGACGATGCCTTGAGGCCCTATATACATATAAGATCCGGCGGTCATCTGGCCGTATTGCGTCACGCCGAGGGCGTTGTAACGTTCCCAGTCGTCGGGCTTCGAGTAGTTCGGAATCATCATGCCGTTGGTGACCACCACACGCGGCGCGTCCTTATGCGACGGGAACAAGCCCATCGGGTGACCGCTGTACATGGCCAAGGTCTGGTCTTCGTCCATGTTGGCCAAATATTGCATCACGAGGCGGTATTGTGCCCAGTTTTGGAAGATGGCGCCGTTGCCGCCGTAGATGATGAGCTCGTGCGGATGTTGTGCCACGGCGGGGTCAAGGTTGTTCTGGATCATCAGCATGATGGCTGCGGCCTGCTTGCATTTGGCGGGGTATTCCTCAATCGGGCGGGCGTACATCTTGTAGGACGGACGGAAACGGTACATGTAGATGCGGCCGTATTTTTCCAGTTCCTCGGCAAATTCGGGAGCCAGCGTGGCGTGGAACTTGGCGGGGAAATAACGCAAAGCGTTACGGATGGCCAATTTCTTCTCGGCCTTGGTCAAGATGTCCTTGCGCTTGGGCGCGTGGTTGATGTTAAGGTCGTATTCCTTCACTTCCGGCAGTTCGTCAGGGATACCGGCAAGAATCTCTTTTTGGAAATCGTTGAGTGCTTTCATTATGTTTAATTGTTGATTGATTAATCGTTGAATTGTTTAATTGTTGATTCTGAAGAGCTTTGCGTCATTGCGAGGAGGAACGACGAAACAATCCAGAGTAAAACAGGTTTACTGGACTGCTTCGTGCCTCGCAGTGACGCGAAGCCACCCAAATTTGGCTGCAAATTTAGGGAAAATTTCATCATTTCTCAAAAATTCGTATGATTTTCCCAAATAAATCACTATTTTTGCCCACCATCAATATGACAGCAAAAACGCATAAACCAGTTCAGCATCCCGAGTCAAAACAGACAAATTATATACATATAACTAATTCAAAGTCAAAATGAAACGAGTGAAACTAAAGAGAAGAGCCTTCGTGGTCTTGGTGGCAGCCTTGGTGCTGTCGGCCAACACCCTCTCGGCTCAAGGCGGCCTATTCAAGCGTGGTGTCGTCGCGGAAGAAAATGGCTACGGCTATTCCGGCCATAGCCAAAACGATCTTTTGGGCCGCAGCGGTGGAACCGAAGGAATCATCAACAACCAGACCTTTGGCCAAGAAGTGCCATTGGGCAGCGGATTAGTCCTTTTGATGGCCGCTGGCACGGGTTATGCGCTCTTGAAGAGAAAGGAGGACGAGCAATGAAAAAGCTGTGCATTATCATGATGGTATTGGCCTTGCTGACGAGCATGGCGCAATGCAAGAAGGAAAACACGCCCACTCCCGCCAACGGCGAAAAGGTGAATATCACGCTCAATGTGGGCGGCGGTGCTTCGAAAGGTTCAGCCACAGGCAACGGCTCAAAGGCTGGCGTGAACACTGAAAACGGTGAAGTCAACTTTGAGGAAAACGACGTGATTTATGTGGGCAGCGGCGGCGTGTTTGTCGGCTCGCTGACCTACGATGGCAGCCGTTTCAGCGGCGACATCGCCGAACCGACAGAAGGACAGAAACTGCATTTCTATTTCCTCGGCAACGTGGATCCGACCGAAACCCTGACCGAAGGGACCTCCACCGGCTGCTCGGTGGTCATCAGCGACCAGAGGACCAAACTCCCTGTGATTTCCTACGCGCCTTCGCGTGAAAACTATGAAACGGGCCGGACGGCCTACAACGCCACCCTGCTCAACAAGTGCGCTTTGGTGAAGTTCGACGTGACCACGATTTCCGAAGCGGCCACCTGCATCACAGGCTTGAACAACAAGGTGACGGTGGATTTCGCGACCAACGGTTTCACATACAGTCAAGAAGGCGCGGGCAGCATCGCGTTGCCCGCCGGCAACGGCGAGCGCTGGGCCATTCTGTTGCCGCAAGACGAGGTGACAGATGCTGTGGTCAATTCTTACGACGGCATTTATGCCGGCACTTGTGGCACCATTCCAGCGATTGCCGCGAATGATTACCTTACGGAAGGCATAGCCGCAAACACCAGCCATCGAGCCGGCGTCATTGAAGGGCTTTTCTCTGTGAGTGCCACCAAACAGGTGCGCTTCTCGAAAGGCAACCTACAGTACATCGGCAGCGCGGGCAACGGCGATGACAACAACACGGGCGGCTACTGGAAGTTTGCCGACCACCAATGGGACTACATTGGCGAGACCACGCCACAGGCCACCGACAACAAAACCATCGACCGCGACCTCTTCGGCTGGGCCACGAGCGGATATGAACGCAATGATGTCTACTATCAGCCTTGGAGCGTAAGTGCAAATAATAGTATGTATAGATCTTACGAAACTCAGGCAAACCTTTACGACCAGACGGACTGGGGCTACAACGCGATACGCAATGGCGGCAACGCCGAGAACAGCGGCTGGCACACCCCGTCACGGAGCAACTGGGTTTACTTGTTCAACACGCGTACCACTGCATCCGGCATCCGTTGGGTGGTGGCTTCGGTGAACGGCGTGAACGGCTACATCCTATTGCCTGACAACTGGTCGGTGGACTATTACGCGCTGAACTATCCCAATAACAACAGCAATGGTTGGAGCAGCAACACCATATCCGCCGAGGATTGGATCAACTCTCTTGAGGCCCATGGCGCGGTGTTCTTGCCCGCCGCAGGCCAGAGAGAAGCAGAGTTTGAGTATTTAAGTGGGATGGAGATTATTTACATTAATGGTGTTGGTCGTTATGGCCACTATTGGTCGTCAGACTATTACAATGCTTCAAATGCGTATGAGATGTATCTTGCCAGCACAAATTCTAGCACAAGTTGGGAATTTCGCAGTTCCGGTTTGTCTGTGCGTTTGGTTCGCGATGCGGAATGATTCGCTACCTTTCTAATCCTTATTGGATGATTTGTATATCCGCCCTTCCGTTCTTTGGGAAAACCTTGGAGGAGGAGGGCGGATTTGTTTATGGCGGCTGCCGTGGTACGACAGCCCTACAGCCCAGCCGTTGTAGGGCTGTCGCATCGCGGCAGCCGCGTTTTGGGAATGCACCGTTAATGGGTATCCTTTCGCCCCGCTGGGGCTTTGTTCGGAATTTGTTTTTTGTTTTGCAGGGGTTGCATTGCATTTCACCGCTTGCCTAAATTCCTTCGTCACTCCGTGACTTGGGCTGTGGCACGAAGGAACCCCAGAGGGGTGACAGGATGTTAGGCAGGTGGTGGAGCATGGCGGAACCCCTGCCGAGGAAAACAACGCAAACCAACTCGAAAAACAAAAATGCGCCAATGTTGGCAAATTTGTTTATTTTTGCAGCAAAATAGATTATTATGGCAGACATCAAAATGGCGGAAAGACGCTATCCTGTTGGTATACAGACATTTGAAAGGATTATTAAAGACGGCTATCTTTACATTGACAAAACGGACTTGGTGTGGAAACTGGCACATCTAAGCCCGTATGTCTTCCTCAGCCGTCCGCGCAGGTTCGGAAAGAGCCTGCTGACCACCACCTTGGATTCCTATTTTAAAGGCCAAAAGGAATTGTTCGAGGGATTGAAAATCATGGCGTTGGAACAGGATTGGGAGTCTTATCCTGTCATTCATTTGGACTTGAGCATGGCGAAGGGGCGCGAAACTGCTGGTGAATTGCGGCGGGTACTATTGTTGCTGTTAGACCCGTTGGTCAAGAAATACGGCAGGCAAGCCAACGAAGAGTTCCCTGGCGATGTGCTGAGGGGCATCATCCAACGTGCTTTCGAGAAAACGGGTAAGCAAGTGGCCGTCATCATCGATGAGTACGATGCGCCTATGCTTGAGGTGTTGCACGAAGAGCAGCGACTCCCCGAATTTCGGCGCGTGATGCAAGAGTTCTACCAACCCCTGAAGGCGAGTGAGGCGATGGTGCGCTTCTGCTTCATCACGGGCATCACAAAGTTTTCGCAACTCAGCATCTTCTCCACTATCAACAACCTCACCAACATCTCTTTGCAACCCGAATATGCTGCACTTTGTGGTATCACCGAGGAGGAATTCACCACTTGCATGGCTCCCGATATTGCGATGCTGTCCGAGCGTTACCGTTGCACGTCCGAGGAGATGCACACCCGACTGAAGGAGCAATACGACGGCTACCGTTTTTCGGAAGAAGCTCCCGATGTTTACAATCCTTTTAGCCTGCTAAAATGCTTCTTGCAGAAGAAGATGGCCAACTATTGGTTTGAGAGCGGTACGCCTACTTTTCTCATTCGGCAGATGCGAAAATTCCGCACCGATGTGACGGCGATGGATCGCTTCGAGGCTTCTGCGTCTTCATTTGACTGCCCCACAGAGGCGATGAACAGTGCGCTCCCCCTGCTCTATCAGAGTGGTTATCTCACCATAAAGGATTTCAGTTTTAGGTCGAACACTTATTTTCTTGGCATCCCAAACAACGAAGTGCGCACAGGTCTCGTCAGCGGATTGATTCCAACTTATACGGGGTTAATCAGTGAAGATATTCAGGATGGGTTTGCGCTCAGGTTGTGGCGGGCTTTGGACCAAGACGACATCGAAGCCGCTATGGAAGAATTGAAAACTTTTATGGCGAGCATTCCGTATGTGGAAGGCTTTCAGAAAAAATTGGAGGAAGTCAAGAACTACGAAGGTTTCTATGAATACACTTTTTGGCTCATTTTCAATGTGTTGAATGTGTTTGCACAAACTCAAGTGAAATGCAAGGGAGGCCGTATTGACTTCGTTGTGAGGATGTCCGAAACCACCTACGTTTTTGAACTGAAGGTGAACGGCACCGCTGCCGAAGCTATGCAGCAAATCAACAGCAAGGGCTATGCGCTGCCGTATCAATCCGAGGGCAAGAAGGTGGTGAAAATCGGGGTGCAGTTCGACCGCGATACAATGACTATTGGGGAGTATTTGGTTGAAAAATAAGTAAATACGTGATTAAATGAACCGTTTCATCAAAACCCTACTTTTCTTTTTGGCAATGCCTCTTGTAGCATTATCCCAAAACCATAGACTCGCTTTTGAAGCCTCTTACGAGGCCATCCCTGATATTCCAAAAGGCCTCCTCGAAGCCATCTCCTTCACCAACACGCACTGCAACCATCTCACCGACGCGAACTATTTCCACGACGGCCCCGATGTCATGCCACGTGCCTACGGCTTGATGGGCTTGGTGAAGGACGGCAAAGGCTATTTCCGTGAAAACCTGCATCTTGTGTCGGATTTGTCGGGGATTTCGGAAACGGAGATTTTGCAAAGTCCCGAAAAGAATGTGCTGGCCTACGCGAAGGCTTTTGAACGTTTGGCTGAGGAAAGCAAAGCTAATCAAATAAAAAGCTATCTTTCAGTCATCCAGCGACTTTCGGAATTGCCAATAGGGGAGGAGAAGGATGTTTATCCTATGCAAAGCATGTTGTATTCGGTGTGCCTTTTCCTGAATGACGAGAAAAAGGCGGAACAATTTGGTTTTCAGAAATATGACATCGACCTGAAAGCGGTTTTCGCCGAGCATTACGATATGCTTACCGCGCCTGAGTTGGGCATTTTCCGCAGTCCCGACTATCCGCCTGCCATTTGGGACCCCGCGCCAGAGTGTAATTGGGAGCCGCGCACCAAAGAGGTGAGTGCGGTCGTAATCCATTATACAGAAGGTAGTTACGCAGGCTGCATCAGTTGGTTCAAGAATTGCGATGCTGAGGTTTCGGCGCATTATGTCATCCGCTCCGTTGATGGGCAGATTACCCAAATGGTGCGGGAAAAAGACAAGGCTTGGCACGCGGGCACGGCCAACGGCTACACCATTGGCATTGAGCATGAAGCCTACGGCAATGTCTGGGAGTTTTTCACGGAGGAAATGTACCAGTCGTCGGCGGCATTGGTGCGGAGCATTTGTTCTCGTTACAGACCTATCAACGGGCAACGCACCCACGACCGCGACACTTTAGACAACGGTTTTTGCCTCAACAATGGCCTCTACAACCTTGGTGGGGAAGGGGCTTGCGTGCAAATTCGTGGGCATCAGCATTATCCCGACCAAACCCACACTGACCCGGGGCCATATTGGGACTGGAACTATTACTACAAACTCATCAACGAAGGCTCGTTAGTGACTGTTTTGGAGGGCGACTCAGGCAGCCTCGACCACCAAAACTACGGCAACGACGAGCGCAGGATTTGGGTGATTCGCGGACCGGAAGGCTCAATCATCCAATTGGATTTCAGCAGTTTCAGTTTGGAAAACGATTTTGACTTCCTTTGGGTTTATGATGGCGACAACGAGTTTGCCCCGAAAATCGGACGATGGAACACGCAAAGTCCGGGCTCGGTGCAGTCCTCGTCGAACGTGATGTGCATCGAGTTCCGCTCCGATTGCCTAACTACCGATTCGGGCTGGGAAGCCTCGTGGACGGCCATCGACACCACCCCAGTCGCGCCTGAAATCGAAGAGTCCATGACGGGCGTATTCCCCAATCCCACCGACGGCAAATTCACCATCAAGTCGGGTAGTGAAGGTTTCACAGACGTGACGATTTCCGATATGTATGGCAATGTGATGGCTTCGGAACGTTTCGTCAGCTCAATCGAAATCGATGCAAGCAGTTGGGCAGCTGGCATTTATGTAATCAATTACGGCACTCCCATTACATTAGGCAAGGTGGCCAAATTGGTGAAGATGTAAAGCCCCATTTGAACAATAATCGGCCAAATGTTGCGTTTTTCTTTGGAATTTTCCTATTTTTGCACCCTATTTCAGAAAGAATGAGAAATCACACCGCCATATTCAAGGGCTTGACGCTCTTTGTGTTGCTGGCTTTCTCGGCATTTGCGAAGGCTCAAGAACCCTGCGAAATCACTTGCAGTGCCGAGTTGCCCATTTGCAGTGAGGCAACCATAACGCTCAGCGTGCCAAACAATTATCTCTACACTTACTCTTGGTCGCCGGGCGGACAAACCACCAATAGCATCGTCGTGAAACCTTTTTCGACCACGACCTATCGGGTTGAGATTCGCGTGGCGGAAACGGATAGCCTGATATGCAACCCTGAACTCAGGGTGGAGGTGATGCCCCGTTTTGAGGTGGATTTCCGCCAAATCAAGCTCACTTGCAGCAATCGCGAGGAGGAGAATGGCCGCACCGCCCAAGTCATCGCTTGGGTCGACTCGACGGCGGCGGTGTATGAGCCCCCGTTCATCTACCAATGGGAGGTCAGCCCGTTGCATATCGCCCCCAACGACCCCACTTGGGCCATCGGATTGGAGGCTTTCAAGTATTATCACATCAAGGTGACGGATGGCCGGGGCTGTGTGCAGCACGACAGCGTCAAGCTGAAGGCCTACCCCAATCCTTTGGTCGAAATCTCGACCGACCCTGGCGACACGGTTTATCTGCAAAACCCGCACGAGACCTATTCTTTCGAGAACCTGTCGGCTGACACGTTGGATATCAGCAATTTCTATTGGATTCTGAACAGCACCTACAACATCACATCGACTGAACTGGAGCCACGGTTCACCTATGTGGAGACGGGCGATTTCACCACCGAGTTGAAGGTGTATAACCCGCAAGGCTGCGACACCTCTTATTATAAGACGATCAAAGTGGAGCCTGTGAAGCTGAAAATCCCGAATGTCTTTACGCCTAATGGCGACGGCACCAACGACTATTTCATCATCTCGCTCGACGGTGGATCCGATATGGGCGGCGGCAGCCATGGCGGCGGCACACGCGACGATGACGGCGGCCACCAGTATGAATATGAAGGCTACGAGCCTTTGAACCGCTATTACGAGTCGACGGAACTCACCATTTTCAACCGCTGGGGGCGTGTCGTTTATCATTCAAAGGACTACCACAACGATTGGGATGGCGGCGGCCTCTCCGACGGCACCTATTTCTATGTGCTGAAATGCCACGGCCTGAAGCAAGACGCCACCTATCAAGGCTCGGTGATGATCATTAAAACCCAAAGACAATGAACCGTCAAATGATACTTATTCTTCCTGTTTTGGCTTTGGCCATGGGGCTGCTCGTTTCGTGTGGAGGCCACGGCCACAAAGGCCATCTCTCCACCGATTTGGTGACCAATCCCAAGTCGGCCACGGAGAACTCCGACAAGCAAGCCGTCATCAAGTTCGACAAGGAGGAGCACGACTTTGGCACTTTGCTGCAAGGCGAGGTGGTGAGCTATTCTTTCCGTTTCACCAATACGGGCAACGTGCCGCTGATCATCAGCCAAGTGACCTCGACTTGCGGTTGCACGGTGGGCGACTATCCCCGCGAGCCTATCGCACCGGGCAAAAGCGGTAGCATCAAGGCGACCTACAACAGCTCAGGGCATCACGGGTTCCAAAGCCGCACGCTGACCGTCATGTCGAACACCATTCCCGCCAAGACCTCTTTGGTGATGAAAGGCAAAGTGAAGACGCCTGACCAATATTAGTGACGATGGCTCTTGAGCCTGCCGGAAGGGCCAACCCAATGCTGAACCTTGAATTTTGAATATTAAAGCATAAATTTGAATATTAAATCTTAAATAACACATTATGAACAACTTGTTTATTTTACTTCAAGACCAAATGCAACCCCAAGGCGGCTCTCCATGGTCGAGCTTGGTATTCATCCTTTTGCTCATCGTCGTTTTCTGGCTGTTCTTCATCCGTCCCCAGTCGAAGAAAGCCAAGGAAGAGCAGAAATTCCGCGAAGGCCTCCAAAAAGGCGACAAGGTGGTCACCATCGGTGGCTTCCACGGCAAGGTGGTCGAGGTGAAGGAAACCACCGTCATGATTTCGATTGCCCCTAATACGGAAGTCGAAGTGGAAAAGACAGCCCTCGTCCAGACCGGTAGCAAAGTCGGTCAGGCATAATGGATATGACCGAACCATTCGCAAACATCAAGTACAAGGTGGAGCGCAAGGACAAGCGCTCCATCGGCACTTTTCTGGTGTTTTTGATGCTGTCGACGGTGTTGTGGTTTTTCGTGAAACTGTCCGAAACCTACACCACACAGACCACCTTTGGCATACAATTCGCCGAGGTGCCTGCCGACAAGTGGATTTCGTCGCCCGAACAATCGGTCAAGATGTCGTTGAAAATCGACGGATTCCACACGCTGCGCTACAAGATGATTCGCGAGCAGAACCGTTTCGTGACGATTGCCTTGAACCAAGTGCCTTATCGTCTGGAAAACGCCAACACCTATTCGTTTAGCAGCCAGTATGTGGCGGAACAAATCGCTGAGCGTTTGGGTATTAGCGTTTCTGACATTTCGATGAACGAGGCCATGGTTTATTTCAATATGGACTTGTTGCAATCAAAGGTGGTTCCCGTCGTGCTCAACTCCGATATCAAGACTCAACAGCAATACGAAGTTTATGGCATTCCTACGCTCGAACCCGCCTCGGTGACGATTTTCGGCCCAAAGGAAGTTATTGACACCGTGAAGAGCGTGAAAACCGAATTGCTTTCAAAACTGAATGTGAATCAGAGTTTTACGGAAACTGTTCCCTTGAATTTGTTCAACGGCAAGATTCGTTCAAGCATCAAGGAAGTGAAGGCGGAAGTGCAGGTCGAAAAATTCACCGAGATGGATGTCGCGGTCCCGATTCGGGTCAACGACAGTGTGAAGGTCCGTTTCTTCCCGGAGGCGATGACGGTGAAATGCCTCGTGGCCATCAAGGACTATGCTTCCATTGTGCCTGAAAACTTCAGCGTGGCGGTTGACATGAAGCAGTTGAAGGAAATGCAACCTCTTTTGGACGTGAGTCTCGAATCGTGGCCGAAATATGTCCAAATCTTGAAAACCCGCCCCGACAAGGTGGAATACCTCATCGTTCAATGAAAAAGATAGCAATCACTGGCAACATCGGCAGCGGCAAGTCGTGGGTTTGCGCCCTTTTCGAGCATTGCTTGGGCATCCCCGTCTACAACAGCGACGAGAAGGCGAAGAAAATGTATTTCCTTCCCGAGGTCAGGCAGCAGTTGGAGCATCGTTTTGGCAGCGATTTCTATATTTCGGACACGCTGCTGAACAGGAAGCATATCGCCGACCTCATCTTCAACGACGAGGCGGCGCAACACGATTTGGAGGCCATCCTCTATCCGGCCCTGTTCGACGACTTTGGGCTATGGGCCGAGGAACAGGAGGCCGACTATGTCTTGTTTGAGTCGGCATTGGTTTTCGAGAAGGGCTTGGAACATTGTTTCGATGCCATCGTGCTCGTGACAGCCACCGAGGAAACGCGCCTGCGCAGGGCCATGATGCGTGACCGCTGCGATGCCGAAACCGTCAGGCAACGCATGGCGAAGCAATGGCCTGAGTCAGAGAAGCTGGCCAAGGCCGATTATGTCATTCAGCATGAAAACGACGACGAAGACGAGGCCCTTTTGGAGCAAATTGTGCGCCTCAATGAATTGTTCTGAACATTTTTTCTTGTTTGCTTCGTTTTTTTCCGTATCTTTGCCCAAATTCATTTTTGAACAAGAATCTTACAGATATGGAGAAATTATTGCTTTTAGGCGATGAGGCCATTGCACAGGGCTTCATCGATGCTGGCGGCTCGGCCATCAACAGCTATCCGGGCACGCCTTCTACACAAATCACAGAGTATGTCATCAACTCGAAGCAGGCCAAGGAACAGGGCGTGATCGCCAACTGGTGCGCCAACGAGAAGACGGCCCTTGAGGCCTCCATCGGCGTGGCCTACGCCGGCAAGCGTGCAATGACCTGCATGAAACACGTTGGCCTCAACGTGTGCGGCGACCCCTTCATGAACGCTGCCATCATCGGCACGAAAGGTGTCCTCGTTGTGGTGGCCGACGACCCGAGCATGTTCTCTTCGCAAGACGAACAGGACAGCCGCTTCTACGGCCATTGGGCCATGATTCCCATGCTTGAGCCTTCCAACCAACAGGAAGCCTACGATATGGTTCACTACGGTTTCGAGCTCAGCGAACAGCTCGGAACGCCGGTGCTCTACCGCATCCCCACCCGTTTGGCCCACAGCCGCGCCGGAGTGGTGCGCAAGCCCGTCCGTCCGCAAAACGAGCTCACCGAGCCCGCCGACGCCAAGTCGTTTGTGCTGCTGCCTGCTAACGCCAAGCGCCTCTATCGCGACCTCATCGACAAGCAACCCAAGTTCACCGAGGCTTCGGAAACCTCTGGCTACAACAAGTTCATCGACGGGCCGAAGAAGAATCTCGGCATCATCACCACGGGTATCGCCTACAACTACCTGATGGAGAACTTCCCCGACGGCAAATGCCCCTATCCTGTTGTCAAGGTGACGCAGTATCCGTTGCCTTACGATATGATCAGCAAGCTGTATGACGAGTGCGACGAAATCCTCGTCCTCGAAGACGGCCAACCCTTTGTTGAGGAGCATATCAAGGGCTTCCTCGGCAAGGGCAAGAACGTGATGGGCCGTTTGGACGAGACCATCCGCCGCGATGGTGAGCTGAACGCCGAAAAGGTGGCCAAGGCCCTCGGTATGGATGTGCCTACGATGTTCAAAGTGCCGGAAGTGGTCACCAACCGCCCGCCCGCGCTTTGCCAAGGTTGCCCGCACGTCGACAGTTACAATGCTTTGAATGCCGTGATGGCCAACCACAAGGGCGGCAAGGTGTTTGGCGACATTGGTTGCTACACTTTGGGCTTCAACATGGGTGCCATCAACACCACCGTGTGCATGGGAGCCTCCATCACCATGGCTAAGGGCGCCAGCGAGGTGGGCATCTTCCCGAGCGTGGCTGTCATCGGCGATGGCACTTTCGGCCACAGCGGCCTGACGGGTCTCATGGACTGCGTCAACGAGAAGGCCAATGTTGTGGTCATGATCCTCGACAACGACATCACCGCCATGACGGGCGGCCAGCCTTCGTCGGCCCACAACAAGATCCGCCGCATTTGCGAAGGCCTTGGCGTGGAACCCGAACACATTCGCGACATCGTCCCGTTGCCGAAGAACCACGAGGAGAATGTGAGAATCATTGAGGAAGAGGTCAACTACAACGGCGTGTCGGTCATCATCCCGCACCGCACCTGCATCGTGGAATTGAAGAAACACATGAAAAAATAAGCTGTCAGCCATCAGCAGTCAGCTATCAGCTCGATTATAGCGTGCTGAAAGCTGATTGCTGAGAGCCAATCTTGAAATTAGAAATCTTGAAATCTTAAATTCAGAAATATGAAAAAAGACATAGTATTATGCGGCGTGGGTGGCGACGGCATCGTTTCGGTGGCCAAGATTATCTCCGACGCAGCCCTCAATATGGGTATGAACCTGAAACAATCTGAAATCCACGGCATGTCGCAGCGTGGCGGCTCGGTGTTCTCGCACCTTCGCATCTCCGACGACGAAATCTTCGCCGACGTCATTCCCGAAGGCCAAGCCGACATCATCCTCTCTTCCGAGCCTATGGAAGCCTTGCGCTATCTGCCTTGGCTGAGCAAGGAAGGCTGGGTCATCACCAACAACGACCCCTTCATCAACATCGGCAACTATCCTGATATGGAGTTGATTAATGCTGAGTTGGGCAAACTCGAACACGTTGTTTCCTTCAATGCCAACGAGATTGCCAAGCAGCTGAAAGCCCGCTCCAATATGGTGCTGTTGGGTGCCACGGTGCCTTATCTCGGCATTTCGATGGAGAAGGTCGAGGAAGCCATCGCCCACATCTTTGGCAAGAAAGGCCAAGATGTTGTCGACCTCAATTTGCAAGCCGTGCGTGCCGGTTACGAACAGGCTACAGCAAAATAAACGTAGGGGCGTGCCACGGCGCATCTCTGCCACAAAGAAAACTGCCCGATTGGCTTTCCAGTCGGGCAGTTTGTTTTTGTTTCTTTTGTGATTAGGATAATGACCCCTGAGCCTGTCGATGGGCCTTGTTCTTCTTTAAGAACGCCAAAAACAGCGCCAACCCCAATATTGTAATGGCTGCACCGATACCATAGCCCACGGGACGGGGCAGGATGGAGCCCAAACCGCCGTCGGCAGCCTTGGCCACGAAAAGGAAACTGCCCGTCACCATCGTCATGAACAGGGCGGGGATGAGGGTGATGAGATACCACATTTTGCCCTTGTTCTTGACAAGATAGACCGAAATGGCCCAAAGCGTCACCGTGGCAAGGACTTGGTTGGCCCAAGCGAAATAACGCCAAATGACTTGGAAGCCTTTGGCATCGGAAATGCTGTAAACCAAGATGATGGCTGTGACGATGAACATCGGGACGGCCACAATCAGGCGGTTCTTGATGGGCTTTTGGTCATAGTGCATGAAGTCGGCGATGATGAGTCGGGCCGAGCGCAATGCCGTGTCGCCCGAAGTGACCGCCGCACTGATGACACCCAAAATGGTGATGGTGGCGATGACCGGCGTGAACCAAGTGTTGGCGATGATGCCCACGATGGCGGCACCGCTCTTGCCAGTGACGTCGACCACACTGTCAGGGCCGAAGAAATAGGCGGCGGCGGCAGCCCAGATGAGAGCTACGATGCCTTCGGTAATCATTGCACCATAGAAAATCGGGCGGCCTTGCTTCTCGTTCACCATGCAACGCGCCATCAGCGGCGATTGCGTGGCGTGGAAGCCCGAAATGGCGCCACAAGCGATGCTGATGAACATCATCGGGAAGATGGGGTTGTTGGCAGTGTCGGGATGGCGGTTCTGCAAGCCGCTCCAAAGTTCGGGTATTTCTGGCTTGTAGATGATGAAGGCGATGAAGATGGCCACGGCCATTCCCAACAGCAGGATGCCGAAGATGGGATAAATCTTGCCGATGACTTTGTCAATAGGCAACAAAGTGGCAATCAAGTAGTAAGCCAAAATAATCCCAATCCAAATATACGGATTCCAGCCTTGGGTGAAGTGCGCGTTGAGCAAGGTGGCGGGCGTGTTTACGAATACCACTCCCACCAAGATCATCAGCAGAACGGTGAAGCCACGCATCACCTGTTTGGCTCCGTTGCCGAGATAGGTGCCGTGGATTTCAGGCAGGCTTGCACCCTTGTCGCGCAACGAAATCATTCCGGCAAGGTAGTCGTGGACGGCACCTGCAAAGATGCTTCCCAACACAATCCAAAGGAACGAGGCGGTGCCGAATTGGGCACCCATAATGGCTCCGATGATGGGCCCGACTCCCGCAATGTTGAGGAATTGGATGAGGAAGATGCGCCAAGGTTTCATCGGCACATAGTCCACGCCATCGGCCATAGTGGTGGCGGGCGTGGCGCGTTGTGGGTCGGCGCCAAAGAGTTTCTCGACGAGCGTCCCGTAAACGAAATAGCCGATAATCAGTACGGCCAAAGCGATGAAGAAAGTAATCATAGGCGTTTGTTTTAATTGCAGCAAAAATACGTTTTTTGGGAAAGCCATTGGTCGGTTTGGGCCATAAAAAACAAAAAAAAGCGGCCTGAAATCCTTCAAGCCGCTCAAAAACTGTCGAATGAATGGAATCAGTCGTCAAAATCCACGACATTATACCTTTTGTCGAACTCGATTTCGATGCCGTTGCTCAGCTCGATGTCCCAACCAAGGTTGTCTTTGGAGATTTTGGTGATGGACTGGGTTCCGTGGATGCGGTTCACATAGTCGGCGATTTCGGCAGGGACCAACGTGGAGGGCACCTCGGTGTAGATCGATGCGTGTCGGCAGTCCACCTCTTCCCATTCGAGCTTGCCGAACATGTTGCCGTCAAACCCGATTTGGGTGTAATCGTTGAGGGTCACGTCGTAGTCGAATCCCTCTTTGATGGTGGAAAGTATCTCAGCTTGAGGGAAATAGGTTCTGACGAAATCGTTCATTATGCCGACTTGCTTGTCTTTGCTGCATGATGTGTTGGCCAATGCCAATCCCACGAAAAGTGTGCAAATGAATAGCTTTTTCATAGTTGTTGCATGTTTGGGTTAGTCGTCGATTTTGGTCATTTTGAAATTTTTGTTGAAGTTGACTTCAAGGCCGTTGTCCAGCTCGATTTCCCACCCGAAGTATTTCTTCTCCAGCTTCATGATGTTGGCGTTGTTGAAGTTGGCGTTCACATAGGCTGTGATTTGTTCGGGAACGAGTGTGGCGGGCACTGCGGGGCTGGTCGTGGAGTGTTCGCAGTCCACTTTCTTCCACTCATTGTTGAGCTTGAACTCGATTTTGGTGTAATCGCTCAATACGACGTCGATGTCGTCTTCATCAGGCATAACCATCTTGATGGTGGTGTTGGGGAAATGCTGCTCAACAAACTGGGTGATGGCAGGATTGGTGTTTGTGTTTTGCGCCATTGCCGTTGACAAACCAAAGCATACGATGGCGATGAAAGTTAAAATAACCTTTTTCATTTTTTAATTGGATTTAGATTTGTGAATTGGATAATCGAGGCAAAATTAGTAAAAATATGCAAAACAACCGACAAGGATCGGAAAACAATTCTTATTGTTTCTTGTCGTCGAACCCTGTCACGTTGAAATTGGCGTCGAAAGTGATTTCAAGGCCGTTGTTCAGTTCGATTTCCCAACCGCCATTGTTCTTTTTCTCGATGCTGTCGATGTGCTTGTTGGGGAAGTTGGCGGTCACATAGTCAGTGATTTGCACTGGGACGATGCTTGCCGGGACGCTGCCGTAGACATTGGACTTGTCGCAGTCGACTTTCTTCCATGCGAAACTGAGACTGAAGTCGATTTCGGTGTTGTCGGTGAGATCGACTTCGTACTTGTTGCCGTCGCGTTTCACCTTGCGGATGCTGACCTGTGGGAAATAGGTGCCAACGAAAGTGTTGATTTCAGGATAGTTGGAGTTGTTGCCTCCACCGTTTCCACCGCCGCCATTTCCACCGCCGCCATTTCCGCCGCCGCTGATGACGTTGAAGCTGTGGTCAAACTTGATGTCGTGGTCGTTGTTCAACTCGATTTCCCAGCCGAAATTTTTCTTCTCGATTTGGTCGATGTGGTTGTTGGGGAAGTTGGCGGTCACATAGTCAGTGATTTGCGCGGGGACGATGCTTGCCGGGACGCTGCCGTAGACATTGGACTCGTCGCAGTCGACTTTCTTCCATTCGAAGCTGAGACTGAAGTCGATGTCGGTGTTGTCGGTGAGTTCGACTTCATACTTGTTGCCGTCGCGTTCCACCTTGCGGATGCCGACCTGTGGGAAATGAGTGCCAACGAAAGTGTTGATTTCAGGATAGTTGGAGTTGTTGCCTCCACCGTTGCCTCCACCATTTCCGCCACCGCCGTTTCCACCGCCGCTGATGACGTTGAAGTTGTGGTCAAACTTGATGTCATGGTCGTTGTTCAACTCGACTTCCCAGCCATAGTTTTTCTTTTCGATTTGGTCAATGTGCTTGTTGGGGAAGTTGGCGGTCACATAGTCAGTGATTTGCGCGGGGACGATGCTTGCCGGGACGCTGCCGTAGATAATGGATTTGTCGCAATCCACTTCAACCCACTCAAACGAATGCTTGAATGTCAGCTTGGTTCGGTCGTTGAGTTTCACCTTGTAGTAATGTTGCGTCTGATGGCAGTTGTTGATGCCGGTTTGCGGGAAATGTGTCTCCACAAACGTCATGATTTCTGGGGCGATTTCACTGTATTCGACAGGTACACCAGCCTCCTCGCTTTGCCATTGCTGCTGGTTGGCAGCGGCTCTTTCGGTGTTTTCGTAGGTCGCGGCTCCATTTTCCTTGCCACAGGCCGTAATGATGAGGGCCAATGCCGCGATTGTGGCGATTACGCTTAGTCTTTTCATTGCGTTTTTAGTTTAAATGATTGATAATTATTTGGTTAAGTGTTTCTAATCGTCGTATCTTAGGAATTCCCCGTTTTTGTTGAAAACGATTTCCAACCCGGTTGCCAATTCCACTTCAATCTTATGTCGGTCCCTTGCTATTTCGTTCAGGCAAAAGTTAGGATGGTTCTTTTCCAAGAAATTGAGTATCATTTCGTTGAGAAATCCAGATGGCAGGCATTCCGAATGGCTTTCCACCTCTTCCCAGTCGCCGTTGCTGTTGAACTCGATTTCCATGCCGTTCTCGAAGCGCACGGTGTATTCGGTCTTGGTCACGTCAATTTCCATCCTGACGAAACGGATGGTTTGGCCTGAAAAATAAGTGGTTACAAACTCTTGGGCCTTTATGGGAAGATCCTCGAAGGTGATGATGCGATGTGCGTCTTTGGCGTGGAGGGCGAAGGCGTTTATTAATAAGGTGGCGAGTATGAGCAATGTTTTCTTCATGGTTTCAGAACTGTTTTCGGCTGCAAAATTCCAAACCGAATCTGAAATAATTCTGAAATGGGAGACTTTTTTTCGGTTATTTGAATTTTACCGAAAAAGTATGTTGGTTTTCAATGAATTGGTAATTGATTTCGAAGCCGTATTCTGTGCAAATGGCTTTGGCGATGGCCAATCCGAGGCCTGTGGAATGGGTGTTTTCGCCTTTTCTGTAGAAGGTCTTGAAAACGGATTCGGCATCCAAGGCTTCGTTTTTGCCCGTGTTTCCGATGGTCAAGGTGTTGTCGCTCAGGGTGATGGCAATGTTTCCGCCTTGCAGGTTGTGGATGAAGGCGTTTTTCAGCAGGTTGTTCACAAGCGATGAGGCCAAAGTCGGGTCCATTTTGACGACGATGCGTTGTTTTTCGGCTACTGAAACGCCGACTTTCGTGCTCTCGTAAATCTCTTCAAGATTTTCAAGTGCTTGATTCACAACTTTGTTGATTTCGATTTCGGTTTCTTCCTTGAACTGGTGGTTGTCGATTTTCGAGAGGAGGAGCAAGGATTTGTTGAGCCTCGAAATGTAGCCCAAAGTGTCTAAGGTTTTCTCGATTTCGGTGAGTTGATGCTCGTCAAGTTGGGTTTCGTCCACCAAAAGTTCAAGGCGGTTACGACAGATGGCGATGGGGGTCTGGATTTCGTGAGATGCGTTCCCGATGAAGCGTTTCTGCTCCTCATAAACCTGTTTCGACTTTTCGGAGGCTTCCAAGACTGCGGTTTCTATCTCCTTGAATTCCTGTACTTTGATTCTGCTGTCGGGTTTGGGGACTTCTTCGGTGTCTTTCCTGCTGCGGAGCCAGTCGGTGAGCCGATAGAGCGGGCGCATGTTGCCGATGATGATGAAACTGACGATGAGGATGATGGCGACGAGCAGCGCGACGGCGAGGGTGAGGATGCTGAAAATGGCGAAGTCCAAGGTGTCGTTCCATGCGAAGACATGCGTGGACAAAGTCAGTTCGTAGTCGATGCCTCGCTTTTGGAAAACGCTGCTCATTTCCCTGACGATTTCGTCTTCCTGAATATCGTCGATGAATTCCTCATCGGTCTGAAACACTGGAATTTGATGGCTTTTTGCGTATTCGGGCGACACTTTCTCGATGAAAAACTCCATCGTTCCCGACATTCCCGAAAGTGAGTTGGGAAGGCTGTCGTTTTCTATGAATCGGGTGATGATTTTGTCGGACTGTTGGGTCAGGAGGAGGTCGATGTGGCTGTAAATCTGGCGTTTGGCTGTCTGTGTGAAAACGATGGCCCAAATGGCAAACAGCACAACCAAGGCAATGGAAATCGACATTATGATGCGGCGCGATAGTTTCATTGCCGCTCCAGTTTGTAGCCGTAGCCATGCACGGTCTTGATTTCGATGTCGGCTTGCGCTTCGGCCAAGCGTTTGCGCAGGTTCTTCATTTGGGCGTAGATGAAGTCGTAGTTGTCGGCTTGGTCGATGTAGTCGCCCCAAACAGCCTCAGCCAAAGTGCCTTTGCTGACGGCGCGGTCGGGTCGGGTCATGAAGAATTGCAGAATGTCAAACTCTTTTTTCAACAGTTCCAAGGGCTTCCCGTTGATGAGGATTTGCCGAGTGTCGGGCATGATTTTCACATTTCCGAATTCGATGAAATGTTCGCCGTGTTGTTGTTTGCGTCGGAAAACGCTTTTCACCCGGGCGGAAAGTTCAGCGATGTGGAAGGGCTTGGCGAGGTAGTCGTCGGCACCAAGGTCGAGGCCTGTTACCTTGTCTTCCAATGAATCCTTGGCCGAAATGATGATGACACCGGCGTTTTTGCGGGAGGCCTTCAGCTGGCGGAGCACATCGAGGCCGTTGCCGTCGGGAAGCATGATGTCCAATAGGATGCAGTCGTAGTCATAAACTTCGGCTTTCATCATGGCAGTTTTGGCGTTGGCGGCGGTTTCCACGACGTGGTGTTCTTCCGCCAACGCTTTTTTCATCAACTCCCTCAGGCTGTTGTCGTCTTCGATGATAAGGATCTTCATTTCCCGATCAATTCTCCTTTTTTCCGCCAAATTCCATCAAATATGCCTTCAAAAAAGCATCAATATTTCCATCCATAACGCTTTGGACATCAGATGTTTGGTAGTTGGTGCGATGGTCTTTTACGCGGCGGTCGTCGAATACGTAGCTGCGAATTTGGCTGCCCCATTCGATTTTCAGCTTGCCCGCCTCGATTTTGTTCTGTTCTTCCATACGGTGACGCATCTCGCGGTCGTAGAGTTGCGACTTCAAGAGGCGCAATGCGTTCTCGCGGTTCTTGGGTTGATCACGGGTTTCGGTGTTCTCAATGAGGATTTCCTCTTCCTCGCCCGTGTAGGGGTCTTTGTATTGGTAGCGCAAACGCACGCCCGACTCCACCTTGTTCACGTTCTGGCCGCCTGCACCGCCGCTGCGGAAGGTGTCCCACGACAGCCGCGACTGCTCGACCACAATCTCAATCGTGTCGTCGACGAGGGGAGTGACGAACACCGAGGCAAAGGAAGTCATTCGCTTGCCTTGTGCGTTGTATGGGCTGACGCGCACCAAGCGGTGAACGCCGTTTTCGCCTTTCAGGTAGCCGTATGCATAATCGCCTTCAATCTTCATCGTCACCTGCTTGATACCGGCATCGTCGGCTTCCAAGAGGTTCGAGATGGTGAGTTTGTACTTGTGGTTCTCGGCGTAGCGCATATACATACGCATCAGCATCTGTGCCCAATCTTGAGCCTCGGTGCCGCCTGCGCCCGCGTTGATTTTTAGCACGGCACTCATTGGGTCGGCTTCCTCGCGAAGCATATTCTTGAACTCCAAGTTCTCCACAATTTGGATGGCCGCGTTGTATTGCTCGTCCACTTCCTCCTCGGTGGCCTCGCCTTCCTTGGCGAAATCAAACAGCACGGCGAGGTCGTTGTAGGCATCAGAGGCTTCCTTGTAGCCGTTGAGCCAGCCTTTCACCTCGCGCACCTTTTTCATTGTGGCTTCGGCGGCTTTGGGGTCGGTCCAAAACTGCGGGTCTTGGGTCTTTTCGTCTAATTCCTGTGCTTCGATGGTACGTCTGTCGACGTCAAAGATACCTCCTCAAGGCATCAATCCTCTTACATAAGTCTTTAAGTTGGTCTTGGGTAATCATATCTAAAGTATTTTTCAGGCTGCAAAGGTAAAGATTTTTGCGCGATTTGCGTGGATTTTGTATTTTTGTCCCTCTGAAAAAGCATTGTGTCACCCGTTAAACCTTTGAATTATGATGAAAAATTACTTGAAACACGTTGTTTTGCTGGTCTTGTTGGCTTTTGGCCTGACCCAATTGAATGCCCAAACCTTCACTTACGGCGACTTGATTTATGAAGTCAATTACGGCGGCGCTTCCGTAACCGTTTTGGAACACGTGGACGGCACCGATGCCACGGGTACATTGACCATTCCTGATTATGTGGTCTATGATGGAAACAACTACGCTGTCACCATCATTGACGGCTATGCTTTTAGCTATTGCAGGGGACTTGAAGGTGCTTTGATTCTTCCTAACAACCTTGAGGAAATCGGCGACGATGCCTTTGATTATTGCGGCTTCACTGGCGTGGTGACCATTCCCGCATCGGTGGAATGGATTGGCTACACGCCTTTCTATGGTTGTGATGGCATTGAGGGCTTTGTGGTGGACCCTGCCAACGAGGACTTCGACTCGCGCGACAACTGCAACGCCATCATCAAAAAATACAACGACGAGCTGATTGTCGGTTGCAAAAACTCGACGATTCCTGACGGCGTGGTGTCTATTGCCGACGATGCCTTTAACCGTTGCAGCGGCCTGACTTCCATCACCATCCCAAGTTCGGTCACCGAAATCGGCGGTTGGTCGTTTTGGTTCACAGGGTTGACGAGCATCAACATTCCCGCTTCGGTGACTTACATCGGCACAAACCCGTTTGGCGGATGCGCCGAACTGACAGAAATCACCGTGGAAAGCGGCAATACGGTTTTCGACTCAAGAAACGGTTGCAACGCCATCATCAGGACGAGCACCAACGAACTGGTTGCCGGCTGCCAAAACACCGTGATTCCTGACGACGTTACTCGTATTGGCGACAACGCTTTTTACTATTGCAGCACCCTCACTGGCGAATTGGTGATTCCCGAAAACATCACTTCCATCGGAGGATATGCCTTTGAAAGATGCACGGGTTTGACGGGTTCTTTGATTATTCCGAATACGGTTGTCGAACTTGGAGAGTCGGCTTTTGCCTATTGCACGGGCTTTGATGGCACTTTGACCCTCAGCGAGAGTTTGACTTTCATCGGAGGCTGGACTTTTGAGGAATGTGGAGGTTTCAAAAGTTCATTGGTGATACCCAATTTGGTGACAGAAATCGGTTCCAGCGCGTTTGAAGGCTGCCACGGATTCGAAGGCACCTTGACCCTCTCCAAGAGCTTGGAATATGTAGGAGGTTTCGCTTTTGCAAGTTGTTCGGGTTTCACAGAGGCAGTCATTTTGGCCGAAACGCCGCCCACGCTTGATATGTTTCCTTTCGGTGGCTTCGGCAGCAACAAACTCATCGTGCCTTGCGGCTGTGTTTCGGTTTACGAGAACTCCGACTGGAGCGAGCAGTTCACAAACATTGTTGATGATTGCGTGGCGATTCCGGAAATGGAAGCCAAGGGAACGGCTGTCTATCCCAACCCGACCCAAGGCCGCGTGACCATCACGGCGGAGGGCATCCGCCACATCAGCATCTATAATATAATAGGTGTGAAGGTGTTTGAAAGCAACGTCAATGGCGATGTTTTCGACTATGATTTCAGCGGCCATAATGCCGGGGTTTATCTGATTAAGATGGAAACTGCGAAAGGCGTTGAGAATAAATTGGTTACGGTGGAATAAAACCTGTGGGGATTGATGAAGCGTGGAAGAAGATGGAACTATGGTGATTTTCTTGTTATAATGGAAAAATATTATATTTTTTTTCCGTTATATCATAAAAAGTTGTATTTTTGCTGTTGTCTAACACATTAAAATATGATTGAACGACGACTGAAGCAACTCATTCTTCCACGGCTTTTTAAGGGGAAAGCCATTGTGCTGACGGGACCTCGTCAGGTAGGAAAGACCACTTTGCTCCGAATGTTGATGGCTGAGACTGACAAAAAAACACTGTTCTGGAATTGTGATGAACCTGACATACGGCAAAAACTGACAAATCCTACCTCAACGCAACTACAGGCTGAAACTGCCCAATATGAACTCGTCTTCATAGATGAGGCGCAACGTGTGCCAAATATAGGCGTTACGCTGAAATTGCTCATCGACAATCTTCCGATGAAGCAAATCGTTGTCACAGGATCGTCGGCTTTGCAACTCTCCAATTCCATTAACGAGCCCTTGACAGGAAGGAAATATGAATACAATGTGTTTCCTTTTTCTTCAGAGGAACTTATTGACAATCACGGCTCTATGGAGGAAAAGAGACTTTTGGAACGTAGATTGGTGTATGGCGCATATCCTGAAGTGGCCAATTCGCAAGGGGAGGAGCGCGAAACTTTGTCGAATCTCGTCAATAGTTATCTTTACAAGGACGTCTTCGCTTTTCAGGATGTGCGTAAGCCTGAGATTATTGAGCAATTGTTGCAGGCTTTGGCTCTGCAAATGGGTAGCGAGGTGTCATTTAATGAACTATCCAAGTTGTTGGGTCTCAATTCACAAACGGTTCAGCGCTACATTGATTTGTTGGAGAAGTCATACATCTTATTTCATCTGCGTTCGTTCAGCCGCAATTTGAGAAATGAGTTGAAGAAAAGTCGGAAAATCTATTTCTACGACAATGGGGTGCGCAATGCGATTCTTGGCGATTTCAAGCCGCTTCAACTTCGACAAGACGCGGGGGCGTTGTGGGAAAACTTTCTTGTGAGTGAGCGCTTGAAGCACAATTCCTATAGCCTTTTCTATGGGAAAAATTACTTTTGGCGAACCCAGCAGCAACAGGAAGTCGATTATATAGAAGACATCGACGGTGTTTTGCATACCTACGAGTTCAAATGGAGTAAGGCCAAACAGCCAAAACTTACCGAAACTTTCGCCCGTAATTATCCTGAGCATACCTTCACGGTTGTCAATCCAGATAATTACCAGGACTTTGTAACTGGCAGAATCTGACTTGATGGGAAGAAGTGGCTGAGTATGAAAAACTCCCACCTTCTCGTTGGAGTTTTCTGCTAATAAAATCCTGATGGAAGGACTTTCTTTGGAGGAGGTGCAGTTTGAAAAAGTGTTGCCTCCAACCAATACTTTTCCATAAAAACTGCTGTCTGTAGGCAACATCTTTTATTTTTATTGCGTTATGTCACAAAACGCCGCCCTTATGCGTCATATTGACAAAGATAGTTTTTACCGACAATTCCAAAACAAATCATTATGAATAAAAAAATGTGTTTCGTTATGTTGCTGACGCTCGCCATTCCGCGCTTGGCGTTTCCGCAAAATCCCATCAACATTGATGAGTACAAGGTCATTGACCAAAGCCGTTTCATCATCACCTACGAAGCGATGATGACCGAAGACTCGCTGAAGCCTGCCAAACAGAAGTTCGACCGCCTTGTCCTGATGGTAGGTGACTCCATTTCAAGATGTTACAGCAACACTATGCACCGTTATGATTCCGCCTTTACGATAAGCGAGCGAAAAGGCCAAGACAGTTATAAAAACATGAGCCATTTTGTTGGTGAAAACGGCGGCGTTTGGGTACCCGATGTGTACAAGTATTATGGTAGGAAGCAGATGACAATTATGCATCGAATCATGGAGGGTCGTGTGCCGATTTATTTGTACGATGAGTCTTTGGACATGATGGATTGGAAGATGTCGTTTGAGACGAAAGAAATCCTTGGCTATCTGTGCTTCAAGGCCGAATGCGACTTTCGAGGACGGCATTGGACGGCTTGGTTCACGATGCAGATTCCCGTGAAAGACGGTCCGTGGAAATTCGGTGGCTTGCCCGGACTGATTCTCGAAATGGAGGAATCGCGAGGGCATTACGCTTTCCGTTGCATTGGCATTGAAAACCAGCAAAAACCGATGATCTGGTATGATGGCCCTCGTTTTGAAGATTATCAGCATTGCACCCGTGCTGATGTCATGAAGCAAGAGGAGGATTATCATGCGGATTTTATTGGCTATATTCGGATGGCGAATCCTGGTATCAAGATACATATCGCCAAAACGGACGCTTCTGGCAAATATGCTGGTTCAGAGGAAGCTCCCGAAGGCTATAAAAAAGCGTTGCCTTATAACCCTGTGGAATTGGAGTGAAGAATTGAAAATCATAATATTATGACTAAAAACGCCCATTTCGTTTTGTTGCTGATATTCGCCGTTTCGCGTTTGGCGTTCTCGCAGCCGCCTATCAACCTTGATGAATACAAGGTTCTTGACCAAAGCCGCTTCATCGTTACATACGAGGCGATGATGCCTAAAGACTCTCTGAAACCCACAGAACACAAGTTTGACCGTCTTGTTTTGATGGTAGGCGATTCAATTTCAACTTGTTACAGTAACACCATGCACCGATATGACTCCGCATATACAATAAGGTGTGTACACAAGGGAAGGGATTCCTATCAAGGATTACGCAATTTCGTTGGAGAAAAAGGAGATGTCTGGATGCCTGATGTTTACAAGTATTATGTGAAGAAGCAGATGACGATTATGCATCGGATGGAGGTGCCAGGAAACTTTGTTCCAGTTTATCTGTATGAAGAACCATTGGACTTGATGGACTGGAAGGTGTCGTTTGAGACGAAGGAAATCCTTGGTTATCAATGCTTCAAGGCCGAATGCGACTTTCGTGGAAGGCATTGGACGGCTTGGTGTACGATGCAGATTCCCGTGCAGGACGGCCCGTGGAAATTCTGCGGCTTGCCCGGACTGATTCTCGAAATGGAGGAATCGCAGGGGCATTATGCTTTCCGTTGCATTGGCATCGAAACGCGAAAAAAGCCGATTGTATGGTATAATGGTGTTGATTATCAATATTGTACACGCACCGATGTCGTCAAGCAAATGGAGGATTATCATGCCGATTGGAATGCCTATGTTCTCAGGGTCTTTCCAGGAAAAATTGTGCGTGCCAAGAATGATGGTTCTTTTGAAGAAGTATCTGTGGGTGAAAAGAAAGTGTTGCCTTATAACCCTGTGGAATTGGAATGAATATGAAAAGAAAACTGCTTGTTATGGTTTCGCTTTGGGCGGCACTTCCATTGTCGGCTCAAAGATTTATGCGGACGGACGATTTCACGCTTTTGGATGAGGGTGTTTGTTCGGTTTCCTATGAAGTGAGTTATGTTATTGATTCAACGAAGACCGATGAAAAAGAAAAGGATGTGTTTCGTCTCGACATTGGGGAAAGATGGTCGAAATCGTATAGTTATGCTTTGTTCCGCTACGATTCCATTTGCACGATGCGGACAATAAAAGGGCAAGATGTTTTGGGTGGTGTGGACACTTGGTTTTTTATGGAAGTCTATAAAGACCGCTGGAAGCACGAAATGACGGTCACGCATCGGGCATACGACATTGGACCGGTTTTCAAATATCGAGAGCCGTCAGATGTCCTTATGGATTGGACTTTTTCTGATGAGGTTTGCACGATTTTGGGTTATCGTTGCCGAAAAGCGGTTTGCAGGTTTCGAGGTCGCACTTGGACAGCTTGGTTTGCTCCGGAAATTCCTATCTCTGATGGCCCGTGGAAATTCGCGGGGTTGCCAGGATTGGTTTTGAAAGTGGAGGACGACCGTGGGCATTATTCCTTCTCTTGTATCGCCATTAGAAACAAGGTCCAGCCGATTGCGATGTGGAATTACGATTACAAGGAAACGACAAGGGAAGATACTTGGAAATTTGACCAAGACTGCTACAGCGATTTGTACGACTATGCGTTACGCCTTGATCCTAATGCCCAACTGCTGGCAGATGAGGTGGATGCGTCGGGGCGAATGGTGGAGGTGGAGATTACTCGAGGCGGTTCATACAAATTGGTTTGGCCTTATAACCCTTTGGAACTTAAATGATTTAGGTGCATCCCTATGGGATGCTATGACAATAACTACAATAATTCAACCGAACGAGTTTCCCTACGGGAAAAAGATGATACAAACCATTGTGCAGCAAATTAATATGAAAAGTATTCATCCCGTAGGGATGCTCGCTCGGTAAAAAAACAGATAGTAAAAAGACATCCCGTAGGGATGAACCTGTTTATGTTATACGAAATCAAAAAGTGACGCATTACTTTTGATAACTGACTGATATGAAACGATTTGCCTTATTTTTAATGGTTTTCATCTGCCTTCCAGCCTTCGCCCAAACGACCATTTCCGGCGAGGTAAACAACGAGAAGAAACAGCCCGTTTATAATGCCTCGGTGATGCTCTTGCGCGTGACGGACAGCCTGCCGATGGCCTATACTTTTTCGGACGAAAAAGGTCATTATCAGTTGGTTGCGCAAAGCGAAGAGGCGAAACTGCTCATTGCGGTTTATGGCTTCAACCTTAAGCGGCAGCTCAAGGAGGTGGAAAACAAGACGCAGACGGTCAATTTCACGGTGGTGGAGGAAGCATTGCAACTGAAAGAGGTGGGCGTGAAGTCGGAGAAGATTTGGGGCGGCAACGACACGGTGAATTATGTGGTGGATGCCTTCCGCGACACCACCGACCTCGTCATCGCCGACGTGCTGAAGAAGATGCCCGGTATTGAGGTGAAGGACGACGGCAAGGTGGAATACAAGGGCAAGCCCATCTCGAAGTTCTATATCGAGAATATGGATATGCTGCAAGGCCGCTACAACCTCGCCACCACCAGCATCGCTGCCTCCGATGTGGCCTCGGTGCAGATGATGGAGAACCATCAAGAGGTGAGGGCGTTGCAAAACATCCAGTTTTCCGACAATGTGGCCCTCAACATCAAACTGAAGGAAAACGCCAAAGGCACCTTCGCCTTGATGGCCGACCTTGGCGCGGGTTGGGCCGACAGCCTACAATACGAGGACGGCTTGACAGGGATGTATTTCGCAAAACGCAATCAGTTTCTAGGCACTTTGAAAGCCAACAATGCAGGCGTCAATCTCGTGGATAACGAGAATGTTACGGTTTATCCGATGGCTTTGATGGTCAAGCCGAGTGCCCCAGGCATTTCGGGGGTGCGGCACACGCTGAACCAATCGCAAGGGATTACCCTCAACAGCCTCCACAAACTGAAAAACGACGCAGATCTCTCGTTCAATCTCCTTGTTGGCGGTGACCGCAACCGCAAGTCAAGCGAGTCGAGTACGCTCTATCTCCTTCCTGACGACACGCTCAACCTCGTTGAACGGATGCAATCCTTGGAAACGGCCAAAATGCTCGAAGGCAGCATCAACTACAATCTCAACAAGGACTTGGACTATCTGACAATCAGCCTCATCGCTTCGGGGCACCGCAACTGGGGTGAGGGCTTGGTAGACAACGGCGAACTGATTCGGCAGGAGGAAAGCTACCAGTCGCTGTGCGCCAAGGCCAACATCCATTGGATTCGCAAGAGCCGCCGCGACCCTGAAAGCGGTGTGGAAATCAACTCCAACACGAGTTATGGCACTTTGCCCTACGGCCTGCAAGTCGCGCCGGGCTGCTTCCCCGAAGTGTTCAACGATGGCGAAAATTACCCTATGACCTTACAAAACATAGGTTTTCAATCCTTTAAGAGTGAAAATTTTCTCCGTTTCCTCACTAATGTGGTTTGGAAACGCCTCCGCATTATGCCTTATTTCAATTTCAATGTAGAAGAGCAGGCACTCAATTCAGACGCGCTTGTCGTCATTGCGAGGAGGAACGACGAAGCAATCCAGGGGCTCAATATGTTTTCTGGATTGCTTCGCTCCGCTCGCAATGACGACACACGAGAGAATCAGTTCAGTAATGACATCCGTTGGCATAAATACCAGCCTGCCGCAGGTGCCTATTTCACTTACGACCGTCGCCGTGTGAATGTGACGCTTGTTTTGCCTGTTCAGTTGCGTTATCTGCATTTGGACGACCGCCTCGGCAACAGTTCCCACCCACAATTCAAGGTTCTGTCCCAGCCTTCGCTCTCGTTCCGTTACGACTTCAACCACAATTGGAAGGTGAGCGCCAAAGTGGCCACCTACAACAACACCCCGAGTTTGCGGATGCTTTATTCAGGTTACATCTTGCAGAATTACAGAACCTTATCACACTACGACTGCCCATTGTCCGACGCATACGGTGCCAACGGTTCGCTAACTTTTTCATACAAGAACGTGATGAAATATTCGTTTGGCGACTTCTCGGTGAACTACAACCGCTACCGCAACGAGGTGATGTACGCGCAAAGTTTTGAGGGCAACGCTATGGTCATCAATGCCGTGGAGTTGCCGAGTTGGGGCAATTACCTGTCTGTTTCGCTGTATGCGGGCAAAGGCTTCAGTTGGAAGCGGTTGAACATCAACGCGAAATGCTCCTACGGGTTGGGGCGGTCGCCACATTTGGTGCAAAATCAAGTGGCTACTTATTACAACCAAGGCTGGAACGCCAACTTGACCGTTACCATAGCTTTGACAGACTACATCTTCTTCACCAACAAAGGCAGTTTTAGTCGGATGATTTCTTCCTTGGACGGTTTCAATGGTGACAGTCAGCCGATTGTGAGCCTCATCGACAACGCCAATCTGAGTGTGGTGTTGCCTTTCGGCTTGACCGTCACGCCCTCGGTGGAGTTCTATCACACCCGTTCCGAAGGGCGTACCGGCAATTTTGTGCTTTTGGATTGCAGTTTGGACTACACTTTCCGAAAGGTCAAGTTTAGCCTTGATGTGAATAATATCCTCAACACTGATAGTTTCGTTTACTCCTATTATTCAGGGATTTATGGATATTATTCGGCTTACTCGATTCGCCCGAGAAGTGTGATGTTGACGGTGCGGTTTAAGGTGTTTTAAGGCGTCAGTTGGAACATTCGTAAGCCACCATTAAACGGAATACATAGAAACCGACCATATTGGTGCCATTCCAAATATGGTGAATGAATTGCACAAAGTTTTATCAATGAAATAAATTGTTTTCCATTGATAATCAATGCAATACAACTATTTTCAAAAATAGTTTGAAAAATAGTATAGTTTATAACATAAACTTGTTTATTTTTGCAGCGTCAAATGACACAAACACTAAACATCTTAACCTAAACTTTACGCATTATGGAAAAAAGTATTGGACAAAACAAGGAAATGACGGCTCAAGAGAGCCTCGACCTGATCAGTGAAATGTTGAACAACAACCGCCGCTGCATTCTTCAAAACAGTGCAAAGCACTTCATCCTGTGGGGAGCGTTGCTTTTGGTGTTCTCCATCGTCATTTACGAGTTGCTGCACGTCACAAGAGACCTCCGTTGGAATCTGTTGTGGTTTGCGATGCCTGTCTTGGGCTTCCCTTTGGCGCGACTTCTCGGAAAAAAGGGAACCGTCGTTCCGCAAAACGTCATCAGCAGCCAACTTCACTATGTTTGGCTCGCTTACTGTGCTTTTGCGGTTGTCATCAGCATCGTCGCAATGTTCGAGATGCCATCGTGCATCACGCTCCTCCTCGTCGCACTCCTCGGCTTTGCAGAATGTTCGTCGGGACTTTTGCTGAAAAACTGGCCTATTATAATAGGTGGGTTCATCCTTGGCGTGGGCGGTGCTGTCGTGGCGATGTTGGTTAGGTCTGAAGCGCAGTTGCTCGTCTTTGCCGCAGGCGGACTTATCCTCGCCGCTACTGGTCTGATTGTCAAACGTCAATACCAATGACTATGTTCCCGAAACTCGACCCGATTCTCCATTCGGAACTGAGATTGGCCGTGATGTCCATCTTGATTGGAGTAGATGAAGCCGACTTTACCTATCTCAAGAAACAGACTGGTGCCACGTCAGGAAACCTCAGCGTGCAGATTGACAAACTTATGGCTGCTGGATACATCACGGTGGAAAAAGGCTTCAAAGGAAAGATGCCCCACACTACCTGCAAGATTACCACGACTGGCCAGGAGGCTTTCAACAAATATGTGGAATCGCTGAAGGAATACCTTTCGGCAAATAAATAATCGAAAAATGAAAAAGATAGTCAAAACCGTTTTATGGAGTGTGTTTGTGTTTCTTATCGGAGCAAGCGCAAGGGCACAAGTCGATCCGCTTGAACAGGGCGCGATGTCCGTCAGAAAACTTGACGACGGACTGTATTATATGGAATATAAAGGAGATGACGGCTTCGCTGGTCTGATGGAGAACGGCGGCGGACGCAGTGCCAGTGAACTGTCAGGATACGTTATGCGTTTCCTCTCAAAGGGTTTCTATCAACCGAAGGAGGGAAAAACCACACCGGCGAAGTACGGTTGTTCAGCCTTGACGGTACGGACGCAAGAAGGCGGCGTCTTGATGGGTCGCAACTTCGATTCCTCTCCAGCGACAGGAATTGTACTTCACACGGTTCCCGAGCAGGGTTATGAGACCTACACCACCTTCAACCTCGACTACCTCGGTTTCGGGGAAGGGTGGCTTCCGGAAGGTTTCAAGAATCAGTATATGGTGCTCTCCGTGCTGTTTTTCGCCTTGGACGGCATCAACGAAAAGGGTCTGGCCGTCGCCGACTTGATGGCGGGAGACGACGTTCAGACCCACCAAAACAGCGGGAAGCCAGCCCTGACCACAACATCGGCCATCTGCTACCTTCTTAAAAATGCCGCCACAGTGGACGAGGCTTTGGATTTGCTCCAAGGAATTGATATGAACTCGGACATTGGTGCCGCTCATCACTATGCTATTTCCGATGCTTCTGGCCGGAGTGTCGTAGTCGAGTATGTTGACAACCAAATGGAAGTCGTAGAATCAGCCGCCGTAGCCAATCACTATCTGTGTGCTTTCAAGCTGAACGTTGGCCTGAAAGAAGGAGACCGTCGATATGAATTCCTGTGCAGCCAGCTCAATGCCGCCGAAGGCGTAATGGACAGGCAGCAACTCACCCAAGCAATGGCTTCCGTTTCTTTGCCGCCAATGGAGGGCAAACCTATAGGCACTGCCTGGACTCTTGTAATGGACTTGAAAAACCCGTCCATAACCTACTACTCCCGCCGCCATTTCGACAAGCCGTTCCACTTTGAATTTGTTCGCAAGAGCGAAAGGTAATCCATCCTTATAGTATGAATACCCGTCCACTTACTACACGTTAGGGCAAACATCTCTTCCGTGTAAATAGTGGACGGATTGTTTATAGGGTAGCCGATAATCCAAAATCGCTGCGGGGGCAGTTGGCATATTCGTGTGGTTTAAGGCGTTTTGATTGCAAAGATTGATGTTTTGCTCTTCCAATTTTACCGATACGGACTAAATTTGGCGTAAATTTTGGACTTTAATATCTAAATTTGGCGTAAATTTAGGACTATAAGGGAAAAATTCGGCGTAAATTTTGGTACTATATCAAAAAAGTTGGTTTCCGTGGTAATTTTTCCCTACTTTCGCTGTCTAACCTGATGAACGTTGCAACGAAAACGCATTATGAACAACGACAAGGAACATCAGTTTGAACTTTTGGTGCGGCAGCACAAGCGGACCATCTACACGGTGTGCTATATGTTCTCGCGCAACAAGGCCGAAATCGACGACCTGTTTCAGGAAATCCTCATCAGGCTTTGGAACGGCTTCGACAACTACGAGGGACGCAGCACCGCGCAGACTTGGATCTATCGCGTCGCGCTCAACACGGCCATCAACCAGGACAAGAAGGAACGCCGGCGCATCGAGACCGTCCCGCTGACGGTGGACATCGACCCTTACGAGGCCGACGACCCCAAGACGCAGCAAATCCGTGAACTCTACGACCGCATCTCGCGCCTCGACCTCATCGACCGAAGCCTCATCCTGCTTTGGCTCGAAGGCGTCAGTTACGACGAAATCGGGGCCATCATCGGCATCACACCCAACAATGTGGGGGTGAGGCTGGCGCGCATCAAGGAAAAATTGGTGAAAATGTCGAAAAAAGAATGAAAGGGAATCATTATGGAAAACAATGAAAACAACAATCTGAACGAACTGGACCAACTGAAGGCCCAATACGAGACGCTAAAACAGCAGTTCGACCAACAGGAAATCGTCAACGATAGGTTAATGAAGTCGTCCATCAGGCATAGCATCGATTTCTACAAGAGATACCGTTGGTTGCAAGTCATCCTTTACCCATTGGCTGCGATTTTGGGACTGCTGATTGTCAAAGAGTACCTTGGCAATAGCCTTTCAATACGAGTGTTTGTGGTGTCATTCTGCTTGACCTGTCTTTTCATAGAGTTGTGGATGACCCGAAAAATTCGATACAAAGTATTGGAAAACAATGATTTGCTAAATCTCATATATTATGCCAGAAGTTTCAAGAAACTTTTCTCTGTCTTTACAATACTCAACTATTCCACGGGGCTAATCTTGACTTTTGGAATTTTTTTGGCTCTGTTGGGTAAGACAATCTCTTTACCGAATATGACCGCATTGCCTATTGCTATAGGTTTCATAATTGTAGCGTTTGTGTCTATAGGCATCGCAGAAGTCCGTTATAAGACAAGACCTTGCAACGAAATCATACGACAAATTGAAGCATCTGATGAAACGCCGGACAAGAAATCGGATTTCGACAAAAAGCAAAAGTGGTTCTGCATCGTTATGATTGTCGCATTCATTGGTCTCGACATTTGGGCTTACACGATTGTCGGAACCTACCTGAAACTGCCGCCGATGTGGCAAACCGTGGAATATGTACGGGCTGCAGATGACCATTTGACGGAAGGGAAACTGGCAATCTGGGAAGTCTTTGCCGATACGGTCGTCCCCGAAAAGGATGTCGATGATTCATATATTCTGATGGAAGCATGGCAGGAGGAAAAAATGGAAATCGGCGATGATGCGATGCATAGCTGGAGACAAGACGAAAGTAATCCTAAGGGAGTGCAACTATATTTGCTGAAAAAGAACTCCCAGGAAGGTCCGGCGATCAGTTCGATAGCTATGGAAGGCAAGCCGATGGTGCAAAGGGTGGATGTAACCAAACCTCCCAAATACCCAAGCAACGTCTCCGTTCCGATGATCGTGTGGCTGACTCCCGAAGCAGGCCAACTATTGCGTGAATTTGCCAAGCATCTCACTGGCAAAAGAGGTGCAGTTTCCATCGATGGCGTGGTAGTTCAGGAATGGAAAATCATGAGCAACCTTGAGAATGGCTGTTTCTTCATCATGCGGGAATGGTCATCGAAAGAGGAATTGGAGGCGTTCTGCGAGCGTATGATTAAGCAATAAAAACTCGGAATTATGCGTTTGATAAGCATTAAAAACTCAAAATCCTATGGAAAGAACCATTAAACAGAGAACAAATAAACCGAATCTTTTTAGATGGGCTTTGTGGTGGGGACTTGGCATCATCGTGGTTTGCCTTACTATTATAATAATTAAAGGTGAGAGTTTAGAAGGGTTTGACACTCCACTGATGGATGCTATCTATAGTATGGTATATCGGTTTGGCATTTTGCCTGTCGTTCTGTATATTGGCATCATTGGCCCTGTCATGGAGGAGTTTGTTTTCAGGTTATGGGGAAACGGAAAACTATGGACAGGCATAACATCAATAATTCTGATGGCTTTGTTTGCTCTTGCTGTTGGATGGTGGCTGTCTTTATTAACCATAGTTTGCGGAGTGTCTATACTCGTTTATTTCCGTGAAGACAGGGAAAAGAAGTTGTTCTCTCTTATGCTGCTTTCATCGGCAGTGTTCGCAGTGGCTCATGCGGGCAATTACAATGGTGAAGGACAGAAATTCATATTGTTCGTTTCTGTTTTGGAAAAATTCGGTTTTGGCTTGGTGGCCTCATATCTTGTGATTAACTACAATCTTTTTTGGTCGATTGTGTTGCATGTGGCAAACAATTCACTTCTGGCCATACCCTTTTTCATTGGCTTCAATTCCATCAATAAAGAGGTGAGGGTTATCGAAAACGAAGATTTCCGCCTTGAAATGCGCACGGTGTTGGTTGAAGATAAGGATTTGGACAGGTCAAACAAGTTTTACACGAACTATGTCGAGAACTCTTATTTCGGAAATGTGGCAGGCTTTGCCAACCAAGCCATGTTGTACGATGTGCGGAGCCAAGGCATGGACCCCAATTATGACACGTTAACACTTGCTATGGTCAACTACGAAGAATATCCCAAATGTCATTTTAACCTGTCGTTTAAGCAGGAGCCCATAAACTATCATCGGCTAATCAACACGCTTGCAGAAGAAGGTTTGATAGAAATAGACACGACGGTGACACAAGCATATAGGATGCACATAACCGACCCGTCGAAGCTTGTATATGGCCAACATGGAGGGTTGATGCCTTATAAAATGTTGATTGGGCTGATTGTCAGAATATAGGCTTGCCTGTCTTTGCCGAAATCCCAAGTGATACTTATAGGGTGAGCACCACCAATGCCTATGCAGGAAGCAGCTTGTATGATAGTCTGTATGTGAAGGATATTGGTTATTCGAATTATAGAAAGGATTACACCATTGATGATTTGAGGACGATTCTCGAACCGCAAGGCATCGCTATTGAACCGACGGATAGGAAAATGACGTTTATTGCCATTAAGAACAAGTACAATCCGTTGGAGGAATTGGAATGATGATAGGTGTTGGCGCTTCTGCAAACGTCTGATTAATCAGGTTTTGATGGCTTTGCAAATTCGCCAGAACTGGATTTTCCCTATTGTGACTCTATGTCGTTGTCGCGGGCAATGGTTTGTGCTGCTTGTTTTTCCGGTTCTCGTCGGCAGTCCCAGAAATCAACAACATCGATACGCTCGTTCTCGATGCGGTAGATAATCTTGTTCAGTCGTGCGACCACTACGCTACGGTAGGTTTTTGGCTGGCCGGAAAGATAAGGTTCGATGGGTCCAAGATAAGAATTGACCGATAGCAACCGTTTTGTTTCGCGGACACTTTGAATGAAGTTGCGTCTGTGGTTTTTGCCGAACTCCCGTTGGATGTATCTTGCAGTTTTGTTGATTTGCTGCTGTGCAAAAGGGGTAATGATTACCTTCATGCCACTACCGCCATTTTAAGTTCTTCTTGTTCTTCCTTGTCGAGTTCTCTCTCGATTTCGTCCATTGCTTCATCAAAATCCATCCATTCTCCGTTGGCAAGTTGCTTCTCGCTTATGGCAATTCTTTCCTGAAGTTCTTCAATGGTGTATGGCCTTACATCTGTTTCTGTGAACATGGCATTCCATTTTAATTACGGCTGCAAAGTTACAATTTTTCGCTGAAATTTTGTAGCATTTCCCGACTTTCGCTGTCTAATTGGACAAAGGCTGTCCAAGAAAATTTTCAAAAAAATCAACTTTTCCCTTGACAGTATCAAAAAAAGCTGTACTTTTGCAGCGTAATAGTTCACTAACACACTAAAAACAAAAATTGTATCCATCCATACGAAAAACAAAATTCATCAGTTAATACCTTGTAAAATAGTTCAGTCATGAAAAAACTTGTATTATCGTTCATTATCGCTTTGATGGGCATTTCGTCAACGGCATTTGCCCAAAGCAAGATCACGGGAACCATCGTCGAGGAGGCCAATGGCAAGACGATTCCCTTCGTCAATGTAGGTTTGTTCAGGCAGGCGGATAGCGTCTTCGTGAGCGGTGCCGCCAGCGACGACAAAGGCCGTTTTGAGCTTTTGGCGCCCAACGGCGACTATCGATTGGCGGTTTCGGCCATCGGTTTCCAAACCTTTGAGCAGCTTTTGACCGTGAAAGGCAACCAAGACCTTGGCCAACTGAAACTTACTGAAGGCTCCACCAAACTCAGCGAGGTGGTCATTGCCGAGAAGCGTCCGTTGTTTGCCGTGGAAGGCGAGAAAACTATGTATAATGTGGCCGAAGACCCCAGCATCCAGACGGGAACTGCCTCCGATGCCTTGCAGAACGCGCCCGGCGTGGAGGTGGACGTGGAAGGCAACATCACCCTGCGCGGCACGTCGAGTGTGGAGGTTTGGATCAACGACAAGCCTTCGCACATGACCGCCGAAAACCTCAAGACCTACATCCAGACGATGCCCGCCAACAGTATCGACCGTGTGGAGGTCATCACCAACCCCTCGGCGCGCTACGGCTCCAATGCCGACGGCATCATCAACATCGTGACCAACGCCAAAATCCAAAAGAACGAGTTTTTCAGCTTCGGCGTGAACGGCTCCACGAGGCCTTCGGTAACGCCTTGGATGTCATACGTTTGGTCGAACGACAAACTGACTTTCAATGCCTACATCAACGGCGGCTATTCCATTTGGAAGGGCAGCCGGTTCTCGGATCAGTCGCTGTTCAACGAAGCGCACCAGTTGGCCAATCACGAAATCGACACTTCCATTTACAGCAACAAGGGTTATAACACAGGCGGTTATTTCAGCCTTGATTATGAGATAGATACGGCCAACAGCATCAATGTTTGGCTCAGTGGTTGGCCCAATTTTGGGCGCAATACCAACAGTATGACGATGCATCGCGATGAGTTCCTGCCAGATACTTTGACAACTAAGTTTGACGAAAACAGTACCGCATGGGATCGTAGTTATTTTCTTAATGGCGGACTGTATTACCAACACAAGTTCGACAATGATGGCCACAACTTGTCGGTCAGTATAAATGCCATGGGTTGGGGCAGTGGCGACGGCGGCGTGGTGACGCGGTCATTCACTTCACCCTACACCTATCGCAAAATCATGCGTCAGGAGAGCCAATACAGTTCCTTCGGGGCGGAAGGTGAAGTCATCTATAACCGCCCCTATTCCGAGAACGGCGAGGTTTCGGTGGGCTACACTTTCGGCATCGACCCCGAAAAGCGGTATCTCATCACCGACACCGTGACCAACCCCTACATTATTGGCCCTTACAATTGGGAAAACGACGTTTACCGTTCCTACAGAGCCAACTTCAACAAACTGAACAACGAGGCTTTCATCACCTTGCAGCACAAGTTTGGTGGTTTCACGGTGAAGCCCGGCATCCGCTTCGTCAGCGAATTGGTCAGCGGCGCCTATCCCGACTCGTCGAAATACGATTTCCGCAAGCATTTCTTCAGTGTGAGGCCATCGTTGCACCTTTCTTACAGGACGGAGTCGATGCACAACTTCAAGTTGAGTTACACGCGCCGCATTGCCGCGCCCGAAGCCGAGCAATTGAGTGCCTTCCCGATGTATCACGAGGACAACTACAGCAGCGGCAATCCCGACTTGGAGCGCATCTACACCAACTCGTTTGAAGCCGGTTGGACCAAATATTGGATGAGTTTCGGCTCGGTGGGCTTGTCGGCCTACTATCGCGGCAAGTCAAACGAAGTCAATACGATAACGATTTCTTCTGATAGCACTATGTATTGGCTTTACGGTCGCCCGGTGTCGTACAGCTATCCCGTCAATGTGGGCAAGAGCTATAGCTCGGGCTTGGAGGCCAATGTGATGTATCGTCCGAGCGGCTTCTTCAACCTGCGCTTCTACGCCAACCTTTACGATTCCTACATTTATACGGAATACAATGGGAAACCCTACGAGTCTGATATGTGGTCGTACAGCTTCCGCCTCAATATGTGGGCCAAACTTTGGAACAAGATCGAGGTGACGGCTTCGGGTTATTACAGTTCGCCGACGCAATCGCTGTTCAGCGAGCGTCACGCCCGCTATGGCATCAATGCCGGACTTCGCGCCGACTTCTTCGACCGCAAACTTTCGGTGTTCGTCAATGCCAGCGACATCTTCAACTGGAACAGTTGGGGGTGGTCGAACAACAGCCCGTATGTGGAATCCACGTCTGACTCCAAGTATAACAGCCGCAGTGTGTCCGTCGGCGTGACCTTCCGTTTCGGCAAGATGGAACTCGAGCAGCGCGCCCGCCAAGGTGCCGACGACTCGCAAGGTGCCCCGCAGGGGATGGGAGGGATGTGATTTGCCGATAGACCCGACATTGCACATCGGGTTTGTAATAGGGTCGCCCTTTCAGGGCTTTGTGAAGCCAAGCCCTGAAGGGGCGAATTACCATAGCCCGACGCGAAACGTCGAGAAACACGGCGGATGCCGGAATTAATCGATGACGATTTTTTGCACCCGAACACTATTCCCGTCCATCAGCCGCAAAACATACACGCCCTTGGGCAAATCGGCGGTAGAGACGGTGCATGCACCGTCTCTACATAATACCACGCGCCCCGTCATGTCAATCACCTGTAGGGACACAGTGCCTGCGTCCGCTACAAGGCGGATTTCCCCGTTTGAATAATAGGCAAATGCCTGATTCTGATATTCTTCCACACCATAGTGAGGGTCGAATATCAGTTTGAAACGCGAGGCGTAGTCGTTGGTGTTTGCGTTGAAGGTGTAATTGGGCGTGCCCAGCAGGTCGATGTTGCTGCCCGCAAGGTTGTCTACAAGGTGCAGAAAGCCCAAATCCAATCCTTTAGGCTCGAAACGGAGCGTGTATGAACCATTTTCGCCAGCCTTGAATTTCAAAGGTAGTGCATCCACGCTGTCGATGCTGATGATGGCCAATTCCTTGCTTTCCTTGGAGAAATAAAGGCTCGGTTGGCCTTGAAACATGGTGATTTGGCCCAAGTCGTCGCCCGCATTGAAACTGATGATGGCATTGTCGATCGACACATCTTGCTCCGTGGTCTTGCTGACGGAAAGCTCGACATAACCCCTGTTTTCAGCAATCTGGACATTTTCCGTTTTGCTGAACGAAACGACTTCGCCCGCACTTTCGGCCTTTACGAAAATGCCTTTGCAAGGTGGGATGGCCGTGGCCGAAGAGGCTGGAACGGCCAACAGCGACTTGCCTTTTTCGTCCAAGGCATAATAACTGCGTTCGGTCAAGGCGTTGCAAGGCAGCGGATTACCCACCATATTGCATCCTGCAATGGCGCCATTGCTTGAATGGTAATCGAGCTCCACTTCAACAGGGGCGGCGCTTCCCCTGACTGTGCCTTCAAAAAGCAGCACAGTGTCGAAGGCATTGATGTAGGCATATCCACGCCCGTTTTCCAAGCTGAAAGGCGTGTCGTGGAATTTCACCCATTGGCGATTCTGCTCATCGTAATAGACGAGGTCGAAGCCAGTGTCAGGGTCGGTGAGAAAGCCGTTTTCGATGGTAGGGGCGATAGGCTCCTTCACTGGCGAAGCGATGAATTCCAAGGCATGCGCGTCTTCGTTATAGGCAACGATTGCCTTTTTCACGATGGCATTCAAATCCTGCTGATACACCAATTGGGCCCCGTCCTCAAGGATGAAGTCGCCATCGTGCCAATCGATAGAGGCCAAAACGGTCAGTTTCTTGCCCGCTTTCACGGCAAGGGTGCAAGGCGAGGCATCGCGAAGGTTTTGGATGGTCACGTCTTCATCGATGACCACGTCTGCGTTGATGGTCACCTGATTGATGTTTTCGTTGGGTTTCAATCCGTCGGCCCAGTTGCCGGGATTAGACCAAAGTGAATCGATGTTGCCAACGAAAGTGGCCTCCTCTTGGGCATTGGCAAATGCCGTGATGAGGAGGAAAAACGCAACCGCGATAGCGCGGGAGAGGATGACAAATCTGCTTTTTTTCATATCTGAAATGGTGTTATAATTCAAAAAACTGTCTGTTTTAAGGTTGCAAAAATAGGGAAAACTGGCCTAATGAAGGGAGGAAAGATGGTTTTTCGCCACAAAAACTGCCGAATTTCGCCACAAATAGCCGAATTTCGCCACATTTTGCCCGTATTCGGCACATTTTTCATATAGCAAGGCACGATGCTGTACTTTTGCAGCGTTTTATCAAACCGAAAACGAGTTTTATTTTAATCGAATCGAAAATGAAAATAATTGGAACAGGAAGCGCACTGCCTGCCTTGACGGTGACCAACGAGGACTTGACCAAGTTTTTGGACACCAACGACGAGTGGATCACTACCCGCACTGGCATTCAGGCGCGTCATCTTTTATCGACGGAAGATTTGTACGACATTGCCGTGGAAGCTGCCACGAAAGCCATCAAGGCTTCGGGCTTGCGTCCTGACGAAATCGACTTTCTTTTGGTCTCGAATGTGGCCAACCGCCACGTCACCCCCGGACTGAGTTGCATCGTGCAGAAACGCATCGGCCTCACCTGCGCCGGCCTCGACATCAACGTGGCTTGCGCCGGCTTCGTCAATGCGCTGATGCTTGCCGACGGCATGATGAAGGCGGGTCATGCCAAGAACATTTTAATACTGTGTGCCGAGGAACCCACCAAATACTGCAACTGGAAGGAACGCGATTGCAGCGTTTTATTCGGCGATGGTGCTGGGGCAGTGGTTCTCACAGAGGGCAACGCCTTCAAGGATGTGAAGCTCACCATGATCAGCGACCGCGATGTGCTCTATTATGAAAGAGGTATGGAACCCACGCCTTTTCAGGAGAAATACATCGTTGGGCAGCCGTTGGTGATGAGAGGCAAGGAATTGTTCCGCACCGCCGTTACCGAATCGGCCAAGGACATTCAAGCCCTGCTGAAACGTAACGACTTGCAGAGCGACGACATCGACTGGTTCTTGCTGCATCAGGCCAACAAGCGCATCATCGAGGGCATCCGCAACATCGTGGGCGGCCCGGTGGCGAAATATCCGACCATCATCGAGAAATACGGCAACACCTCCTCGGCAAGCATCCCGATTATGCTTGACGAAATGATTGCCGACAACAAAATCAAGGCTGGCGAAAAGATTGTGATGAGTGCTTTCGGCGCGGGATTCGTTTCCGCCGCCTGCCTTTGGGAATGGGAGTTTTAATTGAATGCGGAATGATGAAATCGAAGATTCGACGTGGTTAATATCGCGATGCGACGCTGGGCTTTGCCCTATTCCGCATTCAGCATTCCGAATTCCGAATTATGATTATGATAATGATAACAGAGAAGAATAACTAACAAGAACATGAATACTGATATAAGAAGAGTTGTGATTACCGGCATGGGTGCCGTTTCGCCGATTGGAAACGACCTGCCGACCATTTGGGACAACCTGATGAAAGGCTATTGCGGCATCGATTTCATCAAATCATTCGACCCGACCGACCTGCCCGTCAAGATTGCCGCAGAGCTGAAAGACTTTGATGCTGAGGCTTGTGGGGTTGACAAGGGCTTCGTGAAGCGTAACGACCGTTTCGCCATTTATGCCATGGCGGCGGCCTACCAAGCCATGAAAGACAACGAAGATATGCAAATGGAACCGTCTCGCTTGGGCGTGTATGTCGGGTCGGGCATTGGCGGTTTCGATACCATTATGCGCGAAATCAAGAAGTTCTACAGCGAAGGCGCTCGCTGGATTTCGCCCCTGATGATTCCCACGATGATTGGCAACATGGCTTCGGGCAGTGTCGCCATCCGTTACAATGCCCAAGGCCCTTGCGTTCCCATCGTGACGGCTTGCGCCACGGGCACGCATTCCATCGGTGAAGCCTATCGCGCCATCAAACACGGCTATGCCGATGCCATTATCTCAGGCGGATGCGAGGCGGGCATCAATCCCATCTCAATTGCCGGATTCGCCAACTGCAAGGCTTTGACCAAGTCGGAAGACCCGAAACATGCTTCTTTGCCGTTCAACAAGAACCGCGCCGGCTTCGTCATTGCCGAGGGTGCAGGCATTGTGCTCCTTGAGGAATACGAACACGCCAAACAGCGTGGCGCAAAGATTTATGCCGAGCTTTGCGGCTATGGCAACTCGTGTGATGCCTACCACAACACGGCTCCGCGCCCCGATGGCACCACCCAGTCATTGGCCATCAAGCAGGCTTTGGACGAGGCCCAATTCAAGGCCGGCGAAAGCATCTACATCAACGCCCACGGCACGGGCACGCCGATGAACGACAGCGGTGAGACCAAAGCCATCAAGATTGCAATGGGCGAGGAAGAAGCCCGCAAGGCCCACATCAGCTCCACGAAGTCCGAAATGGGTCACGCCCTCGGTGCCGCTGGAGCCATCGAGCTCATCATCAGTGTGATGACTTTGAACAACGGCATCATTCCGCCCACCATCAACTTGGACGAACCCGACCCCGAATGCGACCTGAACTATACGCCTAACCAAGCGGTGAAGGCCAACGTGGACATCGCCATTTCCAACTCGTTGGGCTTTGGCGGACACAATGCATGCTTGGCTGTCCGGAAAATATGATTGGTGTTGTAGGGCTGTCACACCGTGGCAGCCGTGCCGAAAAACGGCTGCCGTAATACGACAGCCCTACAAGCCAAACAATCAACAATTAAACAACTCAACAATTAAACAATATGAACAGAGACGAAATCAAACAGTATCTCCCTCACCGCGAGCCTATGCTCCTCGTCGACGAAATGACCTTGGACGAGAACCATGTGGCCCATTCCAAGTACCATGTGACGGGCGAGGAATTCTTCCTGCAAGGCCATTTTCCGGGCGAACCCGTCGTGCCGGGCGTCATCCTTTGCGAAATCATGGCCCAATCGTGCGCCCTGCTGATGAAAGACGACCTCATCGGCAAGCTGACCTTCTACACCGGCATCGACAAGGTACGTTTCAAGAACAGTGTGAAGCCGGGCGACACCGTTGAGGTGGAAGCCACGCTGACCTACCATCGTGCCAACATCTACATCTGCTCTGCCGTGCTCAGCGTGGGGGGCAAGATGTGCGTCAAAGGCGAGCTTTCCTTTGCACTGCTCCCCGACACGAGGAACAAGCAATGAATCCAGAATCTTGAATTTTAAATCTTAAATCGGATGTCACGGATTCAATACAAGACGCGGGCGTTGATTGCCTCGAAGATGAAACTCAACGAGAGCGAAGTTACGCCGGAGAAGAATCTTTTCAACGACTTGGGTGCCGATTCGTTGGACTTCGTGGAACTTTCCATGCTTTTGGAACGCGAATTCAACGTGAAGTTCACCGAAAAAGACACCGCTAATGTAAAGACCGTCAGCGACTTGTACGAACTGATTGAGAAATACACAAGTAAACAATAATGGGCAAGAGACCTAAAGAGAACACGTTCATCCCTTTCGCCTTCATAGCGGGCTTGCCCCGCTATCTCTCAAGCACAAGGCCGCACCTTTCTGAGTAGGGGATTGCGGGTCAGTGCCCGCAATGATGGTGAAAGTTGTATTGTTGTGTTCCAAGATCTAATGCCAAACATCGGAAAAACAATCTTAAATCTTTAAATCTGAAATGAAACTCTTGGAAAATAAAGTGGCTCTGATTACGGGAGCCGGTCGTGGCATCGGCAAGGCCATCGCCCTGCGTTTTGCCCAAGAAGGCTGCAACATTGCCTTCACCGACATTGCCTTGAACGATGTCGTCATGGAAACGGAAAAGGAACTGCAAGCCCTCGGCGTGAAGGTCAAGGCTTATGCCTCAAACGCCGCCAACTTCGAGGAAACCCACAAGGTGGTGGACGAAATCGTCAAGGACTTTGGTCGCATCGACATTCTTGTCAACAATGCTGGTATCACCAAGGACACCGCCCTCAAGCGTATGACCGAGGACCAATGGGATGCCGTCATCAACGTGAACCTCAAATCGGTGTTCAACTTCACCAAGGCCGTGCAGCCCGTGATGTGGAAGCAGGCTGGCGGCAGCGTCATCAACATGAGCTCGGTGGTGGGCGTTTCGGGCAATGCCAACCAGTGCAACTACAGCGCCTCGAAGGCCGGCATCATCGGCTTCACGAAGAGCGCGGCCAAGGAGATGGGCGTGCGCGGCATACGCCACAACGCCATCGCCCCCGGCTTCATCATCACCGCTATGACCGACGCTCTTCCCGAGGATGTCCGCAAACAATGGGAAAGCCAGATACCACTGCGTCGCGGTGGCACGCCTGAGGATGTGGCCAACGTGGCCCTTTTCCTTGCCAGCGACCTCAGCTCGTATGTCACGGGGCAAGTGATTCACTGCTGCGGCGGTATGAATTGCTGATTTTTTGACGCGAGACTACGGGACTTCGTGACGCGAGTTGGCTCCACCGAAGTAAGGCATTTTGAAAACATTTTGAAAACGATAGCAGAAGGAAAGCCTCGCCAAACGGTGGGGCTTTTTTGGTTTATAATCTGCTTGTGCTTATTTTTTAAGGTGAATAAGTATTGTAGTATCAAATAAAATCGTATTTTTGCAAAAATGAAGTAATACTTCAGTTTTGCAAAAATCATAGATAAATATATGTATTCCAGAGAATTAAATAATGAACTATTGCGCTTGAAAGCCTATTTTCCTGTAATCGTAGTGACAGGCCCGCGTCAATCGGGAAAGACAACTTTGTGCAAAATGGCCTTTCAGGATTATGCCTATGTCAATCTTGAGGATGAACTGGTTAGGGATGAAGTTGCCACCAAGCGCAAAGAGTTTTTGATGGCAAAGGGAAACCTCATCATTGACGAGGCACAAAATATGCCTGAGGTTTTTTCCATGTTGCAGGTGATGGTGGATGAAAACCCTGAGCTGCGGTATGTCGTCACAGGCAGCAACAATTTCTCCTTGATGCAGAACATTACCCAGTCGATGGCTGGTCGTGCAGCTATGCTGATTTTGTTGCCTTTGTCGTTTTCGGAAATTACGGCTGAAGACAAATCCATTGATGTGGATTCCATGATGCTACGCGGTTTTTATCCCGCAGTGCTGGCCAAGAAAATTCCGGCAAGGGACGCTTATAGACAATATTACAACACCTATTTGCAACGCGACATTTTGCAGGTTTTGAACATCAGAAACATGGATGAATTTAGGAGGTTTGTGGTGTTGTGTGCGGCTCGTGTGGGAACCGAGTTCAATGCCCAGGGGCTTTCCAACGAAATCGGGGTTTCAATACACACCATACAATCATGGATGAATGTGCTGGAAGCATCTTACATAGTTTTCCATTTGCGTCCGTTTTATCGCAACATCGGCAAAAGGTTGGTGAAAAAACCAAAAATCTATTTTTATGATTCTGGCTTGGTGTGTTATCTGCTTGGAATACAAAATGCTGAACAACTGTCCTCACATCCGTTAAGAGGACAAATCTTCGAAAACATGGTGGTCGCTGACATGATGAAAGGGCTTTTCAACAAAGGGCTTGACAACAATTTGTTTTTCTTCCGCGATAGTTCGCAGCATGAGGTGGATGTCGTTCAAGAAGACGGATTGCAGCTGAAGGCGTACGAAATCAAGTCGGCGCAGATGACACATGCCAGTTTCTATCAGAATCTTGACTATTTTCGGAAGTTGATAGGCGACGATGTTGTTTCAACGCAAATTGTCTATGCAGGGAAAGATGAACTCCCTATCCCGAATAACGGCTTCGTCAATTACCAGCATCTTAAATGATTCTGAAGCGGGATTTAATAAAGAAGCCCCGCTGATTGGCAGGGCTTTTCTGGCTTATAATCTGCTCAATTTGGGTAAAAAACAGCAAATTGAGCAGATTATGATTTCAAAAATCCCTATCTTTGCAGGCGTAAAATGTTTTGCAAAATGATAGGAAGAGATAAGGAAAAGCAGGAACTGCTGGATGCGTATCACTCTGAATGTTCGGAGTTTGTGGCTGTTTATGGTCGTCGGCGCATTGGCAAGACATTCCTCATCAGGGAAACTTTCGACTACCAATTCACCTTCCAACATTCAGGCAACTCACATGCGCCTATGGAGAAGCAGCTGGAGGCTTGGCTTGCATCGCTCAAAAATTGCGGTTGGAAAGGGGAGAAGATTCCAGCAAGTTGGATTGAAGCCTTTTCCATGCTCAACGAGCTCATCAAGGCTTCGCGCCGGAAACGCAAGGTGGTTTTCATCGACGAGATGCCGTGGATGGACACGCCGCGCTCGTTTTTCGTCTCGGCGTTGGAGTATTTTTGGAACAACATGGCCTCAGCCCGCAAGGACGTTTTGCTCATCGTGTGTGGTTCGGCCACTTCGTGGGTCATCAACAAGATTATCAAGAATCACGGCGGACTGCATAATCGGGTGACGCGACAGATACAACTTCTGCCGTTTACGTTGGACGAGTGTGAGCGTTATGCCAACAGCATGAAATTGGCTTTCGACCGCTATGCCATTATCAAGGGCTACATGGTGTTTGGCGGCGTGCCTTATTATTGGTCGTTGCTGAAAAAAGGACTTAGCATCGACCAAAACATTGATACCCTTGTGTTTAATCCGACAGGCCGCTTGCATGGCGAATTTGAGGAACTGTATGATTCCTTGTTTCGCTCGCCTGATGACTATATCAAGGTGGTGACGGTGCTTGGGCGGATAAAAATCGGCATGACGAGGGAGGAACTCATCGAGAAAGGGAAAATCACCAACAACGGCAAACTGAGCAAGATTCTCGGCGACCTTGAATATTGCGGATTCATCAGGAAATACAGGGCTATAGGCAGTGCCAAATATAAGGCAATGTACCAGTTGATGGACAATTTCACCCTCTTTCATTTCAAGTTTGTCCGGGAGAACAAGACCAACGACCCCGATTTTTGGATGCATAGCATCGACACACCAATTTATAACGCTTGGAACGGCTTGGCCTTTGAGCGCGTGTGTTTCCAGCATATAGCCCAAATAAAGCAGGCTTTGGGCATTTCAGGAGTGCAGACAAACGTTTTCGCTTGGCAGGTCGAGGCTTCGGGCAAGAACAACCCTGGTGCGCAGATTGATATGGTAATCGACCGCGACGACCATGTGGCCAACCTTTGCGAGATGAAGTTTGCCGACGAGGAATACTGCCTCACTTTGTCTGATGACAAAAGTTTAAGGCATAAGAAAAACAGGCTTCTGGAAGTGCTCCCCAAGCGGAAATCCATCTTTGTGACCTTGGTCACGCCATACGGCTTGACACCTAATGTTTATGCAGGTAATATTCAGAATGATATTTCTGTAAATGAGTTGTTTGCGTTCTGAATATTGAAATTATAATCTGCTCAATTCGGTTAAAAAACAGCAAATTGAGCAGATTATAAGTTGAGGTTCGCTTCCGTTATCCGTTTCTCAATATGCGCGAAGATTTTCTTGTAGGCTGTGCAAAGGAAGGTCTTGCTGCTGAAGTCGCCTGATTTGAGGAAGCCATCGTGAAGACAACCTCCGTGGCAGATGTCCAACCATTTGCAATTCTTGCAACTGCCTTTTTCGATATACTCTGAACGTTTGTAGATTTCGGATTGCTTGATGCGGGGCAGTATTTCTGAAAGCGTTTCCTCGTGTAAGTTGCCGTAAGAATAGTGCAGCAAGTCGTCATCGCAGAAGCGGCCGCAGGGCATCACGTCACCCGTGGGTGCAATGGCGAAGAAGTTGTCCTGACAGTTGCGGCTGAACATGCAGCCCGTGGTCTTCTTGGAAACGATGTTGCTGGCAATCTCCACGAAGTTGGATTCTGTGATTTCGCCTTGGTTGTCGTCGAACCACAAATCGAACAGTTCTATTGACATTTGGGCGTACTCCGCAGGCGTGATGCCGTATTCGTCTATGTTGTTTGTGGCCTCGCCTGCCGAAAACAAAGGATTGAACTTGAAGTTCAACTTGTTTTCCTTCATAAAGTTGTAAAGTTCCGGAATATGTCCGATGTGTTTCTTTCCGGCCACGACGATGCAGCCGGGACTGATGCCTTTCTCCCTGCAAAGCGCGAGTTTCGACATAATAAGGTCGAAAGTGGGTTGGCCGTTGATGCCTACGCGCTGTTGGTCGTGGACTTCTTTTGTGCCATCCAAAGAGAAGCCAGGACGGACATTGTATTGCAAGAACAAATCCGCAAATTCCTCCGTGATGAGTGAAAGGTTGGTTTGGATGGTATTGTGATAGTTGATGCCTTCCAGTTCCTGCTGCATGAAGGCAAAAATCTCCCGATAGTTCCCGATGCCCCAAAGCAACGGCTCTCCGCCGTGCCAAATGATCGACACTTTTCGATTCGTTCCGAAGGCCTCTTTTAATTGCAATACGATTCGCTTGGCAAATTCTATGTCAAACTTATCTGTATGTGCCTTCGTCCCGTTGCTCAAATAGCAATATTTGCAACGGAAATTACATGCGTATGTGGGCTTAATAATAATTATCATTGTTTAGACTAATCAGGCTGCTCATAATAACCACTATCAAAATAGTCGGAATAATCATTGTAGTATTCCTCATACTCAGTCCAATCGCTATAGTCATCATGAAAATCTTGAAATTTTCCAGATTTGACAGCCCTAAGTTTCATCTCTATTCTTTCAATAATAGCTTTTTGTGCAAATGTGTTTTTTGTCATGATAATTTTCTTGTTTGTAATAGTTTGATAGTTTATTTGTCATTTATATATTCTGTAAAATCTATTTCTCTGGTTGTCATAGTGCCATCAATAAAACGGGAATTAAAACGGATGCATTCTATGCCTTTGTATTGTTTTGTTTTTAATCTTTGAACATTCCCAAATATCTTATGTGGGTCGTCATAAGTGATGACTATCTCTAAAACTCTATCCTTATTTCTATCGAAAAACTCTTTGATAGATTCTTTTTGTGTCTGCTCCTCTTGTTCTAATTCGTTTTTTTTGTTGATATTTGCAACATAACTGGTCACTTTTCTTTTTCGTACTTCATCAATCTCTATTTCAGATTCATACATTCCAAAGTATTTTTTTTCTACGCCATCTTCTTTCATACCACGTAATATTGGAACTTTATCATTAGTAAATGTTGGAGACCCGTTTGTCGGTGTGCGGTATGTAATGCGAATATGAATATTTAATAATGTGCGTTTAGATGCATTTTGAATTTTGAATTTATACTTACCATTATTTTCCACAATAACATCTGAAATGTCAAATTTTGGTTTAAACTTAGTTATTCTAATATAGAGACATAATGTAGCGATAATTCCAGATAAAATACCAGACATTATCCCAACAATCAATTCGAGGTAAAATGGGATTTCTTGAGCCAGTGAAACACTGATTTCCATAATAATATAATTAGTTACCATGATTGTGTTTAGTTTTACATAACATTCTGTTTTGTTGAGCAAAAGTACAACAATAATTCATATACGATCAAAAAACACTAAATTTTTACAAGAAAGAACAAGAGCGTAAAGCTCTGGAGTTATGTTATGATGCTTATGGGCATTTCTAAAAAATTGCAGGCAATTTTTATCTCAAATTTAATAAAATTCATATAATCAACAAATTAGAAAAATCTTAAATTCTCAAATTCTTGATAATTAGAAATCCCCAATTCTATTATCTTTATTCTATTGGTTTATAGTTTGTTATAATATCGTTATTCAATCATCTGTCTTGCCCATTCAGGCATTTCATTCACATATTTTTATTACTTGTTTCCGTATTTTTGTTGGTACATTTCATTGATTTCGTTGAAATAGCGTTTAAGTGCCTCGTCATACTTCTGGTTGGTTTCCTCCGCCACTTCCCGCATGATATACGCTAACATCTCGTCCGTTGGCTCTTCCAACGAAGTCAAACGGTAGGCATTGATTTCTTTCTCTGACATGGTGCGGCTTTTTATTCTGCAAGCAAAAGTAGTAATTATTTCTGAAATAGCGGCTTAAATAATCAAAACAAGTGATCTAACGTGACCACTTGCTGGAAAGCACCGCTATGGTAGCCGTATTTCAACCCGAAAGTGGTGACGAAGGTCATCTGTAGGCTTTGCTTGCGGTTGATATGGTCTAACATCCATTGCAGATGATGGCGCAGTTAGCGTTCGTTCATTTCACGAATTTCTTCTTCTCTGCCTATCATTTTTCACGAAAAGTGTTTTTATTTTTCTGCAAAGATACAAAAAATACCAATTGCAGAAAAATAAAACGATGTTTTTGTTTGAAATCCTTCTGAAATAAGAATTTTTACTTCTTATTAAACGCCTCCAAAACCTTCGCCGAATAGGTCTTCGAAACAGGCACCGAATCCAATCCCTCGCGCTCGAAGTCCATAACAAAGCCATCAGCCTCGTTGTGCAATACGCTCACTTTCTTGATGTTGACGATATAAGAACGGTGGCAGCGCATCAAGCTGCTGGAATCCACGCAGTTGTCGGCGATGGTCTGCATTTTGCACCGTAGCATATAGCTCGCAATGTTGCCGCTGCGCTGGTAAAACACGTTGATGTAGTTGTCCTCCGCCTTGATGTAATAGAGATTGTCCAATTTGACCGACAGTTTCAGGTTGCCGTTGTTGTCCATCAGGTTGATGATTTCGGTGTGTTGGGGCATCACTTCGTCGTCCGACTCAACCGTGTCGCTCTTGGTGAGCATAAGGCGTTGTCGTGTGTCTTTCAGCAAGATAGAAAGAATGGTGACAGTGTAAGGCACACCCAGTGCCACAAAAGTGATGAGCACGCATTTGGCAAAAAGGTAGCCAAAACTATGGTCGGTGGACCGGATTTCGAAATAGGAAATCAGGGTGTGGCACACCGCAATAATCATGATTTCGAGGAACAGCCACAAGAGATATAACCAAAACGGGAAATGCCGGCTCTTTCTGATGACCCAGTTCATCATCATTCTGCTAAGGACCAAAAACATAGTACCCGCCCCGACGAAAGCGGCGGTGATGAAGAAATAATGGCTACGTCCCACCTGAAACCAAGCCGTTTCCGAAAACGGGACGTATGCGGTCAGGAACACCAAGGCGAACAGCGTCGAGATAATCACATTAAGCACCTGCCCGACGGGTTCTGTCAGGCATTCAGGCGTTTGAGTTATCAGGCGTTTAGGGAATCTCATTGCTGTTTGTCGAAATTTGCCGCAAAAATACAAAAAAATGCTTATTTTTGCGCCAAAATAACAACGCTATGGAACAGAGAACGGTATTAAACGAAGCACAATTGAGCGTTTTGCGGTTGCTGGCTACGATGAAGTCTGTAGATGAGGTACACGAGCTGCGGCAAATCATTTCCAACTATTACGCCCAAAAAGCCACTGAGGAAATGGATAAACTTTGGGAGTCGGGGGAATGGAGCGAGGAAAAGAATGAAGCCGTTTTGAAAGAACATCTTCGTACACCTTACTCTTATGCAGAATAGGATAGTGTTGGATACCAATTGTTTGCTTGCTTCTTTGTCTTCGAAAAGCGAGAATTTCCGAGTTTGGAAAGATTTCCAGAAAGGAAAGTATACATTATGTGTTTCCAATGAGATTTTGGAGGAGTACCAAGAAATCATTGCTCAGAAAACCACGCCGAGCATTGCACAAAATGTGGTTAGGGCTATCGTAGAGAGTGAAAACGTGGAGTTCATAGATCCGCATTTTCACGTTTATGCCATTTTTGCCGATCCGGATGACAACAAGTTTGTGGATTGTGCTTTTGCTGCCAATGCAGCATTCATCGTATCCGAGGATAGCCATTTCGAAGCCCTCAAAACTTTGGCTTTCCCCAAGATTATGGTGTTGAAACTCAAAGCCTTTTTGAAGTTTTTGGAAAACAGGGATTAAAGTTCCTTCAAGACCTCCCAAACCAAAGAACCCTCAAAACCCTTCTGCATAGCGTATGCGGCCAATTTGCGCTTTTTCTCAAAATCGTTTTCGGCCTTCACGGTCTTGGATTTTGTTTTCAAAATGTCGATGAGACGTTGGCGATAGGTTTCTTCGTCGGTTTGGCCAAGGACTTCGTCAATTATCTCTTTATCAATGCCTTTCTGAATAAGGTGGAAACGGATTTTGTTCACGCCCCAGCCGCTTTGGTTGATTTTGCCGCGCACGAAACTTTTGGCAAACCGCTCATTGTCGACAAAACGGTTATCCAACAGATAATCAAGGATTTCGTCTTTTTCTTTTTGTGGAATGTCGAAGGTTTTCAGTTTGTCGCGCACATCCTTTACGCAACGTTCCTGATAGGCGCAATACTTGGCCATCTTGTCCAAAACTTGGTCGGGGGTGAGCGGCTTGTCAGGTTGCTTGGGCATTAGCAGTCGATTTTAAGATCTCCGTCTTTTATCCAGCCTATCTTCCTTAGAATCAAGCCAAAAAGCCAAGTGAGGATGGCAGGCAGCACGAAGCAAACAAGCAACATCCCAATCCACATATTCGCGCCGCCTTCAGGCATCGCGGTGTAGATGCCGATAGGCCCAACGAGGCCACAGGTGCCCATACCTGAACCGATAGGGATGTTTTGCAAATGGAAAATACAAGTCGAAATAGGGCCGGTGATGGCTGCAGTCAGAAGCACCGGAAGCCAGATGCGCGGGTTTTTCACGATGTTGCCCATTTGCAGCATAGAAGTACCCAAACCTTGCGCAACAAGTCCGCCCCAGCGGTTTTCCCTGAAACTCAGTATGGCGAAGCCAATCATCTGTGCGCAACAGCCCGCTGTGGCCGCCCCGCCTGCTAGTCCGCCTAATCCAATGGCGAGGCAGATGGCCGCTGAACTGATGGGCAAAGTGAGCACCATACCGATGACCACCGAAACGACGATGCCCATAAGGAAAGGCTGCATCTGCGTGGCATTTTCGATGAAAGTGCCAAGCGCAGTCATTACCTTTTGAATGGGTGCTCCCACGGCGTATGCCACCAACACTCCGCTGATGATGACCACTGCAGGGGTGACTAAAATGTCGACTTGGGTTTCCTTGTAGACCATCTTGCCCAGCTCGATGGCCACGATGACAGCGGCGTAGGCTCCCATCGGGCCGCCGAGTTCGTTGCCCGCAATGCCCACGGCAATCGCGCTGAACAGCACCAAACCCTCACAGCCGAGTTTGTAGGCGATGGCCACCGCAATGGCGGCTCCCGTGGCGGCTTTGGCGTATTTCGCGATGGTAACGAAAGCCTCAATGCCAGTTTTGTCGCCCAAGGTCTGGAAGATGGTGCCGATGAGCAGCGAGGCGAACAGGCCCAACGCCATAGCACCAAGAGCGTCGACAAAATAGGCCTTCCAGGTCATATCGATGCCTTTGCGCTGTAGAAAAGTTTTGAATGTGCTCATGCTTTTTGACTATTGACTATGACCATTGACAATGACTATGACCGCTTTTACTTAGATGAAGAAGTTCTTCCGTATGGTTAAAGCGGTCATTGTCATAGTCACAAGTCATTGTCAAAAAAACTAAAACTCAATGCCTTTGATGCCGTTTTCCTTCATCAGGTCGGCGAGTTTGGTGTCGTTGTCGTCGACGGCGGCGAGGCAGTTGGTGACGATGCGGATTTGCTTGGCGGGATAGAAAGCCATCAAATCCTTTGTGGTTTCATAAACGCAGTAATCCGTGGCGATGCCGCAGATGTCGATGCCTTCGAATTTCTCTTGGCCAATGACAGTCCGCAACTTTTCACCGCTTTGTTCATTTTGGAAGATGCTAAACTCCTCTTTCTCAGGCAGGTTGCCTTTTTGCATATAATGGATGTTCGGAATGTCGGCCATAAGGTCGTTCAATACCTCTTGCAGGGCAGGGTAGACGTTCATACCCTCGGTGCCTTGCACGCAGTGGGGCGGAAACACTCCGCCTTGCTCAACAAACGAGCAGTGGTTGGCTGGGTGGAAGTCTTGGGTGACCACAATCCATCCATAGTTTTTCCCTGCGCCTTCTTTGAGGGCTTTGGCGAGATAGTCCATAGCGGCAGGGCCTTTTGCCGTGGCGAGGCTGCCTGTGGTGAAGTCAACTTGCGGATCGACGATGATGAGCAAACGGTTGGGCAGCTTCGGCTTTTCGGCCTTCGCTTCGGTCTTTTCCATTTTCTCTTTTTCTTTCTTGTCTTTTTGTTCATTGTTGCCGCAGCTACTCATAGCGAGGGCGGCAATGAGCACGATGGCTCCGATGAGGTTTTTCTTCATTTTATTATGTGTTAGAAATTTGCGGCAAAGGTAGTGAATTTTTTGTTTTTGTGGCAACAGCATTTGTGTTCGTGCTTTGATGTTTGCTCGATACCATAGCCAAATCTACCAAAAATAGGACACTTTTGGCTTTATAATCGAAAATACTATAGCCAAATCCATCAAAAATTGGGTACTTTTGGCTATAGTATCAGAAGCCGAAACGCCCCTTATAGTTCCACTTTGGCGAAGAGGTCGTTCAAGATGATTTCAGAATGAACGACATCTGACCATTCGTTTCGTTTCACGCCGTATGTGGTGATAAACACATGCTGGAGTGCCTTTCGCGTCTTGGTGACCTGACGGAAAGTCGCTTCGCGCGACCACAATTTGCGCTCGTAATCCTCAGTGATGACGTATGGCGATTTGGAGTATTTAATTTCGCAGATGTTGATTACCTCGTCGTTGCGGTCGATGAGCAAGTCGATTTGGCCGCCTTCCCATTCGGTTCCGTCGCTGTCGGTGAAAGTTTTGCACGACCACGAATAGGCGTTGCTCAACACACCGAGAACGCCAAGTTTTGCCTTGATTTGGCGCAAATGTTGCAGGCAGACTTGCTCAAAAGCATAGCCTTTCCAAGTGTTTTGGGCGGGCAGGCCGTGGTTGTTTTGCCAAAATTGCTCGTCTTGATGCGTCGATGAGCCAGCGTAACGCAAATAAAACAACGTGAACGGGTCGGAAAGTTGATAGAGCGCGTCCTTGTCCGACTTCCCAATGGCACTGTATCTCCTGATGAAGTCGCAACTGCACAGTTCGTTGAGGATGGTGGTCAGTCGGCCTCCGCTCTTCATTTTCAAAGCCTTGATGAGTTCTTCGCGGGTCATGCCCTTGGTTTTTTCGGCCAAGATTTCCACCACCTGCCGGTATTGCTCCGAGTCTTTGAACAAACTGCGGTAAAGGAACTCAAATTCAGTGCTTAACGGTGCGCCTTCGCGGAAAATCAAGTTGTCGATGCTCTTTGCGAAAGGTTGGTCTTTCTCCAGCATGTCCAAATAATATGGGATGCCGCCCAAAATCATGTAGGCCTCCGTGATTTGGTAACGGTTCCAGCGTATGCCCTTGGTTTTGACGAGAAATTCCTCCGTCTCGTTCAGCCGGAATGGAGCCAAGTAAATCTGCCGCGTGACTCGTCCGTAAAGGCCGCCTTTGTCGCCGATGATTTTCGACAGCATCCAAGTCGTGGAACTTCCGCAAATGAAAAGTTTCATGCCTTTTTGCGTCGAGGCCCACGAGTTCCAAAAATACCCAAAGGCTTGGATGAAGTGGCTTTTGGGTGTGTCCATCCACGGCAATTCATCAAGAAAGACCACGATTTTCCTCTTGCGAAGTGTGCTCAGGTATTTACGCAAGAGGCTGAAAGCCTCAAACCAAGTCTTGGGCACAGGCGTTGCTTCGCCGGTCTTTTTCTCGATTTCGGCGGCGAATACCGAAAGTTGCACTTGCTTTGGCGTTTCATAAAGTCCGGTGAAGTAAAAGTCGAATTGCTCGTCGAAAAAGCGCTTCACGAGATAGGTTTTCCCGACCCGTCGTCGCCCGTAGATGGCCACAAGTTCCGCCTTGTCGGATTGGTACAGTTTCTTGATGAGGGATTGCTCGTAATCTCTTCCAATTATGTTGCGATTTTTCATGGCATGAATTTTCGTATTTCGCTGGCAAAGATAGAGATAAATTCTGAAATAGGATGCAATACTATAGCCAAATCTATCAAAAAACACATACTTTTGGCTTTACAATCGATAATACTATGGCCAAATCTATCAAAAAATTGGTACTTTTGGCTATAGTATCGTGAATAAAAATATGCTTTGATTTTAATGTATCTATTTGAATAACAACCTAATCCAATCCGAATGACCAATGCGCCGCAATGCATTTTTTACCCACTCTCTATTCTCAGGCTTGTACCAGAAAAAGAAGCGTTGTTGGGCGAGTTTTTCCTCTTTCGTTTTGGCGCAAAAGACGGGTTCCAAGGTGTAGGGGTCGTAGCCGGAGTAATAGATTTCGGTGGCCAAAGTCATGGGGGTGGGGGTGAAGTCTTGCACTTGCTCTAGATGATAGCCTAATTCCTTGGTTCTCACTGCTAAATCGGCCATATCTTCAAGGTAGCAGTCGGGGTGCGAGGAGATGAAATAAGGGATGAGTTGCTGGTTCAGATGCTCCTTTTCGTTGATTTGGTCGAACTTCTTTTTCAGTTTGACAAACATATCGAATTTGGGCTTTCGCATCAGTTTCAGGACGGCATCGCTGGTGTGTTCGGGCGCGACTTTCAGCCTCCCGCTGACGTGCCGCGTGACCAATTGGCGGAAATATTCGTCATAGCCCATCGCCTTGTTTTCTTCAGGTGTGCTGTCGTGCAGAAACAGGTCGTAGCGAATGCCTGAGCCGATGGTGGCTTTCTTCACCTTCGGGTGCTTGTCCACCTCTTTATATATGTCAATCAGCGGGTGATGGTCGGTGTTGAGGTTTTTGCAGACGGTAGGTTGCAGGCAGGTCGGACGGGCGCATTTCTCGCATAGGCGTTCATCTTTACCCTTCATACTGTACATGTTGGCCGACGGACCGCCCAAGTCGCTGATGTAGCCCTTAAAGTCCTCCATTTCAGTGACTTTTTCCACCTCGCGCATGATGGATTCCTTGCTTCGCGAAGCCACAAACTTGCCTTGGTGTGCCGAAATGGTACAGAAAGCACAACCGCCAAAGCAGCCTCGGTGCAAGTTCACCGAGTGCCGAATCATCTCGTAAGCGGGGATGACGCCGCGCTTGGCGTATTTCGGATGCGGCAGCCTCGTATAAGGTAAGTCGAAGGAAGCGTCAATCTGTTCGGTGGTGAAAGTCGGCAAGGGTGGGTTGATGACAAGCCTTTGGTTGCCAACGTCTTGTATCAGCCTTGCCGCGTGTTTCTTGTTCGATTCTTCTTCGATGTGGCGGAAATTGGAGGCATATTTCTTTTTGTCTTTGAGGCAGACTTCGTGCGACACAAGTTCAATAGTTTCGCCCTCGAAATCAGGCAAAGGTTGTTTTTTGTCTTGCAAAAAGAAAGTCTGCTGAATGTCAGTCAATTCGCTGACTTTCTTTCCGCTTTGGATGGCCTTCGCGATTTCCACCATAGTGAGTTCGCCCATACCGTAAACGCCAATGTCGGCCTTTGAATCGACCAAAATGCTGGGTTTCAGGCAGTCGTCCCAATAGTCGTAATGTGTCACGCGCCTTAATGACGCTTCGATGCCGCCAATGACGATGGGCACGTCGGGATAGAGTTGCTTGAGGATGTTGCTGTAAACCACTGTGGCGCGGTCGGGACGGAAGCCCGCCTCGCCGCCTGGGGTGTAGGCATCGTTGCTGCGCAAGCGTTTGTTGGCCGTGTAGTGGTTCACCATCGAGTCCATGCAGCCTGCCGACACGCCGAAATAGATTCTCGGCTTGCCGAATTTCTTGAAGTCGCGCAAATCATCCCTCCAGTTGGGCTGCGGGATGAGCGCCACACGGAAACCATTGTGTTCCAATACTCTTCCAATGACCGCTGCACCAAAAGCTGGATGGTCAACATACGCATCGCCCGTGACGAACACGATGTCCACCTCGTCCCAACCGCGCAAATCGGTTTCTTTTTTCGTTATGGGGAGCCAATCGAGTAGAGTCATTTGCTGGGATTATAAAACAGGTCGTCCATTGTTACTTGGTATTGCACGGAAGCGGAGTGCTCATTTTTGAACAATCCATGAGGTGTTATCCAAGTGGGAATGATGCCGCATTTGGTTTTCGTTGCGTAGCTGAAAGCAGAGATACGGGCTTTCAGTTTTTTGTCCTCGCTTGCCGTGATGGTGTATTCCGAATAGGTGTATTTGATTTCGCAAAGGTTAATCAAATGATCGGCGCGCTCGATGATGAGGTCGATTTGGGCTTTTGGCGTAGTGTTGTTTCGCCAGGAATAAAACTCCACAGCAATACGGTCAAGCCCCAAAGCATGGCGGATTTGGTATTGGTGGGCGACACAGATTCTCTCGAAGGCAAGTCCCAACCATGTGTTGGCTACGGGGGTGTTAAGGTGTTGCTCCCAGTAGTCCTCCGTAGTGATTTTCTTGGAGAAAGTGAGGTAAAAGAACGAGAAGAAGTCCACCAATTGGTAATAGGCATCCTTCACCTTTGGCTTTCCGTTCACTTTGGAGATGTACCGTCTGATGAGGTCGCAGTGTACAAGGTTGTCAAGTTGCTTGGTCAAGGAGCCGCTTGACGGGGTTTTCAGTGCTTCCTCTAATTCGGATCGGGTCATGCCCTGCTTGTTTTTCCCCAAGACTTCCACGGTGCGGAGATAAGGCTCAGGCGATTTGAAAAGCGAGGCGTAAAGGCGGTTGTATTCTTGGCTGAGTTCGGCATTTTTTCGGAAATAGAGCCTGTCGATATTCTGGGCAAGACTTTCCTGTTTGTCCAAAAGACTGAGATAATAAGGAACGCCGCCCAACATCATGTAGGTTTCCACCACGTTTTGCCGAGGCCAATAGATGCCCAAGGTGTGCAGATAGGCCTCGGTTTCGGCGAGGTTGAACTGCCTTAGATAGATGCTGTGCGTGATGCGGTTGTGCAGCCCTCCGTGGTTGTTGATGATGTTGCTCACCATCCATGAGGTAGCTGACCCGCATACGATGAGGGTGACATTCTTCCGCAATGAAGCCCAAGTGTTCCAAAAATGCCCCAACGCCTTGATGAAACCCGATTTTGGCGTGTCGAAGCAAGGCAGCTCGTCTATATAGATGATGCAACGGCCTTTACGGTTGTGTTGCTCCAAAGTCGTTTTGAGCATCTCAAAGGCTTCGAGCCAGTTTTTTGGTTTTTTCCCCTGATAGCCTGCCACGGCCAAGGCACTTGTGAAGGCGAACATTTGGTCTTCTTTTTTCCCGCCGATGATGCCGGAGGCTGCAAAGGAAAACTTGTTCTCGAAAAACTGTTGGATGAGATAGGTCTTGCCCACGCGTCTTCTTCCGTAAACCGCAACAAACTCAGGCTTTCCGGATTTTTGCAGTTTTTGGAGGAGTCGTATTTCTTCTTGTCGTCCGATGAAGTTCTTATCCATGTTTTTTTTGTCTGAAATTCAGCCGCAAAGATACAAAAAAATATATTCGATAGCTCCCCAAAACTCATTTTTTTTGATAGATTTGGGGAATTATCGATGCTATAAATCCCCAAAACTCAAAAAATTTGATAGAAATGGGGGATTATCGAATCGATTAGGATGACATTTGTGGCAGATTTCCGCAAGATTTGTTTCTTTTTTCCTTGCCCAATCCGAAAATTCTGTATTTTTGCCCCTGTCATTCCGGGAGAAATCGGAACGGCCAGAGAAAGCGCATTCTTCGCTTTGTTCCTAAGTAGTGAATCTGGACAATTCGCTTGAAGTGAAAGGAATAATGGGTTGATTGATGCTTTCGCTGTTATGTAAGTGTATGTATTTACACAACATAAACAGCGGAGCATTACCCTATCCGTTATTTTTCACTTCATGGGAGTGCAAGCCCAACTACTGGAAATAAGGATAAGTTTGGGAGGCTCCGCTCTGTAGTCGTTTTCAGAACTGCCCGATTGAGCCAAAGGGCAAAAACGGTTTCAAATCATGCAAAACATCAAGACAAAAAAGAAACTTAAAATGTTGGCAATGGTGATGGCATTGTCTATTCCGATGGCAGCAACGGCTCAAGGCGGTTTGTTCCAACGCGGCGATGAACCTGCTGGACCACGAAACAACGGCGCGGCAGCCTTGACCAACCAAGGCTTTGGCAATCCCTTGGACGGAAGCATTGTCACCAATCAGACTTTCGGCAATCCGACCGATGGCGTGAATGTCACCAACCAAACCTTTGGCGCACCGCTTGGAAGTGGACTATTCACCCTGCTTTTGGCCAGTGCAGGCTATGCAGCAATAAACAAACAAAAGAAACAACAAAAGTAAAAAGGAGAAAATAAAATGAAGAAAATCAGTATGATTCTGATGGCTTTTGCATTGGCCATGATGATGTCGCAATGCAAGAAAAACGAAGGACAAACGACCTCCAACGACGAGGTTGTGACCATCACCCTT
>CACXQV010000006.1 GCA_902769875.1 uncultured Bacteroidia bacterium
TTCCCATTCCGAACAGAGAAGTTAAGCCCCGCCGCGGCGATGATACTGCGGGAGACCGTGGGAAAGTAGCTCGCCGCCCACCCACAGCGGAAACCCCTCCCCATTGCAAGGTGAGGGGTTTCTTGCTTTATTGTGGATCCGCCCGTCCTTCCCTTGTGGCTCCCTTGAGGGTTTGCCTGTCCCTGGGAATCCGCCGTTCTTCCGAATTTGCAATTCGGAAGCCGTGAATATGGGCATTCGCAATGCGGGAACGATATAAAAACAACCTAATCAAATTCGGAAAAGGCGGCCTTCAATTTTTGAGGGCCGCTTTTTGCTTGGTTTTTTGCGTGGTGGTGTGGCTTCGACAGGTTCAGCAACTATGTGACAGCCCTACACGGCTGGGTTGTAGGGCTGTCGTATTACGGCAGCCGAGTTATGGCAGGTTTGGGGTTTGTCGGTCTGTCGCATTGGCTCGCTTCGCATCGTCGAATCTTGCGATTTGCGCCAGCCGCATCACTGCAGAGGTGTTTTGTGGGCAAGGTTTGTGTTTGTTCTTTCATTTGCGAGGACGCAAATGGCGACAAAGCCAAGTGGGTGTTTTTCCATTTTCGAGGACGCAAATGGCGACAAAGCCAAGTGGGTGTTTTTCCATTTTCGAGGACGCAAATGGCGACAAAGCCAAGTGCGTGTTTTTCCATTTGCGGGGACGCGAATGACGACAATGCCAAGTGCGTGTTTTTCCATTTGCGGGGACGAAAATGACGACAATGCCAAGTGTGTGTTTTTCCATTTGCGAGGACGCGAATGACGACAATTCCGTGACTTTGTTTTGGGCGCGTGGGAACCTCGTAGAGGTGGCAGCAAAGTAGGCAGGTGGTGTGAACCCCTGCCGGTATACCCCCCCGCCGATAATGCGATGTGCCCCTGCCGACACGGAAAATTAATGGAAATTCGTGGTACATTTATGGAAATTCGTGTAAAAAACAATATGTATGCAGTTTAAACTCTTCATTTCATTGAAGATTTTTAAACGAATTTCTTCATTTCATTGAAGATTTTCAATTGCAAGGGAGTCGTATTGTGGCAGGTATGGTCACGAAGGGATGGGCGGAGGAGCGTGTAAACCCCGGCGGGGTGATGGGATGTTGGAGGGTTGTTTCCAACCTTGTTTTTACGACCCGAAAAACTCTTCCTTGAAATTCACGAAATACACCTTTTCTTGCGCTCGCGTCAAAGCGGTGTAAATCCATCGTAAATCTTCAACTTCCAAGGTCTCTTTCAGGTTCAGCGACGAGTCGATGAACACGCTGTTCCATTGCCCGCCTTGGGTTTTGTGGCAGGTGAGGGCGTAGGCGAATTTCACCTGCAAGGCGCTGAACCAAGGGTTTTTCTTCATCTCTTTGTAACGCTCGCGGCGGTTGGGGATGTCCATATAATCCTCTTCGATGGCTTCGAAAAAGCGTTTACTTTCCTCCTCGGTGAGCGAGGCGCTGTTGCTGTTCAAGGTGTCGAGAATGATTTTGGCTTCCACGTTAGGTGCGTCGGGATAGTCGGTGAAGGCCAGCTCCACATCGGCGAAACGGAAACCGTACATTTCCTCGAAACGCTTGATTTTCCTGATTTCAGCCATGTCGCCGTTGGCGATGAAACTGATGGTGGGGTTGCCCTCGGCCCAAAAATAGTTGTTTTTCACGACCATCAACTTGTCGCCGGTGGCTATTTCGCCCTCAATGTTCAAGATGCGTCCGCGGATGGCTTGGTTGAACATGTTTGCGCGTTTGTTCGATTTGCAGATGATCGCGGCTTCGTTTTCGGAAGCGTTGGCGAAGGCGTTGTGCAGCATTTCCTCAAAAGTCTCAGGCTCAATGCGTTTTATGTCGTCGAAGCCATTTAGGTGGAAGATGGGCAATTCGTATTCGTAGAGGTTTTGCTTGAGCAATTCCCTGATGTTGGTGGCGTTAAACAGGATGCCCGACTGCAAGGCTTGTCGCTTCACTTCGGTGAGTTCGTAGGTTGCCGCCGTGATGGGGAACTCGGCTTTCAGGTATTCGCAATTCAAGGCGGGGCTTTCGGAGCTTTCGACGGGTGGCAGCTGGGCCGTGTCGCCAATGAGCAGAAGCCGGCAGTTGTCGCCGCTGAAGACAAAAGCGAGCAAGTCGTCGAGCAGGCTGGAGCCTCCAAATTCGTTTTGGTCGCCTATCATCGAGGCCTCGTCGACGATGAACAGCGTGTTCGTATGCTTGTTTTCGGCTCGTGCCATGCGCAAACTTCCGTCGGGATAGCTTTTGGCTTGGTAGATTTTGCGATGTATGGTGGAGGCATGTTGGCCTGAGTAGTTGCTCAACACCTTGGCCGCACGCCCCGTGGGGGCCATCAGGACGTAATTCATCCCTATCATGGGCAACGAGGCCACCAAGGTTTTCACCAATGTCGTTTTGCCCGTGCCGGCATAGCCTCTGAGTATGTAGGTCGGATTCTCCTTTTGGGAGAGCAGGAAGGCTGAAAGGTGATAGAGCACGATGGCCTGTCCCTCGGTGGGCTCGAAGCCGAAGGATATGACCATTTTTTCGTATAACTCGTTGCGACTCAACATGGGATTTTGTTCAGAAAGGATAGCCAATGCCTGCTTGAAGCCTGAGGTTGCCTAATTGGCCGAAACGCCAATGGGAACCGTTGCTGTCGGGATAGGGATTGCGCATGGCATAGGCCAAATCGAAACGGAGCAGCAGGAAGGAAACGTCGAGCCGGAGGCCGAACCCCGCGTCCATCGCGATTTGCTTGTAGAAGGTGTTGAAGTTGAACTCGCTGTCGGGCATCGACTCGTTGGGATAGAATGTCCAAACGTTGCCAGCATCAAAGAAAATGGCGCCATTGATGATGTTGTACAAAGGGAATCGGTATTCGGCGTTGAATTCCAACTGAATATCGCCGGTCTTCTCGATGTCGGTCACGGGGATGAAGCCTCCAGGGCCGAGGGTGCGATAGAGCCAGCCACGCATGCCATTGGCGCCGCCGCCATAGAAGCTGCGCTCGAAAGGCAAGTCCCTTGAATTGCCGTAGGGCACGCCGATGCCGATGAACTGCCTGAACACGAACCAGTTGTCGTTGCCAAGGTCGAGGTGCTGACGGGTGTCGAAGCAGCCCCTGACGTATTGGGCGTAGCGGATGCCGAAGATTTCGTGGTAGCCGTCTTCGCTTTGGGTGACGAGTGCGGTATTGTTGAACAGCGAAAGCAGGTTGCCGCTCGACTCGAAGTCGGCTCTGATGTAGAAGAAACTGCCCTGCTTGTTAAACCGTTGTGTGCTATAAGTCAGCGAATAACGAGCCCCGAAAAGCAGGTGGCTTGTGTATTGGGCCTTCTTGCGTTGGCTGGTTTCGGCGTCAAGATATTCCTGGAAGATGGGGTTGACGTCGGCTATTTTCACGCTGTTGAGGTTGAAAGGCGTGAAAGTCTGCCCTAACCGATAGTTGCTCTTCCAGTCGTAGCCAAACGAGGCCGTAGTGATGTAGCGCGAATAGTAATACCTGATCTGGCCGTTGAATCCCAACGAAACCGTGGTGGTGGGCTGGTAGTCGCGGGCAAAGGTGAGAGAAGAGAAGGGGCTGAGGAATTTGGGGAACGTAAGGCTTGCGGTGATGCCGTATTCCCTCGTGTTGAACACGCTTTGGCCGCTTTCGAGGATTTGGTTGTCGATCAGTTTTTGGGCTTCAAGGCCTCCTCTCAGGCTGAGTTGGAAAATCTCTGCGCCACGGAAAGCGTTCCTGTTGGTATAGGAGAGGCTGCCTTTCATGCCCAAGTCGCCATCCGAATTGGTGCCTTCGGCCTGCACGGTGAACGAGTGCTTGTCGCGCTGCTGCATGGTGATTTTGCAGTCGAGCAGGTTGAGCGTGTCTTTCGGGCTCGAAACCGTGTCGAACTCGATGTTGACGTTGCGGAACATCTTGTAGTTGCCCAAGGCCCTGTAGGTGTTCGTCACGCTTCTTAGGTTGTAGGGCAGTCCCTCGATGATTTGGATGGACTGCTTGAACGTCTGCGGATTCACTTGGGGGTCGCCGAAGTAGTAGAAATCCCATTCGTTGGTGCGTTTCCTGAATCCCGTTTCCACAATGAGCTTGACCGAGTCGGTGGGCTTGTCGAACATCCTGAAAATGTTGAAGTTGGGATAAATGCTGATGTCGCGGATGTAGTATTTCCTGAACGCGAGCTCGTTGTCTTTCAACTTCATCGTGATTTCCATGGTGTGGTTCATGAAGTTGCTGTCGACCTCGAAGTAAATGTCATCGTTGTTGAAGAAGAAATAGCCCGAATTCTTCATCCTTTCGGTGATGGTGCTTCTTTGGTTGTCGAGATAATATGCGTTGTAGATGTCGCCTTCGTGCAGCTCGAATGAGGCGCTGTCGCGCATGATGTATCTCTTGATGAGCGTGTCGTTGATGACGTGGTCGAGCTTTTTGACATGATAAGGCTCTGTCGGGTAGACGTGGTAGGTGACCTTGGCGCGTTTTCGCTTGGCTTTCACGGTGTGGGTCACTGTTGAATGGAAATACCCCACGTTGTCAAGATAGAGCATCATCTGGTTGGCCGAATTGTCGGCGCCGGTTTTGTCGTAATAGACGGGCTCTTTGCCGAACCTGTCATTCATCCAAATCCAGAACTTGCTTTTTGGATTGCGCTCCCATTTGTAGTAAATCCAAAGGGGCATCTTGGTTTGGAATGTGCTTTTGTAGGGCTTGAGCGAGATGTACGACGAGAGCTCCGACTTGCTGATTGTGGTCTTTTTTTTCTCGATGGTTACGGTGTTTTTCTGGACAAGGTATTTGCCTTCGGGCACAAAGCGATTGATGTTGCACGAGGTTGCGAACAAAACCGCGAGCAGACCGATGAGGATATGGATCCTTTTGCCTGACATGCAATGCAATTTGGCGCAAAGTTAAGAATAATTCGGTTACACGACCTCGGCTACGGTGAAATTGCTGCCTCCTATGAATACCACGTCGCCGAAACGGGCATTGTTGACCGCCGAGCGGTAGGCGTGGCTGACCGATTCGAACACCATGCCGCGTAATCCCATCTCGAAAGCCTTTTCGGCCAAAACATTGGCATCCAAGCCTCTGGGAATGTCGGCCTTGCAGAAATAATACTCTGCGCCGCGAGGAAGCAACTGCAAGACGCTGTCGATGTCTTTGTCGTTGACCATCCCAAGCACGAAATGCAGCTTGTTGTAGCTCATCTCGGCCAACTGCCTCACCACCTCGGTGATGCCTGCCACGTTGTGGCCTGTGTCGGCGATGGTCAGCGGGTCTTTGTTGAGGATTTGCCAACGGCCCATCAAGTGGGTGTTTCTCACCACCTTGGCGATGCCATCGCGGATGTCGTCTTCGGTGAGGTCGAATTTGGTGCGGAGCAGGTCGAGGGCGCACATCACGGTGGTGAGGTTTTTCTGCTGGTAGTTGCCCATCAACGGGATTTCCAAGGCTTCCATATAGAGTTCGCTGTTCTTCCAAACGTCGAAACTCTGTTCGGTTTGCGATTCGATATGGATCTTGTCGCAATCGAAGATTTGGTCGGCAAAGCAGATGGGGCTGTTGCATTCCTTGGCCTTGTCGATGAAGACTTGTTGGGTTTCGGGATGGGTTTCGCCAATCACCACCGGGACGCCTTGCTTGATGATGCCCGCCTTTTCGTAGGCGATTTTGGCTCGTGTGTCGCCCAAGAACTTGGTATGGTCGAAGTCGATGTTGGTGATGACGCTCAATTCGGGCGTGATGAGGTTGGTGGAGTCTAATCTGCCGCCCATGCCCACCTCGACGATGGCCATGTCCACTTTTTCCTTGGCGAAATAGTCGAAGGCCATGCCCACGGTCATCTCGAAAAACGAGAGTTCCATCTGCTTGAACTTGTCTTTGTAAGTGTCAATGAATTGCACGACGTTTTCCTCTGGAATCATCTCCCCGTTGATGCGGATGCGCTCGCGGAAGTCGCGCAGGTGGGGCGAGGTGTAGAGCCCGGTTTTGAAGCCGGCTTCCTGAAATACGGAGGCCAGCATGTGCGACACCGAGCCTTTGCCGTTGGTGCCGGCCACATGCACCGACTTGAAATTGCGGTGCGGATTGTCCAAAAGTTGCAGAAGTTGTATGGTGTTGTTCAAGTCCGCTTTGTAGGCGGCGGCTCCGATGCGCTGATACATCGGGAGCTGGCTAAACATCCAGTCGAGAGTTTCTTTGTAGGTCATAGGTGATTGTTATTTGACGAAGGACGAAGGACAAGTGACGAAGGACATAGGACGCTGGGCAAAGTCCCGCAATCCCGTGTCCCGCAGTCTCGCAGTCCCGAAGTCCCGTGTCCCGTGTCCCGAAGTCTCGCGTCATAATGGTTATTGTTTGATGACAAAAGTATAAGTGATGGTGCCGTGCTGCTCTTCAGGCGCGTTGGGGTCGGAGGCGAAGGATGAGCTCAAGGCGGCCTGTTTGGCTTTTTGGCGCATATCGTTGTTGATCAAAGTGGTGCCTTTGTTGGCCACTTCAGCTCTCGTGACTTGTCCGGCGCGGTTCACCCAAATGTCGACCACGATGATGCCTTCTTCCGCGAAGTCGTCGTTGGGGCGGTGCAACGATTTTGCGCCGCGTCCGCCAAGGTCGTAGCCGGGGCCGTTGCCCTTGCCGCCTTGGCCGTCATACTGCCTCACCCCGGCCAGTCCGTTGGGCTTGCCTTGGTCGCCGGGTTGCCCCGTGATGCCTTCCGAACCGCCTGCTTGCGGACTGTTGCTGCCTTTGAACAAAGCCCTTTTGTTGACGGCAGGCTTGGGCTCTTCTGCGGGCTTTTCCTGTTTCGGCTTGGTGTTTTTGGGCTTTTCAAGCGAAGGCGCCTCGTCGTCGTTTTGCGTCGCGATGTCTTCCTTGCTTTTGCTCGGTTGTGGCTTGGGTTGGGCGGCTTGCGGGATGGCAGGCTTTTCGGGCTGCACGTTGCCCATGCCTTGGTCCATCATTCCCAAATCCACCTCCACGCCTTCCTCGCCGGGAAGTGGCGAAGGCGGCCTGAAGGCCATCAGGAAGAGGATGAGCACTGCCAAGGCGTGTGCCAAAATGGTTCCGCCTATCGCTATGCCCTTGTCTTTCTTTTCGTTGTTGTCCATTTCGAAGCCTCCTATCTTTTTGGTGAAGTGGCGAGGATGACTTTATGGTTGTTGTTGGTGGCGTTGTTGATTTCGTTGACGGCGTCAATCACGTTCACCACATATTGGACCGGGACGGTCTTGTCGGAACGCAGCACCACAGTGGCTTGGCTGTCGTTTCCGATTTTGGCGTTGATGAGGTCGGCAAGTTGGGCTTCGTCGGCGGGCGTTTCGTCGACGAAATACTGGAACTGGTCGTTCACGTAGACGGTGACGGTCTGCTTGGCCATGGTCTTGCTGTTGCTCGAAGGCAGCATCAGCTTGATGGCGTTGGGGGCGACCAAGGTCGATGTCAGCATGAAGAAAATCAGCAGCAGAAACACCAAGTCCGACATTGACGAGGAGTTGAACGTAGGCTCTATCTTGTTCCTTGATTTGATGGCCATGATGCTTCGGTTTTAGGCGGGTTCGTTCAGTACGTCCATGAATTCGGTCGCCTTGCCTTCAAGCAGGTTGACGACTTTCTGGATTTTCGTTGAGATGATGGCGTGGAAGAAATAGGCCACGATGCCGACAATCAAACCGCCGACGGTGGTCACCATCGCTTCGTAGATGCCCGACGAAAGCAGTTCGATGTTAATGTTGTTGCCAGCCATTGACATGTTGTAGAACGCGCGAATCATGCCTGTCACCGTGCCCAAGAAACCGATCATCGGGGCGGCACTGGCAATCATGGCGAGGATGCTCACACCTCTTTCCAGTTGGGCCACTTCCAGATTTCCGACATTCTCGATGGCCGAGTTGATGTCGCCCAATGGACGGCCGATGCGCGAGAGACCTTTCTCAATCATCCTTGAAATGGGGGTGGAGTTGCCTCTGCACAAGGCTTTTGCCGAGTCGAGTTTGCCGTCTTTCATGTATTCGCGTATGCGGTCCATAAAGCTGGCGTCATACTTCGTGGCGCGACTGACGGCAATGTAACGCTCGATGAAAATGTAGACCGCGATGATGGACAAAACGGCCAACAAAACCATAATCCAGCCGCCTTTGGTGGCCAATTCGAGTGCGGAAAGTTTTTCTGGTTCGCTTGCTGCTTCTGCTGCGGCTGTACCCAATTCGTTGACAGCCTGTTGGATTTGTAAGAGATTCATTATTGTTTATTTGTTTATTTGTTGATTCGTTGAATTGTTGAAATGATAATTCGACGTAGTCAATTGTTGTTTGTTTGGCTGGCACAAGGTTGCTGAGCCTCTCGAAGCACCGTGGCAGCCACACTTTGTTAATACGGAAATCTCCGTGTTTTATTGTCTCAGCGCATGTCGATGACATCCACGTTGGGGTGGGCTTTCTCGTCGAAGGTGAAGAACTTGTCGTCCAAGTCTTGGTCGAATTTCAGTTCTTTGATGTTGATTGTCAAGCGACTGCCATCTTCAACGTAAATGTCGGCACTGTTGATGGTGGGGGTTGTTTTTTTCGTGTCGATTTTGAGGCTCACGCGCTTGTATTGCCCTTTTGGGTTGGCCAATTCGATGGTGGCAATGCCATTTGCGTCGAAACCTGAAAAGGTGGCCGCATAGCTTTCGTCCAACGAGGTGAACAGCTTGAGCGGCGTGTTGTCGATGCCTTCGCTGGCGTTGCTGACCATAACTTCTTCTTCGTCAATCAGATAAGTCCAAATGGTCTTTCCGTTCGAGATGGTGTGCTGATCGGCCATCTCAACTTTGTAGGCTTCGCCTTGAAGCCACGCCTTGCCGTTTTCGGCCTCGTTGAAATCTTTCCCGTCGGGGCTGAATTGGTAGGTGAAACCCATCTCAAGGTTTTTATGGCTCTTGATTTGGCTGATGAAGGCGCGGATGATCACATCTGCGTTGTTTTGTGCTTTAACTGCCTGTGTTGCAAACAATAGGAACAAGCAGGCGATGATGCTTTTTGTTTTCATTTTTATATGCCGTTGTCTTTGTTGTCCAAGTCCCGCAAAATCTGTTCCAAAGCGAATTCGTTGGCGACTTTCACCTCACGCGATTTGCTTCCGGAGAACGGTCCCACGATGCCTGCGGCCTCCAATTGGTCGATGATGCGGCCTGCCCGGTTGTAGCCGAGTTTCAGCTTGCGCTGGATCATCGATGTGGAGCCTTGTTGGGTTTGCACCACGATTCGGGCAGCTTCCTCGAAGAGGCTGTCGCGCTCGCCGTCGTCGTCGATGTCGGCGGCTTCGCCTTCTTCCTCTGGCACTTCGGGCAGCTCGTAGGGGGTCGGGAATCCGCGTTGTTCTCCAATATATTGGGTGACTTCTTCCACTTCGGGCGTGTCGATGAAGGCGCATTGCAAACGGACAAGGTCGTTGCCCGTTGACAGCAACATGTCGCCGCGACCAATGAGTTGGTTGGCGCCGCTTTGGTCGAGGATGGTCTTCGAGTCGACGGCTGAAATGACGCGGAAAGCGATTCGGGCAGGGAAGTTGGCCTTGATGGAACCCGTGATGACGTTGACCGAAGGACGTTGCGTGGCGATAATCAAGTGGATGCCGATGGCACGGGCCAATTGGGCCAAACGGGCGATGGGGGCTTCCACTTCGCGACCTGCCGTCATGATCAGGTCGGCAAACTCGTCGACGATGAGCACGATGTAAGGCAGGTAACGGTGCCCCTCGGTGGGAAGCAGGCGGCGCGACTTGAACTTCTCGTTGTATTCGATGATGTTGCGGCACTCGGCGGCCTTGAGCAGGTCGTAGCGGTTGTCCATCTCGATGCACAACGAATTGAGCGTGCGCACCACTTTCTTCACGTCGGTGATGATAGCGTCCTCTGAATCAGGGAGTTTGGCTAAATAATGACGCTCGATGCGGTTGTAAAGCGTGAGCTCCACCTTCTTCGGGTCGACCATCACGAATTTCAACTCGGAAGGATGCTTGCTATAAAGCAGCGAAGCCACTATGGCGTTGAGTCCCACCGACTTGCCTTGTCCTGTGGCACCAGCCATCAGGATGTGCGGCATCTTGGCCAAGTCGAAGACGTAGGTCTCGTTCGAAATCGTCTTGCCTATGGCGCAAGGCAGGGCGTACTTTGAGTTTTGGAACTTCTCGGAGCTCAGCACGCTGCGCATCGAAACGGTTTCGGGCTTGCTGTTAGGCACTTCGATGCCGATGGTGCCTTTGCCGGGTATGGGGGCGATGATGCGGATGCCCAAGGCGGCGAGGCTCAAGGCGATGTCGTCTTCCAAATTCTTGATTTTCGAAATGCGTACCCCGGCGGCAGGGACGATTTCATACAGCGTGACCGTAGGGCCGATGGTCGCCTTGATTTTGTCGATGGCAATGCCGTAGTTGCCCAAGGTTTCCACGATTTTGTTCTTGTTGGCGTTGAGCTCCCCCTCGTTGATTTCCGACTTTTTGCCGCCATAGTCGTTGAGCATGTCCAAAGTCGGGAACTTGAAGTCGCGCAGCTCATAACGCGGGTCGAATGGCGTGTCAATCGTGTGATGCTCGATGTTGTTGGGCTTGTCCACCGTTTCTTCCTTGGGCGTTTGCTCGATTTCAAGTTTTACGTCGCCTTCTTCCGCAATGGGCTTTTCGGGTACGATTTCCACGGGTTTTGCGTCGTTGATGGTGGTTTCCACCGGGTCGGTCGTGATTTCGGGAAATTGGCTCTGGCCGTCGTCTTTCGGTTCGATGATCACGTTTTCCTTGTGGTTTTGGCTTTCGTCTGTCGTGTTTACGATGACTAAGTCGGGGGTCTTGAAATGTGAAGTGACGGGCGGAAGGTCGGGGCGGTCGTTGGCGCTGTTTTCTTCGTGAACGGTCTGGATGGGGTCATTTACAATTTGATTCTCATTGTTTTCTTTTTCCAATTCTTCCTTGATGCGTTGCTCGGCGATTATGGCAGACTGATGGCGCTGCTCCGCTTCGCGTTTTTCGCGCAACTGCTTGATGTGGTTGAGCGTGAGGTTGAATTGGTAGACCGCGAAGGCCAAAAACAGGAAGATAAGCACGAGCAACACGCCAATCCAGCCTGTGTAGGTTTCGATGATGTTGTTGAGCCAAAGCCCTACCGCACCCCCGAAGATAGCACAAGAGGAAACGCCACATTTGTTACCGGATAGGAATCCGAAAAACAGAGGCAGCCAAACCAAGCTCATCAAGGCGTATTTCCACAGGCTCCACATCTTGATGCGGGCGTTGTCGGTGAGCCATAAACCGATGATTGCCAAAAGATAAACGAGAAAAAACGCGCCGATGCCAAACGATTCCTTGATGAGCGTTTGTGCCAAAAACACGCCCGCGCTGCCTGTCCGGCTCTCAATCTTGACGTCATCGCTGAAGATTTTGTAGCCGTATTCTTGGTGGTGACCGCTGAAGAAACTCACCAAATAGGAAATGAAGGCGATGCCCAAAAACAGGGCAAGCACGATGAACAGTATGCCGACTACGCGCTTCATTCGGCTTTCGGACGGCTCTTTTTGTTTCTCAGGCTTTTGTTTCTTAGGCGTTTTGCTTTTTTGGGCCTTTTCGTTTTTTTTCGGGGCTTCCTTTTTTGGCGTTTCGTCAATGGGGGCCTCTATGATGTCGTGCAACTCTTCCAAAGGCTCTGGTTCGAGTTGTTTCTTCTTGAAAGTGTTCTCTTTACGGTTGTTTCCAGCGGTCATTTTCAGTCTTCGTTTGGGAGTGCAAAAATACGCAAAATTGTTGGTTTTTTGGAGGTGACTTTTCAAGAAAAATCAACCAATATGGGCTTGTTCTTCTTTGCCAATAGGATAATGTATATCCTCGTATTCTGCAATCAAATCAGAAATAATGTCAAGTTCCAGCATACGCGGGTCATCCATAGAATCATTATCTCTTGTCATATTTAAAAGTTCATCAATTCGTTTTAGCAACGCTTGATACATTTGTTCTGATTTGATTTGTGCCATAAAGTTGAGTTTTACATTGTAGCGTATAAAATGCGAATCTGACAAAAAATCAAATAATAGTGAATCTCAAATCTTCCAACAATGATGAATACCGTTTTCTAAAAGGGTTGTTCTTGTTTTTCAATACCGAAACATTCTTGTATTCCATAAGAGCGTTGAAATATGCTGCATCTGCTATCGCAGAATCCATAGGATCTACTGTTATTTCATAACCACTCACAAGTTTGGCACCAGTCATTGTTTTAAAACAATCTGCTTCAGATGGATTCGCCATTGTACTATAAGAACTGAAATGAACGATTTTATCTGAAAACAGACCGTCTGCAATTTCAGCAAGTTCCGACAATTCAAGGAAGGTCTTTTCTCCTAATTCAAATGCGATTTTATGTGTTTTTCCGTGAATCGAAAAATAGAAAATATCATATTTTTGAAACTCCCTTTTGTGAAAATATGTCAAGTAATGCTGTAAATCTTCAAATGACAAAATCTGTCTATGGATAACTTCGCAATGATGATACTCTTTCAGCCATCTCAATAATGGTTCGCTGTTGAGGTCAAATTTATATTGTTCGAAATTATACCTCCATTCGGTCTCGAAACAAATTATATTGTGTTTTGGTTTTGCTGCCATAACAAACTCATTATTATTACTTCGGCACCCTGAACATCCGCTTCCAGCGTATCCCGCCGTTCTCCTTGTCCAGCGAGAGCCAAACGAGTACAGGCTTGCCAACGATGTGGTTTTCAGGCACAAAGCCCCAATAGCGCGAGTCGGCGGAGTTGTGGCGGTTGTCGCCCATCATCCAGTAGTAGTCCATCTCAAAGGTGTAGCTGTCGGCGGGCTGGCCGTCGATGTAGATTTGGTTGCCCTGCACTTTCAGGTCGTGCAGTTCGTATGCGTGGATGATGCGCTCGTAAAGTGGCAAGGTGTTGACATTCAGTGGAACCGTAACACCTTTCTTCGGGATGTAAAGCGGTCCAAAGTTGTCCACATTCCAAGGATAAAGGTCGGGGCGGTTGGGGAAAAGGCTGGTCGAAGTGCCCTCGCCCGGGGCTTGGATGTTGCGCATCACGGAGGTGACGAAAGGCAGTTTGATGAGTTCGTCGGCCACCTTTGCGCTGATGTTGAGGACGAAAATGTTCGGGTCGGCGGTGCGGTAGCCCTCGGTGATGCTGTACTTGTCCAACGTCTGCTTGTTGATGCCGCCCGAAGTGGTTACCACAGTGTAGTTATGTTGCATGTTTTCAGGCTCGTAGGCCTTCTCCCCGTTGATAAACACCACGCCGTCAACGATTTTCAAGGTGTCGCCCGGCATACCGATGAGGCGTTTCACATAGTTTTCGCGCTTATCCACGGGGTGACTGATGACATTGCCGAAATTCGCGTGGTCGTTCCAAACCTTCTTGCGGCCATATTCACGCACGAGGTCATAATAGTTGACGCTGCTTTGGAAGATGTCGCAAACCGTGTCGCCGGCGGGATAGTTGAACACGATGGGGTCGTAACGCTTCATCGTCGAAACGCCCGGATAGCGGTGATACGGCAACTTAATCCAATCCAAGTAGGATTTCGCGGTCTTGCTTCCTGGCAAGGTGTTGTGCACAAATGGGAACGAAAGCGGCGTGTTGGGACGCTTTGGGCCATAGTGTATCTTGCTGACAATCAGATAATCGCCAACGCAAAGCGACTTCTCCATACTCGAAGTGGGGATGGTGAAGGCCTCGAAGACGTAAGTCCTTATTATTAATGCGGCGACTACGGCAAAAACGATGGCGTCGAACCACTCGCGGGCGGTAGATTTCTTGGGTCGCGTGGCCGTGGCGGGGTCTTGGTAAGCATCGTTTTTGGCGACGACGGGGAAGAAAATGAAGGGCAGAATGGCCGCCATGCCTTCCTCCCAAACCTTGAATCGCCCAAAGCATTTGCCCAACTCGACGAGCATCAGCAGCAGCATAAAGACATTGATGTAAGGGAAGACGATAAAGAACCACCACCAGAATTTCTTCTCTTTGCCGATGATTTTCAGCATAATATAGATGTTGAAATAGGGGATGAGGCTGTAGTAGCCTTTTTGTCCGGCCTTCTCGAACTGTTTCCAGCAGAACGCAATCGGGATGGTGAACAATGCCGGAACGATGAAAATGAATGATAACAGTGACATGTCTTTTGTTGGTTTTATTTGCTAACGAAAAAATGAAAACTATAGTATTTCGGGAACCAAAATCATTCCCCGAACAAATCCTCCATCGAATAGCAACCAGTCTTCCCAAGCAAGAATTCTGCCGCAGCGATGGCGCCCAAAGCGAAGCCTTGGCGGTTGTAGGCCTCATGGGTGAGGGTGAGACGGTCGGCATCAGAGTCGGCCACAACGCTGTGGATGCCGTTCACCTCACCGATGCGGGTCACGTTTATATATAAGGTGTGGCCGGTGGGTGTGTCGATGCTCCAGTGGTCGTAGTCGTGGTTGACGCTGAGGATGTCGTTGGCCAGTTTCACGGCGGTGCCGCTGGGCTTGTCCAACTTGTGGATGTGGTGCGTTTCGGCCAACGAGAGTTGGTAGCCGTATTTCTCGGCAAGGCGGGCGAGCTGCTTGTTGAGCTTGAACATGATGTTCATCCCGATGCTGAAGTTGGGCGCGTGGAAGAGGCTTTGGCTCTCGTTGAGGCAGCGCATCTTGATTTCCTCGAAATGGTCGTGCCATGCGGTTGTGCCCACCACGACAGGGATGCGCAAGTCGAAACAGCGATGGATGTTGCCGACCACTTGGTCGGGTTGGCTGAAGTCGATGGCGACATCGGCCTGCTTCAATGGGTCGAGGCGTTCTTCCCATTCCATTGGGTTGTCGATGGTTACAACGATTTCGTGTTGTCGGGCAAGGGCGGCTTTTTCCACCTCGTGGCCCATTTTTCCGTATCCGATTAAAGCGATTTTCATGGTAGTTTTTTTGTCACAAAACTTTCAAAACTCACAAAACCTCTTTTCGGTTTTTGGGAGACCTGCCAACCGGCGGTTTCCCTGCGGCTGTACGGTTGTGTCAGCCGCAACACCTTGTGTAAATGTTTGTTTTGCATTGTTTTGTGGGTTTTGTGATAAATTAGAAATTCAGTTGGAAAGACAGCCCGACTTGGGCGTATTGTGGTAACGGCAAAAGCGGTTCGGTGGGCCGCAGATATGGGTCGATGCTGAGGCTCAAATCGTCGCTGATGTCGTAATTGTAGAAATGCCCGTCGACGCAGGCATCGAGGATGTTCAGCCCGTACCAAGCTATGGTGAGCATTGTATAGAACTCAAAATCACGACGATACGATTCCTTGTAGGTTTGCAGTTGGCTGTCGGAATATCTGTTGGCCAACGCAGTCTCGTAGTCGTTTAACGTTGTGCCCTCCGGCAAATCGCCGGTCTTGAATTCGTAGGCGTGGAGATAGGAGCGATACTCGGAATAATTGTTGTAAGCCAAATAACCCAAGCCGCCCAAGCCCGCATAAACGATGGGCACTTTCCACCATTTGCGGTTGTAAACCTGTCCAAGTCCGGGCAAAGCTGCCGACATGATGGCGGCTGTCGTAGGGCTATGGGGCTTTTTCTCTTTCGCCGGTCTCGTTTTCGCCTCTGGCTTCACGATTGTGTCGGCGGTGATGATTGTGTTGCCAACCGTGTCGAACACAATGTTTTGCGCTTCCGTTTCCTGAGAGGCGAGCAGCAAGATGAAGCCTATGAGAAACAAAAAACGGCGCGCCATGGCAATCATTTGTTATTGAAAAGTTCCATAATGCGGTCAAACTCGGCCTCGTCCTTGAAATCGATGACCACGCTGCCTTGTCCTTTCACGTTGCGGGTCACTTTCACCTTCGTGTTCAAGGTTTGCGACAGTGTCTTGATCTTGCTCTTGAAATGCTCAGGGATGAAGTTGGTCTGCTTTTTCTCCTTGCCGCCGGGGTTCTTGGCCTTCTCGGCCAATTCCTCCGCCTGCCTGACGTTCATTTCCCCATCGATGATTTGTTGGAGCAGCTTCAGTTGCTGTTCCTTGTCGCTGACGTTGATGAGTGCGCGTGCGTGCCCCATGGTGATGTGGCCGTCGCGGATGGCGATTTGCACCTCAGCCGGCAACTTCAGCAGCCTCAAGAAGTTGGCGACCGCGCTGCGGCTCTTTCCCACTTTCTCGCTCACTTCCTCTTGCGTCAGGCTGCACTCGTCGATGAGCCGTTGGTACGAGATGGCCACCTCGATGGCGTTGAGGTTTTCGCGATGGATGTTCTCGATGAGGGCGAGTTCCAGCATTTGCTCGTCGTTGGCCACTCTGATAAACACGGGGACCTTGGCAAGTCCGGCCAGTTTCGAGGCTCTCAATCGGCGCTCGCCTGAAATGAGCTGGTATTTGTTGTAGCCCAGTTTCCTGACCGTGAGAGGCTGGATGATACCTTGCTCCTTGATGGATTGCGCCAATTCGCGCAAGGCGGTTTCGTCAAATTCGGTTCTGGGCTGGAATGGGTTGGTCTCTATGAGGTTGATGTCGATTCCGGCGATGGCTCCGGCAACGAAATCGCCTGAGATGTCTCTGCTGGTGATGTCGGTTTCGGGGCTTTGAAGGATGGCGTCAAGGCCGCGGCCAAGGGCTCTTTTGTTTTTCTCTGCCATGGTGAATTATGCGTTAGGGGTGGATAAATGATTCTTCTCGATGATTTCGCGCGCCAAGTTCAGATAGTTGATGGCACCTACGCTGGCGGCATCGTGCATAATGATCGACTTGCCGAAACTTGGGGCTTCGCCCAAACGTGTGTTGCGGTTGATGATGGTGTTGAAAACCAAGTCCTGGAAGTGCATCTTGACCTCTTCGACCACCTGCTTCGACAGCCGCAGGCGGGTGTCGAACATCGTAAGCAGGATGCCTTCGATTTCAAGGTCGGGATTGAGGCGCGTTTGCACGATTTTGATGGTGTTGAGCAGCTTCCCCAAGCCTTCGAGGGCGAAATATTCGCATTGGACGGGGATGATGACCGAATCGGCAGCCGTGAGCGAGTTCACTGTGACCAAGCCTAACGAGGGTGAGCAATCGATGATGATGAAGTCGAAGTCTTCCTTGACGGGGGCGAGTGCGTGTTTCATCATCAGTTCACGGTCGGGCAGGTTGATCATCTCAATCTCGGCGCCCACCAAGTCGATGTGGGCCGGAATCAGGAACAGGTTGGGTGTCTCTGTTTCGGTGATGACTTTTTGTGGGGCGACATTGTCGATGATGCATTCGTAGATGCTGGTTTCGATGCTTTTGGGGTCGATGCCCACGCCCGAGGTCGCGTTGGCCTGGGGGTCGGCGTCGATGAGGAGCGTCTTATATTCGAGGACGGCCAAGCTGGCCGCCAGATTGATGGCGGTCGTGGTTTTGCCCACGCCACCTTTCTGATTTGCAATCGCTATGATCTTACCCATATATCGTTTTGTTTTACGCTACAAAATTACGAGTTTTGGCTGGTTTTATTATGACAGATTCCGGAAAGTTATCAACAAAGGGGGAAAATGTTGAAAAGTTTCGCACGAAAGCAAAAAAGGCCGCGACTTGTCGCAGCCTTGTGTTTCGTCTTGATTCGGAAAGGATTATTTGTCCAGATTGTCGAACCAGCGGTCGATGGCGCTGTCGATTTCGGTGCGGGGCTCTTCCTCACGCTCGAAGTTGCGCGGGGCCGGTTCGTCGTAATAGTCGGCCGGAAGCTCTCCCGTCTCCACATATTTGATGGCATCGGTCAAGCCTTTCGCCACCTTCTCGAAGTCTTCCTTGTAGAGGAAAATCTTGTGTTTCTCGTAGAGGAAGCGTTGCAAGCCTTCGTCGAAGCGACGCTTGCTTTCGGTTATGGTGATGTACTTCTCATCATTCTTGGTTGCCTTCACATCGAAAAAGTAGGTTCTCTTTCCTGCTTTCACTGCCTTCGAGAACAATTCGTCCTTCTCTTTCATTTCGTTTTCTTCCATCATGTCTTTCAATAATTTAATGCTTTCTAATATGTCTTTTAATGTTTGAAAAGTCGGGCAAAAGTAAGAAAAAAATGAATATTGCGTGTTTTAAGTATTATTTTTGCACTCAAATTTGATTGTTTTATGGAACTGAATCTGAAACGACCCATAGCATTTTTCGACCTTGAAACGACAGGGCTGAACACTTCGCACGACCGCATCGTTGAGATGAGCGTGCTGAAAATCAACGTGAACGGCGACGAAGAGCAACGTGTCTGGCTGTTCAATCCGGAGATCCCGATCTCCGCCGAATCGTCTTCGGTGCACGGCTACACCAACGAGATGGTGGCCGACAAGCCCACCTTCCGTGAAAAAGCCAAGGAAATCGCCACTTTCATCGGCAATGCCGACTTGGCGGGCTACAACATCCTGAAATTCGACCTTCCGATGCTCGTGGAAGAATTCCTTCGCGTGGAATACGACTTCGACCTGAAAAGCCGCAATTTCATCGACGTGATGAACATTTACATGAAGATGGAGCCACGAACCCTGAAAGGCGCTTACCGCTATTTCTGCCACGGCGAGTTGGAGGGAGCCCATGGCGCAATGGCCGACACCAAGGCCACTTACGATGTGCTCCGTGCCATGCTCGACCGCTACCAAGGCGTTGAATATGAGGACGCGAAGGGCAACCGCTCGCAAGGGCCTACCAACGATATGAAACAGTTGGCCGAGTTTTCGGCGCACCACAAAAACGCCGACCTTTCGGGCCAAATCATCTTCGACGAAGAAGGCAAGGAAGTCTTTATGTTCGGCAAGCACAAGGGTGAGCGTGTCGAGGACGTGTTCCGCAAGGAGTGGGCCTATTACGACTGGATCATGAAAAACGATTTCCCGCGCTATACGAAAAAGGTGGTCACGGCCATCAAGCTGCGTATGGGCGGAAAGAATGTGAAACGCTAAAGCTATGAAAATCATTTGCGTAGGGCGCAATTATTTGGCCCATATCAAGGAATTGGACAACGACCTTCCCGCTGAGCCTCTGTTCTTCATGAAGCCCGACACGGCTTTGCTGCCCGAAGGCGAGGCGTTCCCTTATCCCGGTTTCAGCAACGAAATCCATTACGAGACTGAACTGGTGTTGCGCATCTGCAAATCGGGTCACAATATCGAGGAAGCAGAGGCCGCAGGTCATTATGACGCCATCACCGTCGGCATCGACTTCACCGCCCGCGACCTGCAAAACCAGTGCAAGGCCAAGGGGCATCCTTGGGAAAAGGCCAAGGCTTTCGATGGCTCGGCTGTGGTCGGTAAATTCAAGGAAATCAGTGCTTTGCAGAATGCCACCAATATTGCTTTTGGGATGAAACTCAACGGCGAATGGGCGCAGCAAGGCCACAGCCGCGACATGATTTTCAGTTTCAATCGGATTATCGCCCACATTTCGCGTTTTGTCACCTTGAAGGAAGGCGACTTCATCTTTACTGGCACGCCGCAAGGTGTTGGCGCAGTGCGTCCCGGTGATGTGTTGGAGCTGTTTTTGGAAGGGGAAAGAGTGTTGAGGTTTGGCGTGAAGTGAAAAATAGATTGAATGTTGAAACAAATTGGAGATAATCCAAATTTAATGTCTATATTTGCACGAAAAGTGAAAAGTATTTGTTTATGAATTATCTGTTATTACTTACAATTGTTTCTGCAATTTGCAGTATATTAGGCTTTTTTTCAGCAAAGTTCATCAATGAACGTCGGTGGCTATGGCTCATTGTCGTTTTTATCTTGACTTTTGCTAGTGGATATGCTGTCTACAGTAATAGTGAATTAAATAGGATAAAGAATATCCAACGACAAGCAAATGCAATATATGAGGATTATTATCATTGTTCTTACGAAGAATTTATTCAAGAAGCGTTGACGTTTTTAGAAGAGAATAAAGATGAATATTCCGATTCATACTATAGGGCAAAGCAGATAGATTCTGTAGTGAATAGTTCTGCGGTTAAGTTTTATTCAGAAGAGGCGATTAAATTGCGTGGGATAATAAAAGGTATTGCTACATTAAATAAATAAAAAACAGAGATTATCTGCCTGAAAGTGAGATGGAAGGAAACCTATTGACCCAATATATGGCGACGATGAACTTCATTAGCCGAAATTTGCAGATCAAGCAGACGGAAAACGAATTCAACAGCAACGATCAATTGGAAATTCCTTTGTCAGTGTTTGTTGAGCTTGTTGTTAATGCGCTGATTCATAGGGATTATTATCAATCTTCGCCTGTCCGTTTGTTCATTTTCGACAATCGTGTTGAATTGCATAGCCCTGGAGTTTTGCCTGCCGACTTGACCGTGGAGGACATCAAGAAGGGCGTTTCAAAGCCACGAAACCAATTGCTTTTTGAGTTTGCTCGTTATTTTCTGCCCTATACTGGTGTAGGTAGTGGTATCCTCCGTGTGTCGCAAGCCTTTGATAATGTTGAGTATTGCAATGATTTGGATTTGGAAGAATTCAAGATTGTGATTCCAAGAACCAACAACGTCATTCCATCGGAGAATGTCCCTCACAATGTCCTTCACGATGTCCCTCACGATGGTTCTGTGAAATCAAGGCAAGAACGTATCATTGAATTGGTCAGGATAAACCCTGGAATGACCAGAGAATTGATGGCGAAACTATTGGGTTTGAACCCCAAAACCATTGGCAGGGAGTTGGCCAAAATGAAGGATAGAGTTGTTTACAGAGGGTCGGGGAACCACGGCCATTGGGAGCTGTTGGATTGATTTGTTTCTGCTTTTTTGTTTTCAATTGAGTAAAATCTTACTTTTGCAAATCATTAATAAATCTTGATACGATGAAAAAACTATTCCTTTTTGCCTTTCTTGTGGCAACATTTCAACTCTCTGCACAACCCTTGTGGCTGCGCGACAACGTGATTTCGCCCAATGGCGACAAGATTGCCTTTTGCTACAAAGGCGATGTGTATGTGGTGAACGCCAATGGCGGCAAAGCCCAACAACTGACCACCACTTCTGCTTACGAAACCTCGCCTATCTGGTCTCCTGATGGCAAGCAAATCGCCTTTGCCTCCGACCGCAACGGCAACTTCGATGTGTATTTGGTTTCTTCTGAAGGCGGTGTGCCTCAACGCATTACGACCAACTCGGCCTCTGAGATGCCTTTGGCTTTCTCGCCTGACGGGAAAGAGGTTTACTTCTCGGCCCAAATCCAGAAAGCGGCTGATAACGTTCAGTTTGCGGCTGCTTGGATTACTGAATTGTATAAGGTAAGCTGCGATGGTGGCCGCCCAAAGCAAGTGGTGGCGGTGCCGGTGTGCAGCATGTCGTTCGACAAGGACGGCAAATCGTTCCTCTATTACGACCGCAAGGGCAGCGAGAACATTTGGCGCAAGCACCACGTCTCGTCAGTGGCCCGCGATGTGGTGTATTACAACGCCAAGAAAAAGACCCACACCATCCTTACGACCAACGTCGGCGAAGACCGCGACCCGCGCTATCTGCCTGGCTATCAAGAAGTCGTTTTCCTGAGTGAGCGCAACAACGGTAACTTCAATGTTTACAAGGCACCAGCCAACGATATGGAAAAGGTGGAGCAGGTGTCGCATTTCACGACGCATCCCGTGCGCTTTTTGAGCGTGGCCGAAAATGGCTTGCTGTGTTATGGCTATATGGGCGAAATCTACACGCAACGCATTGGCAGTGAGCCTCAAAAGGTACACATTGAAATCGTCAACGACCAAGAGCAAGAGCAATTGGTGAATCAGGATTTCAGGGGTGTCGGCGACTTCGACCTAAGTCATGACGGCAAGTTGATTGCTTTCTGTTCGAGAGGCGAGGTTTTCGTGACGGGCGTGGACGAATACGCCACAACGAAACAGATTACGCACACGCCTCAGCCTGAGCGCAATCCTTCGTTCTCGAAAGATGGCCGCACCATCGTTTATGCCTCGGAGCGCGACGGCTACTGGAACCTTTATCAGGCCACCATCGAGCGCAAGGAGGACTACAATTTCGCTTACGCCACCTTGATTGACGAGAAGCCTTTGTTCGGCAATGATGGCGTGGAACGCATTACGCCAGCCTTCTCGCCCGACGGCAAGGAAATCGCTTTCATTGAGAATCGTAGTGTTCTGAAAGTCTATAATTTGGCATCGAAATTAGAGCGTCAAATCACGGATGGACGTCAGCATTATGATACGGATGATTACGGCTTTTCATACCAATGGTCGCCCGACGGCCAATGGTTCGCTTTGACCCTTGTCACCAATATGCGCGACCCCTATAGTGATATTGGCATCGTGAAAGCCGATGGGTCGATGAAGATTTACAACATCACCGAGAGTGCCTATATCGACGGCAGTCCGCAATGGGCGATGGATGGCAATGCAATCATTTATCGTTCAAACCGTTACGGTATGCGTTCCCATGCCTCATGGGGCAGCCAAAACGACGCTTTCATCGCTTTCCTCAACCAAGAAGCCTACGACAAGTTCCGCCTCAGCAAAGAGGAATATGCCTTGCTGAAGGAAACCGAAAAGGGCAAGAAGGACGATAAGAAGGACGAGGCGAAGGAAGAGAAGAAGAATGACAAGAAAGGCAAAAAGGACGATAAGAAAAACGGCACTGCGATAAGCTCTGAGACCTCAAAAGATGACAAGACAAAGGAAACCAAGAAGATAGAGGTGGATTTGGAACATTTGCAAGACCGCATCATCCGCCTCACGCCTATGTCGTCGAGCTTGAGCGGGATGGCGCTTTCCGCCGATGGCGAAAAGTTCTATTTCATGACTTCGTTTGAGAAGGGCTACGACCTTTGGGAACTCGACGTGCGCGAAAAGTCGATGAAGATTTTGAAGAAGATGGGGCAGGGCGGCGCACAACTGCGAATGAAAGGCGACAACATCTTTGTGCTTTCGGGTGGCAACCTGCAAAAGGTGGACAAGGGCGGCAAGTCGACGTCGATTAAATATGACGCCACAATGCAACTCGACCTTGCGGAGGAACGCGAATATATGTTCAATCACGTTTTCCTGCAAACCGAGAAACGTTTCTTCATGAAGGACAAAAACGGCGTGGATTTGGCAATGATGAAGACAGCCTACCAGCCTTTCCTCCAGCACATTAACAACAATTACGACTTTTCCGAGATGCTGAGTGAGATTTTGGGCGAATTGAATGTGTCGCACACGGGTTCGGGCTATCGTCCTTCGGGTCGTGGTGGCGATGCTACGGCTGAGTTTGGCGTGATTCTCGACCTCGATTATAAGGGCGACGGCCTCAAAATCGCTGAGGTGGTGGAAGGCAGTCCCTTTGACAAGAAAAACTCCAAAGTGAAAGCCGGTTGCATTATCGAAAAGATTGACGGCGTGGAGATTACGAAGGATATGGACTATTATCCGCTGCTCAACAACAAGCGCGACAAAACCGTTTTGGTGACCATCAAGGACGGCGGCAAGACTTGGGACGAGACCGTGAAACCCATCAGCCACGGCGCGATGAACGAACTGCTCTACAACCGTTGGGTGAAGCACAACGAGGAAACCGTGAAGAAGCTCTCCAAAGGTCGCCTCGGCTACGTCCACATCCGCAGTATGGGCGATGCCAGTTACCGCGACGTGTATTCCCAAATCCTCGGCAAGTACAACCTTTGCGACGGCATTGTCATCGACACGCGCTTCAATGGCGGCGGTCGCCTGCACGAAGACATAGAGATTCTGTTCAGTGGAGAGAAATACTTAGAACAGGTCATCAACGACAGCGTGGCCTGCGTGATGCCTTCCCGACGCTACAACAAGCCCTCAGTGATGATTATCGGCGAGGCCAATTACAGCAACGCGCACGGCACGCCTTGGGTCTACAAGTACAAGAAAATGGGCACTCTCGTTGGTATGCCCGTTCCTGGTACTATGTCGAGCGTGACTTGGGAAACCTTGCAAGACCCATCATTGTATTTTGGTCTGCCCGTCATCGGCTACCGCACCGAGCAAGGCAATTGGTTGGAAAACACGCAATTGGAGCCTGACGTAAAAGTACGCAACACCCCTGAAAAGATGGCTGCCGGCGTGGATGAGCAGTTGGAAGCCGCCGTGAAGGAACTGATGAAAGAGGTGAAGGATTTCCATTATTGGGGGAAGTGAGGTAGGAAGTAGGAGGTAGGAGGTAGAAAGTAGGAATTGTTTGTTTAGTAGGGCTGTCGTATCACGGCAGCCCTATATTGCATATTCAAATTTCCTAATGGAATCGCTTGAGAGTATAAAAAACGTTAAAAATCAGTCTTTTACAATAATCCAATCCGAAACCGTCTTGGTCTCCTGTGAGAAAGCAATGCCGATTTTCACTACGGGTTTTCCTTCGGTTTGGTAAGGAATCGCGTAGTTTTTCGAGTTGATTTGCGCCAAGGCTTCTTGCGCCGTGCCGCGCATCTTCAATTCCATCACATAGACGGCATCGCGCATAAACACGACGACATCAGTCTTCCCGCGAGCCACCTTCACCTGCGTAAATGTCCGACAATTGAAAATGGAGAAAACAACGTATGTAAGCACCTCGTAATAAGCCTCATATTTGGCAATATCGTCCAATTCCTTCTCGCCAAATTCCAAATAAGGGATTGATGCAAAAAAGGCTTGCATAGATTTCATAGCCGAATCGGGGTCGTGGTCGTATAGGTGCGCATAGAAGTCGCCGGCGAACCCTCTCGTGTTGGTGCTGCAGAGGTTCATCATTCGGATGAGGAAGTTGTCCATAAAGCCGACTTTCACCTCGGCGTTGGGGAAGTCGAGCGTGTAAACATCACGAATGAAGTTGTAGTCCTTGATGGTGAGGTAGCCGCTTTGGTAGAGCAATGGCAAAGCCGAAGTCATTCCCTCGGTGGGCACGTCGAACTGGGTGGACGGCACCTGCAATTGTTCCAATTCCAACAGATTCGTGTTGAATCGCTTCATCTCCTCAAAGAGGAAAGTCGGTGTCCCGCTACCGAACCAATAGTAATCAAGTCGTTGAGAAACAAATACATTCATCAAACTGTAAGGATTGAAGATGTCGGGCGAGCCGTCGCAGAAATGATAGCCGTCGTAATCGAGTTTCAGGCGGTCGATCATCCACTCTTTTGTTTGCTTGTAGCGGTCGGCAACCATTTGTATGTCTTCGTCAAAAACAGTCAGCAGTTCTTCTTTTGTGATGCCACAAAGGGCAGCATAAGTCGGCTCCATCGAGATATTGCGCAGATTGTTCAAGGTGGAGAAGATGCTCAGTTGGCTGAATTTGGTGATGCCTGTGATGAAGACAAACTGCTCGTCCTTGTCGCAAATTTTGACTGTCTGGTAAAACTCCTGCATAATGTGGCGCACCTCTTCAAGTTGGTCGGGTTTGTGCAAGTAATCCAACAAAGGCGCATCGTATTCGTCCAAGATGACAACGGTTTTCAGGCCGGTCTGCTCGTGGGCGCGTTCGATAAGCCCTCTGAGGCGTTTCCCCGGGGTGGTTTCCGTCTCGTCTCTTCCATAAAGGCGTTCATAATCTTTCAGTTCCCATTCCAAAGTCCTGACAATCTCTTGAAGGTTGGGTTGGTTTTTGCAGGCACTCAAATCGAAATGCAGCACAGGATGCTTGTTCCAGTCTTTTTCCAATTCCGTAATGGCGAGGCCTTCGAAAAGGTCTTTCCGGCCTTGGAAATAGTATTTTAATGTACTGCAAAGCAACGACTTGCCAAACCTGCGCGGACGACAGAGGAATACGAATTTCGATTCGTGCGACAATTTGTAAACAAGGTCAGTCTTGTCAACATAGACACGTCCAGCCTGTCTGATGCTTTCAAAATCGGCGATGCCGGCGGTGTAGAGTCTCATAGGTTGCATAGCGCAAACGGGTTTTTCGCTGCAAAATTAGCGTTTTTCCTCTATTCCACCACGATTTCATCCATAAAAATCCAAGAATCAAACCCCGCTCCGGGAAGACCATCGGGAAGTTTTCCGGGGTTCTTCACAACGATGCGAAGCAGACGGGTGGAAATCGGTATCTCAAAACGCTCGCGGAAGGTGAAATTGCCCTCGCGGGTCACTTCGGTGGTAAGGGGGAAAGTGCCGCGTAGGGTGTAATCCTTTCCGTTGTAGGAACCGTAAACTTGTATCGTGTCGGGGCGCAGGATCCAGTCGTGGGCATTGACCAAGAAGCCGATATTCAATGCGTTGACCTTCGTCCAAGTGCCCAAGTCGATTTCAATGTCGGCATCGGTGCCGTAGAAACCCTGCCAGCGGCCATCCTTGTAGTCGTCGCCGCCGAGCGTACCATCCACAAGGGCATTGTCGCCGCCGCCGGAATATTCGGGACGGTAGTTGCCTGCTGGACTGTTCAGTCGCTTCAGTCGACCCATGCCTTTGTGGTAGCAGAAATAACGCTCGGCGCAAGTCGGTTCGCCCACCTCATTGAAGCAAGCCGCCTTCACGAGGCAAGGCCGCTCCAAAACGATGGGGCTTTGATAGACGGAATCGTTTGGCGTAACTTCTTTTCCGTCAACTGTATAGCGGATTTCCTTATCGCCAAAAATGGTTTTCAAAGCAATGGCAGTGTGCCCTTTTTCATCGGTTATGGCTTCGATAAATGGCAGGTATTCAAGTTGTTGTAATTCTCGGGCAATGTCATCGTATTTCTTCATATTGACATCCAACCAATATGGGCGACTTTCGATGTTCCATACTTTGACATATTCTTTCTTTAATTGATGAAGGTGCCACAACAATCCATTTATCATGTGCTGACTGAAATCAACGTTTTCCTCTGTTGGATCATTGTATGTTTTGTATAATTGACAACGCGCAATATTGCGGAGGGTACACCATTTCATTCGCATAATCGAATAGATGGCATTGTCTATCATGCCCCTGTTTTTTTTGATTTTTCCGACCGTAGCCCATTCAATTAGTTCTAAACGATCCAGTTTTTCAAAAAGTAATTGGTTAGCCTTTTTAGTGGAATCAGTGATTTGAGATGGGTAAAAAGGGGTGATATGTTCAGTCAATGCGCTCAACTTACCGATATCGTCAATTTTGGAGATTTCGGAGATGCTGTCAAGATAGTTGATAAATGTGTCAGAGGTGCTTCCAAAGAAATGGTTGGCAAAGTTGGTTTCGGTATTGCGTTCATCGGTGGAAACCGCATTCCAGCTCATCTCAGCACCCAGAGCCAATCCATATAACGCACTGTTAATCAACGACTCGCCAAAGTCATCCCAGCAGGTGTTGATAACGCCCAAAGCACCGTTTTTGTAACCGTCGCGGCAAAGGTTGCTGATGTTCTTTCTGAACTCGTAATGCTTGGGCCAAACCCGTTCCGAAAGGCTCACGCCAGGCGCGACGAAAAAACTCCGCCCCGATTCTTTGTAAGGTTTCAGGAAGTCGTCGAAATCGTTTTTGTCCACATAACTCCACGCGATGAGGAAAATGTCGTCATCCAAATTGTCAAGGATTTCGGGGTGCTGGTCGGCAATGTCGCCCCACATCATCACACGCTTGCGGTAGGGGCGAAGCATCCGATTGACGCGGTTAATGTGTTGGTAATAAACCTTTTCCGCTCCGATGGAATCGACGTATGCTTTGGCGTAGCCTTGTCCAAGGCTTTCGGTTTCGTCGCAATTGATGTTGAAATACGGCGATTTGTAGGCTCTTGCTACCTCGCGGAGATGGTCTTCAAGGAACTTATAGGTTTCCTCCTTGGCGGGGTTGAGGTTCCATTTCGTGTCGGCCAAATGGCTGTAGAACGGGTTGCAGAGAATCTCCTCAAAATGTCCAAAACATTGCTGATTGCCAATGATTTGGATGTGATACGGCCTGCAAAACTCCTCCAATTCCTTGATTTCCTCGGCGGTGAAGGCATCGGTGGGGGCAATGTCGGGGTGGCATTGTGTCTTGAAGGTGTGTTCGGTGTAGAGCGAGAACGCATTGAGCTTGCACTCAGCCATTTGCGGGATGAGGCGTTTCAAATAGTCCATACTGACGATGGGGCCTCGGCTGATGTCGTCTTGCCAAGCGCGAATCTTGAAATTGGGCCAGTCGGTGATGGTCGCGCAGGGGAGGGCGATTTCATTTCCCTTGCTTTGCAGGAAGGCGTAGCGGAAGAGTTGCTTCAGGCTTTGCGTGGCGTAGAAAAGTCCCGTGTTGGTTGTGGCTTCCATCCTCACAAAGTTGCGGTTGATGGTCAGGCGGTAGGCTTGGTCCTCGTTTTCGCTGATGCCGAGGTGGTCGGTCTTGATGAGTTCGATGAAATGTTTGCCCTTGATGACCCCGCGCGAAAACTGCACTTTCTTGCCGCTGATTCGGTCCAAATCCTGCCGAAACATCGTGACAATTTGGTTGATTTCGGCATCGGAGGCGTCGTAGGTGAGGACGACATTCTCGTCCCAAACAAACTGGCCTTCAGCGGTTTTCACTTGCTGTGGTGTGGGCAGGATGTGGATGTTTTGTGCGAAGGCGTTAAGCGCGAAAAGGCAAAGGATGGTAATAAGGAGTTTGGCTTTCATAGGTTTGTAATTGTCAGTCTTCTTGTTCATAATAATACGAATAATCAATGCCCTTCATAAAGATTTCTCGGTCGTTGATGCGGTCGGTCAGGGCTTGTTTCAGCAGGGTTTTGATGGTTTTGGCGTCCGTTATGCTGCGTCGCATAGCCTCCAAATAGTGTTTCTTGTCAATTTGGCTCCAATCGACGCATTTTTTCAATGAGTGCTTGAACATCAAGTCGAGCCAAATGCGCGTCGAGCGGCCGTTGCCCTCCATAAAGGGGTGCGCCACGTTCATCTCCACATATTTGTCCACAATCTCGTTAAAGGTGCTTTCTGGCATCTGTTCGATGACAATTAGGTTCTGCATAAGGTATTCGGCCCTGCAAAAGATGGTGCCACCTTTCGAAATCGTCTTGGTCCTGATTTTGCCCGCAAAGTCGTAAAGCCCGCCAAAGAGGAAGGCGTGAATCTGCCGCAGACATTCCACCGTGCCGGGTTTCATACTGTCGAGGATGCCGCTCTCAAACAGGGTGTAGGCTTTCTTCTTGCTTTGCCCGTCGAGGGTGTTGTCGCTGTAGGTGAACCAGTCCAAGAAAGCGCTGGCGCGGTTGTTGGGATAGTGTTTGGCCAAGGTCTGCACGCACACGGCGTCGAGCGCGTCGGCGGCGCGTTGCTTGCCGTCGGGGGCCTCGAATTTGAAGTGGTTAGTGACACTAACCAGTTCGATGCCGTCCTTGGCCATCTTGCCTTTCAGGTATTTCCAATAGTTGCGCCCTTTCGTGTAGTCCTCCTCGTTGTTGATGGCACGGACGATGTCGGTGGCCGAAAACCACCACTTGCTTTGCGCCTCGTCCCAAACGGCCCTCACCATTCGGTCGTTGAAGAATCGTATGGATTTCTTTGTCGTCATTTTCTTCCTGTAATCCAATGCAAAGATAACGATTTTTCTGCAATCCAGAGCCTTTGTCGTCAACAATTCAACAATTAAACACACAACAATTCAACAATTCAACCCCCAACAATTCAACAATTCAACAATTAAACACTCAACACTTCAACAAAATCAATATCTTTGCCCAAAATTTTGAAACTATGATTAGACTGGAAATCTGTGCCAACGGCATCAAGTCGTTGCAGAACGCGATGGACGGCTGCGCCCAATGCGTTGAGTTGTGCGAATGCCTCGAAGTGGGCGGCGTGACGCCGTCGTTTGGAACTTTGGCTAAGGCCATCGACATTTCTTTTATCCCGATGCGCGTGCTCATCCGTCCGCGACCGGGCAACTACATCTACGACGAGGACGAAATCGAGATGATGAAAACCGACATTATGCTCTGCAAGAAACTCGGCTTCGAGGGCGTGGTCATTGGCGCCTTGAACGACAAGGGAGAACTTGACGTTGAGACGATTAAGGCCTTGATGGAGGCTGGAGAAGGGCTGAAGTTCACCTTTCACCGCGCCATCGATGCCTGCGTGAAACCTTTCGAGGCCGTCGAGAAACTGATTGAACTCGGCTTCGACAAAATCCTGACCTCGGGCGGCAAACCCACGGCTCTTGAAGGTGTCCCGATGATTGCGGAGATGCAGTTGCGCTACGGCGACCGAATCGCCATTATGCCCGGCGGCGGCATCAATCTCGGCAACGTGAAGGACATCCTGAATATGACAGGCACGGTGCATTGCCACGCCTCGCTGGCGCATTGGGTGCCGCGCTTCAACGAGAAACTTTATCCCGACCAAAAGGACGCGACAGGCGCGACGATGGTCTGGACCGAGTCGAACAAGGACTTGATTTACGAAATGGAGAAATTGTTGAATCCGTAATTGTCTCACGCAGAATTAATTGTCTCACGCAGAATACGCAGAATTATATGAACCTACCGGCTGCAAAATATGCGTCGCTTTGCGTCATTGCGAGGAACGAAGCAATCCACAAAAAGATTTGTTGTCTGGATTGCTTCGTCGTTCCTCCTCGCAATGACGCGAAGCGTGTTGGCGCAAAGCGGCAACAATTCCCATAATTCTGCGATTTCTGCGTGCCAAAAAATAACTCAAAATGAAAAAACTACTTCCTTTGTTTCTATTGACATTCGCCTTTTCAGCGTGCCAACAAATTGAAAAGCAAAACGTCGTCGTACAACTCCTCAACCAAGGCTGGACGCTCACTGGCGACACCTTAAATATTAATATGCAGGTCGATGTGCCCTCGGTGGTGCAGCAGAGCCTTTACGAAAACGGCGTGATTCCCCATCCTTATCTCGGCACGGTGGAAAACCAATTGCTCTGGATCTCCGACCATCCTTGGGACTACACCTTGCGTTTCGATGCAGATAAAGAACTGCTTGATAAAGAGAAAGTTGAACTTGTTTTTGATGGCATTGACACCTACGCAGAAGTGAAATTGAACGGCGAAAAACTCTTCTTTGCCGACAACCAATTCCGCGTTTGGAAATACGAGGTGAAAGACTTGCTGAAAAAGAAAGACAACCTTTTGGAAGTGCATTTCATTCGTTACGACAGCACGCAATTGGCTTTGTATGAGCAACATCAGCCTCGATTGCCTGAAAAATACGCCGTCACGCGCAAGGCCCCCTATCAGCACGGCTGGGACTGGGCACCGAAATACAAGAACGTGGGCATTTGGAAACGGGTGGAATTGATTGGTTGGTCGAATGCGAAATTGCAAGATGCATATATTCTCACAGAAAACATTGATAACGAGAAGGCTACGATGCGTTTGTGCCTTGATGTGGAAAGTAAGGCTGAAGGAAATTACGTGGCGGAAATCTATGTCAATGGTGAGAAAAACAGCCAGAAAAACATACACCTTAATGGCGGTACCCAAAATGAGATCCTGAACTTTGAAATTGAAAATCCAGAATTATGGTGGCCAAACGAGATGGGCGAACAACCGCTTTATGTCTTTGATGTTCTCCTAAAAGACGGTGATAAGGTTTTGGATTTCAAGAAAATATGGTCTGGTATTAAAACCTTCGAGATGGTGGATGAGCCTGACAGCATCGGTCGTGCGTTCTATTTCAAGGTGAACGGTGTGCCGTTCTATGCCAAAGGTGCCAACTACGTTCCCGAGGAGATGATTGAGACCTGGAATGACGTTGACCATACGAGTCGTCTTTTGGAGCAAGCCAAAGACGCTCATTTCAATATGTTGCGCGTGTGGGGAGGTGGCATTTATCCTTCCGACGACTTTTTCACGCTTTGTGACAAACTCGGCATCTTGGTCTGGGAAGACTTTATGTATGCCGGCACGATGTATCCCTACGACGAGGCTTTCTTAGAAAACGCCCGAATCGAGGCGGAGGAGCAGGTGAAACGCTTGGCTTCGCATCCGTCGTTGGCCTTGTGGTGTGGTGGCAACGAGATTTCGGAAGGCTACTATAACTGGGGCTGGCAAAAGTCGCTGAATTGGAGCGAGGAAGACGATAAGGCCATCAAAGCAGGCTATGACCGATTGTTTGAAAATATTCTGCCTCAAGCCGTTGCGCAATATGACGGCACACGACCCTATTGGCCGAGTTCGCCTTCGAAAGGCTGGGGCCGACCTGAAAGTTTGACCGAAGGCGACGTGCATTATTGGGGCGTTTGGTGGGGCGAGTTGCCTTACGAGGTCTATCGCGAAAAAGTGGGTCGGTTCAATAGCGAGTACGGCTACCAGAGTTATCCCGATTACCAAACCTTGTTGAAAATCGCGCAAGGAGAGGAATTGAGTATGGATGCCGAGGTCATCGCGGCACACCAAAAACACGCCCGTGGCACGCGCCAAATTGATGACTTCATCAAACGTTATTACCCTGACATTCAGCCGAAAGACTTTGAGGAATATGTCTATTTAAGCCAACTTTCGCAAGCCTACGGAATGGAAATCGCGATTGAGGCGCACCGCACGGCGAAGCCTTACAATATGGGTACGCTCTATTGGCAACTCAACGACGCTTGGCCAGTGACTTCGTGGTCGTCCATCGACTATTACGGCCATCCCAAAGTGCTGCAAGAGCGACTGAAAACGCTTTTTGCGCCCGTGCTTTTAAGCATTGACCAAAAGGATTACGGCGTTTTCGTCACTTCCGACTTGCTGCGCAACATCGATGGCACGTTGTCCGTCACGGTGTGCGACCTTGAAAATCATCCGTTGTTTGAGAAAAAAATGAAGGTGAAGTTGGAGGCCAACGAAAATCGTAAATTCGTCGTGGAAGGCTTGAGCGAATGTTTGCGCAAAGCCGACTTGAAGAAGGTGTATGTGAAGTTGGAACTGACCGAAGGCGACACCCTCACCGCCGAGCGCAAATGCTATTTTTCCGCTTTCTATGAACCACGCCAGAATGGACTTTGAGGACACATAACTTGCAAAAAGTTACCGTGGAGAACCGATTTTACCTGCAAAAAGTTACCGTGAAAAGCTGAAATTACCTGCAAAAAGTTACTTTTTGAGTGTGGTATGAAATTGTAATTACATAATATAGTGTTTGTTATGTGTTGTTTTATGGATTTGTCGGATTTTTATGAAAAAAAGTCTGTTTTAGCCTGTAACTTTTTCCACCTTTCTCCGTATTACGTTTGTTGACAGAGGACAACGGACAGAAGACAAAGGACAAAGTCTTAAGTCCTAAGTCTTAAGTCCTAAGTTCTAAGTCCTAAGTCAATAATTTGTAATACGAATAACAACTTAAACTTCAACAAAATGAAAACAAGAATGATTTTTGCAGCGATGCTGCTGCTGGCCTTCGGAAGCGCGAAGGCGCAAGAAACATTGATTCCTACTCCAGATGGGGACGGGAGCAAGATTAATACGATTGTGCTTAGGGGGTCGGGGCCTTTGAAACTTCGGCAAGGCGACAAACTGACGATGAACGCCGTAGGATCCAACGCACAGTATCGTGTTGAAGACAGCGTTTTGTACCTGATGGGACCGGGCTCGCGTGAGGTGACGATTCCTAACCTGAGTTACTTGGAAGTTTGGGGAGGTGTATCGAGTGTGCAAATGCAATCTGGCGCATTGCGTGGCAAGAACCTCTCCATCAAGAAGACTGGAAGTTCGGGGATGGTGGATCTGTTGGTCGATTATGACAACGTCTATGTGCGTTCTGCTGGTGGCAATGTGACACTGTCGGGCAAATGCAATGTGTTTTGCAGCGAGATATTGGGCAAGGGCAGAGTGGATGCCTCGAAATTAGACTACAAGGCAAAAGTCGAGAAAAGCGGCGACCATTGGAATATGGCCTTTAACCTTGACGATTCGTCAGACAAGGAATCGTTGCAGAATATGGTGAAGGAAGCCGAGCCTTTCTTTGAGGCGGTAACCTGTCGTTCCGGTTCGTGGAATCGCACGACAAGTGTAGAATCGAGTTATGAGCCTCTTGATACGCTTCAACTTAAAGAACTAATGCGCGAACTTGGGGTAAACCTCCAACAACTTTCCGACTCAGTGGACTGGGAAAAGTTTGAGCAAGACATGGAGAAATGGGGCGCCGACATGGAAGAATGGGGACGAAAAATGGAGAAGTGGGCTGATAGGTACGAAAGAAAGATGGAAAAATGGGAGGATAAACACGGCTGGAATTATGACTATCATTTCGAATACAACAACAATCGCCCCGAGGAAAAGAATGATGGCTCCAAGGACAAGCGCCCTGAGAAAAAGAACCTGCTTCTCGATGCCCATTGGAATGGCTTTGAAGCGGGCTTGAATATGCTGTTCAACACGCCGATGGATGTCACGAATGTGAATAATGGCGCACAAGGTATGGAAATCAGGCCGTTGCGCAGCTGGTATTTTGGATTCAACATTGCCGATGTGGGCGTCGCTTTCAGCAAAAGACATATTGTTGGCCTGTTTACGGGCGTGGGCATAGGCTGGAACAACTTCAGTTGGAACAACGATGTCACCATCGAATACGATCCTGACAATGTGTTCTACACGCTTGTGCCTATCGCAACTGACAAGGTCGTGAAAAACAGCAAATACGGTGCGTTGTTCCTGCAAGTGCCGCTGATGTTGGAAATCCGTCCGACACGCACCATGTTTATTGACGCCGGGGTGACAGGTGGCTTGCGTTTTGCCCAATGGAACAGGGTGAAACTTGCCGACGGGTCGCAAATCAAGCGTTATTCCGCAGCCACCATCAACCAGTTCAAATTGGATGCCTCCTTCCGTATTGGCTATGACTCATTGGGCTTTTTCGCCAACTATGCCTTGTTGCCCATCTTTGATTTTCCGCACTCAAAGGTTCATCCGCTGACTTTCGGGTTCAGCATCAATTTCTGATTTTCTCTTGTTGGGAATCTTTTTCACGCAGAATCCGCAGAATTATGGGAATCGCGATGCGACGCAAAACGAGCGTCCGTCAGGTTTCTTTAGATTCTGCGGATTCTGCGTGAGAAAAAAAACATTTACGGGAATCGCGATGCGACGCAAAACGAGCGTCCGTCAGGTTTCCATAGATTCTGCGGATTCTGCGTGAGAAAAAAAACATTTACGGGAATCGCGATGCGACGCAAGACAAGCGTCCGTCAGGCTTCCTTTGATTCTGCGGATTCTGCGTGAGAAAAAAATCATTCCTCCTGTTTGTATTCCCAACGTTCCTTGGCTTCCTCGAATTGTTCGCTGACGTTGTAGTAGGCGGCCAAGGCCATGTCGGTGGCAGCTTCGGTGAGGTCTTGTTTTGCCTTCTTCACCCCAGCGCCTATGAGGCTTGCGAAGCTGTCGTGGCGGCCATTGGTCAGCCAAAGCAGGCCTTTCCCGATGAGCGAAAGTTCACGGTCGTCGTCCTCGTCGTATGAAAAACCGTCGAAACGGTTCGCTTCGATTTGCGCCAAGGCCAAGTTGGTGTTCATGCGATAGGCCAGCAGGTCGAAATCGGGTTCGTCGATAATTGGCGAGATCGGCAAGGTTTGCGCTTTTTGAGGCTCCAATTGGGCCACGAGCAGCATTTCGACCCTTTCGGAAACGGTTCCTGAAATAATCTCGGAAGCGGTTCCGGCAATTTCATCATTTTCTTTCTTAACGATTTGCGGCTGAACGAAATGTGTGGTTCTTGGAGGCAAGGTCGGGGTGTGGCTTGCGGTGACGAGCCTTCCCGGAAGGATGGGTCTCCTCTCGGCAATCGGTTCCAGCTTGGGCATCGACTTTTCGGGCCATAGGCTCATGGTGAGCAGCAGCCCAGCGGCAGCGGCAGCCGAGGCAATCTTGACATAGAGCGGCACGATAGTCTGTCTAGTCCGGCCTTTCGCCCACTTCGCACCCTGAGCCTTCGGCCACTGAGCTTGTCGAAGGGCCCGATGGCTCATAGGGCTTTGTTTCAGCTTTTCCTTGCCTTCGTAGGCCACTTGGGGTGCTTCGAGATAGGGCAGGGGAGCGGTCAGCTCGTCCCAGTCCAAGCCTTGGGCCGCGACGAAAGCCTTCAACTGCTTCGTTTCGTCGGGGCTGAGGTTGCCTTCCATGTAGTCAAGGAGATAAGCCTCGTAGTTGTCGATGGTGATGTTCGTTTTCATGGCGCTGTGTCGATTAGGTTGTCGATGCTTTTCAGTTTGTTTTTCAGTGCGGTGCGGGCGCGGAAGATATTCACTTTCACCTGCGCCTCGCTCATCCCCGTGATGTTGCCGATTTCTTGGTACGAGTAGCCCTCGTAGTCGCGCAAGAGGAGGGCGTTGCGTTGCTGTTCGGGCAGGGTGGCCAAGGCCTTGTGCAGGACTTCGTTCACGTCGGGGTATTGTCTCGGCGTGATGTTTGCCTCGGCGGGCAAAGGCTCTTCGACGCTCGCAAACCTTTGTCGGTGACGCACTTCGTCAATCATGGCGTGGTGGGCGGTGGTGAAGAGGTAGTATTTCGCTTTCTCAAACTCCACATTTTCAACCTTCTCCCAAATACGGGCAAAGCTCTCCTGCACCACGTCCTCGGCCTGCTCGCGGTTGCGGAGGCTCGAGAACGCGAAGCGGAAAAGCCTGTCGGCATATTGCTCCACGCATCGGTTGTATTGGGTTCTGTCCATCGTTTGCAAAGGTAATACGAAGTTTCGGGCAAAAAGTTACACCAATATGGATTTTTTTCCTTTTTTTGCCTAAAAAACTTGCGTTTGAAGAAAAAGATGTATATTTGCAGCACAATTATCCCCCGTAGGTGGAAAATACTACGGCCCGCCACCTCCACAAAAGGTGGCTTATTTTTTGATTGGTATGGAAAAACAAAGAGTTATTGTATATGTAGACGGTTTTAATTTCTACTATGGCTTGCGTTCTGAAGCGAGATGGAAGAAGTATTATTGGCTTGATATGGTGAAGTTCTTTGATTTGTTTATGAAGGAAAAACAGGAATTGGTTGCTGTAAAGTATTTTTCCGCACGTCCGTATGATATTGAGAAGAAAAGAAACCAAAACGCTTTCTTTCAGGCAAATAAGGAAAATCCAAGGTTTCAATTGATTTTAGGTAAGTATTTGAAAAAAGAGATTGTTTGTCGGAAGTGTGGGTATCAGATTCGTACTTATGAAGAGAAGGAATCGGTTGTCCGTATCGCTACTCAAATTGTTGCTGATGCTTATAAGAAAAAGTGTGATGTGGCGGTTGTCGTTTCTGCTGATAGTGATATGATTCCTGCGGTAGAGTTGGCAAAGGAAGCAAAGCAGCAGGTCTTTGTGTATTTTCCCCCCAACCATTATTCCACGGATTTGAACTCGATTTGTAATAGCACTGTTTTCTTGAATCGATATGAGAGCCGTTTTAAACAGTGCCTGTTGCCAGATGTCGTACATTTGGAAGTGGCTGACTACGACTTGCATATCCCTGAAAAATGGAAGCAATTTCAACTGATTTGATTTTTTTGTTTGATAAATTCTTGACATTATGATTTTAAACTACATCACTTGGAACGTCGACCCCGTTTTGGTCCAGTTGGGGTCGTTGCAGATTCGCTGGTATGGCCTGCTGTGGGCAGTGGGCTTTTTCATTGGCTATTTAGTCATGAAGCGGATTTACAAGAAAGAGAGAATGACCGATGACTCGTTGGATAAGTTGCTGATTTATATGCTCGTTTTCACTGTCGTTGGGGCGCGTTTGGGGCATTGCTTGTTTTACGAGCCGAAGGTGTACTTGGCCAATCCCATCTCGATGTTGTATATTTGGGAAGGCGGCCTTGCCAGCCACGGCGGCGCCATCGGCATTTTGATAGGCCTTTGGCTGTATGTGCGCAACTACAACAAGTCGAAGAAAGAGAAAGACAATTTGCAGAAAATCAGTTATATCTGGATTCTCGACCGTGTTGTGGTGGCGGTGTGCTTGGTAGGGGCTTTGATTCGCGTGGGCAATGTGATGAACCACGAGATTTACGGCACGCCCACTTCGCTGCCTTGGGGCTTCGTCTTTTTGCGCGGCGCGGAGCAGTTTTGCGGCACTTTCGACAACTACACACCTTGTAACGCATGGGATGCGCCTTGCCCGCCGAGCGAGTGGCTTCCCTGCCACCCGACGGGACTTTACGAGGCCTTTTTCTGCCTCGTGGCGATGGGCATCCTCCTGTGGATGTACTACAAGCGCGACCTCGGCCACAAGCAGCCCGGCCTGATGTTCGGCACCTTCCTCATCATCATCTTCGGCTCGCGCATCTGCATCGAGTTCCTGAAGAACGTGCAGGTGGACTTTGAGCGCAACATGGTCTTCGATATGGGTCAATGGCTCAGCATCCCCTTCGTCCTTGTGGGCATTGGGCTGATTGTTTGGAGTTTTTCCCAAAGGAAAAAAGTGACAAAAGGATAAAATAAGAGTTTTTCCGTTTTTTTGGCTCCGTTTTTCTGGAATTTCTATCTTTGCAGTGCCAAGATAAAGATTCGAGGCGAAAACCATTTCCTTAAACTCATTTTATTAACTAATCTTTTTTGCGTATGAAAAAAGCAGTCAACAGCCCGAAAGGGCAATCCTACGAGGCTCCTATGGCGGAGGTCGTAACAATCGAAAACCAAAGCGTGCTGTGCGCCTCCGGCGGCACTGAGCCAACACAAAATGCTACTGGGTCTACTGGTGGTGTTCATTTCGGAATCGATAATGGTAGTTGGGGGTAATAATGTATAATCCGTTCAAAATCAGAGCAAAATGAAGAAAATTGTAAGAACGTTGGGGCTGTGTGCCCTTGTGATGTTTGCCGTTGTGTCGTGCAAGAAGAAAGAGGAAAGTGCGGTTATGACTTTCCGCGCCTCCATTACCCAACCCACATCCGATGCGAAGACCTATCTCGGTTCCGACCATTACTTGTATTGGAATAGTGGCGATGCCATCAAGGTGTATGCTATTGATGAAAACGACACAACATCAGCCGTATTCACCACCCAAGACAATGCTTTGAAAGTGGCCAACTTTAGTGGCAATATCGCCCAGTCTGATAACTATTATGCCTTGTATCCGGCAGGTATGTTCAGCGACTTTATTGATGATGAAACCCGAATTACTGCAACCGTATCTCCTACCCAGCAGTTTGTTCCAAACGGTATCGCCACCAATGCTTATCTGATGGCTGCCAAAAATGTTGAACGTTCTTTGGAATTTAAGTTTCAAGGCCTATTCGGTTTGTTGGCCATTCCGATGAAGGGTAATGTCACCATTGGCAGCATTGAACTGACAGATGCTTGGTTTGATTTGTGGGGCGATGTTCCTTTTAAATTAAATCAATTAAGCTGGGATGACCTAAAGGGAGGCTCGGATTCCCGTTCCGATCTGAAGACAATAACACTTGAATGTGGGGATGAGGGCTTTACGCTCAGCGAAGAACCTGATACGGCGTACTTTGTCCTTCGGCCTTTGGCTTGCGCTAATGGTTTCACCATTACTGTAAAAGACTTGGCTGGCGACACACTGCTGACCAAGAGTGCCCCTCAGAATTTTAGCAATGCAATCAAACCCCAGCGCATTCTTTTGATGCCGGAAATTGAAATCACTGCCAACGAGCCTTGAGTTAGAGGGCAATATTATCTTGCGGGTATCTGATTCGCAAGCAAAAAAAATCCGCCGCCAAAGTCGAATTGGCGGCGGATTTTCCATTCAGGTGCTATGGGGGTCATTCCCCAAAGTAAACAGTGAGATACTCCGTCAAGCGGTCCGAAATCAGTTGCGCAATCTCTTCGCGCTCGTACTTCTTGGCCACTTCGCCGAAGTGCCTGAGCAGGCTGGCGGCTTCGCCAACCTCTTCCTCGTAGTAGTCCCTGAACTTTGGCTTCATGTTGCCGTAATACACCAACTGCTCGCTGTAGTTGTTGACCAACTTCATTATGTAGTCGTCGCCCTTTTCGGTGTCGCCGCAGATGTAATACATCTCAGGGAACTGGTAGGTGCGGATTTCGGCGGGGAACTTCTCGTTGGGGAAGAACTCTTGGAATTTGTCCATCACTATCACAGCCGAGTCGAACTCGCTATGGTTGACCAAGGCCTGCGCCAAGCGCGAATAGGCCAACTGCGCATATTGGATGTTGCGCACGCTTTCGCGGTCGGGCACCACGCCTTCTTGGTTCAGGCTGCCCCAGTTGGTGATGCCTTCGTTGGCCTTCGTGACCAACAGGTCGTAGCTGCCTTCGCGATACACGCCGCCATAGCGCTTGAGGTAGTCATCGGCCACAACGGGGATGAAACGATAGGCCAAGCCTTCCATGTGCAGGTATTTGTCGATGCCCAAGGTGCTCGACATGTCGTTGAACGAGGTGAAATACACCGGGCGTTCCCAGTTGTTGGTCGCCATGAAGTCCAACAGCATGAGGCCGTTCTTGTAGATGGCACGGCTGTCCTTGATGTCCCATTCGATGACGTCCACGATGCGGTCGGCCATGCTTTCAGGCACGATGCCGTTGCGGATGCAGGCTTCCTTGTCGACGGTGAGCTTCACGCTGCGGCAGGGAATGTAATTGTAAGAGCCTCCGGGATAGCGTTTCACGGCCTTGGGGTTGTGGACAAAGTCGATGACCTGTTTCAGCTCCACGCGCTTGTCCTTGAAATAGTCTTCTTCCTCGATCAAGACGGACTCGTTGACGCCGTTGTCATATTCCTTTTGCGACAGGGTGAGCGGCAGTTTCGCCGACTCATACACCTTGCGTCCCATCTGGTGGACGTACCAATAGCCTCCCGAAAGCATGTAGTTGCACACGCGCACGTCGGTGCGGAAGCCTTCCACTTCCTGAACGTACCACAAGGGGAAGGTGTCGTTGTCGCCACGGGTGAAGATGACCGCGTTGGGAGGCAGCTGCGCAAGGTAGTTGCGGGCCCAGTCGCGGGCCGAGGTCTTGCCTGAGCGGTTGTGCTCTTCCCAGCCGTTGGAGGCCAAGACGCAAGGCACGGCCAAGAAGCAGGCCAAGCCGACGGCAACAGTGGTCACCATGCTGTTTTTCTTGGTCAGTTTGGCTATCCAGTCAATGAGGGCAATCACGCCGAAGCCAATCCAGATGGCGAAAGCGTAGAACGAGCCTGCATAGCTGTAGTCGCGCTCGCGGGGCTGCTGCGGGGTTTGGTTCAAGTAGACGACGATGGCCAATCCCGTAAGGAAGAAGAGCAGGAAGATGATCCAGCTTTGCTTCAAGTCGTGCTTCAGCAGCCAGAACAGGCCGATGAGGCCAAGGATGAGCGGCAGGAAATAATAGGTGGTGCGGCCCGGATTCTGCAAGCTGGGCGGGATGTTGTCTTGGTCGCCGAGGCGGGCGTTGTCGATGAAGCTGATGCCGCTGAGCCAGTTGCCGTGGTTGAGTTCGCCTTGGCTCTCGATGTCGTTTTGACGGCCCACGAAGTTCCACATGAAATAGCGCCAATACATCCAATTGCATTGGTAATCGATGAAGAACTTCAGGTTTTGCCCAAAGGTGGGCTTGTTCACCACTACCGTCTCGCCAAGGTAATTCCTGACGCGCACGTTTTCGCCCACGACATTCCCATTGGGGCCTTTGCGATAATTCTCATACGTCGTTGAGTGTGAACCTCTTTGTGTGCTCCACATTCGTGGGAACAAGGTTTTCATCTCGGCGGGATATTCGGGCTTGCTGCGCTTGCCTTCGTCGGTGACCACATATCGGCCAGCCTCTTTGTCCTTGACGTAAACGGGGCCGGCATCAACCCAGTCGGAAACGGGGGCGTTGTAGTAGGGCCCGTACATCAAAGGCCACTTGCCGTACTGGTCGCGGTTGATGTAAGCCAGCATCGAAAGGGCTTCCTTGGGCTCGTTCTCGTTGATGGGCGTGTTGGTGTTGGCCCTGATGATCAGCATGAAGAACGATGAATAGCCGATGAGGATGAACATGAGCGAGAGGATGGCGGTGTTCCAAATCACCTTGCCGCGTTTGGCTGTGTACCAAAGCCCCCATACGATGAGGCCGATGATGATCGCGAAATACACGATGGAACCCATATTGAAAGGCGCGCCCAAGGTGTTCACGAAGAACAATTCCATCTTGCCCGCAAGGTTGATGATTTGGGGCACGAGGAACATGTTGAGGAACCACAGCAAGACGAGCGAAATCACGCCAGCGAGGACGAAGCCCCAGAATGAGGTCTTTTTCCATTTCTTGAAATAGACCACATACACGATGGCGGGCACGCACAGCAGGTTGAGCAGGTGAACGCCGATGGAAAGGCCGACGAGGAAAGCGATGAACACGAACCAGCGCAAGCTCCTTGGGTCGTCGGCCACTTGCTCCCATTTCAGGATGGCCCAGAAGGTGACGGCGGTGAAGAACGACGACATGGCGTAGACCTCGCCCTCAACGGCGTTGAACCAGAACGACTCGGTGAAAGTGTAGGCCACTGCGCCGACGAAACCGGCCAGCAACACACCTATTTTATTGACCCACGGCGCGTCTTCGCCTTCTTTCATCCACACTTTGCGGGCAAGCATGGTGATGGTCCAGAAAAGGAATACGATGGTGAGGCCGCTGCAAACCGCCGACATCACGTTGACCATCATGGCCACCTTGGTGACGTCGCCACCGGCAAAGAGCGAGAAGAACCGCCCAATCATCTGAAACAGCGGCGCCCCGGGCGGGTGACCCACTTGCAGTTTGTAAGCCGTTGAAATGTACTCGCCGCAGTCCCACCAGCTCACGGTGGGCTCAAGGGTGAGGAAATACACGATGGTGGCAATCAAGCCTGCCAACCATCCCGTAATGTTGTTTAACCTTTTGAATGTCATAATGATGTTTGGATTTCTTGTTGTTATTGTCTGAGGCTTTATCTCTTGACGGTCGTTTGGATGTCTTTTTCGCGGGCGGGTGTCTCTTGGTCTTGCATGTACTCTGCCCTGTATTTGCCTTGAGGGATGTCTTCGAAAATGAACTGGTTGCACATTCGGGCGGCCACGATGTGGTCGGTCAGGGCCGTGTTGATGGCCGAGACGGCAATGTTGGCCAACGCTCCGGCAATGCCTCCACCGTAATAGTTGTCGTCCGACAGGTTGAGGTAGAGGTCGCAGGTGCGGTCGAACAGCACCTCGTTGGAGCGCGTCGACTTCACGATGTAGGTTATCTTGGTTTCGATGCCGAAGCCTTTCTTTTTCCATTCGTCAATCACGGAGAAGATGACCGCATCGGCGCCAAACACCTTGCCGAACATGCCCACATTGCCTTCGATGAAGTTCTCGGCATCGTAGGCGCTCTCGGCCTTGAAGATTTCCATGGCCAAGTGGGGCGAAATCACGTAATAGCCCGCTTCGGCCAACGGCTTGCTGATGGAAGTGTAAAGCAAATCCTTGGCTTCCACGTTGTTGGAGTTATTGATGGGTGGCATGACCAACAGGGCTACGGGCTTCGCTTCATACATTTTGGGATACAACTCGCCGCGTGTGTGCGACATGGTGTTGCATGAGGCAAACAATAGTGCGCAAGCTGCAATCAGGATGATGTTGGACTTTTTCATGGCTTATTGTTGGCTGAGTTTTTTGACAAGGGGTTCGATGAAAACGGTGGATTCGGGGTACAATTCCATTTCCTTTTGGAACATTTGCAGCCCTTTTTCCCTGAACAGGGCGCCATAGTCGCCTGCCGTGCCGAAAGTTTCCTTTTGGCTTCGGGTGGCGTGGTTGAGGAAGGTGTTCGGGGTTTCGGGGCTGAGGAGCAGGTAGCCATACTCGGCGCAAATGCCGGGAGGCACCACTTTGCGCAACCCGCCCGGGTGGGTCACCATGTATTCGTATTGGCAAATCAGGGCGCAAACGCTTTCGGGGCTTTGCGTGTGATAGTTGTCGTAGAGCAAGGCCTCATATTCCGAGGCGTTTTTGCTGCTGCTGTTTTTGCCCCAGTTGTACAGCATATAGCGTGGCTCGCCGCATGAGCAGAAAACCAACGCTATGCCTATCAGGACAAGCAGTCTCTTCGTTTTCATAACTCGATGATTTTGATGTCGCCGGTCGAGAGCATCACTTCCTTTGAATACACCTTTTCGCCGTTGCGGGTCACTTCCACCTTGTGGCGGCCCGGCGTGGTCTTGATGGCACGGTTGGCCGTGCGCTTGATGTCGCGGCGTGTCTTGTGGGCGATGTCTTTGACGGTGGTCGTGGTGTATTGTTGCCCGTCGATGGTGACATCAATGTCGTAGGCTGATGAGGCCGAGAAGCAGATGGCGGCCTTGTCCTCAACGCCCGAAGTGACGGTGTAGTTGCCTACGCCACAGGAGTTGAACAGTGTGGCGACAAAAAGGCAAAGGGTGGCAATAATGATTTTCTTCATGGCTTATTCCTCCAATAAATAGTAAAGTTCAAGATGGTCTTCGTCAAGTTTTTCGCCTTCGTAGGTGGCAAACGAGATTTCGGTTTCGGGCGTGTCGCCGTAGTTTGAAACCACTGTGATTTCGCCCATTCTCTTGCCGGGCAGTTCCACGTTGGCGCCGGTTTGCGGGTTGCTCACCATTTTGCCTTTTTTGTAAAGGCCGAACTTGCTGCCGGGAGTGATGCCTTGGGTTGCGCCGCCCGAAATGACGTAGCTGTCGTCGTCGACGGTCAGCACATAGCCGCGCCAAGGCTTGTCCATGCACTTGTTGATGATGTTTTCGACCAATTGGGTGAGGGCAGCCGAAATGGCCTTGTCGCTCAGCGTGGCGTCGAAGCCGGCGGTGCCGCCAAGGCCCAAGGTTGTCTTCGACGAGGTTTCGGCTTGGCCTTTGGCTTCGTCGGAATAGATGATGAGGCCCGTGGACGCATCAACGAGGCGCACGTTCACGGCTGCCTCGACGGTTTGGGTCTTCGTGGTGCTGAAAATCCTCTCGTCGCCTTCGGTCTTGCGCCCGAATTGGGTGATGGAGCCAAGGATGATGTAGTCGGCGCCGATTTTCTTCATGTCGGCACCCGATTCCTGCATGAGGACGTCAAGGTCGTCGCGCTCGAGCAGGATGAACTTGCCGCTGGCGGCCAGTTTCGACGAAAGGATGTCCATCGCCTGCTTGCGCATAGGGTCGTTCTCACGGTCGTAGAAGATGCCTTTCCCGTATTGGGTTTCGTTGGTGAAGCGGCCGATGGCCACCTTTCTTTTCAGGGTCTTGCCTTCTTGGGCGCTCGCGGTGGTGCCGAAAACGGCCAACAGCACGAGGATTGCAATTAATCTGATGTTTTTCATCTGTTTATGAATTAATGATTATGAAATTTGTCTGATGGTTTGTTCAAATCGGCAAAGATAGCCATTTTTGTGTTACGCAGCCCTCAAAAAAGCGCAAAACCTTCCGAAAAATCCATTTGGAACAGGAAAATGGAATTTTTTTGAAAAAAATCGAAAAAAATGCTTGCGCGTAACGAAATTAGTTGTACTTTTGCAGCCGCATTCGGAAACGAATGATGTCGAGTGGTGTAATGGCAGCACTGCAGATTTTGGTTCTGCCTGTCAAGGTTCGAATCCTTGCTCGACAACTTGAGGTGGAAGAAAAGACCTGCTACTTTGAGTAACAGGTCTTTTTGTTTGAAGTTTGGAATCTTATAATATTGAATTTTAAATCATTGACTGTCAAATGATTACAAAAGAACAAGTTGCAATCCTCTGTGAAGAGGCCCTCCAAGGCTCCGACCGCTTCCTCGTGGAAGTGAAGGTGAAGCCCAACAACGTGATTGAAGTCTATGTCGACTCCGACACGGCTGTCAACATTGACCACTGCGCCGAATTGAGCCGTTTCATCAACGAAAAGCTCGACCGCGATGTGGAGGATTATGAGCTGAGCGTGCTTTCGTGGGGGCTTTCGGGTGCCTTGAAGATGGACCGGCAGTTGCAGAAATATGTGGGCAAGGACGTGGAAGTGAAAACGAAGGAGTTGGGCAAAGTGCAAGGAAAGTTGGTGAGCTTCGATGCCGAGAAGGTGGAATTTGCCCCCGTGCCCAAGAAATCATCAAGGAAGAAACCCGCCGAGGAACCCGTCAACCTGTTCTTCGAGCGCAAAAAGGCCGAAATCAAACCCGCAATAATCTTTTAGGACGGCCCTTCGGCAGGCTCTGGGCTCTGCAAAAAATGCTGTGCCCGAAGTATCGAAGGCCTCCCGAACCAACAATTCAACGATTAAACAATAAACAATCAACATAAAAAATGGACAACTACAAATTAGTAGAGACTTTTTCGGAATTCAAGGAGTTCAAGAACATTGACCGCGAAGCCATGATGCGCATCATCGAGGATGTGTTCCGTGGCATGTTGAACAAGAAATTCGACACCGACACCAATGACTTCATCGACATCATCGTGAACGTCGACAAGGGTGACTTCGAAATCTACCACAACCGCACCGTGGTTGAGGACGACAAACTGACCGACCCGTTGCGCGAAATCAAGCTTTCGGACGCCATCAAGATTGAGCCCGACTTCGAAGTGGGCGAAGAGGTGAACGAGGAACTGCGCATCGAGAACTTCGGTCGCCGCGACATTTTGGCCTTGCGCCAGAACCTGCAAATCAAGGTGGCCGAATACGAAAAGGAAAACATTTTCCAGAAGTACAAGGAAAAGGTGGGCGAAATCATCACCGCCGAGGTGCAGCATGTGTGGAAACGCGAGATCGTGGTCGTCGACGATGAGGGCATCGAGCTCATCCTACCCAAGATCGAGCAGATACCGAGCGACATATATAAGAAAGGTGACACCCTCCGCGCCATCGTCAAGAGCGTTGAGAGCGTCAACGGCTCGCCTGTGGTGACGCTTTCGAGGGCTTCCGAGATCTTCTTGCAGCGTTTGCTCGAGGCCGAGGTTCCTGAGATTTACGACGGGTTGATCACCATCAAGAAAATCGTCCGCGAGCCCGGCCAGCGCGCCAAGGTGGCCGTGGAGTCGTATGACGACCGCATCGACCCGGTCGGAGCCTGCGTCGGCATGAAGGGAACACGTATCCACGGCATCGTGCGCGAGCTTCGCAACGAGAACATCGACATCATCAACTGGACCACCAACCCGGTACTGTTCATCACCCGCGCCTTGAGTCCTGCCAAGATTACCAACATCGTGCTCAGCAGCGACAACACGATGGCCAACGTGTATATGGAGAACGACCAAATCAGCCTCGCCATCGGCAAGGGCGGCTATAACATCAAGCTGGCTGGCAAGTTGACGGGCTACGAAATCGACGTTTATCGCAACAGCGAAGCCAACAATGCCGAAGAGGACGTCGACCTGCAAGAGTTTTCTGACGAAATCGACCAATGGGTCATCGACTCGCTCGTCCACATGGGCTGCGACACGGCCAAGGCTGTGTTGTCGTATACGCCTGAAGAGGTGGCCAACCGTGCCGACCTCGAAATTGAGACCGTCAAGGATGTGTTCCGCATCCTGAAGGCCGAATTTGAACAAGATGCCGAATGATGCCAAGGCAATAAACCATAAACGAGAAACAAAGGAGAGCAACTATGTCCGAAGAAACTAATTTTACAATTCGATTGTCGAAGGCGGCAAAAGAATTTAATGTGGGTAAGGATACCATCGTGGAGTTCCTCGCGAAGAAGGGATTTCAGGTGGACCCGTCACCCAACACGAAGCTCACGTCGCCGATGTATGAGCTGCTCGTGAAGGAATATCAGGGCGAAAAGGAAGTGAAGAACGAGGCCATGAAATTGGGTAACCTCTCGTATAAAGGTGGTAGTGTTTCCGTTGATTCGGCATTGCAATCGCCAAAAGCCGCTGAGGACGAAGATCACGACGAGGTGATCATACGTTCCACAACGATATCATCGCCGGTGAAAAAGGTCGCCAAACCCGTCGAGGAGGAAAAGAAGGTCGAGGAAAAGCCTGAAGAACCCGTAAAGGAGGAGGCCGCGCCAGCCCAGCCTGAAACGACCGAGCCCAAACAAGAGGCCGAAAAGCCTCAAGAGGAGGAGAAACCGGGCATTTCGCTGAAAATCTTGGGCCAAATCGACTTGGAGCCGAAGCCGCGTCAGGACAAGAAGAAGGCCAAGAAGGAACAGCCCAAGCAAAAGGAACAAAAGCCCCAAAAGCCTCAAGAAAAGAAGCCGCAGGAGCAAAAGCCGGCCCCGAAAAAGGAGGAGCCCAAGCCCCGTCCTGTAGCCAAACCCGAACCCGAGAAACCCGCCGAGCCGAGAATCATCAAATTGGAGGCTCCCAAACTGCAAGGCCCCAAGGTTTTGGGCATGGTGGAGCTGCCCGACGAGAAAAAGCAAGGCAAGTCAGGCGACTCGAAGAAGAAAAAGAAACGCAAACGCATCATGGGCGGCAAGCCCGAAGGGTCGTCGGAGAATCCCACTGGCGCAAACGTGAATGCAGGCGGCAACGGCAAGAAACAAGATAACGGCAAGTCGGGCAAAGGCCAGAAGCCTGCCGACAATGCCGGAAAGAAGGGCCAGAAAGACAGCCCGAAACCCAGCAAGAAAGACAAGAAGAACAAACGCGAGGAAAAACCTGAACTGACCGAAGAGGAAATCTCGAAGCAGATCAAGGACACCTTGGCACGCCTCGCCCCGATGGGCAAGTCGAAGACCTCGAAACACCGCCGCGAAAAACGTCAGGCAGTGGCTGGCACGATGATGGAGGAGATGATGCGCCAAGAAGAGAACAAGAAGGTGCTGAAAGTGACCGAGTTCGTGACTGCCAACGAGTTGGCCACGATGATGAACGTTCCCGTGGTGAAGGTCATCGGCACCTGCATGAGCCTCGGCATGCCGGTTTCCATCAACCAACGCCTCGACGCTGAAGCCTTGACAGTGGTGGCTGAAGAATTTGGCTTCCAAGTCGACTTTGTCAGCGCCGATGTGCAAGAGGCCATCGCCGAGACCGAAGAGGTCGATAGGGAAGAAGATCTCGTGCCTCGTGCGCCTGTCGTAACCGTCATGGGTCACGTCGACCACGGCAAGACCAAGTTGCTCGACTATATCCGTAACACCAATGTGGTGGCCGGTGAGGCGGGTGGCATCACCCAACACATCGGCGCCTACGAGGTGACGACCGAAAGCGGAAAGAAAATCACCTTCTTGGATACGCCCGGTCACGAAGCCTTTACGGCCATGCGTGCCCGTGGCGCCAAGATTACTGACGTGGCCATCATCGTCATTGCCACTGATGACAGCGTGATGCCGCAAACCGTTGAGGCCATCAACCATGCGCAAGCCGCTGGCGTGCCTATCGTATTCGCTTTGAACAAGATAGACAAACCTACAGCCAATCCCGACAAGATTCGTGAGCAGTTGGCCAACATGAACATCCTTGTCGAAAGCTGGGGCGGCAAGTACCAAGATCAGGAAATCGCCGCCAAAATCGGTCTGAATGTCGATGCCTTGCTTGAAAAGGTGTTGCTCGAAGCCGAATTCCTCGACCTGAAGGCCAACCCGAACCGTTTGGCCAAAGGAACGGTCATTGAATCTGCCCTCGACAAGGGTCGCGGCTATGTGGCCAAGATTTTGGTGCAAAACGGCACCTTGCGCATTGGCGACATGGTGTTGGCTGGCACGACTTACGGTAAGGTGAAGGCCATGTTTGATGACCACAACCGTCCCGTAAAGGAAGCAGGCCCTTCCACGCCGGTGCTTTTGCTCGGCTTGAACGGCGCTCCCATGCCCGGCGATGCTTTCAACGTGATGATCGATGAGCGCGAAGTGAAAGCCATTGCCAACCGTCGTGAGCAGTTGCAGCGCGAACAGACACGTCGCACCAGCCCGCACATCACTCTGGATGAAATTGGCCGTCGTATCGCCATCGGCGACTTCAAGGAGTTGAACATCATCGTCAAGGCCGACGTGGACGGTTCTGTTGAGGCCTTGGCCGATAGCTTGCTGAAGCTCTCCACCGAGCAGGTGCAGGTCAATGTCATCCACAAGTCGGTGGGTGCCATCAGCGAGTCGGATGTTATGCTGGCTTCGGCTTCCAATGCCGTCATCGTGGGCTTCAATGTGCGTCCTACCGCGCAAGCGCGTAAGATGGCTGAGAATGAGAAGATTGACATTCGTCTGTATTCCATCATCTACACCGCCATCGAGGAAATCAAGGCCGCTATCGAAGGTATGTTGGCTCCCGAAATCGAGGAAGTGGTCACCTGCAACCTCGAAATCCGCGAGACCTTCAAGATCAGCAAGGTCGGTACCATCGCCGGTTGTATGGTCTTGGACGGCAAGATTACGCGCAACACGAAGATTCGCGTCATCCGCGACGGCATCGTGATTTACACTGGCGTGCTCGGCTCCCTGAAGCGTTACAAGGACGACGTGAAAGAAGTCAGTGCCGGCATGGACTGCGGCTTGAACATCGAGAACTTCAACGACATCAAGGTCGGCGACATCATCGAGGGCTACACCGAAAAGGAGATTGCCCGCAAACTGTAAGGCAGTTGCTTTACTATGATTTGAAAAAAGCCTCGGCAACGGTGTGTTGTCGAGGCTTTTTTATGCACTTTTGAGAATTTTGTAGAGGGGATTTGAGAATTTTGTAAGCAACTTTTGAGAATTTTGTAAAGTAGATTTGAGAATTTTGTGTATCTTTGCAGCCGAAAAACCAATGTATTATGTATAGAAGACCGCAATTTGACGAATTAATGTCGCGTATGAAAGAGCCTCGGCGTTTCATACAAGTGTTATCTGGTCCGCGACAGGTGGGGAAATCGACCTTGGTAAAACAAGTGTTGCAGGAAATAGACATTCCTTATCTGTTTGTCACGGCGGATAGCATTCCTCCCGAGAACACGGCTTGGATTGGCGAAACTTGGTCGACGGCGCGTGCAAGACTGCAAATAGCCCAGGCATCGGAGTATCTTCTTGTCATTGACGAAGTCCACAAGATTGACAATTGGAGCGAAGCCGTGAAGAAGGAATGGGATATGGACACTTTCAATGACATTCCGATAAAGGTGGTGTTGCTTGGTTCTTCGCGGCTGTTGCTGAAAGACGGATTGACCGAGTCGCTTGCAGGAAGGTTCGAAATCATTCGTATGTCGCATTGGAGCTATCTGGAGATGCGCGAGGCTTTCGGCTTCGACATCAACCAATATGTGTATTATGGCGGCTATCCCGGCGGGGCACTTTTGACAAAGGATTTCCGCCGTTGGCAGCGGTATGTCAAGGAAAGCATTGTGGCTCCGGCCATTGAGCGGGATGTCCTGTCGACGAAAATCGTATATAAACCTGAATTGATGCGCCAATTGTTTGATTTGGGCTGTGTGTATTCGGGCAAGGAACTGTCTTTGAACAAGATGCTCGGCCAACTGCTGGATGTGGGCAATGTGACCACGCTCGCCAATTACCTGACCACATTGGACGAGTCGAGGCTGCTTTGCGGGTTGCACAAATATGCCAATGATGCGGCACGCAAGTATAATTCGGTGCCGAAACTTATGGTTTACAACACCGCCTTGCTTTCGGCGCAGTCGAGTGTCGCTTTCGAGAAGGCGTTCACGACACCAACCGAGTGGGGGCGATGGGTGGAGTCGGCTGTCGGGGCGTTCTTGCTCAATCAGGCTGACGAAGTCGGATACAAGATGTTCTATTGGCGCGAGCGCAATGATGAGGTGGATTTCATCATTGAGTACAACAGGAAGTGTGTCGCCATAGAGGTAAAAAGTGGCCGCCGAACTGAAAACGAGGGACTTAAAAAGTTCAGGGAGCAATTCAACCCTGCCCATTCGTTTATAGTGGGCAGTGGTGGAATACCCGTTGAAGAGTTTCTCACGTTCAATTTGGAGCGGCTTTTTTGAAAATAAACCGCCAAATGCTCTGCCGTGAGTGCAACCGGCGGAAGAGCGGGAAATGATAATCGGCTAACAATGAACCTCGAAGCAGGGATGGAGCCTTCTTTTCTGGCTTGGGTTGTTTTTGCCCAACATTTTGAGGGTTTTGCAGAATCAGGCAAAATAAATTTTGAGGATTTTGTTGTTTTTGGCAGAAAACATTTTGAGGAAAGAAATAAAACACTATCTTTGCACAGTCAAATCAGCAAGTTATGGAACCAAAGAGAATCTTTAAGCGAAAAATATATGACCGCCTGCTCAAATGGAAGCAAGAAAGCAACGGGAATAGTGCCCTCCTCATAGAAGGTGCCCGTCGCATAGGCAAGTCAACCATTGTAAAAACCTTCGCGCGAAACGAGTATAAATCGTTCATCCTCATCGATTTCACCACTTGCTCTCAGGAAGTCAAGAATCTCTTTAATGATGTCTCCAACCTCAACTACATATTTTTGAGGCTTCAATTGGCATACGATGTACAATTGGTTGAGCGCAAGTCGCTCATCGTTTTTGACGAGGTTCAGTTTCAACCTCTTGCCCGTCAAGCGATTAAGGCATTCGTGGAAGACCATCGTTACGATTATATCGAAACAGGATCCCTGATTTCCATCCGCAAGAATACGGAGAACATACTCATCCCCAGCGAGGAGGAACGTGTCAGCATGTATCCGATGGATTACGAAGAGTTCCGTTGGGCTATGGGTGACACAGCGACCATTCCATTGCTCCGTAGTGTCTGGAAATACCCTCAGCCACTGAAGGAAGTCCATCGCAAACTTATGCGCGACTTTCGTCTTTATATGCTTGTCGGCGGTATGCCCCAGGCCGTGGATGCCTATTTGGAGTCCAACAATTTCGAGGTGGTGGACCGTGCCAAAAGGCTTATACTTGATTTGTATGATGAGGATTTCCGGAAAATCGACCCATCGGGAAAAGCCGCACGGATTTTCGCCGCCATTCCGGCGCAACTCAACAGCAACGCTTCCCGCTATCATATTTCCAGTGTAATTCCAAAGGCAAGAAATGAAGACTATATAGAGTTGATTTCAGAAATGGAGAAGTCAAAAACGGTGAATATCTCCCACCACTGCGACGACCCGAATGTCGGCCTCGGAAGCACGGAGGATTTGGAACAGTACAAAATGTTTGTCGGCGACACTGGCCTTTTTGTCACACTGGCGTTTCGCGACAAGGCGTTTACGGAAAATGTCATTTATGAGCGGCTCCTTAGTGACAAACTCGCCACCAACCTTGGCTATTTATATGAGAATATCGTGGCCCAGATGCTCACGGCTTCAGGCAATAAACTCTTCTATCATTCTTGGCCTACGGAAAGCGAAAAACACAATTATGAGGTTGATTTCCTTTTGTCTCGCGGAACGAAGATTCTGCCGATTGAGGTGAAGTCATCTTCCTACAAGACACATGTTTCATTGGATGCTTTTTGCAAGAAGTTTTCGTCGCGCATCACCAACGAGCGTTACCTCATCTATACGAAAGACTATGCCCACGAGGAATCGGTGAAATATCTGCCTGCTTATTTGGCGTTTTTTCTGTAGCGTTACATCGGCTATAACGACATAAAAATCATTCGAATGGTTGTTTTCGTCCAAAAGTAGGTCAAAAAACCAAGATTTGGACAGAATTTGTAATGTTTTTGTCCAAAAGTGGGTAAAAAAGTATAGATTTGGACAAAAATGTGTTTTCCAATCGAAAAGAAGTCGTATTTTTGCGGCAAAAATGAAACCGATGGAAAACACGGACAAACTCATTGGCCGCGAGCGCGAATGTGAAGAACTGCGATGGGCGATGGACTCCAACCGTTCTGAACTGGTCATCTTATATGGCAGAAGGCGCATCGGGAAAACTTTCCTTGTGCGCAAGTTCTTCGACGACACTTATAGTTTCCATTTTGTTGGTGCGCACAAGCAGAAGAAAGACATTCAGTTGCAGAACTTTAGAGATGCGTTAGTCCGGTATTCGGGCAATTCGGAACTGCCGAGGTTGGAGGATTGGCATCAGGCTTTCGGGTGCTTGGAAACCTATCTTGAAAGCTGCAAGGAAAGCCGAAAAGTCGTGTTTTTCGATGAAATGCCTTGGATTGACACGCAAGGCAGCGAGTTCGTTGACGCGCTGGAATATTTCTGGTCGAGTTGGGTGCAAAACCGTGACGACATTGTCTTTATCGCTTGCGGTAGCGCAACCAGTTGGATGAAAGACCGGATAGAAGACAACCAAGGCGGGCTGCACAACCGCATCACCCACCGCATCTATCTGCGCCCGTTCTATCTGCGCGAATGTAGGGCCTACCTTAAGGAACACGGCTTCGACTGGGACGATTACCAGATTTTGCAGTGCTATATGATTTTTGGCGGCGTTCCGTATTACTTGAGCCTGCTGCGTCCCTATCTGAGCCTTCCGCAAAATGTTGATTCTTTGGTGTTTCGGCGTGGCGGCGACTTGAGCGACGAGTTCGACGAATTGTATAACGCACTGTTCAACAAGGCCGACCGTTATCTTGCCATCGTGAAACTCTTGTCCACCAAAAGGGAGGGCTTTGTCCGCAGCGAAATCGAAAAGGGGACAGGCTACGGCGGTGGCGGATTGTCGAAAATGCTTGACAACCTTGAACGTTGCGATTTCATCGTCTCGTATGCCCAATTCGGCAACAAAAGCAAACAGACACTTTATCGCCTGTCCGATTTCTTCACGCTTTTCTATTTCCGTTATGTGGAGGACAACCGCTCGCGCGATGAGCAGTATTGGCAGCACCATTTCACCGACAGCAGCGTGGAGACTTGGGAGGGATTCACGTTTGAGGAGGTCTGTCTGCGCCATTTGCCGCATATCAAACGTGGCTTGGGTATTTCGGGAATAGCAACCGAGGCTTCGTCGTGGCGTTTTGTGCCTCAAAAGGGCGACGAGCGCAAAAAAGCCCAAATCGACCTTGTCATCAAGCGGGCCGACAAGATTGTGCATTTGGTGGAAATGAAGTTTTCGGAAACGCCGTTTGCCATCACCAAGGCATACGAAAACCACCTTCAGGAACGGAAAAACCTGTTTATGGAGGTTACGGGTATTCCTCGCGGCGTGGTGCACACTTTTATTTCCCCGAAGGGCTTGTCGAAAGGGATGCACTCGTCCATCGTTCATAGCCAACTTACCGCCGAGGATTTGTTTGCCGAAGTCAGAAAGTTTGAGTGACAATTAGGTCGAAAACATCGATTTCCGTCCAAAAGCAGGTCAAAAAACACACATTTGGACAAAACTTGTTCGATTTTTGTCCAAATGTGGGTAAAAAAGTATGGATTTGGACAAAACTTGCTTTTCAATCACTTCATTGTTGCAGTTTCGCCATCACTTTCAGCATCTGCTCACCCAAACCAATTGTGTAGCCTTGCTTCACGAAAACCACTTCGCTGTTGGCGTTGGCGATGATGAAGATGGGACGGCTGTCGTTGCTCAGATGCAGGCTTTCAACGAGGTCGTCGCGAATGGTGCCGTCGTCAAGGCCATAGGTAATTCCGTCGGGCAACTCGCTGAAACTCTTCAACTTGAACTTGTCGTAGTCGGCTTTGTCGCTGAAGATGAAGAGGAACGGCAAGTTGCTGGCTTCAAATTCCTTGCGGAAGGCAGCGATGTCTTGCATGGCGTGGGTGGTCGGCTCGCTGCCTTGGTCAAGGAGGCCGAGGATGTAGTAACTGTCCTTGATGAGTTGTTTCGGGTTGTATTCCTCGCCCGTTTTGGGGTCGGTGAAACGGTTGTTGGAGTAGAAACTCCCGATGACGCTCACATCGGCATTTGGCTCGCGCAAAATGAGGTTCACGGAGGTGGTCTTGCCCGCCTTGATGGTGAAGAACTCGCTGTGGGTCAGAGCGGTACCGTCGTCCAAACGGGTGCCTGCCGTGAGGATGTAATAGCCTTCGTCCAAAGGCGTGGGACGCTCAAAGGTGGAGAGCGTCATGCCGTCGTCGATGCCGGGGTCTTTGGCGTCGTAGGCCAAGAGGCGGAAACTCTTGCCGTCAAACTTCTTGATGCTGAAGTGAGTATAATATTTCGGGTCGGCGACGGATGCGATGGGGCGGTATTGGATGTCCAAATAACCGATAGCTGTTTTGGCGGGTTCGGCGGCCTCGAAATCGACATTATTCCATTGTTTGTCAAAGTATTGCACGTTGCCGTTCACGGGGTTGATTTGCGCCGCGATGCCCAAGCTCCGTGCCATGCTGACAAAGAAGATGTTGCGCGAATGGCGGTCGACCTTGCGAGCTTTCAGCACGCCCAAGGGCGAGATGGGATAACGTTGCGGATTCAGGTTGTCGCCGGTTTGGATGTTTTTTCTCACCCAATCGACCAACAGCGCGGGGGTGTCGTGAAATTGTTGTCTTTCTGTTTCGGGGAAAAACTCGGTGAGGGTTTTGCGGTAAGGTACGAGCATTTCGTTGCTCACACGCGGACTGAGGATGTATTTCGCGTAAAGGTCGGGCGGCATAGAGATAATCGAAGAAGTGAGGTCAGGTGTGTGGTCGAAATGGTCTTTCAAGACTTCAAGGCTGATGTCGCGCAAGTCCTTGTCGGAGATGTTTTTAAGCAATTCCACCGCCTTGATTTCCTGATTCTTGCCTTGGGCGTATTTCACGAAGTCGGCGATGGTTTGGTAGTTGCCCCAAGTCTTTTCGTAGATGCGGCACAGGGTTTTGTTGCCCGTGTTCATAATCAGTTCTTGCTGGGCTTTCTTGCAGTCGGCGATGTAGGCGTTGCGCAGCGAGTCCTCGTATGCGAAACGGCGGTCGTTCTCGGCACGCATTTCAGCCGTCACTTCGGGCAAAACACTGGTAGGTGGTGGAGGAACCATATCGAACTCAAAGGCATCTTCAGTGCCTTCCTTATGATTGAGAATGATGGTAACATTCTCGTCCTCACCTGATTTGAAGACTTGGTAGCCAAATTTGCCGTCTTTGGCAGCGTAGGCCATCATACAGCCCAAACCCGATGTGAGCCAAGTCTGGCCGTTTTTGTCGGTCGTCTTGGTGACCACCGTGCAGAACTCGGCATAGTTGTAAATCTTGAACTCCACGGGCAGGTTGGCTTGCGGCGTTCCGTTCTCGTCCACGACTGTGAAAGTGGTTTTGGCGGTCTTGCCATAATTATCCACCACGTTGATTTCCGTGTAGTTATCGCCGCGACTGATGACTTCCTCCGGACCGTCGTAATCGCCGAAAACGCGGGTATGTAATAATAAGGTGCGCGAAGCCGGTTCGTTGAACCAACCCAAGTCGAGCACCGGCTCAGGCTCGCAGGCACCAAGGAAATGCCATTGGCAATCGACGTAAGCCTCCACCCAAGCGTGGTTGTCGTCGCAGTGCGCCCAACGTGGGGTATAGACTTGTCTTGCCGGAATGCCTACGGTGCGCAAGGCTGTCACCAACAGCGTCGATTCCTCGCCGCAACGTCCCCACGAGGTCTTGATGGTGGCCATCGGGGCACTGGTGCGGCTGTCGGAGCCTTTGTAGTTCACGTGTTCGTGGCACCAATGGTTCACTTCGAGAACAGCATCATACAGCGAAAGGTCTTTCACGCGGCCTTTCAGTTCTTCGTAATAGGTGGTGCGGAAGCGGTCGAGGTTCTCGTTATTGACGCGCACGGGCACCACGAAATGCTTGAACTCGCGTTCGGGGATGCTTGCACCCCAAGGCATTTCCGCTTTGGCGCGGAAGGCATAGTTTATGCACTCGCGGTAATAGTCTTCCGAATAGTCCACGCTGTCGCCGAGGGGCATATAGTCATAAAGGAATTGCAAGGCCTCCGCTTCGTTGAAGGCCTGTTGTTTTGCTTCTCCAGTTCCCTCGCAGGCTGAAAACAGCAGGGCGGAGAAAGCGATGATAATCAATAAGCTGTTGCGCATAATGCTTGGTTTTTATTCTTTGACAATGATCCAATCCGAAACGGTTTTGGTCTCTTGCGAGAAAGCGATGCCTATCTTGACTATAGGCTTTCCATCTGTTTGGTAGGGAATGGCGTAGCTTTTCGATTCGATTTGCTCGATAGCCTCTTGCGCCGTTCCACGCATTTTCAGTTCCATTACATAGATGGCGTCATTCATGAACACAACGACATCGGTTTTGCCTCGTGCCACTTTCACCTGAGTGAAGGTGCGGCAGTTGAAAATGGAAAAGACAATGTAGGTCAGCACTTCGTAGTAGGCTTCGTATTTGGCGATGTCGTCCAATTCCTTCTCGCCGAATTCCAAATAGGGGATGGAAGCGAAGAAGGCCTGCATGGCTTTCATGGCTCCTTCTATGTCGTGGTGAATCAGGCAGGCGTAGAAACTGCCTGCAAAACCTTGTGCGTTGGCATTGTTGATGCCCATCATCGATGAGAGGAAATTGTCCAAGAAGCCCACTTTCACCTCTGAGTTGGGGAAGTCGAGCGTATAGTTTCTGCTGTAGAAGTCGTAGCCCTTGATGGTAAGGTAGCCGCTTTGGTAGAGCAGGGGCAGGGCAGAGGTCATGGCCTCAGTAGGCACGTCGAACTGGGAGGAAGGCACTTGCAGTTTCTCCAATTCCAAAAGGTTGGTGTTGAAGTGCTTCATCGACTCGAACAGGAAAGAGGGCGTGCCGCTGCCAAACCAGAAATAATCCAACAACTTCGAGCGGAACACGTTCATCAGGCTGAAAGGATTGAAGACATCGGGCGACTTGTTGCTGAAATGATAGCCGTCATAATTCAGTTTCAGCCTGTCAATCATGGCTTCTTTTGAACACCCGCATTCATCAGCCAAAATCTGGATGTCCTCGTCGAAAATGGTCAGCAATTCGTCCTTGGTGATGCCGCAAAGTGACGCATACATTGGCTCCATCGATATGTTGCTCAAGTTGTTCAAGGTGGAGAAGATGCTCAATTGGCTGAACTTGGTGATGCCAGTGATGAAGACAAATTGCTCGTCGGCATCGCAAGCCTTGACGACTTGGTAAAACTCTTGCATAATGCGGCGCACATCCCCAAGAATGTCAGGCTTGTGCAGATGGTCCAGCAATGGTGCGTCGTATTCGTCGAGAATGACTACGGTTTTCGTTCCGGTTTGCCGATGGGCGCGTTGAATCAGTCCCGCAAAGCGCATTCCGGGTGTTCTTTCTTCCTCGACACGGCCGTATATTTCTTCGTATCGGCGCAATTGAAACTCCAAGGCACTGATGATTCCTGCCGCGTCCGTTTGGTTTTTGCATAGGCTGATGTCGAAATGCAACACGGGATGTTGTTTCCAGTCCTTTTCCAACTCGGCGATGGCGAGGCCTTCAAACAGGTCTTTGCGGCCTTGGAAGTAATACTTCAAGGTGCTGCAAAGCAGGCTCTTGCCGAACCTTCGAGGGCGGCTGAGGAAAACGAATTGCGATTCTTTCGTCATTCTGTAGATAAGGTCTGTCTTATCCACATAAATGCGCCCGTCTTGGCGGATGCGTTCAAAATCGGCGATGCCGGCGGTGTAGAGTCTCATGGGTAGCATGACATGAATGTGTTTTTGCGCTTGCAAATTTAGAAATTTTCTGACATCCAACTTCCTTTTTTTTTTTCTCTCAATGTAAAAATGTTGGCTAAAGATAGTAGGCCTACCACCTTTTAGCCAACATTTTGTCTGGATTGCTTCGTCGTACCTCATCGCAATGACGCGAATCGACAACAAGTCCCGCATCAATCAAGCCATAAACTCCTCCAAAGTGGAATGCAGAATCTCCTGCAACTCCTCTTTGTGCTCTGGCGTGGTCTGCGTGAACAGGAATCCCCAAATGCTCATGGCGGGGTTCATGATGTCGCGGGTTTCGAGTACGCCGTGGAAGTGCCGCTTGATGCGCTCGAAGTCGAGGGCACGGTTGGTGTCGTAAGGCTTGTCCAAGACGATGAAACTGAACACGTCGTTTTCGATGCCGTTCCACATGGTGGCGTAGTCGGGATGTGTGCCTTCGAAGTAGGCCTGCACGGGCAGCAGGTGGCAGGTGTGGCGCGTCAGGTCGTTGAGGCACATGCCGGCGAAACGCAACGGGTTCACCTCAATCGGGATGGCGCGGCCCGTGTGCTTGTCGACGCGGAACTCAACGTGCATCGGGAAATTCTTCAATCCGAGCACACCGTTCAGGTCGATGCAGAACTGGTTGAAAGCCGGATAGTTGGCCTCAAAAATTTGCTTGCTCATGCAATAGAGGCGGTCGCTCACGTCGGTCTCGCTCTTGAAGATGTGGTGGAAGATGTTGATGATGTTGGGCTTGCCCTCGGCATCGTAATAGGCATCCACGGCATATTCCTCGCCTTCGATAAACTGCTCAAGCACAAACATTTCGCTGCGCACGACGGTGTCGGGGAAGACGGCACACTGCTTGGCGAAGTTGCGGTCGATGTCGTCCAAGGCGGCCTGCCATTCTTCCTTGCTGCGGACGATATAAACGCCCACGCTGAGGAAGCCCACGGCGGGTTTCAGCACAAGCGGCAAAGGCAACTCGTCAGGATTGAGGCTGCGCAATGCCTTCATCTCCACCTCTTTATAATAGAAATCGGGATAAATCTGCTGGCAAATGCGGCGGAACTCAGCCTTGTCTTTCAAAATCTTGACTTTCTTCACCAACTCGGATTCGGGCAGTTGGGCATAAAGCCAAACCAAGGCGTTTTCCGAAACGGCATAGAGTTGATGGGTTTGGTTGTATTTCTCCACAAACTGCTTGTCGTCCAACAAATTAAGGCGATGCCCTTCGTCGGTGAGTTGTGCCGCCATGTCGTTATGCAAAACTGGAATCTGTTTTTCTTCCAAATACGCCACCAAAGGGGCGGAAACATAAGGTTTTTCTAAAATGATCATCTTTTTTCGGTTTAATTGTTTACAGCCACTCGATTTCGTCTCGACTGAGGCCTGTGATTTTGCAAATCTCATCTAAGCCATAACCTCGTCTCTTCATTCGCGTGGCGGTCTGTATGAGGGCTTTGTGAGTGGCGGATTCGGTAATCACCACCTCGTTTTTCTCCCATTCTTCCCAATTGGTTTCTGCCAAGTAGCGAGAAACTTGTTCGCGGAGGGGACGAAGGTCTTTTTGAATGACTTTATGAACTTCTTTTGTGTCTATTTGATAGTAGTCGTGAACCAATATATGCCGCATTTTGGCAATAAACTCCCACGGTGTATCGGGATGTTGAAGTCGGAAAGCACGAGTCAACATATAACTCGCTTCCCCAATAATCTCAATATTCTTGACAATACCATAGTATCTTAGATTGTCTGCCCTAAGTTGCTCAATTGTTTTACCGTCAGCAAAACCTAAAATCCTATCAATCGCCTCGATGATATGTTCAAGACGGTCACGATCTCTAACTGGTTCTCTCATAAATCAATTTTTTATCACGGTTGGCACTTTCAACAGCGAATGGCAATAACATTCCGTCTTCCACAATATCTACAGGACGATCGAGAAGTTTTTCCAATTCACAAATCATGGCGCAATGTTTTAGAAGGCTGATGCCGTCTCCATCGTATTGCACAAGCAAATCCACATCGCTTATGGGAGTTTCGTCGCCTCGGGCGAAAGAGCCGAAAATCCACGCCCGCACGATGGGCTGAGTCTTGAAATAGTCGGCTATGGTTTGTTGCATTTCGGCAGTCATAATCGAATCAATTGTTGATTGCGGGGCAAAGTTACGAAATATTTTCCAAACGCAAAAATCGTTTACCTCCAAACATTCTGCGTCCTGTCTGGCCCGTAAGAAACGAACTTGATGGGCACGCCGACATAGTCTTCAATGAATTTGATATAATCCTCCAACTTCTGCGGAATCTTGCCCTCGATTTTCTGTTTCCAGCCATGGATTTCGGTATAGACGGGTTCCATTGTCTCGGTGCAGGCTGCGAAAGGCAGGTGCTTGGTTTCCTGACCGTTGTAACGATATGCAGTGGCGACTTTCAAGGTCGCGAAGTCGTCCATCACGTCGGATTTCATCATCATCAGGTCGGTGACGCCACTGAGCATGACGGCATATTTCAGCGCGGGCAGGTCGAGCCAGCCGCAACGGCGCGGACGGCCTGTGGTGGCACCAAATTCGTGTCCGTTTTGGCGGAGTGTTTCGCCCGTTTCATCAAACAATTCGGTGGGGAATGGACCAGTGCCAACGCGGGTGCAGTAGGCCTTGAAGATGCCGAAAACCTTGCCGATGCGATTGGGCGCGATGCCCAAACCGGAGCACACGCCTGCTGCAATCACATTCGACGAGGTGACGAAAGGATAGCTGCCGAAATCCACATCGAGCATCGAGCCTTGGGCACCTTCGGCAAGGACTTTCTTGCCTGCGTCAAGGGCTTCGTTGAGGTAGTATTCGCTGTCAATGAATTGATACTGTTTCAATTGCTCAATGGCTTCAAACCAAAGTCTTTCGTATTCGGCGAAGGCTACTCCATCGAGTTGGAAACCGTTCATGTCAAAGCCCAAAGCAGCGATTTGTTGTAGATGGGTGTTTTTGAGGCTCTCGTATTTCTTGCTGAAGTCGGCTGAGTTGATGTCGCCGATGCGAAGGCCTTTGCGGGCGGTCTTGTCGGTATAGGTGGGGCCGATGCCTTTCAGCGTGGTGCCTACTTTCATCTTGCCCAAAGCCCTCTCGTTGGCGGCGTCGATGGCGCGATGGGTGGGGAGAATCAGATGGGCGCGGTTGGAAATCTTCAGCGTTTCGCGCAAGTCGAAACCGGCTTTTTGCAGCCCTTCGATTTCACCTATTAATATATGCGGCTCAATGATGACACCGTTGCCGATGATATTGATGCAGCCGGGGGTGAGCACACCCGATGGGATGTTGTGCAGCACGAATTTCTTGCCTTCGAATTCGATGGTGTGGCCGGCATTGGGGCCGCCTTGGAATCGGGCTACGATGTCATAGTTCGGGGTGAGGGCATCAACCACTTTGCCTTTGCCTTCGTCGCCCCATTGCAAACCGAGGAGAATATCTAATTTGTTCATATATTGGAATTTCAAGATTTCAGATTTCAGATTTCAAATTTCAAATTTCAAGATTTCAGATTTCAGATTTCAAGATTTCAGATTTCAGATTTCAAATTTCAAGATTTTCGGCTGCCACGGTGTGACAGCCCTACAACTTCACTCCATCAACTTTTTTCCTTTCAACAATAACCTAACCACATCTCCCAACTCTAAACTCTCAACTCTAAACCCTCAACTTTTCTTATGTCCGTAAAAAATCAATGAATGATGTGTGATTTCGACGCCCAACTGCTCCTCGATGGACCGCTGGATTTCAAGCAGTCGAGGGTCGCAAAACTCCATCACGGTCTCGGTCTCCAAGTCGATGAAATGGTCGTGTTGGCGGAATTTGTAGGAGCGTTCATATTGCGCACAGTTGTGCCCAAACTGGTGCTTGATGACCAAACCGCAATCCAACATCAGCTCGATGGTGTTATACAAGGTGGCACGACTGACGCGGTACTTGTTGTCTTTCATCTGGTTATAGAGCGTGTCGATGTCGAAGTGCCCGTTGGTCGAGTAAATCTCTTTCAGGATGGCGAACCGTTCCGGGGTCTTGCGCAACTTCTTCCGTTGGAGATAGTCAACGAATAACTTCTTGACAGACAGATAGGTGTTGTCGAACTGAGAGTCTTTCATTTTCTTGATGGATGTTGCCGCAAAAGTAGGAATATTTTTCAGAATAATTCTAAATAATGGATTTTATTTTGTTTCTGAAGTGTTTTTCCTGACCACCTTTTGGATTTCTTTCAACTGGTTCAGCTTGGCCATCAGGTTGTCCAACTCATTGGTGTTGTGGACGTAGATGGAGATGCTGGCTTCCACAAGGTCCTGCTTCGACTCCATGTGGAGCGAGTGCATGTTGAGTTGCATTTCGTTGGAGAACAGGTTGGTCATGCGGTTGAGCAGTCCCTTGGTGTCCAAAGCGGTGATTTTCAGCTCGGCGAGGAAGGCGATTTCGCTCTTGGGCTGCCATTTGGCTTTCACGATGTTGTTGCCGTAGCGTGACGACAGCTGGATGGCTCTGGGGCAGTTGCTGCGGTGGATTTGGAGCGGCTCGCCGGGGAAGCTGAACGCGATGACGTCGTCACCGGGGATGGGATTGCAGCAGGTCGAAACATTGAAGTCGAACTCGCCTGACGAGGTGATTGACGGTGTTTCCTCCTTTTCTTTGCTGCTGTTGCCCCAAAGGCCAAAAGTGATGTAGCGGACAAAGCTGCTTCCGCCCGACTGGGGCTTCATCACGTCGCGGATGGTGCGCTCGTCGATCTTGCCAGTGGCTATCAGGTAGAAGAAGTCGATGGAACTGGTGAGGTTTTCCGTGGCCATCACCTTGTTGCGGTTGGCTTTCGAGGCCTCCAGTCCCAACTTTTTCATGGTTTCTTCAAACTTGGCCTCGCCCTCTTCGCGGAAGCTGCGCCGGTATTCCTTGATGCCGTTCTTGAGCCTCGACTTTGCCGTTGCCGTGGCCAGAAACTCAAACCATTTCTCTTGCGGGTGCTGGGCTTCTGAGGTGATGACTTCCACTTGGTCGCCATTGTGCAAAACATGGTCGAGTTGCGTGAGCTGGCTGTTGACGTTAGCCGCAATGCTGTGGTCGCCGATTTCAGAGTGGATGTTGTAGGCGAAGTCGAGCACGGTGGAGCCTTTCGGGAGCAAAATCATCTTGCCCTGCGGGGTGAACACGTGAATCTCGTCGGAAAAGAGGTCGAGCTTGAAATTGTCGACGAATTCGATGGCGTTTTCGTTTTGGTTGCTGATGAGGTCTTGGGCTTTCTTCAGCCAGATGTCGAAGCCGCTTTCGATGTGGTCGTCTGATTTGTATTTCCAGTAGGCCGTGAAGCCCTTTTCGGCTATTTCCTCCATGCGTTGGCTGCGGATTTGCACTTCCACCCAATTGCCCGTCTGGCCCATCACCACGGCGTGAAGGCTCTCGTAGCCATTGGTCTTTGGGAACGAAATCCAGTCTTTTAGTTTCGAGGTGTTCGGACGATAGAAGCCCGTGAGGATGGCGTAGATTTTCCAGCATTCCAAGCGCTCTTGGTCTATGGGGCAGTCGGTGATGAAACGCACCACAAACGAGCCATAAAGCTCCTCAAACGAGAGCTCTTTGTCGAGCATCCGTTTCCAGATGGAGTTGACGGAGCGTTCCTTGAGTTCGGCACGCGCCTTGATGCCCGTCTTTTCCAACGCTTCAATGACGGGTTCGATGAAGTCGCGCATTTCGCCCATACGGCGTTCGCGCACCTCGTCCAAGCGTTTGCGGATGTTGTAGTAGATGGTCGGGTTGGTGTATTTCAGGGCAAGGTCTTCCAGCTCAATCCTGATGGCGTGGAGGCCAAGTCGGTAGGCGAGGGGGGCATAGAGGTACGACGTTTCGGATGCGATTTTCAGCTGTTTGTGCTTGGGCATCGAGTCGAGGGTGCGCATGTTGTGGAGGCGGTCGCTGAGCTTGATGAGCACCACACGCACGTCGTATGACAGCGAAGTGATGATTTTCTTGAAGTTCTCGGCCTGCATGCTTTCGGCCCCTTCCAACTTGTCGAACTTGGTGAGGCCGTCAACCACACGCGACACCTTTTCGCCGAACCTCTCGCTGATGTCGTCCAAGGTGTATTGTGTGTCTTCCACCACGTCGTGCAGCAGGGCGCAGATGATGGAAGTGCGGCCCAATCCGATGTCGTGGGCGGCGATGGTGGCCACCTCGATGGGATGGTAGATGTAGGGCTCGCCAGAGCGGCGGCGTTGGTCCTTGTGCGCGCTAACGGCGAAGTAGAAAGCCTCGTCGACGGCTTCGAGGTCTTGCGCTTCCTTGCGGGTTTGCCAAACGTCGATGAGATGCTGGTGCCGTCGCTCGATTTCTTCTTTTTCTTCCTTGGAATAGGTGTCGGGTAAAGCAGGTGTCATAGGCTTGAACTTTTTCAGACTGCAAAATTAGGGATAATCCTTGACTGATTCCGCTTTTGCAAGCAAATTTTTTCCTATTTTTGCGCCCACAATGAAAAACACCGGAATTTTTGCATCATAGTCCCATGTCAATCCAGTTGTTAGACAGCGTAAAATCCATTGAGAGGCAATATCTTACAGGAGAGGAACCAGTTTTGGTGTTGTGCTCCGATATGAACGCTTATATATGTAAATATATGCGTTCTTCTTTTGCTGCCTACAAGTTGGCTTGTGAACTGGTTGGGGCGCAAATGGCTATGGCTTGGCATCTTGACACGCCCGAAATCGCTTTTGTGAGAATAAGGCCTTCCCACTGGCCAAAAGGTGGACAAGCCACCTTGTCGATAGGGAGCCGGATGTTGGATGGTGTTGTCGACATTACGCCGTCAACCTATAGGGAAGTGGAATCTTCGGCCAAGACATTGACGCAGCTTTTGAGGATTGCCTTGTTTGACTTTTGGACGGCCAACGAAGACCGAAACGCCAACAATGCAAACCTTCTTTATGATGTAGAGAAAGAAGACTTGGTCTCCATTGATTATGGATGCATTTTCAACACCGCCACTTTTGAGTTTCAGTTGTCGCAATTGACCTCAACGGATACCATTCTTTATTCCGGCTTGTTCCAATACTTGGTTCAAGACAAGTCGCGTGCCACGTTGGAAGCGATGGTCAAGCCCTTGAGATCCTATTATTTGGGCTGCCTCAACAGATGTCGGCGACATAGTTCAGAAATGGCAAAAGCCATGCCAACAGATTGGAATGTCCCTTCTGCCTATGTCGAGAAAAAGATGGGTCAACTTTTTGAATCTGAGTGGGTTGATGGCGTTTGGAGCAATTTTATGGAATGTTTTACGGAAAATATCGGAAAATGAACAGTTTAAGATATAGCATTATTTACGCGGTCATTCGTCCGGAAATCTCAGAGCAACTGAGTGTTGGGCTTATTATCGTTGACAATCAGGGCATCGAGGTGCGTCATTCTCAAAAGAAATTGAGCCTGTTGCAGGGTGTCTTTTCCGAGAAGGAATTCAAGTTCGTCTCGAAAGTAATTAATTCGTTGCATAAAAACCAAAGTGTGAATTCGGTTGAAGCTGTCAATTACCTTACGCGATATTCCAACAATCTGATTGCGGTTTCGCCTCTGCAAACGATTGACATTGAGGCTTCTGAACAAAGCAAGAATTGGCTGTTTCGTAATTATGTTTATGATAGGACACAAAAAGTTGGCAAGCGAGCCTAAAGGAAGGTTAATATGAAAAACATCAGGAATTTTTGCATCATAGCGCATATCGACCACGGCAAATCGACCCTGGCCGACAGACTTTTGGAACTGACCCACACCCTGAATGACAAGGAACTCGTCGATCAGGTATTGGACGATATGGACCTCGAACGCGAGAGAGGCATCACCATCAAGAGCCACGCCATCCAGATGAAATACAACTACAAAGGCGAGACTTATACGTTGAACCTCATCGACACTCCTGGCCATGTCGACTTCTCATACGAGGTGTCGCGAAGCATCGCGGCTTGTGAAGGCGCCCTGCTTGTGGTGGATGCCACGCAAGGCATTCAGGCACAAACGATTGCCAACCTCTATTCCGCTCTCGAACACGACCTCGAAATCATCCCTGTGATGAACAAAATCGACATGGACAGCGCGATGGTCGACGTGGTTGAAGACCAGATGGTCGACCTTTTGGGCTGCGACCCGAGCGAGATCCTGAAGGTGAGCGCCCGCACGGGTGAAGGCGTGCCAGCCGTTTTGGATGCCATTGTGGAGCGCATCCCTTGCCCCAAAGGCGACCCCGAAGCTCCGCTCCAAGCCCTCATTTTCGACTCGGTGTTCAATTCGTTCCGTGGCATCATTGCCTATTTCCGCGTGATGAACGGCACGATGCGAACCAACGACTTGGTGAAGTTTTTTGCCACAGGCAAGGAGTACCACGCCGACGAAATAGGGGTGTTGCAACTGAAGCAAGTGCCTAAACAAGAGCTTTCGGCGGGCGATGTGGGTTATATCATCTCTGGCATCAAGACCTCGAAGGAGGTCAAGGTGGGCGACACCATCACGCACGTCGAAAGGCCTTGCGCCGAGCCTGTGGAAGGCTTCGAAAACGTGAAACCGATGCTGTTTGCGGGTATCTATCCCGTGGATGCTGATGATTACGAGGAACTTAGGGCTTCGTTGGAAAAACTTCAGCTCAACGATGCTTCCCTCGTTTGGGAGCCTGAGTCGTCGGCGGCCTTGGGCTTCGGCTTCCGTTGCGGTTTCTTGGGCTTGTTGCACATGGAAATCGTGCAGGAACGCCTCGACCGCGAGTTTGACATGGATGTCATCACTACGGTGCCTAACGTTTCGTTCAAGTGCTACAAGACCGATGGCGAGATGATTGAGGTACACAACCCCAGCGGCTTGCCCGAAGTGACCAAAATCGACCATATCGAGGAGCCTTACATCATCGCGCAAATCATTTCGAAAAACGACTTCACGGGTCCGATCATGACGCTCTGCATCGAGCGGCGCGGCGTGCTGAAAAACCAAGTCTATCTCTCCACCGACCGTGTGGAACTGACTTTCCAGATGCCGCTCTCGGAAATCGTTTTCGACTTCTACGACAAGCTGAAATCCATCTCGAAGGGCTATGCCTCGTTTGATTACCATATTGCTGGTTATCAGGACGCTGACTTGGTGAAATTGGACATTATGCTCAACGGCGAGTCGGTGGACGCCCTCTCGACTTTGATACACCGCGCCCATGCCTACGACTTCGGTCGGCGCATGTGCGAGAAACTGAAGGAATTGATACCTCGTCACCAGTTCGACATCGCCATACAAGCCGCCATCGGCGCGAAAATCATTGCCCGCGAGACGGTGCGCCAAGTGCGCAAGGACGTGACGGCGAAGTGCTACGGCGGCGACGTGTCGCGTAAGCGCAAACTTCTTGAAAAACAGAAGGCTGGCAAGAAACGTATGCGTCAGGTCGGCAATGTCGAAGTGCCGCAGTCGGCGTTCTTGGCTGTACTGAAACTTGACTAAGGGTTCGAGCGGATTTGCAATCCGCTCATGCTGAATTGGGGATTTCAAATCCCCGTCTCGCAGCCATCGGATTTCAAATCCGACGGAACTAAAGCCCTGAAAGGGCGAACAGAAATCAAGCAGGCGATTTTAATCCCTGCAAAACAAACAAAAAAATGACCGACCTCCAATATCAAATAGCATTGACCCTGTTGCCCGGCATCGGCGACATCAGCGGGAAGAAATTCGTGCATTATTGCGGCAGTGCGGAGGCCATTTTCAAGGAAACTCGAAAGTCGTTGGAGAAGATTTCGGGGATGCGCGAGGCTTCCATCGAGGCTATTTGCAACCCCAAACTATATCTGAAACGCGCCGAGGAGGAAATTGCTTTCATTGAGAAAAACGCCATCCAACCCATTTTCTTCCTCGATTCCAATTATCCGCGCCGCCTATTGCAATGCGACGACGGCCCGATGATGCTATATTATAAAGGTGCGGCCAACCTCAACGCCAACCGCGTGGTGGCCATCGTCGGGACGCGCAACATCACCGACTACGGGAAAGAAAACTGCAACCAATTGGTGGATGATTTGAAGTCTGACGATGTGTTGATTATCAGTGGTTTGGCATACGGCGTGGATACCTGTGCCCACAAAGCCTCATTGAGAAACAACATCCCGACCGTCGGGGTGATGGGCTGCGGAATGCAACAGGTTTACCCAGCACCCAACAGGAAAGTGGCCAATGAAATGATTGAGCAGGGCGGCGGCATCCTCACCGAATGCCTCAGCGGCACCCAGCCCGACCGAGAGAATTTCCCGCGCCGCAACCGCATCATTGCGGGAATGGCGGATGCTGTGGTGGTCATTGAGTCGGCACTGAAAGGCGGCTCGCTGATCACTGCCGACATCGCCAATTCCTACAACCGCGACGTGTTTGCCTATCCCGGTCGTGTGATGGACATTTACAGCCAAGGCTGCAACTACCTCATCCGCACCAACCGCGCCCACTTGATGGAGAGTGTTTTGAACCTGCGTTATGTAATGCGTTGGGATTCAGAGTCGAAGGTTGAGAAACAAACTTCGTTGTTCCGTGAGTTCACCGAGGAAGAAAACCTCATTATGGACTGCTTCGGCGCGAGTGCTGTGGCCAATTTGGACGACATCATCGTGAAAACAGGGTTGCCGACCACAAAAATAGCTGCATTATTACTCAATTTGGAATTTGACGGCGTGCTGATGGCAATGCCCGGAAAACGTTACCAGAAATGTTAGGAAAAGTCATTAAATCGACGGGCAGTTGGTACATCGTCTTGGACGGTGAAGGCCGGCAATGGGAGTGCCGACTGCGCGGAAAAATCCGTTTGGACGGCTTGCGCTCGACCAATCCCGTGGCCGTGGGCGACAACGTCGAGTTTGAGCAGGAACCCGGCAAGGATACGGGTGTAATCAAAAAGATTGAGCCACGCAATAACGTGATTGTCAGGCAGTCGGTGAATTTGAGCAAAGCCTCACACATCATCGCCGCCAACGTGGATTTGGCCATCGTGGTGGCCACCATCGCGCAACCGCGCACCTCAACGGGCTTCATCGACCGTTTTTTGGTCACTGCCGAGGCCTACCACATTCCTGCCGCCGTCGTTTTTAACAAGTGTGACCTTTACACCGACGAGCAGATAGGTGAGATGTGCGTTCTGATGGAATATTACCAAGGCTTGGGCTACACCTCGTTTGGCGTTTCGGCCAAGACGGGCTTCCAAATGGAGGAGCTTAAAACATTGATGCAAGGGAAGATATGCCTGTTTTCGGGCCATTCAGGCGTGGGCAAGTCAGCCTTGGTGAAAGCCCTCGACCCATCGTTGGATGTGCGCATAGGCGCGATTTCGGACTACCACGAAAAAGGCAAGCATACCACGACTTTTGCCGAGATGCACCATCTCAGCTTCGGCGCGTGGATTGTCGACACGCCGGGCATCAAGGAGTTTGTGCTGTATGATATGGAGAAAGACACCTTGGCCCAGCGTTTTCCTGAGATGCGCGAGCTGATGAGCGAGTGCCGTTTCGCCAATTGCACCCACACCCACGAACCCGGTTGCGCCGTGAAGGCCGCCGTCGAAAATGGCGATATCGCCGACTGGCGTTACATCAATTACCTTCGCATGATGACCGACGAGAGCCACGAATCGGTGAAGGAAGAAGGATAGAACAGTGGGGTATGCCCCACTGTCATGGATAGAAAGAAAAAGGACAACGGGGCATGCCCCGTTGTCTTTACCAGACGAAAAAATAAAAACTATGACCATCGCCCTATTTGGAAAAAACATCGCCCCTGAAAATGGGGAATATATGCGCCAACTGTTTGCCGAATTGGCTGGCAATCAGGTGGAAATCGTTGTTTACCAGCCTTTTGCCGATATTGTCGCGGCATTTGTCCCCGAAGGCATAAAATACAGCGTATTCACTTCCTATGCCGACTTGGAAGCCGAAATGCTGTTTTCCATCGGCGGCGACGGCACGATTTTGGACACGGTTCCATTCGTCCGCGATTCGGGAATGCCTGTGTTGGGCATCAACATGGGGCGCTTGGGCTTTCTTTCCAGCATCTCGAAAAACGAGATTGGTGTGGCGGTGAAAAGCGTGCTGGCGGGTGATTATGCCGTCGAGCAGCGCACCCTTTTGGAATTGGTTGCGCCTGAAAACGTTTTTGGCGATGTGCGCTATGCCCTCAATGAACTGAACGTCATCCGTAACCCTGAACACAGTTTGTTGGCTATCAAGGTCTTCGTCGATGATGTTTATCTCAACACCTATTGGGGCGACGGCATCCTTTTGGCCACTCCCACTGGCTCTACGGCCTATTCGCTGAGCGCGGGCGGCCCCATCATTGCGCCGAATGCGAAGAATTTCGTCATCACGCCCATCGCCACTCACAATCTGACCGTCCGTCCCGTTGTCATTCCTGACGACAGCGCGATTCGCATCCAAGTGGAAGGGCGCGAGCGGAAATTCGTGTTCAGTATGGACTCAAGGAATTGCACCTTAGACACTTCCGTGCAGCTCGAAGTGCGCAAGGCCACTTTCTGTCTCAACTTGGCGAGGATGCGTGGCGAGGACTTTTTCGGCACCATTCGCAACAAATTGATGTGGGGAAAAGACAATAGAAATTGATTTCTGTCGTTTTCATTGGAAAAATTCCTAAATTTGCACCCTTGAATTATGGATAGAAGATTTCGTTATTTGTTGATACTGAGTTTTTTGGCCATCTTTGCGACTGCCAAAGCCCAGTTTGACGACCCCAAGACCCTTGAAATAGGGCCTCATGGCGGCGTAAGTTATTATATGGGCGACCTCAATCCGATGTTGCCTTTCGCCATGGCAAAGCCCCAATATGGCGGCTTGGTGCGCTTCAACTACAACAATCGTTGGACATTCCGCTTCGACTATAGCCGCGCCAAGGTGGCCGCTTCCGACGAGGTCATCAAATGGCGTCCTGAACGCGGGTTGAACTTCACCTCCATCATTAACGACTTCAGCCTCGTGGCAGAGTTCAATTTCCTCGAATATTACACGGGCAACCCGAAAAAGAACGTGTCGCCTTACATTTTTGGCGGCATTTCGGTGTTCCAATACACGGTTTTTGCCGATGTGGCCGGCACTTTGGTAGACTTGAGCAACCACGCCACCGAAGGCCCTGAACCGTCAAACGCCAAATGGTACGACAAGATGTTTGGCAAGACCAGCCCGATTGGTTTGTCACTCCCGTTTGGCATGGGCGTGAAGTTCTCGCTTTCGCGTCACATGGCTGCCACCATCGAATGGAGGATGCAGAAGACCTTCACCGACTATTTGGATGACGTTGCGACGATTTATCCCGAACAACATGCCTCTGTGGAAGTCGAAGGCACGATATACGATTTGAGCGACCCGACTGGGAACTATGTCGCCGGACAACAACGCGGCAACTCGGCCTTCAACGACTGGTTCGGTATGGCTCGCGCTTCGTTGACATGGAAATTCAATTTGCCCGACGGAAGGGGCTGTAACCTTAGCAAATTCTGAACTATGGAACTGAAAGACCAACTGATGCAACAAATCGACCGCGAGCGCTTGCCTAAGCACATCGCCATCATCATGGACGGTAACGGGCGTTGGGCCAAGGAACGCGGCAAACCACGTTTGTTTGGCCACCAAAGTGCCATCCAGTCGGTGCGCGAAGTGTCGGAAGGCTGCGCCGAAATCGGGGTGGAATACCTGACGCTTTATGCTTTCTCGACCGAAAACTGGAACCGCCCGTTGGCCGAGGTCAGCGGACTGATGTCGCTGTTGGCCCAAACCATCAGGAACGAGGTGAGCACGATGAACAAAAACAGCATCAAGCTCAACGCCATCGGCGATTTGAAGGGCTTGCCCAAGGCCAACTACGAGCAGCTGATGCAGGCCATCGCCGACACGAGCCACAACACGCGAATGACGCTCACCTTGGCTTTGAGCTATTCGGGTCGTTGGGACCTGACGCAGGCCACGCGCCGTATGGCCGAGGACGTGAAGGCCGGCAAACTGGCCCCGGAGGCCATCGTCGACAAAACCATCTCGTCGTACCTTTCCACGGCAGGTATGCCCGACCCCGAACTGCTTGTCCGCACAAGCGGCGAGGAGCGCATCAGCAACTTCCTCCTTTGGGAATTGGCCTATTCAGAGCTGTATTTCACGCCGGAATATTGGCCCGATTTCCGCAAGGCAGACCTTTATGAAGCCATTCTGAACTACCAGCATCGTGAACGCCGTTTCGGCAAGACGAGTGAACAAGTGACTACTAAATGATTGATATATAGAATTATGTGTTGGAAACATTTGCCTATTTTGCTGCTGCTTACGGCTTTTTTGGGCTTCGGCAACGGCGCTTTCGCCCAAATTCAAATCGGTGACGACCTTTCGGAAATCGACTATGCGCGTCCGCAAGAGTACGAAATCGGAGGTATCACCGTCGAAGGCGCCAAATACGTCGATGCCACGATGCTCAGCTTGATTGCCAATTTGAGGGTCGGCGACAGGGTTGCCATCCCCGGCGACGCCATCGCATCGGGCATCCGCAAGATTTGGGACCAAGGCTTGTTTGAGGATGTGTCCATCAATGTCATTGATTTCGTGGGCGATAAGGTGTTTCTCCAAATCGTCATCAAGGAGCGTCCGCGTGTGTCGAAGTTCTCTTTCAGCGGCATCAAGAAATCAGAAGCCGACGAAATCCGCAACAAAATCAACCTTTCGCGAGGCGACATCGCCACCGACCACCTGTTGACCAAAACCACGCGCATCATCGAGAACTATTACTTTGACAAGGGCTATCTCAACGTGGATATTGACATCAAGCAAGTGGCCGACACCGCCCGCGAGAACTACATTGACATGGTCATAGACATTGATAAGGGCGACAAGGTGAAAATCGGTAAAATCAACGTCATCGGCAATAAGGAACTTACTGATGGCCAGGTGCTTTTGGCGATGAAGGAAACCAAGGAGCGCGGCCATTTCGACCCGCTGAATCCGCTGGGTCCCTTGGTGGTGAACACCGTTGCCGAGGTGCTTACCTTGCATCCGCTTCGCGCCATCAACGGCATCGAGGAGTATTTTTATGACAACTACCGTCCGCGCATCTTCAAGGCTTCACGTTTCCAAGAGAAGAATTTCGAGGACGACAAGAAACTCATCATCGACAAGTACAATTCCAAAGGCTTCCGCGACGCCCGCATCGTCCGCGACTCGGTCTACAAGATTGACAACCACAACTTGGGCATCGATTTGGTCGTTGACGAGGGGCACAAATACCATTACCGCAGCATCAACTGGACGGGCAACACCAAATACAGCAGCGAGACCTTGGGCAACATCCTTGGCATCAAGCCGGGCGACATATATAATAAGGAGTTGCTCGACAAGAACCTGACCTACAGCGAGACCACCTTGGACATCAGTTCGTTGTATATGGATGACGGCTACCTTTTCTTCCATGCCGACCCCGTTGAGGTGCAGGTGGAAAACGACTCCATCGACCTCGAAATCCGTCTCACCGAAGGCAAGCAGGCCCGCATCAGCAACGTCACTTTGTCGGGCAACACCAAGACCTACGACCACGTTGTGCTTCGCGAGCTTTATTCGCGTCCGGGCCAGCTGTACAGCCGCAGCGATGTGATGCGCTCCGTCCGCGAGTTGGCCACGTTGGGTTTCTTCAACCAAGAGAACATCACGCCCGACGTGCAACCCAACTTCGCCGACAACACCGTCGACATCGGCTACAGCGTCGAGGAAGCCGCTGCCGACCAAATCCGTTTCTCGGCTGGCTATGGCGCCAAGATGTTGATGCTTGAGGCAGGATTGCAATTCTCCAACTTCTCGATGCGGAACATCTTCAACAAGAAGGCTTGGAGACCCTTGCCGATGGGCGATGGACAGAAACTCGGCCTCAATGTGACCACTTTTGGCCGCCGCTACATCGGGTATAGCATTTCGTTCACCGAACCTTGGTTGGGCGGACGCAAGCCCAACTCCTTGACGGCATCCTTCTACCAAACGTTCTATTCTAATGGGTATGAAAGGACTAATTCCCAATATGGTTGGATCAACATGACGGGTGGTACCATCGGTTTGGGTCGCCGATTGACTTGGCCCGATGACTATTTTTCGCTGTTTCAAGCTGTTAACGTGAAACGTTATAGCCTCAACAATTATGAATCAGCCCATCTGAATGTCGGCGACGGCAACGGCAAGTTTAATCTTATCAGCTACAGCATCGTCTTGTCGCGCAACTCGGTGAGCCAGCCTATCTATCCGCGCAACGGCTCCGAGTTCCAAATAGGCTTGGAAATCACGCCGCCTTATTCCTTGTTTGCGAATAAGGACTATTCCACGCTCTCCGAAAACGAGAAATACAAATGGATTGAGATGCACCGCTGGACCTTCAAGGCGGCTTGGTTCACCGAACTGTATGATAAACTCGTGATGATGACCCGCGTGCGCTTCGGGTACTTGGGCTTCTATAACGACCAGATTGGCCCCACGCCTTTCCACCGTTACTTCCTCGGCGGCGACGGCTTGAGCAACGTTTCTTTCGACAGCCGCGAGTTGGTGGGTATGCGTGGATATGGCAACAGCGCACTCACACCGGGCTTCTATAACAGCTCCAACTCGGGAGGCAATGGCGGTAACATCTTGTCGAAGTACACGTTGGAGTTGCGTTATCCGCTGTCGCTCAACCCGCAGGCCACCATCTATGCCTTGACTTTCTTGGAAGCGGGCAACTGCTGGCTTGGGCTGAAGAGCTTCAACCCGTTTGACGTGAAGCGCTCGGCTGGCCTTGGTGTCCGTATATTTCTGCCGATGTTCGGTTTGCTCGGCCTCGACTGGGGCTATGGCTTCGACGACATCTATGGCGTGCAAGGCGAGAACCACAGCCAGTTCCACTTCTCCATTGGAGGCTCGATTGATTAGTTTAGAGTTTAGGGTTTAGAGTTTAGAGAGGATGGTAGGCAGGTGGTGTAGTGCAACGCAACCCATAATGGGTATCGAAAAAAATGGAACGATTATTGATGAATAAAAATAGAACAAATAATAAATAGAAAAATGAAAGCATTCAAAACTTTAATCCTGACCGCTGCTTTCCTTTGTGGCGGTATGATGACTGCCAATGCCCAGCTTGGCGGTGGACAGAAAATCGTCTATGTCGACTCGGAATACATCATGGAAAACATTCCTGAGTACGGCGATGCACAAGAAGAACTCAACTCATTCTCGACCAAATGGCAGAACGAGGTGAAAGCCATTTACGACAAGGTGTCGGAGATGTATAGCAAGTATCAAACAGAGATGCTGCTGCTTTCGGAAGACCAAAAACGCGCCCGCGAGCAAGCCATCATCGACAAAGAGCAGGAAGCCAAAAACCTGCAAATGCAGTATTTCGGTGCCGAAGGCCAGCTCTACCAAAAGCGCACCGAGCTGATCCAACCCATTCAAGAGAAAGTGTACACGGCGATGAAGGAAGTGGCACAAACCAAGAACTATGCCTTCGTGCTCGATCTCGCTTCGGGGACTTCCATCCTGTATGCCAACGACAAGAACGATGTCAGTGATGAGGTGCTCGACCAATTGGGCAACGTGATGCAGACCGTCCGTCGTGAGGATCGCCGCAGGGCCAATTCCGGCGCTGCTGCCACACCGGGCAGCGGCAACGCAGGCGGCGGTAGCAAGCAGGGCGCAACCGCAAAACCCAAGAAATAAAGAATAAGTAAGCGAAATTAACCAAAAATTCGTATCTTTGCCGCTCGATTGCTAATGATAAAAGGAGTTAAATTATTAAAAGTCAATAAAATGAACAAATTATTCAAAGTATTGTTTTTGAGCGTTGCCCTGTTCGTAATGAGCGGTGTGGCCAATGCTCAAGTGAAGATTGCACACGTCAACACGGCTGAAGTGCTCGACGCCATGCCCGACAAAGCCAAGGCTGAGAAAGACCTTGAGAGCTATTACAACGACCTTCAGAAGCAGCTCCAGACGATGGCTCAGGAGTATCAAACCAAGATGCAGGACTATGAGGCCAACCAAGCCACAATGTCGAACTTGGTGAAACAGTCGAAGGAAAAGGAAATCGTTGACATCCAAAACCGTATCCAGCAGTTCCAAGCCAACGCTGAGGCCGACTTCGAAAGCAAGCGTGCCGAATTGCTCAAGCCGATGCTCGACAAGATTCAGAATGCCATCAACTTGGTAGGCAAGGAAAAGGGCTACACCTATGTCCTCGACTTGGCCACCGGTGCCGCCGTTTACATTGGCACTGATGCCATCGATGCCACCAACGACGTGAAAGCCAAACTCGGCATCAAGTAAGAAAATGGTTTAATAGTTAATTATAGGGTACTTCTAAAAATTGCCTGCAATTTTATCTCAAATTCGATAAAATTCTTATAATCAATAAATTAGATAATTCTCAAATTCTTGATAATTAGAAATTCCCTATAGATGGTTTTGAAGAATTCAGGGCTGCCCATTTCGCAATGTGGCAGCCCTAAATGTTTCTTGTCATTTGATGTTCTCTCGTTTCACCTTGGCGAACTGTAGCAGCTTGAGGATACCCAATGGCTTGTGGTCGTCTTTGTTGGCCAAGTTGAGGTAAATCCCGAACTTCTTGGCAATCGGGATTTTGAAGGTTTCGACGAACTCGATGAGCGTTCCGTCGGGGTCTTCGACGTAGGTGAAATGCCCGTTTGCGTCACCCATTCCAAAGTCGGCGCCGCTGTCGCACACGAAAGGATGGCCCATCGCCTCGGCTTGCGCTTTCACCGCATCCATATTGCGCACGTCGAAGCAGAGGTGGATGAAGCCTGGGTCGCCCCAAAAGCGGTTTTCATAAAGTTTCTTGCCCGGCCCGTCAACGGCTTGGATGAGTTCGAGATGCGAAGTGCCCATAATCTTGCACAACGGTCCTTCGATGGGTTTGGAGCGTTCGAGGACGACGCGGCGCAACTTCTTTTCACCTCCGGGCAGACTTTTAAAATCATCGAAAACATCCGTTTGGTCAAAGACAATTTTGTCGTAGTCAAGAAGTTGCGTGTAGAAGGGAAGCGACTTGTCCATATCGCTCACGCCGATGATGACGCCATTGGCACCGCCGGTCGGCAAGTCCTCATCGACGAAGACATAACCGTCCTGCTCGATTTGGAAAAGGTTGCCGTAAGGGTCTTTCATCAAGAAATGCCACTGTCCCCAAGGGGAAACGGTGAGTTTGCTGATGATATCCGCACCGCTATTGATAAAGGTGCTGTAGGCCTCGTCGATGTTGGGGGTTTTCACCTTGGCCACGAGGATGCCCAAGTCGCCGAGTTTGACGGGTTCTTTCAGGTAGTTGAGTGGGCGGCCTTTGGGTTGCCAAATCTCGAAGCCTCCGCCGCCACGGATGTTGACCGCGATGCCCGATCGTCGCGGTTGGGGCTTGCCACCCGTATAGGGCAACATTCGTTCTGCAACGCCCTCATCGTCAACGATTTTGATTTCGAAGCCGAAGTTGTCGTAGTACCATTTCCAGGCCTCGACGAAGTCGTTCACGCCGATGCCCACTTGCTGTATGCCGCAGATTACTTTAGATTTCATATTTAAAGATTTAGATTTTCAGATTGGGTTTTAGTTGTTAGCTTTTTGTTTGGTAGATCTTGGTCTAATGGCCAACAGCCAACAGCCTTATGTCGCTGATATTTTTCTCGATAATTTATAATACAAAGGTAAGCAAAATTTATGGATATACGCCATCAAAAGTTCTGTTTGTCCGATTAATTTTCTGTGTTTTTGCCGTTTGATGGCTCGGACGGCGATTTTGCCGCATTTGTCTACATCGAGGCCGTTGGCTTGGCCGGCATCCATTTTGGCGTGGGCTGTGCCGTCGCCGTGGAGCGCACTCTTGCTGATTTGCGTGTTGATGCGTCCAGGGATGAGGAAGGTCACGCCGATGTTGTCGTATTCCAACTCCAAGGATTCGTAAAACCCGAACAAGGCGTGCTTGGCGGCGCAATAGGCTGAACGTAACGGGAATCCGAAAAGCCCTGATAGGGAAGTGGTTACACTGAACTGGACGTGTTCCTTCACTAAAATCATCTCCTTGAATTTCTTGACGAGATACACCCCGCTGAGGAAGTCTATTTTCAGGATTTTTTCATCTACGCTGATGTTGGTGTCAAAGGCTTTTTCGCGTTGCGAGATGCCTGCGTTGAGCACGAAAATGTCGATACTTAATCCATTGGAAACCACGAAGTCATAAAGTCGGTCGATGGAGGCGTAGTCGTCCAATTGCGTTTCGGTGGCGTAGGCTTTCACGCCGTATTTTTCGCACTCGGCTTTGGCGGCTTCCAAGTCGCTGATGCCCAGTCCAGTTAGGACGAGGTTGCAGCCCTCTTGCGCCAAGTGGAGCGCGATGCTGCGCCCGATGCCGGTGCCGCCGCCGGTGATGAGTGCCGTTTTGTTTTTGAGGTTTAGCATATTCTATGTTTTTGTTCTGCTTGCCGGGGTGCTGCCACGGGTCGCGACCCGTGGTTACGGGATGTTTCGCCCTCTGGGCGAGGCACGGTCGGGCACTTTACGCTTGCAGGCCGCAAAATTAAAAATAATTCCTTCACGTTGGGATAATCAATATATTTACTAATTTTGTGGCTCAATAATTGGCTGCCACGGTGTGACAGCCCTACAGAAAAAAATTGAATCTTAAATCTTTGAATTAAAATCTTAAATCAAGGAAAATGGACATTTTCGAAAGAATATCAAAGGATTCCGGTGGCCCGATTGGGCAGTACCGCGAGCGCGCCGACGGCTATTTCGCATTCCCACGCTTGGAAGGCGAGATGGGTTCGCGTATGACCTTCAACGGGAGGGAAGTGCTCTGCTGGAGCTTGAACAACTATTTGGGCTTGGCCAACCACCCCGAGATTCGTCGCGTGGATGCCGAAGCCGCCGCAAAATACGGTCTTGCCGCCCCGATGGGCGCCCGTATGATGACGGGTCATACCCGTATGCACGAGCATTTCGAGAAGGAACTGGCTGATTTCGAGAAGAAAGAAGCCGCCTATCTCTTTAACTTTGGTTATCAGGGCATTGTGTCAACCATCGACACTTTGGTCAATCCTCACGACGTGATTGTTTACGACAACGAGGCTCACGCCTGCTTGCTCGACGGCATCCGTCTTCACATCGGCAACAAGTACAAATACCGCCACAACAATATGGAAGACCTTGAGAAGAAACTGAAGGTCGCCACGGAAGTGGTGGCAAAAACGGGCGGCGGCATCCTTGTCATCACTGAGGGCGTTTATGGTATGACAGGTGCGCTTGGCGACCTCGCCGGCATCGTGGCGCTGAAGAAGAAATACAGCTTCCGCATCCTCATCGACGACGCTCACGGCTTCGGCGTGATGGGTCCCAACGGGCGCGGCACATCGGAGCATTTCGGCGTGATGGACGACATCGACATTTACATAGGTGCTTACGCCAAGGCTATGGCCATCATTGGCGGCTTCGTGGCAGGCCCAAAGTATGTGATTGAGTTTTTGCGTTATAATATGCGTTCCCAAATGTACGCCAAGAGTCTGCCTTTGGCCATTGTGGAAGGTTGCGAGAAGCGTTTGGAAATCATTCGCAGTGCCGAAGGTGATGCCTTGCGTGCCCAGCTGTGGAAGGTGACTCGCGCCTTGCAGCAGGGCTTCCGTGACTTGGGCTTCGATATCGGTCCAGCCGAGGCTTGCGTCACACCAGTTCACGTGCAGGGCGACGTGGTTCAAGCCACCAACATCGCTATGGACTTGCGCGAAAACTACAGGATTTTCTGCTCGGTCATCACTTATCCGGTCATTCCCAAAGGTATGATTATTTTCCGTATCATCCCGACCGCAGCCCACACGATGGACGACGTGAACTACACGCTCAATGCCTTCAAGGAAGTGCGCGAGAAACTTGGTCGTGGGTTCTACGACGGTGACGGCCAGATTCCGAATATGAGGATTGAGTAGGCGTTTTTCAAAACCGATTAGAATGGGCTTCCCATCTGGGAGGCCTTTTCTTTTTATTCCCCAAGAAAAATGTGATAAATTGCTAAATATTCCGCAAAAAAGAGTGGTGATTTGCCAAATATTCCGCAATAAAAGTGTAGTAAATTGTTGGATATTCCCCAAGAAAAATGTAGTAATTTGTCGAATATTCCCAAAGAAAAGTGTGATAATTTGCCGAATATTCCACAATAAAAGTGTGGTAAATTTCCGAATATTCCCAAAGAAAAGTGTAGTAAAATGCCAAATATTCCCCATTAAAAGTGTAGTGAATTGTCAAATATTCCCCAAGAAAAGTGTAGTGATTTGTAGAATATTCCCCAAAAAAGTGTGGTAATTTGTAGAATATTCCCCAAGAAAAGTGTAGTGATTTGCTGATTATTCCCCAATAAAAGTGTAGTAATTTGCTGATTATTCCCCAATAAAAGTGTGTTAAATTGCCAAATATTCCACAATAAAAGTGTAGTAAGTTGCTGGATATTCCCGAAGAAAAGTGTAGTAAGTTGTCGAATATTCCCCAAGAAAAGTGTGTCAAGTTGTCGAATATTCCCCAAGAAAAGTGTCGTGAATTGCCAAATATTCCCCAAGAAAAGTGTGGTGATTTGCCGAATATTCCTCAATAAAAGTGTAGTAAGTTGCTGAATATTCCCCAAGAAAAGTGTAGTGATTTGTCGAATATTCCCCAAGAAAAGTGTGGTGAATTGCCAAATATTCCACAATAAAAGTGTTGAGAATATACGAATATTCCCAAATAAAAGTGTAATAATTTGTCGAATATTCCACAAGAAAAGTGTAGTGAATTGTTGAATATTCCACAATAAAAATGTATAGATTTTCCAAATATTCCCAAAAATATTTGTTCAAATCTGTTGTATATGCCTAAAATTTAGTATTTTTGCCACAAAATTCAAAATCAATGGAAAATGAAGCGTAGAATTATCAATGATTTGGTGAAGTGGAAAAATTCACAAGGTAGAAAGCCCCTTGTTTTGGAGGGTGCCAGACAGGTGGGAAAAACCTTTATCCTAAAAGAGTTCGGAATGTCGGAGTATGAGAACTTGATTTATCTCAATTGCGACAACAACGATTTTATGAAGACGCTTTTCTTGCAGGATTTTGACATAGAAAGAATCTTGCGCGCCATCGAGGCTTTTACCAACCAAAGCATCAATGCAGGGAAAACGCTCCTTTTTATAGATGAGATACAAGAAGCCCCGCGAGCCTTGACCTCGTTGAAGTATTTTTGCGAAAACGCCAGCGACCAGCATGTGGTGGTGGCGGGTTCGTTGTTGGGCATCAGTTGTCGCACGGGCGAATCCTATCCCGTCGGGAAGGTCGATATTTTGAGCCTTTCCCCTATGTCATTCGAGGAGTTTCTTTGGGCGATGGGCGAGGATCAACTTTGTGAGGTGTTGAACTCGAAGCAGTGGGACATTTTGCGCACGTTGGACACCAAACTTCAAGACTTGCTCCGCCAATATTTCTATGTCGGAGGGATGCCGGAGGCGGTGCTGAGCTACATCACCGACCGCGACGTGCCCAAAGTGCGCCGAATCCAGAAGTCGATACTGAAGACCTACGAGCGCGACTTTGCCAAACACGCCGGTGGCGAAACGCAACGCATCCGCTTGGTTTGGAGCTCCATACCGGGGCAATTGGCCAAGGAAAACAAGAAATTCGTCTATGGCGCGGTCAGGAAGGGGGCGCGGGCCAAGGACTTCGAGATGGCCATTCAATGGCTCGTCGATGCGGGTTCGGTGCTGAAGCTGCGCCGTTGCCTCAATCCCACCATGCCGCTGTCGTTCTATGAAGACACGGAAGCCTTCAAGCTCTATCTGCTCGACGTGGGACTGCTGGGTGCTATGTCGAACGCGCCTGCGCGGCTGATGGTCATCGCCAACAAAGTGTTCGTTGAGTTCAAGGGCGCGTTTTCCGAAAACTATGTGTTGCAGCAACTCAAGACCCTTGGCGACCTTCCGCTCTATTATTTCAGCAAGGACAACTCGACGCAGGAAGTTGACTTCCTCATGCAGACCGACGAGCGCATCATCCCCATCGAGGTGAAGGCCGAGGAGAACACGAAAAGCAAGTCGCTGAACGGTTTCGTGAACGTCGATCATGCCGACAAGCACTTGAAAGCCCTGCGCTGCTCCATGCTGCCTTACGCCGACCAAGGCTGGATGGAGAACATCCCGCTGTATGCCGTGCAGGCTTATTTCTCGGACTTGGGACTGAGGACTGAAGACTATGACCATTGACTATGACCATTGACTATGACAATGACTATGGCAGCGACACCCACGGCGTGGACTTCCGCGCTCGCGGCCGCAATGGTCAAAGTCATTGTCACGAGTCATCGTCCAAAAAAATCTTCCTTCGTTCCAATATTATCCCTATCTTTGCACTTTCATCAATTGAGATAATCCCAAAAATGTGATAATATGATACTCGTAAAACAAGCTGGAGTTTATGTCAACATCTTGAATTGCAGGCTCAAGAAACATCTTGCCGAGGTGTTCAAGAAGCACGGCGTGAACCTGACGGCGGAGCAGTATTTGGTGATGGACACGCTTTGGAACGAGGGCACGCTCACCCAGCAGGCCATCGCCTTCATCATCCAGAAGGACAAGAACTCGGTGACGCAATTCATTGACAATTTGGAGAAAAAAGGCCTCGTGACGCGCTCCGTGGCCAAAGGTGACCGCCGCGTGAACAACATCGTCGTGACCGAAGAAGGTATGGCTTTGAAGGATTCGACCAAGCAATTGGCCATCGAGACAATGAACAAGGCGCTGAAGGACATTCCCGAGGAAGACGTGCAGACTTTTGTGACGGTTTTGAAGAAGATTTGCGGCAACATCAGCGACTTTTAGACATAAATTGCCATGAATCAAACACGAATTGAAAGAAATTGAATCTGTGAAAAATTCGTGATAAATTTCTGATAATTCGTGATAAACAAGGAATTGAATAATTTTTCTTTCTGTATTCCGTTGAATGATTATCTTTGCAGGCTTAAATAATTGACGATATGAAGAAAACCTTGAAATTATTGTTGCTTTTGGTTGCGGTGGCATTGCTGTTGCCATCGTGCAACAAAGGCGAGGGCGTGGGCGGCACTGGCACTGTGCAGGGCTTCGTGAAGTTGGTGCATCATCCCGACGACGATTATACCCTGACCCCCGACACCCTTGTCGCGGCCAAGACCGATGTTTTCATCGTTTACGGCGATGGCAACTTCTTCGGCGACGACATCGAAACCGGTGCCGACGGTGGGTATCGGTTTGAATATCTGCGTCCTGGCAACTATACCGTGTATGCCTATTCCACCTTGCCTTCGGGCGAGAAGGTGGCCGTGAGCGAAACGGTCAACTTGGCGCGAGGTGCTGTGGCTCAGGTGCCAACGCTCTACATCCACGACGGCAAGGCCTACGGCACTTCCATCGTGAAAGGGCGCGTTTGGGCTTCCTATTACCATAACGGAAGCTGGCGCGGCGAAGGTTGGGCCTACGAGCATCGCGTCTACATACGTCGCGTGGGCGAATCGATTCATTTCGACGACACCCGCGTAGGCGCTGATGGCTATTTCGGCTTCCAGAAACTGCAACCGGGTGATTACGAAGTGTATACCGCAACGCAAGACTTCAATGAGGTTCCCGAATTCGTGTTCCAGACCATTAAGGTGGAAGAAGGCGGGAAAATCTACAGCCTTCCTGAACAATTCGAAATCATTGTAAATGTATAAAAAAGAAACCACGAATTATATGAATGGCAAGAATCTGCATCCATCTTTACTGAAGTTGAAAAACCGATTCGACAAAATTTATGGAATCCGTGGTTAATGGCAGAAAGTGTAATAATTCAAAATATTGAAAATGAAGAAAATATTAGTGTTATTGGCGTTTATCGCCATTGGTTTAGGGGCTGTGGCCCAATCGGTTTCGGAAAGCACCATCACCAAGCGTGAGAACCGCAGGGGTATGGTGTTGAAGGAATGGAACACAGCGGCGGGCGACAAGCGCGCCTTCCTCGACCGCGTGACGACCTACGACGAGATGGGTCGCAAAGTGGAGGAGATTGAATATGCCAGCTATGGCCAGAAATGGCGCGTGGTGAGCGAGTACTATAACGACCGAGACAAAGTGGTCAGAATCAGGAAGTTTGAGTATGACGAAGATGGTGCCAAGGTGCGCCAGCTCAACTATTATCCAAACGGCAAACTCGAGTCTGTCAAGACTTTCGAATATGTCCCCAAATAAGGCCTTGTGGAAGAAATCCTCAACATAGTGCGTGGCATGAAGCCGATTTCGCTCGACGAGATGAGCGGCGTGAAACTGATGAACCGCATCGACACGAAATATGTGGTGACGGAGGCTCAACTGCATGAAATTCTTTTGGGCATCCGCGAAAACTATTATGCCCAAGAGGTGGAAGGAAACCGTTTGTCGCCCTACAGCACAGTGTATTACGACACGCCTGAGCTGAAGATGTATCTCATCCACCACGACCGCCACTTGGTGCGCGACAAGGTGCGCGTGCGTACCTACGTCGACTCCAATCTGACTTTCTGCGAGGTGAAACACAAAATCAACAAAGGCCGCACGAAGAAGAAACGCATCAGGGTGGAACCCATCCCCAACATCATCGACAACCCGGAGGCGGCGGCGTTTTTGGCGGAAAAACAACCGTATGAAGTCAAGTCGCTCAGTCCGCACTTGGTGACGATTTTTGACCGTATCACTTTGGTGAACTTCGAAAAGACCGAACGCCTCACCATTGATTGCAATCTTCGCTTCAAGAACCTGCGCAATGGCAACACGGCTTCCATGGCTCCGCTTGCCGTGATGGAGCTGAAGCAAGACGGTCGCGCCAAGTCTCTGTTGAAAGACGTGCTGTTGGACCTTAGAATCCAGCCCTACAAAATCAGCAAATACTGCATCGGCACTTGCATGACCAATCCTGACGTGAAGCAGAACCGGTTTAAGAAGAAATTGCGAAAAATTTGGAAAATGCGGAATGATGAATCTGAAATCTTGAAATCTTGAAATCTTGAAATCCTGAAATCCTGAAATCCTGAAATCCTGAAATTTTAAATCTAGAAATATGAACCTGTTACAAATCAACTTGCAGGACTATGATCCTGACATCGCACGCGAATTTGGCGGTGGGGCATCGGGCCTCGACTTCCTCGGTGTGCCGCTTTTCGACGCGCAAAGCCTTTGGACGACATTGATCCGTTTTGTGTTCAACCTCATCGTCTGTTGGGTCGTCATCCATTGCTTCTATTACAAAAAGTCCAACCGCAAGGATTATTATTTCACCTTTATCATGTTTGCCGTGGTCATTTTCCTTATCATCTCGCTGATGGAGAACATGAAGATGAACATTGCATACGCCCTCGGCCTGTTCGCCATCTTCGGGATGATACGTTACCGGACCGAGACCATCAAAATCCGTGAAATGACTTACCTTTTCGTGGTGATGGGCTTGAGCATCGTCAACGGTATGGCGCTTTCCACAAGTTATTCCGAATTGCTGATAGTCAATCTGATGGTTGTGTTGGTAATCTGGATTCTCGACGGAACCAAGATGTTGAAACACACAGCGATGAAGATCATCCTTTATGACCGCATCGAGAACACCAAGCATGGCAAGGAAGACGACTTGAAGGCCGACCTTATCGAACGCACGGGTCTCAACATCTCGAAAGTGGAGGTGGGACATATCGACTACTTGCGCGATGTAGCCTTCGTCAAAGTATATTACGAACCCATTGACGGTGAGGTGAATACGATTGACACGATAACTAAATTGAAAGATTTTGATAATTGATGTCACAAAACCAGCAAAACTTGCAAAACCTATTAATCAAAGTGGGAAAACTTGCCAACTGGCAGTTTTCCGGCGGTCGCCCGGTTGGGCAGACCGCCCGTGCAAAAAAAGTTTTGAGTGTTTTGTAGGTCTTGTGAGAAAAAGAAAATGAAGAGGCTTTTGTTCATAGTGTTCCTTTTGGCTTCGGTTGGTGTCTTCGCCCAAAGTGGAAGGGCGACCGACTTCGGAGCCGTCGCCTCAGCCGAGTTCGAGGTGGCTTTGCCCGCCGACTTTGGCCTTTCGGTGGAGGAGGAGCTGCGCTTCGACCCCAACTGCACCCAGTTCGACCGTTGGCTCAATTCCGTTGGGGTGGACTATATCTGTTGGCACAACCGCCTGAACATTGGCCTCACCGCCGACTACATACGACGATATAACAGCAAGGATTACTACGAAAACCGTGCTCGTCTCGGCCTACAGGCGACCTACACCGAAGGATTTCGCCGTTTCAGGTTCCAGCTAAGGAGCAAAGCCATCGGGACATTTTTCGACGAGCGCACGGGCGAACATCGCGTTAATCCGCGTTTGTATTGGCGCAACCGCCTGAAAGTGACCTACCAGCCGATGAACAGCCGCTTCAGGTATGCCCTCTCGACCGAACTGTTTTGGCTCACTAATGACCCCAAAAAGAGCGGCATCGACAACCTTCGCACGGTGTTTTCGGTTGAATATCGCCTCTCGCGTCGGCATTATTTGACGGCCTTCGTCCGAATGGACAACGACTTGCAGGTAAAGGAACCAGTCGACAGGTTCTATCTTGGCTTGACATTCAAGGGGAAGTATTGAGATTTTTCTGTGGTTTGATTTTGTATTTTAATTATTTGATAATCAAGAATTTGTATATAAAAATAAAAAAATCTGACAAAAAAATTGCCAAAAAGAAAAGAAATTCGTATATTTGCAACATGTTGTGAGATGCCCGTAATGGGACTTCGGTATCGAAACAGCATATAAAAAGCAAGGAAACCAGTTGGAATATATAAGAGTCCCACTTTTTATGAAAAATGATAACCGCATTACAAGCAGCATCTTATATTAGCCGTAGGTATTATCAAAATTATGGAGATAATATTGATGAAATGAAGTTGCACAAACTGCTTTATTTTGCCCAACGTGAAGCCATTATTTTCAACAAGGAACCTATGTTTGAAGAACAATTTGTTGCTTGGAAATATGGGCCTGTGATGTTATGCGTTAGGGATGCTTATAAACAAGGACAACTTGATGTTATGCCGTCGGAATCGGATACGAAACGGTTTGAGGGTGTTTTTGAGTCCGTGTTCAAACGCTATGCAAACAAAACATCTTGGAGTTTGAGTAATCTTACGCATGGTGAGCTTTCTTGGCAAAATGCCCGAAAAGGACTTGGCTCCGAGGTAAATGGAAATAATTTGATGTCGATTGAAGACATACGAAAAGACGCAGAACGTATAAGACTGCGTAGAGTCCTTTTTGAGTAGTTTTCACGTTTCAAGGAAATGGGTACACCGATTACTCCACAACAAAAATCTGTTTTGGATTCTTTAAGATGCGAGAGGCTATCATCGAATCCCGACAATAAAGATTTAATAAAAGGTCTTGTCAATACTCGGAATTCCAATTTGGTGCGTTTTCTTCAATCCCCAAGAGCCTGGCAAGAAGATGAGGGAAACATCACGGCATATTATTTGGTCAAATCAGCTTCAGGAACCATCCTTGCGTTTTTTGCATTACGATGCGGGGAGGTTTTCCAGAATGTCGATGAAGAACTGATAAGGAAGGCTGTAAGTTTTCGTCAAAACATTGATAAACTTAACGGCTCATTGGACGAGGAGGAGAAGCGCAGGGTATTGGAACAAGTTTCTGTAGCACTTAGTGATGGTTGGACTACGGATTTGGCTGATTATTATATCGGAAAATCAAAACGAAGACATAGGGATGCCGTTTTAGATAATAATAAAGACAACCATCAAGTGGCAAAAGCATTCTCAGCAGTTGAAATAACTCTCTTTTGCAACAATGAGGCTGGTGGTGTAAAGGAAGAATGGGAGGATATGAATTTGCCTCATAGAAGAGGAATCTCCGTTTTTTGGCATGTGATTATACCGAAGATAAAAGAGGTAGTCAATCTTGTTGGTTGTGAATATCTTTATTTGTTTGCAGCAGACGATGAGGCTGATGGAACTTTGGTGAATTACTATAAGACAAAATTGAAGTTTCAGACTCCTGTTGATTTGGGATCAAACAAACCATCGTTTGATTACTGTTGTTTCTTTCTGTGTCAACGAGTTAACGTATTGCTAAGGCATCAAATTGAGTTTTATAAGAATTTCAATGTGGATGTTGCCGATGCTGTATAAATTGTTATTGAAATAGTTCAAACATCATCATTATGAATAAAAGACATTTTTTGAGAAAATTCTGTAGCATCAGCCTGATTGTCACGGCATTGCTGCTTGGTTTCTTGCCCTCGTGCGGCAAGAAGGGAACGACGAAAGGATCGGAAGTGTTCGTTGAACGCATCCAGCCTTTGAATGAGGCTTTGCTGGCCTTGCTCGACAGCTACACTTCGGGTGTCATTGCGGCGGGCGAGCCTATTATGGTGAGCTTCAAGGATCCCGCCGACCTGAAAGTGAAGTACGGCGAACCCATCCCCGCCAAGGCTTTCGACTTCAAGCCCGCTTTGAAGGGCAAGGCCGTTTGGATTGACGAGAACACCATCGGTTTCCAGTATGACGACATCGACAAGGAGCAAAACTACACCTGCCAGTTCAAGATGGCCGACTTCGTGGATGTGCCTGCCGACCAGAAACTTGAGTTCGGCTTCGGCGTGCGCCGGCAGAATTTCAGCCTCGTCACGATGCAGCCCGTTTGCACGTCCAATGATGAGATGAGTTACCTGCTGCACGTTGCCTTCGCCACGCCCATTGACCTTGAGGATGCCGTCAAAATCTTTGATGACGCTTTCCGCAAAGACCATCCCGTGGTGGCGGCTTCGTTGGGCAACAACCTCTTTGAGTTTGAGCTGAATGGCCTGAAGCGCCAGAATGAGGACTATGAGATGCCCGTCATCCTCGATGGCAAGGCCATTGACTGCAAGGCCAAGATGGAACGCAGCCTGACCGTTTATGCCAAAGACGTCTTCAAGCCCGTGATGTTCGATGTCGACAAGTCGGGGTGCAAGGGGACTCTGCTTTTCTCGCAGCCGCTGAAGGAAAACCAGAATCTCGATGGGTATGTGAAACTCAACCCGAACAAGTTGGGCTACAAGGCCGACATCAAAGGCAACAGGATTGACTTCTATTTCGACAAGTCGAACCTCTATTCCTACCAACTTGAAGATATGACGATGACCGTCGAAAGCGGTTTGCGCTCGGCCAACAACGATGTGCTTCAAACGGATTACGATTTCCCGTTCGATTTGAAGGATATTGTTCCTAAGGTGCGTTGGACCGACGATGGTGTCATCGTTCCTGACGTGAGCGAAACCACCATCCATTTCGATGCCGTATGCCTTAACTATGTGACACTGAGGATTATCCGCATCTTCGACGAAAACATCCTTTCGTTCTTGCAGGATAATGAACTCAACGAGACTTACGGCGTGCGCAAGGCTGGCCGCTTGGAGAAAAAGGTGCGCTTGGCCATCGACAACCCATACGCCACCCAGTGGAAGACCTTCCCCATAGTGCTTTCCGATTATATCAAGGTGGAGCCCGGCGCGATGTATCAGCTGAGCCTTGATTTTGGCCCCGCCGACTACACTTTCGCTTCCGAGGAGATGAAGAATGCCGTGATTGAAAATGCTGCGCTTGAAGCTGATTATTGGGACGGCAATGCCTTTGATTACAAGCGATACAACTACGAAGGCGAGTGGGGCGACCCCAATGGCTACTATTTCTATAACTATGTGGAGGCGAGGAAAAACATTGTCATCAGCGACCTCGCGGTGACTGCCAAGATGGGGCGCAACGATGTGGTGGATGTCTTTGTCTACCGCATTTCTGACGCTCAGCCATCAGCTGGGGCCGAGGTGACGGCGTTTAATTTCCAGAAGCAGGAATTGGCCAAAGGCAAAGCCGATGCGATGGGTCATTTGCAACTGCAATGCGCCAACCGCCCCGCCTTTGTGGTGGCCACTGATAGTAAAGGAAGCAAGTCGGTGATTAAGTTGAACGATGGCAATGCGCTCTCTTACAGCCGTTTCGATGTGGCGGGCGAGCCTGTCGAGAAGGGCGTTTCGGGATTTGCCTACAGCAACCGAGGCGTGTGGCGGCCAGGTGATGAGATGCAACTCAACCTGATGCTGAACGATTTCGAGTCGAGCGTGCCTGCCGACTATCCTGTTGTCCTTGAGGTGGTTGACGCGACAGGTCGCCTCTATGCCAAGCAGGTGAACACCAAACCTGTGAATGACATTTATTGCTTCCGCGTCCCGACCAACGTCAGCGACGAAACGGGAGTGTGGACGGCGCGTTTCAAGGTGGGCACAAGCACCATTACCAAGAACCTTCGCGTGGAAACCGTGAAGCCTAACCGATTGGAAATCAACTTCAACTTGCCCGAAGTGATCAGTTTGTCGCGCAATGAGCGTGTCAATCTGACTTCGAGATGGCTCAACGGTATGAAAGCCAACGGTTTGAAGACTGAAGTGGATGTGAAATTGCGCGGCGGCGAAACCTCGTTCAAGAATTTCGCCAATTATTCCTTCGTCAACGAAACGCAAAGTTTTGAGCCACAGGAGATTTCGCTGTTTAGCGGCAACCTCAATTCCGAAGGCGTCGCCAACATTGGTTTTGGCCCGATGAAGGATGTTTACGCCTCGCAGATGATGAACGGCACCTTCACGGTGAAGGTCTTTGAGCAGGGCGGCGATTTCAGTATCGCATCCTTCGCTTCGAAACTTTCGCCATACGAGCGTTATGTCGGTGTCGACCTTCCTGAAACCACTGCTAAATACGGCAGTTACTACGACACGGACAAGGATTGGAAATTCAATATCGCGATGATCAACGAGGACGGAACGGCTTATCAGTCGGCGGTTGCCCTTGAATATGCCTTGTATAAGTTGGATTCCTATTGGTGGTGGTCCAGTGATGATCAGTATTCGCTGCAACGCTATGCTTCAGGCACTTACAAGGCTCCCGTGCAAAACGGCACCTTGACCTGCAACGGAACGACTTCCGTCACTTTCAACATCCCTAACGAAAAATGGGGCAGTTACCTCTTTGTGGTGAACGACAAGCAGGGCGGCCATCAGTTCGCCAAAGTCATCAGTTTCGATTGGGGCTATGGACATTCTTCGTCCGCTTCGGGTGCTCCCGCTCAGCTGGCAATGAAAACCTCTGCCGACAGCTATCAGGTGGGCGAGAAGATTGTCGCCACCTTCCCCGCCAACAGCCAAGCCAAAGCACTGGTGACGGTGGAAGCCAACGACCGCGTACTGCAAAGCACGTTGGTGGAGAACCTCGGCGAGGAAGGCAAAGTGGAAATCACGGCCACGGAAGAGATGATTCCGAATGTGTACATCTATGTGGCTTTGGTTCAGCCGCACGATGCAGCCAACGACCTGCCAATCCGTCTTTATGGTGTGGCTCCGGTGAAGGTCGAGAACAAGAAACTGCAACTGCAACCCAACTTGAACGTGCCTGAGACAGCCAACACGAAGAATAAGATTGACGTGAAAGTGAGCGAATCCAACAAGCAGTCAATGACTTATACCCTCGCGGTAGTTGACGAAGGCATTCTCGGCCTCACCAATTTCAAGACCCCGAACCCTTACGGCTATTTCAACAGCAAGCAGGCCTTGAGCGTCCGCACTTGGGACAACTACGCCAACATCGTTGATGCGTTCAGCGGCGAGTTGGGTTCCGTTTATGCCATCGGTGGCGACGGTATTCTCAATCAAGAAATCACTTTGGACAACCGTTTCAAGGCCTACGCCGTCACTTTGGGACCTTTCGAGTTGAAGGCGGGACAAGAAAACACCCATAGTTTTGAAGTGCCGCAATGCTCTGGTGCCCTGCGCTTTATGGTGGTGGCCAAGGGCAATGGAAAGGCTTTTGGCTCGTCCGAAAAACAGATGAAGGTTGTCGACCCGATTACGCTCTATCCTTCTCTGCCGCGAGTGGTGGCTCCGGGCGATGAACTGAACCTGAAAGTCCAAGTGCAAGCCCCGACGATGAAGAACAAGACCCTTGAGGTGAAGTTCAACAATAAGAACCTCGAATCTATAGATCCATTGCCTACCACAGTGAAAACAGTGGAAATTGATGGCAACGGCGAGGGTTTGATTGTCGTTAAGACCAACATCCCTAATACCATAGGTAATGCCGTACTCGACGTTTCGGTGCGCGGCGAAGGTTACACTGCCCAATCCATAACCGAGATGCCAATCCGTATGCCTTACGCTGAACGCAAAAGCACCGTCACCAAGGAGATCGAGGCTGGACAGACATTGACTTTGCCCTTCAACCTTGGAGGTATGGCGGGCACGCAGCAGGGCAACATCACTGTGTCGTCGTTGCTGCCTGTCGACCTTTTCGGTCGCCTCGACTACCTGATGGATTATCCTCACGGCTGCCTTGAACAGTTGACTTCCAAGGCTTTCCCACAACTTTACCTCAATTATTTCGTCCAACTCGACGACAAGGAAAAGGAAGCGATGCGCAGCAATATTGAAGCCGCCATCACCAACCTGAAGGCCTATCAGAAGTCAGACAATTCGATGACCAACTGGATTGGAGGCACTTACACAGACCCGTGGACGGAGATTTACGCTTTGCACTTCTTGGTGGAGGCTCAGAAACAAGGTTTCAACGTGCCGCAATATTTCTTGGACGGTTTGCTGAAATATCAGGCCGACCGCGCCAAGCAATGGAAGAACAATCCTGACTTCAAGCAGGGCGAAACCATCCAAGCCTACCGTCTCTTCGTGCTGGCTTTGGCTGGCAAGGCCGAAATGGGCGCGATGAACCGCTTCAAGGAAATCGAGATGCACTATCCGCTGACCAAGGCGTTGGCCGCTGCCGCCTTCGCGCAAACGGGCAAGACCACCATTGCGCAGAACCTGTTGCCGAATGTGGAGGAGGGCGAAAGGATGTCCGACTATTACACGTCCTTCGGCTCCCGCACCCGCGATTTGGCTTTCCTGACTTACGTCCAAATGCTCTGCGACATTGACCAGCAACCGGTGCAGAACAACATCAACAGCGTTTGCGGTATGATTAGCGGCGACCGCTGGATGGACACCCAGACCACGGCCTTCTCGCTCTTTGTTTTAGGCAAGTATGCCGAAAAGATGAACCTAAGTAACGTCAACCTCTCCGCCACCGTAAAGGTGAACAGCGAGGAACGCACGCTGAACACCAATATGGCCTCTGCGGGCTTTGGCTTCACACCTAAATTGGGCAACAACACTTTGGAAATCAAGAACAACACCAACGAGAAGATGGTCGCCAACCTGTTCACCAAGACTGCCGTCGCCGAATACGATATGAATGAAAGCGGCAATTTCATCACGATGACGGTGAACTACACCGACAAAAACGGCAATCCAGTGAACCTCAGTAACTTGACCTCTGGCACCGACCTGAAAGTCCAGATGACGGTGACCAACCCGAGTGAGTGGCAAGTCACGGAGTTGGCCTTGTCGTACTACCTGCCTTCGGGCTGGGAGTTGGTGAACGACCGTTTGAGTGGCGATATGACCGGCAACGAAGGCGCGAAGCACATCGACCTCCGCGACGACCGCGCCTACTTCTACTTCGACCTGATGCCACGCTCGAAGAAGACCTTCACCCTGAAGGCCAACGCGACCTACGAGGGCAACTACATGATTCCCGCCGTGCGCTGCGAGGATATGTACAACAACGAAATCTTCTATCAAGTGCCCGCTCGTGGGTGTGTGGTGAAGTGAATTATGCAATGATGTGAAAATTTTTGGGCGGGCCTGTGTGTCCGCCCTTTTTTTGGAATAAAATTGCTAATATTGCAGTTTCAAAAGGCAACATTATGAGCAAGTCGATAAACATTTTGGACAAGGATTATATCCAATGGATCAAGGAATTGAGCAGCCGTTACCGCAGAAGCCAAATCAAGGCGGCGGTGAAGGTGAACGAGGAGATGCTACGGTTTTATTGGGAACTGGGGCGGGATATTGTGGAGAAAAAAGCCGAAAGTCGATGGGGCAGCGGGTTTATGAAGAATTTGAGTTATGATTTGAAAGCAGCTAACCCTGATGCTACTTGTTTTTCGCAAACGAACTTGTTGTATATGAAGAACTTCTATCTTCTTTTTCCTCCCCAAACGGAAATTGCTCCCCAAGTTGGGGAGCAATTGGAGCCAGCAAACAAAATCACTCCCCAACTTGGGGAGCAAAATAAAACTGTTCAAGTTGAACAGGCTGGCACTCCTTTGTTTATGATTCCGTGGGGACATTATAAACTCTTGATTGATAAATTCAAGAAGAAAATGTCTCACAAAGAAGCCTGGTTTTATGTGACAAAAACCATAGAAAACGATTGGAGTAGAGATATGTTGCTTAATGTTATTGACTCCGACCTTTATCATCGTGAAGGAAAGGCTTTGTCAAATTTTTGTTCAACATTGCCCAAGGAATTAGGAAGTCTCGCCCAAGAACTTACAAAGGACCCTTACGACTTCGCTTTCACGGGAATAACAGGGTGCTACAATGAGCGTTTGTTGAAGGATGCCTTGCTGAACAACATCACCCAATTTATGGTGGAACTCGGAACTGGATTTGCATACGTTGGCAAGGAATACCGGATACAAGTGGGTGAAAGGGAGCAGTTTATTGACTTGCTTTTCTATAACCTGAATCTGTCGTGCTATGTGGTCGTTGAGGTGAAAATCGGGAAGTTCGAGTTTGCCGACGTGGGGCAGTTGGGAGGCTATGTCGTTTCGTGCAACCATATTCTCCGCAAGGAAGGCCGCGACAATCCCACCATTGGCCTGCTCATCTGCAAGGAGAAAGACCGCATCCAAGCCCAATATGCCTTGGAATCGAGCAGCCAGCCTTTGGGAATATCGGAGTACGAGTTGGAAAAGTTCTATCCCGAAAAAATAGAAGGCACGATTCCGACCATCAAGGAGATTGAGGAGAAGTTGAAGGATTTTCCGGGGTGATGGAAATGGTTTGAGGAAAATTTGCTAATATTGCAGTTTCAAATAATTGGGACAAAGAACTGATTTAATTGTATGGGACAAAAGCTGCACAATAGAATCGAAACATGGAAAAAACTCTTGCTTGATTTTGGTAAAAGGAACCGTCTTATCAACTTCAAGGATGGCAAAAGGTCTAATGTGCATATTGTTTCGCCCTCATACGAATCAATATTTGAAAAAATCGCCGTAAAGGAGAGTCCTATTGTTTTTCCTTATTCAAAGAAAGTGTTTGTTGATGATGACGGGAACGAAATTCATGAAACAGTGATAGAGGGTGATGTGAAAACAAACAAAACTGTTTCTGAATTGCAAAAGACTTTGAAGGTGCTTAGATATAGGGCTAATACTTCTATTGAAGAACAAGGCATCAATATCCTGTTTCTTGCTTTTGGAATGTTAAAATGGCGTGAAAATGATGGGTCTACTGAAACTTTTTTATCGCCAATTATTCTTGTCCCCGTAAAATTGATAATTGAATCCATCACTTCACCATACAAACTTGTACCACACGAAGATGAAATAGTTATTAATCCTACGCTGTTGTACAAATTGGAAAATGATTTTGGAATCATTCTTCCAGAATTTGATGGTACGCAGGATTCTATTTCTGATTATTTTGACAAGTGCCAAAAGATAGTTGAAAACAAAGGGTGGACGATTGAAAGAGATGTCAATCTTACCAATCTTTCTTTCTTGAAGATTAATATGTACAAAGACCTTGAAAGAAACGAGGAAAGACTTTGTATTAATCCGATTGTGTCAGCTATTGCAGGTGAAGGAGAACCTATTTCATTGGATGAAGACATTAGCAACTATGATCACGATAAAAAGGAACGCCCAATAGATGTTTTTCAAGTTGTTGATGCAGATTCCAGTCAACAAGATGCTATACTTTTGTCAAAAAAGGGTGTTAGTTTTGTGTTGCAAGGTCCACCTGGAACGGGAAAGAGCCAGACAATTACCAACATTATATCTGAAGCATTGGCAGACGGTAAGAAAGTCTTGTTTGTTTCAGAAAAAATGGCCGCACTTCAAGTTGTGTATAATCGACTGGCAAATGTTGGATTGTCAGATTTCTGTATGACCCTGCATAGCCATAAAGCCAATAAAAAAGCAGTCTTGCAAGAATTGGCTAATTCAATTTCTATTGAGAGAAAGAAAGTCAAGGAAGAAGCGTTGGCTCAATTGGAGATTTTGCAGCGGAAGCGCGAAGAATTGAATGAATACCAAAATGAGCTGCATACGCCTTGTTCTGCGTTGAAGACTACCGTTTTTGAGATTAATGGCAAATTGGCGAAACTTGGTGACGTTCCTGATGTGGTTTTCTCTATTCCTGAAGTGGAAAAGATTGATGCGCAAAAGTTGAATGATAATGTTTACTTGTTGCGGGAATTGGAAAAAACCATCGGAAAACGGAGTAAGGATTACAAAGATAATGTTTGGAGAGGCGCAACTATAGATTTTTTGTCAAATGAATTAAGGCACGATATTGATTCAAACATTTCTGAACTTGTTCCTTTATTAACCACGCTAAATGACAAGGTTTCTTCGTGTATTACTTCATTGGAATTGGACTTCTCTCATTCTATTGAAGGAGTTAATCAGTTGTTGGCTTTTTTGAAAGTAGCAAAGGATTCGCCCCTTATCCCTGAAAGATGGCTGACTGATGATGTTGAGAAACATTTAACAACAATTAATGAATGTAGGACGGGAACAACACTCATTAAGAATAATTACAATGAAATCTCCGATTCGTTTAATCAACAAATATTTGATGTTGATTGTAAAACGCAGAAAACGAGACTTATAAGCAGTAAGAACAAAGCGTTTTCTGTTTTGTGCTTTGCTGATAATAGTTTCAATCTTTCAGACCTTGTTAAGTCAAGGCAACAACTCCTTGATGTATCTACAGATGTTGAGACAATTTTCGCTCAAGCATCTTCATTGGCTGAAAAAGTCGGTTTGGATATTCCCTACAATTTGAATGGACTTGATTTGTTTGTTGAGATACTTAAGGTATTGATTCAGATAAAAGAGATAAAACCTACTCTTAATTGGTTTGATAAGGAAAAGTTCAATCAGTTGAAGCAATCATTGCAAACTCGAAAGAAAGTACATGATGATTATTCATCACAATTGCAAGAGGTTCAAAATGAATTTGATAAAGATATTCTGTCTATTGATTGTTATCCGATTTTGCAACGGTTTAGGGGTGAGTATGCTACATTCTTTAGGTTTCTAAACAAACAGTATAAAACTGATATAAGAGCCATTCAAGGTTTTTCAAGAACGGGAAAAAGGCTAAGTTATCATGATGCAATTGATACATTGCTTCAACTCAAAAAACTTGCGGATGACAAAAAAACGATTGAAGGTTCGTCTGAACAGTGCAAGGCTGACTACGGGAACTATTATTGTGGTGTTGATACACAATGGGGTGGCCTTCAAAATGATGTGGAGATTTTTTATAAACTGTTTACGGTCTTAGACAAACCTTCTGATAGACTTCGGAACTTGATTATAAAAGGTGAATTGCCAATAGAGGAGTTATTTCATTTTATTGAATCGTTTGAGCACATAAGAATAAGAGATAAGTATGATTTGGCTAATAACCTTCTGAAAGAGAATGTTGAAAGTGATAATCATTATGTTTCTGTGCTCGAGAAAATCAGCAAAGGGTATGACCAATCGAAAGACTTTGTAGATGCTTTTACTGAATTATTGTCATTAAGGAAAGAAGATACAACATACGAATTTTTGTTAGTTGAACTTGACAAACTTGAATCATATCAAGAAGCAGTAGAATTAATGGAAAAGAGGCAAAAAGAATTGTCCTCAATGTTTGGGAATTATTATGGGGGATTAGATACCGATTGGGATAGGCTTTGTCAAGCGTTGGCATTTGCAGAGAATCTCAAAAAATGTGTTGAAGATTATTCATTGTCAGGCAATTGCGTCAATAAGATATGTGCAGAAGCAGAGAGCATAAAGTTCTGTGGCAATATGTTGGGAGAAATCTCTGAAATCAAATCAAAAGTGGAAAAACCATTATCATGGTTTTGCGCTTTATTTGAGGATTCGGGCAAGTTTGATAAAATGAATCTTATTGACTTTGCCGATTATTTGTCATCATGTAAAAACAACAAACATCTGCTTGAAGAATGGGTGGATTATCGTTCAAACATAAAAAAATGTGAGTCAGTAGGATTACAACAGTTTGTGGAGCAGATTGAAACTAAAGAGATAGAAACAAATTATATAGCCGAAGCGTATCTCAAGCGTTTTTATCGTTTATGGCTTGATAAGATGATGCTTCAATTCCCTGCGGTTAGAGATTTTCGGGGAAGGATACGAGAGCAGAACATCCATGAGTTTTGCAAATTGGATACTGAACAGTTTAGAATTGCACAAGCAAGGGTGCGTGAACGGCTTGTTAGTCGCATCCCTGACTTTAATTCAATTACTTCGTCAAAAGATGAAATTGGTATTTTGAAAAGAGAGTTGGCAAAACAACGTCGTATTATGCCTCTACGCAAACTGTTTATGTCGATACCAAACCTGATTTCAACTTTGAGACCATGTTTTATGATGTCGCCTTTATCAGTAAGCGTGTTCCTTGAAGCCCAAAGTTATGAGTTTGATTTAGTTGTTTTCGATGAGGCTTCTCAAGTTCATACTGAAGATGCCATTGGAGCTATTATGAGAGGAAAACAAGTGATTATTGTTGGTGATACGAAACAGTTGCCTCCTACAAATTTCTTTGCTACATCATTGAATGATGAAGATTTTGATGTTGATGTAGTGGAAGAAGAAAAAAATGATGCAGGAGCATACGAATCTATCCTTGAAGAAGCGGTTACGGTGTTGCCAGAAAGGAGTTTGCGTTGGCATTATCGTAGTCGGGACGAACATCTTATCGCTTTTTCCAACATTAAAATTTACAATGGGTCACTTGTTACTTTCCCATCGGCAATTGAAAAGGCTCCAGATATAGGAGTTGAGTATATCCATGTTACGAATGGCGTTTATGACAGAAGTGGGAAGCGAAACAATATGATAGAGGCAAAGCGTGTTGCAGAGTTGGTTTTTGAACATTTCAAGAAGCATCCTGAAAGGTCGCTTGGTGTTGTGACTTTTAGCGAGGCACAGCAAAACGCTGTTGATGCCGCAATCAGGCAGTTGCGGCTTTCCAATGGTTCTATGGAAAGATTCTTCACAGAAGACAAGGAAGAACCGTTCTTTATCAAGAACCTTGAAAATGTTCAGGGTGACGAGCGCGACACCGTCATCTTTAGTATTGGCTATGCCAAAGATAGTCGCGGCATTATGTATATGAATTTTGGCCCTTTAAGTCGTGACGGAGGGTTTAGAAGATTAAATGTTGCCATAACTCGTGCGAAATATAATGTCAAACTTGTCGGTTCAATTGTCGCAACCGACATAGACCTTGATAAAACATCCGCCGAAGGCGTGAAACTATTGCGCTCATACATTGAATATGCACAACAAGGCATTACCGCATTGGAAAAAGAAATTCATTATAATTATGGTTTGGATTTCGATTCTCCTTTTGAAGAAGCAGTCTATGACTTTTTGTCTTCTAAAGGATATGAAGTTGTAACACAAGTAGGATGCTCTGGCTTTAGAATAGATATGGCGATAAAGCATCCTACACAAAGTGGCAAATTTGCTATAGGGATAGAATGTGATGGAGCCATGTATCATAGTTCAAGGACAGCGCGGGAAAGAGATCGTTTGCGCCAAATGGTTTTGGAGGATATGGGATGGAAGATTTACAGAATTTGGTCAACTGATTGGATAAAGAATCAGAAATACGAAGAAAACAGATTGGTTGAGGCAATTGATGTGGCTTTGTCCGAAATACCGTTTGAAGAATCTGTTGAAAAGGCACGAAACAATGACAGCAATGCTATTGAAATAGAAGAGAAAATTGAGGCAAGGAAAACGATAAGTGAAGGATATGGATTTGATATTTATCAAGAGTTGCCATTCCAATTTCACGATGGAAATAATGAAGTCGAAATTATAAAAAATGTCATAAAGGCATACCAACCAATTCATTTTGAAGCGTTGTGCAGAATACTTGCCCCAATGTGGGGTAGGCAGAAAGCAACCAATGTGATTCGCGATACAGTCAGCTACTATTTGATGCATCGTTTGGATGGCTATGTAAAACGAGACGGGGATTTTATTGCCTTTGTGGATTTTGATGATTTGAAAGTAAGGGTTCCAGATTCACCTGAAAATGTAAGGTCTATAGAACTTATCTGTGATGCAGAATTGGCCTTGGCAATGAAAACCATTGTTCAGCATAGTTTTGGCATTACTTCAGAGAATTTGATTACTGAAACTGCAAGAGTTTTTGGTTTCAAGCGGACGGGTGGAAAAATTTCGGCTACGCTTAGGCGGGTTTATGAGGAAATGATAGAAAAGCATTTAATTAAAGAAGTTGATGGAAAGGTATGTGTAAAATGAATAATAACGATTCTGCTATTAAAGGGATAATTAATCTGCGTTGGGTAGTATTTATCATTGCTGTCATATTTGGTAGTGCAATTTGCTTTTCTTTGTTCTCGTTGAATATGCAACGTAAGGCGTTTGAAGAAAATAATAAGGCGATTTCCCGATTGCAAGACCATATAGAAACAATATCTGATGCAAACTGCCAATTGATAGTTGAATTGAAACAATTAGATGTTTTGTTAACTGGAACAGATACGATTACTTCCAATAACAACTTACAGCAAAAGATAGATTCACTTGAAAGAGTAACGTATTACTATGCTGTTTCTAATCAATTAAAAGCATTAAATGAATCAACCATAGCACAAACTCGGATAGATAATCAAAAGTTATATGATGATTATTTGACTCATATTAATACAATGTTGGCAGTCTTTGGAGTATTAATCGCTATTATTTCCATTTTTGTACCTTATTTAATCAACAAAAAGACAGATGACGTTATTAAAGAGCATGAGAAAAGGCTATCAGCGCATGAAAGACATCAGGAAGAAATCAAAAATATAATACAAAACATAGCTAATGATGCAGAAAAGTCGGCAAACAAGGCTCTGGCATATTCATTGTTTACACAGGCAACAGGAGAATATGGCAACAGAGCAATTGATTTGTATACCCAAGCTATTGAAATCTTTCCCACAAAAGATGCGTTTATTAATAGAGGCAATGTTTATAGTAAAAAACGTCGTTTTGACTTGGCAATTATTGATTATAATAATGCAATAGAAATGGATTCAGATTATGCTGATGCTTATTATAATAGGGGTAATACATACTATCGTATGCATGAATACAACAAAGCGATTTTGGATTTTAATAAGTCAATAGCATTGGATGGAGATGATGCTGAATCATACATTAGTAGAGGTGCAACGTATTTAAGAAAAGGTATATATGAAAAAGCCATTGATGACTTTAAAATGACTTTGGAATTAGACCTGGACTATTATGAAGCCTATTGTAATCTAGGGGATGCGTTTTTCGCAAAAGGTGATTATGATAATGCCTTGGTTTATTATACTAAGTTTATCGAAAAAAGACCTAAAGATGCGTATGCATATAACAACCGAGGTTATGTATATATAGATACTAATGAATTTGATTTAGCTCGGGCTGATTTTGATAGAGCTATAGAATTGTGTCCTGATAATTCTGAGTATTTTGATAGTCGTGCAGATTTGTTTATTGTATTGAAAGAATATGAAAAAGCGTTAGAAGATGTCAAAATAGGACTATCGTTAAAACCGAGCGAGGATTTACATAAACTTTTGATGAAGAAAAAAGAGCAATGTGAAGAAATGCTTAAAAGCAAAGAAATGAAATAATAAAGAATTGTATGATAAAAACACCCAATCGCATTTGGCCTTTAGTTCAGGCGAATTTGCAATTCGCCCACAGTGAGAAAAGAATTTGTAATTCGGAAACAACAAATGAAAAATAGTAGGATAAACCAGATGCTTACCGTTTCTAGATAAAAAGACAACAAAGTAGAAATATGGAACAATCTCAAATAACAAAGGAATATATTCAGGCAGTAAAAGCCATCAAACAGGCCATCTTTGAAAATCGTCCGTTGTCAACGGACGATTTAGAAATTTCAAGGATTTTGGTGGGTGACAATGATTATATTGCAATTCGCCCGCTAACGGCGGACGATTTAATTTCTTAGGATCTGGTGGATTTACTAGTAATTCCTTCATTAGTGAATATGTGAATTTGAAATTTGAGAACAACAAACGAAATATTTAATAGGATGAAATTGAGAAAAACATGACAAACGAAATAATAGACACCAATAGAATAGCACAAATCAGCGACAACCTTTATCAGGGCGTTTCAGAAATCATCGACAACGCCATGCAAAGGGTTGCTGTTTATGTCAATGCACAGTCGAGTATGACGTTCTGGAATGTCGGCAAGTACATCATAGACGACATGGACTATCAAACCTATTCGGCATACGGACAAAAGATTCTTGCGACGCTGTCGCAAAGATTGATGGCTCGTTATGGGAAAGGATACACTTATTCCGCATTGACAAGGATGATGAAAGTGGCTCGTATTTATGGCAATAGGGAAATGTTTGCGATGCTGTCGCAAACATTGACTTGGAGCCATTTTTTGGAACTTATCACTATTGAAGACGGCACAAAGCGGCTCTTTTACCAACAAATGGGCATTGCGGAGCATTGGAGTGTGAAGCAACTGCGAGACAAACAGGATGAAATGGCATACGAGCGTTCACTGATAGCGGCAAAACCCGACGACAAGATTGCCAAAACCTTGGAAAGGATATGTCCACAACACATGGAGCCAGATGTCGTGTTGAAAAGTTCGTATGTGCTTGACTTCCTTGGATTAAGCGGTTATTATTCGGAGGAGGAACTGGAAGCAGCCATTTCCAAGCAGTTGGAGAATTTCATCCTTGAATTGGGACAGGGCTTTGCTTTCTTGGAAAGGCAAAAACGTTTCACCATCGACGGAACAGACTATTATCTTGACTTGCTCTTCTATCACAGGAAACTGAAATGTTTGGTTGCCATCGACTTGAAACTTGGCAAATTCAAACCTCAATACAAGGGGCAAATGGAACTCTACTTAAAGTATATCCAAAAGTATGATATGCAATCAGGTGAGAATCCTCCTATTGGGTTGTTGCTTTGCAGCGAAGGCAATACGGAACATATCGAACTATTGATGCTGGATGAGGATAATATCAAGGTGGGGCAATACACCACATATCTGCCCGACAAGCAATGGTTTATCGACAAATTGAACCGTTCAATCCTCATTGCAAAAGAATATGGAACGAAATAGGCTGACCCATTATGGTTTTACTTAGGAGAAAAGTTGTGACAATCGGAGAATACGGAAAGATAAGAGGTCTTTGTCTTGAATAAAAAACTCAAAATAGTATTGCTGGTTTTGGTCGGTCTTTTCATAGCCTTCCTCTGCATCCCCACGCCACGTTTCGACAAACCCTATTCCACCGTGCTTACGGCTCGCAACGGCGAACTGCTCGGCGCAAAAATCGCAGATGACGGACAATGGCGCTTCCCGGCAACGAATAACTACTCACCGAAATATACGGCCTGCCTCTTGGAATACGAAGACCGCTGGTTTTTCCTGCACGGGGGCTTCAACCCGATTTCGTTTGTGAAGGCGTTTCGCGACAATATGAGGGCAGGGGAGGTGGTGCGCGGCGGCAGCACGATTTCGATGCAGGTGGTGCGTATGTCTCGTGACAACCCACCTCGGACCTACGGCGAGAAACTGCTTGAAATCATTTTGGCCATGCGGTTGGAGTTGCATTACTCCAAGCGGAGCATCCTCAACCTTTATGCCGCCAACGCGCCCTTCGGGGGCAATGTGGTGGGCATCGATGCGGCGGCGTGGCGTTATTTCCACACCACGCCCGACGAACTCTCGTGGGGCGAGGCGGCGACTTTGGCCGTGCTGCCCAACGCGCCGGCACTGATTCATCCCGGACGCTCCCGCGAGCGTTTGGAACAGAAACGAAACGAGTTGCTTCAACGTTTGCCACACTCGAAAGCCTTCATTCCCAAGCGGTTTGGCGTTCCGAAACTCTCCGAAGAGGATGCCGAATTGGCCATGATGGAAGACATTCCCGCGAGGCCTTTCGAGATGCCGATGTTGGCGTATCATTATCTCGCCGATCAAGAAAAACGGCACCACGGGGAGCAAATCGCCTCCACCATCGACCCGAACTTGCAGCAGGCGGTTACCGACATCATGAAGCACCACCACGACATCAATGTGATGAACAGCATTGACAATGCGGCGGTGTATGTGGTTGATTATCTGAATGATGAAATCCTCGCCTACGTTGGCAACAACCTCAACGCCGAGGACGCCGCCATGGTCGATATGGTGCGGGCGCAACGCTCCACGGGCAGCATTTTGAAACCTTTCCTCTTCGCCGCCATGCTCGACGAGGGAACGCTTTTGCCGCAAATGGTCTTGCCCGATGTGCCGATGAACCTATACGGCTTCACGCCGAAGAACTACAGCGGCGAGTACTGGGGCGCGGTGCCTGCCGACAAAGCGCTGCAAAACTCGCTCAACGCGCCGTTTGTACATCTGTTGCGCGAGTTCGGCCAACAGAAATTCCACGCTTTGCTGAAGCAACTCCCGCTTCGTGGCATCGTCTTCGACGCCGACCACTACGGCCTCTCGCTCATCGTGGGCGGCAGCGAGGCTTCGCTGTTCGACATCACCAACGCCTACGCGAAGATGGGGCGCAAGTTGGCTTCGTATGTCAATGAAAACTACAATGTTAAGGTCGATGAAAAGGAATCGCCTTTTTCGGCGGAGGCCATCGCCGAGACTTTCAATGTTATGAAAGGTCTGACGCGCCCCGTGAGCCAGATAGGGTGGGGCGGTTTCGTCTCGTCGAAGCAGGTGGCTTGGAAAACAGGCACCAGCTTCGGCTTCAAGGATGCTTGGGCGGTGGGTCTCACCGACCGCTACGCTGTGGGCGTGTGGGTGGGCAACTCCGACGGCGAGGGTCGGCCCGGACTGACGGGCGTAGGCGCAGCGGCACCTTTGCTGTTCGACGTGGTTTCCAAGTTGAACGACAGCTACCGCTATCCCGCCAACACCTCGGAAAGCATTGAGATTGAGGTTTGTGCGGAGTCGGGTTATCCCAAGTCGGAGTATTGCCCGAACACCAAGAAAATCCGCGCGTGCAACGTGGAAAACCACACGGGCGTGTGCCCATATCATAAAAAGGTGTTCCTCGACGAATCGCGACAGTATCGCGTGCAGCCCGACTGCTATCCTGTGGACCAAAAATGCTTCGAGGTGTATTACGTTTTGCCGCCCGTGATGGAGTGGTTCTACAAGAGGCACTCGCCGCTGTTCCGCCCGTTGCCGGCCTTCTATCCGGGCTGTGGCGCGGCACATCCCGACGACGTGATGGCCTTCGTCTATCCCAAGAGCGACGCCAAGGTCACCATCCCCATCGGCATTCGCGGCGACCGCCAGCAGGTCATCTTCGAAATCGCGCACCGCAACCCACAAAAAACGATTTATTGGACTTTGAATGACCAGTTTTTAGGTCAAACCCGCCTCAACCATCAAATGCCCATCGATGTGGAAAAAGGCACTTATCGACTTCGTTGTGTGGACGAGGATGGCGTGGAGTTAAATCGCAGAGTTATAGTGCAATAACCCAGAAAACCATCTAACGATAGTAGTCGGAATCGCACTTTTTTTTCGAGATTCCGACTACTATCGTTTGGATTTTTACCACGAATAAGCCTCCGCAGTCATCCATTTGCCTTGCGCTTTCAGCACGCGCTCAATCACATCGCGGACGGCACCTTTGCCGCCGGGCCGCTCGCTGATGAACTTGCTGATTTTCTGCACCTCGGGCACGGCATCGGCGGGGCAGGCGGGCAGGCCCACGCATTGCATCACATTGAGGTCGGGGATGTCGTCGCCCATGAAGATGATTTCCTCCGGCTTCAGGCCTTTCGCTTCCATGTATTCGTTGAGTTTCAACACCTTGTCTGGAATTCCAGTGAACACGTCCGTCACGCCGAGGCTGTTCATTCGGACTATGGTTGATGGGCAGACCGCGCCCGAAATGACGGCCACGTTGTAGCCCAATTTCGAGGCCAATTGCAGGGCGTAGCCGTCTTTCACGTTGGTGGCACGCAAGGGGTGTCCCTCAAAGTCGCAAAAAACGGTGCCATCGGTCATAACGCCGTCAAAATCAAAGATAAAGGTGGTGATTTGGGAGAAAAGGGATTCGATTCCAGTCATGGTAAGGTCGTTTTTATGCCCCAAAAATAGGGAATTTTTGGCAAATAAGGTTTGATAACGCAAAAATGCGTAAATTTGCACCCTTAAACCAGACACGAGACCTCGTGACACGGGCTGCAAGCGATGCCCCGCGTCTCGCGTCTCGCAGTCCCGCAGTCAAAAGTATATGAGAGTAAGACATCAAACTGATAACGTTGAAGAGATTGTGGCCGCCACGATTGAGGCCATGGAAGCCGTGAAAGGCAAGGACATCGTCACCCTCGACTTGAGGGAAATCACCACCGCCGTGACGGACTATTTCGTCATCTGCCACGCGCCGTCGAAGACGCAGGTTGACGCCATCGCCGACAAGGTGGAGGAGCTGGTGTTCGAAAAGACGCACAACAAGCCCTACCATGTGGAAGGCCGCGAAAATACGGAATGGATTTTGATAGACTTCGTGGATGTCGTCGTCCATGTCTTTTTGGAATCGAAGCGTGAGTTCTACAAATTGGAGGAACTTTGGGCCGATGCCGAAAGGATTGTGAAAGCGGCTGAAGAGTAAATGTTTCAAAATCAAGAATTTGTTTATGAGCAAACAAGAGACTAACGGTGCTGGTCCTCAACAGAACCAGCCAGTTGATCCCAATCAACCTACCCAGCCTAACCAAAATCCCAATGGCAAAAGACGGGTCGGTTTTATGTGGGTTTATGCCTTTTTGGCAATCGCGCTGATTGGGCTGCAATTTTTCGGTAGAGACGCCACGCCCAGGGAGGAAATCACCAAAGGCAAGCTCATCGAGCTGCTGAAAGGGCAGGCTGTGGAGAAGATTGAGCTTGTCAACCACGAAGATGCCGAGATTTATCTCAACCAAAAGGGTTTATCATTGTATTTTCCTGATGTGCAACCCGTTGCGGGGAGCAAGACAACGGCCACGCCGAGCTACACCTATAAAATAGGCTCTTTGGATCGTTTTGAGGAGACGGTGGAAGAAAGCCAACAAGGTTTGCCCAACCCTGTGTATATCACCAATGTGAGGCGCAACAACTGGGTTTCGGACATTTTGGCATGGATTGTTCCGTTTGGCCTGCTCATCGTGTTCTACATCATCCTTATGCGCGGCATGGGGCGCAGCATGGGCAGCGGCCCCGGCTCGATTTTCAACATCGGCAAATCGAGGGCGCAGCTTTACGACAAAAACACCAATGTCAACGTCACGTTCAAGGATGTGGCTGGCTTGGAGGAAGCCAAAGTCGAAATCATGGAAGTGGTTGACTTCCTGAAAAATCCTGAAAAATACACCAAATTGGGCGGCAAGATTCCCAAGGGCGTGCTTTTGGTGGGCCCTCCCGGAACGGGTAAGACCTTGTTGGCCAAATCGGTGGCGGGCGAGGCCAATGTGCCTTTCTTCAGCCTGTCGGGCTCCGACTTTGTTGAGATGTTTGTCGGCGTGGGTGCTTCGCGCGTCCGCGACTTGTTCAACAATGCCAAGGCCAAGGCGCCCTGCATCATCTTCATCGACGAAATCGATGCCATTGGACGTGCCCGTGGCAAGAGTGCCATCACCGGAGGCAACGACGAGCGCGAAAGCACGCTCAACCAGCTGCTTACCGAGATGGACGGCTTCGGCACCAACTCTGGTGTCATCGTGTTGGCCGCCACCAACCGTGCCGATATTTTGGACAAGGCCTTGTTGCGTGCAGGCCGTTTCGACCGTCAGATTTACGTGGAGCTTCCCGACATCGTGGGCCGTAAGGAAATCTTCGAGGTGCACATGCGCAACCTGAAGCTCGATACCGATGTCGACAAGGATTTCTTGGCCAAGCAAACGCCCGGCTTCTCCGGTGCCGACATCGCAAACGTGTGCAACGAGGCTGCATTGATGGCCGCCCGCAAAGGCAAGGATTTGATCAGCAAGCAAGATTTCCTCGATGCCGTCGACCGCATCATCGGCGGTTTGGAGAAGAAGAACAAGATTATCACCGCCGAGGAAAAGAAGGTTATCGCCTTCCACGAGGCAGGCCACGCCACCACGAGTTGGCTGCTGCAATATGCCCATCCTTTGGTGAAGGTGACCATCGTGCCGAGAGGCAAGTCGTTGGGTGCGGCTTGGTATCTGCCCGAAGAGCGTCAGATCACGACCAAGGAGCAGATGTATCACGAAATGATAGCAACCCTTGGAGGCCGAGCCGCCGAGCAGGTGGTCTTCGGACAGATTTCGACGGGTGCCTTGTCTGACCTCGAAAAAGTGACCAAACAGGCTTTCGCCATGGTGACCTACTACGGCTTGGACGACGAAATAGGCAACCTCAGCTATTATGACTCAACGGGACAGCAAGACTACAGCTTCACCAAACCTTACAGCGAAAAGACTGCTGAAACCATCGACAAGGAAGTCAGCAAGATGGTGGAGCAGGCTTACCAAGAGGCCATCAAGATTCTCACCGAGCATCGCGACGGCTTGACCCAGCTGGCCAACAAGCTCATCGATGAAGAAGTCATCTTCGGCGAGGATTTGGAAGTCATCTTCGGCAAGCGTCCGTGGGGCAGCAAGGAAGAATTGCCAAAGGCAGAACCTGTCGCCCAAGTGGCTGAAGCCGAACAAGAAACAGGAACTAAAGCATAAAACGCCATGGCTTGGGACAACAAAGGAGAAAACACCGATGCCACCTTCAAGGAGCAGATGCTCGCCAAGGTGCGCAATGCCCTCATCGAGCGGCAGGAGGCTCTGTTTAAAGACATCGACCAGCGCACTGAGACATGGGTGCCCATCAAGGAGGAGGACGGTACCGCCATCACCTTCGTGCAGAATTTCAAGGAACACGGTGGCATTTTCATCTATTTGGAGAGCGAAGCAGAGTTTGCCGAATGCATCAGGCAGCTGGCGCCTGAAAACGGTTGGGAACCGCTGTGGTGTACCAGCCCCGACATGCAACGCCTGCTGACGAAATATGGCATCCCTTTCACTGAAAGCAGGGAACGCGAGCCCAAACGGAAACTCGTCAGCCTGACGGGTTGCGAGTGTTTGGTGGCACAAACGGGCAGCATCGTCATTTCCGATGCCATGACACTGACGCGCGAAGCCTACGCCTTGCCCGACATCCTCTTGGTGTTTACCACAACGGAGCAAATAGTTCCCGGCATGCGCACGGCTTTCCAAACCGTCAAGCGGAAACACGCCAAGGAAAAGCCCTCGCAAATGACCATCATTACAGGGCCGAGCCGCACCACCGGCATTGAGCAAACGTTGGTCATTGGCGCCAATGGAATCAGGCAGGTGGCGGTGTTTTTGGTTGACGAGGAATAAATTCTTGGATTTTTCATATTTTTTTGGTGGCTGTCGCACTGTGGCAGCCGCTTTGTTTGTGTATGCTTGTCGGGACGCTGCCGTAGGTCTCTGCTGTAGGTGTATGCCGTAGGTCGCGACCTACGGTTACGGGTTGTTGCGTCTTTCAGACGCGGGGTCGGTCGACGGCGGCAAAATAATTCGTTTAATTCTCGCCGTTGTTTATCCACAGCAGTGAAGAATGCAAAGCATTTCAGCGTAGGCCAATCTCTGATTTCTCAAATTAACTGCGTTGAATACTTTGTATTTCTTGATGATCAGAAATCGCCTTCTATTTTCCAATCCGAAACGGTCTTGGTTTCCTTCGAGAAGGCGATGCCAATCTTGACGACAGGCTTGCCTTCGGCTTGGTAAGGAATCGCATAATCCTTCGAGTTGATTTGCGCCAAGGCTTCTTGCGCCGAGCCGCGCATCTTCAGCTCCATCACATACACGGCGTCGCGCATAAACACGACCACATCGGTGCGGCCACGCGCCACTTTCACCTGCGTAAAGGTGCGGCAATTGAAGATGGAGAACACCACGTATGTCAATACTTCGTAGTAGGCCTCATATTTTGTGATGTCGTCCAATTCCTTTGCCCCGAAATCGAGGTAAGGAATCGAGGCGAAGAAGGCTTGCATGGCTTTCAAGGCGCCTTCGATGTCGTGATGGTACAGGCTGGCATAGAAATCGCCAGCGAAGCCCCGTGAATCGGTGCTG
>CACXQV010000007.1 GCA_902769875.1 uncultured Bacteroidia bacterium
GACCAAGACGGTTTATGGTCCTGTCATCATCGTGGTGCAGAATGCCGTGACTGTGGTGATGCTTGTTTCGGCTTTGACCCTTTACTTGCAAACGCGGCATCTGATAACCGCCGATTTGGGCTACAATACGAAAGACATTTTGGTCATAGACAATGTGTACGGCAAGACGGGCGAAATCAAGGCCTTGTTGGATGCCTATCGTGCCGAGCCGTTTGTGGAAGACGTGGGGCAAGGCGACGGCACACCGCTGTTGGGTACCAACAACTGGACGGTGGAAATGGCCGACGGCACATGGGTCTCGTTCCAGCAGATTCAAGGCGACCAGCATTATTTTGACATCCTTGGGCTTCGCATCAAGCAAGACAACCATATTCCAGGGTCTTATTGGCTCAACGAGTACGCTTTCAAGGAGATTGGAATCGACGAGGACGTGACCGAGTTACATTCCGCTGGAAAGGGCACTTTAGACATCGGAGGCATTTACTACGACTTCAAGATTTGGCCCTTGGAAATGCAGCAGTCGGCGGCGTTGATTAACAACCGTGGCGAGAATCCCGATGACGATTTTCCGTGGAAATTGTTGGTGAAGACCACCGGTGACCACAAGGCGGCTCTCGATCGTTTGGAACAAGTGACGAAAGAGCTGTTTCCCGACAAGCGTTTTGAAGCGCTTTACCTTGAGGACATGATTGAAGCCTTTTTTGCTGGCGAGAGCAGGTTCGCATCATCCTGATTTTCACCTTGCTTTCGATGCTCGTTTCTGCGTTGGGCTTGTTTGCAATGAGTTCCTACTACATGCAGCAGGAGCGTCGTGCTGTGGCGGTGAAGAAAGTTTTTGGCGCCGACTATGGCGGCGTGTTGCGCGAGTTGGTGCTGAACTTCATGAAGATGGTGGCTGTGGCTGCACTGATTGGCATTCCCGTGGCTTGGTTCATTATGCACCGTTGGCTTGAGGAATACACGCACCGCATCAGTCTCTCGTGGTGGATTTTCGCTTTGGCCGTGCTTGCCGTCGTGCTGATGGCGTTCCTGTCAGTCATTTGGCAAAGCATCAAGACGGCACGGGCTAATCCAGCTACGGTGTTGAAGAAAGAATAGCGTTTATCACAAAACAATCAAAACCTACAAAACAATGAATAATCAGAAACTACGGATTGCACGGATTAAACGGATGGCCGACAAGAAATTTGGAAGGCACAAGTGCCCAAATAATAATCAGAAACTACGGATTGCACGGATTGCACGGATTTTCAATGATAAAATTAGAAGGCACAAGTGCCCAAATTGTTACGGATTCCTACCGGCGGCAGCCATCCGTACACATTGGACGCTTGCGTCCCAAAATTTTCGAAAAATAATATCTGTAAAATCCGCGAAATCCGTAGTTAAAAAAGAAATCTTGAAATTTGAAATCTTGAAATTATAAATCTACAATAGTTATGGAACACTCAATGGACAGAAAAATCGAACAGAAAAAAGGCATCCGCCGCGCATTCACGAAAAAGGCGTTGCCGTTTTGGGGCGGGGCGTTGCTCCTCGTCTTCATCCTTTGGCTCGTCTTCAGGGACGACTCGAAGAAACTCCGCATCGACGCGGACAACATCACCGTGAGCACCGTCACCTCGGGCGAGTTCAACGACTACATCCGCATCAGCGGGCAGGTCGCGCCCATGACGACCATCCAAATCAGCCCCTTGGAAGGCGGTGTGGTGCAGCAGATCGTCACCGAGGAAGGCAGCCGCGTCAAGGCCGGCGACGTCATCCTCATTTTGAGCAACGAGAACCTCGACATGCAAATCCTCACCTCCGAGGCCGACCTCGCCGAGAAGGAGAACATCCTGCGCAACACCATGATTCAGATGGAACAACAAAAGTTGAGCGTGGAGCAGGAGAAGCTGCAACTGCAAATGGAAGTGCAGCGCAACCGCCGCACCTACGAAGCGCAGAAGTCGCTCTACAACGACGGCCTCATCGCCCGCGAGGACTTCTTGAAAGCCGAGGAGGACTTCACGCTTTCGAGCAGTCGCCTGAAATTGGTGGAGAACCGCGCCAAGCAAGACAGCCTTCACCGCACGGTGGAAATCGACCGGATGCGCGAGAGCCTCGAAAACATGCGCGTCAATATGATGATGATCCGCAAGCGCAAGGAAAACCTGACCATCAAGGCACCCATCGACGGCGAGTTGGGCCTGTTGGATGTGGTGTTGGGCCAGTCGGTGGGGGCAGGCTCCAAGATTGGGCAAATCAACAATCTCGACAGTTACAAGATTGAGGCCCAGATAGATGAACATTACATCGACCGCATCACGCCTGGCTTGGAGGCCACTTTTGAACGGCAGAGCGAGCGTTACGCAGCGCAAATCCGCAAGGTGTATCCCGAAGTGCGCGACGGCAAGTTCAAGGCCGACTTCAAGTTTATGGAACAGCAGCCCGAGAACATCCGCAGCGGCCAGACCTATTACCTCAACCTGCAACTCGGCCAGCCCGTGGAGGCGGTGCTCATCCCGCGTGGTGCTTTCTACCAAAAGACGGGCGGCAAGTGGATTTATGTGCTCTCTTCCGACGGCAGCAAGGCCACGCGCCGCGACATCAAGATTGGGCGACAGAACCCGCAGTATTACGAGGTTGTCGAAGGCCTTGAAGCAGGGGAGAAGGTGATTACTTCTTCGTATGATAACTTCGGCGAATCGGAGGTGCTGGTATTTTGAAAAGCGATGAAAGGAACTACGAATTACACGAATTTGACGAATAATTTTGCGGCTTTCGCCGCGAATGGGGACGAATTTGGTGCCGCTTCGCGTCACTGCGAGGCATCAAATTCTTACAAATAATATTCGCTTAATTCGTGCAATTCGTAGTTAAAAAAATAATGAGTAGTTAAACAAGTAAAAATTAGATAGTTATGAACAGATTAACCGACAACCTAATCAAAATCCTATCGTTAGGCATAGGTCTCGCCATTGGCATCGTGCTCATTGCCAAGGTGTGCTTCGAGCTGTCGTACGACAGTTTCTACAAGGATGTGGAGCGCATCTATATGATTACAGAAACTATCATTTTTCAGGAAGGCGGCGACCCCGATGACTTCTGGGGCACTTCGGGCGGCATTGCGCCGGGTTTCAAGGCGGAGGTGCCTGGCGTGGAAGCCGCTACGCGCTATTCCAACCTGCTCAACGGTAACCTTTATGACGAAAGCGACAACCTCATCACGGGCCTGTGCATAGGTGCCGACACCTGCTTTTTCGACTTTTTTGACCGTGAATTTCTTGCGGGTGATCCGATGCAAGCTTTGCAACAATACAATGGCGACATTGCCGTCAGCCGCAGTTTTGCGGAGAAGTTGGGTGGCGTGAACGAGGCCATTGGCAAACAAATCTACAGTGAAGTTTGGGGGCCGAAAACAAGACTGACCGTGGTGGGCGTTTTTGAAGATTTTCCAGAGAATGGCAGCGTACAATGCGACTTGGTGACGAGCATCGCTGCGTTTGGTGAGTGGAGCATCAACAATTGGCTTGGCAACGACCGTTATCGCGGCTTTGTCAAACTGGCGCCCAATGTGGATCCCAACAGCTTGAAAGATGCCATCCGTAAGATGCAGGAAGCACACCAGCCTTTGGAGGAATTGGAACGCGACGGCTCCACGATTTGGTACACGCTGACCCCTCTTGCCACCATGCACCGTCACGAGCCTACTATCAAAAACTATGTGCTGATTCTGTCGGTGGTGGCGGCCTTGCTGCTTTTGGTCTCGGTGCTCAACTACCTGCTGATGGCCGTTTCGGATGTGGTGCGCCGCTCCAAGGAAATGGGGGTCAGGAAGTGCTACGGTGCCAGCGCAGGAAGCATCTACGGAATGCTCATCAAGGAGACGGCCTTGAACCTATTGGCTTCGATGGTAGTGGCGGCCTTGGTGATATGGGCTTTCAGCGGGGTCATCGAGTCGCTGTTGGGCGTGCCAGTTGCCAGCCTTATGGTGCCGCAAACCCGTTGGGTGCTTGTCGGCATCATTGCTTTCATCTTCCTGGTCTCTGCTCTCATCCCAGCGATGATGTTCGTCAGGATTCCCGTTTCGACGGCCTTCAGCGGCTACAAGGAAAGCAAGCGTCGTTGGAAACTCACGTTGTTGATGGTGCAAGTCGGCATCAATGTCATTTTGCTGCCTTTGGTCATCGTAGCTGATAGGCAATACAACTCTGCGATGAACGCTGATATGGGCTACGATTACGAGCAGTTGCTGTATGTCCCGTTGGAAGGAGCGGACAAGGACAATTTGATACTGATTACAGAAAAACTGCGGCAATATCCCGAAGTGGAGGCAGCAGAGCTGACCTATAGCATCCCATTGGACAAGACGTCTGGTAACAATATCATGCTGCCCGACAACCCGACGAAATATTTAATGGGCGTGTGCGACCAATACATAGCGACGGAGGGCTTCTTCGATATGATGGGCTTCCGTTTGACAGAGGGCAAAGCGCCTTCAAAGCCGAAAGATGTAGCTGTGAGCCAAAGTTTCGTGAAGGAGATGAACCTTTATGCCGACTGGAGCGACGGCGCAGTAGGCAAGGACATCCTGATTTCGGAGCACAGCGATGGCGACGATGACGTTTACACCATTTGTGGCGTTTATGAAGATTACGTCATCGGCTCGATGATGGGCAACGACGACCGCGCGAGCATCCGCTTTTGTTGGAATATGGATTGGAATTATGGTCCCGAAGATTGGTCGAGGGTGATGAAAACATTGGTGGTGAAGGTTCGCGAAGTGAATCCCGAAGCCATCGCCAAGGTGAAGGCGGTCATCGAGGAATGTATGCCCGAGCGAAACAATGTCGAAGTGACACCTTACACCGAATTGGTCAAGAAGGAATATACCCACCTGTATCAGATGCGGCGCACATTCATTATAGGTGCCTTGTTTGCTTTGGCGATTGCCTTGTTTGGTCTGATAGGCTTTGTACGCGACGAGGCCAACCGCCGTAGCAAGGAGGTGGCCATCCGCAAGGTGAATGGCGCGGTTGCGGGCGAAATCATCCGTATGTTCGTGGCGGATGTGCTGAAACTGGCCGTGATTGCGGCTTTGATAGGCGTGGCAATCGCCTATTTCCTTGCCGACAAATGGTTAGAACTATTCGCCATGCGCATCGGCCTCTCTCCCCTTTATTTCATCATCGGTGCGGTGGCCGTGCTGGTTGTCGTCACCATCGTGGTCGTCTTGAGCAGCAATAGGATAGCCCGAATGAATCCTGTTAAGTCTTTGAAAAACAATTGATAATGAAAGGAACTACGAATTACACGAATTTGACGAATAATTTTGCGGCTTTCGCCGCGAATGGGGACGAATTTGGTGCCGCTTCGCGTCACTGCGAGGCACCTCAAATTCTTACAAATAATATTCGCTTAATTCGTGCAATTCGTAGTTAAACAAAGCAATCAAACAACAATTCAACAAAATAAAAGTTAAACCCTTAAACAATCAAAGCAATGATTAAAGTAGAAAATCTCAGGAAAGTCTTCGTGAGCGAAGACATCTCAATCGAAACCACAGCATTGGACGGCGTTTCGTTCGAAATCAACAAAGGCGAGTTTGTCGCCATCATGGGGCCTTCGGGCTGCGGCAAATCGACTTTGCTCAACATCCTCGGCCTGTTGGACAACCCCACCGAGGGCAGTTACGAACTCCTCGGACATCAGGTCGGCAACCTCAAGGAGAAGGACCGCACCCAGTTCCGCAAGGGCAACATCGGCTTCGTGTTCCAGAGCTTCAACCTCATCGACGAACTCAACGTGTTTGAGAACATCGAACTGCCGTTGCGCTACATGAACATCCCCGCCGCCGAGCGCAAACAGCGCGTCGACGACATCATGACGCGCATGGCCATCAAGCACCGCAAAGACCACTTCCCGCAGCAACTCTCTGGCGGTCAGCAGCAAAGGGTGGCCATCGCCCGCGCCGTGGTCGCCAACCCCAAGCTCATCCTCGCCGACGAGCCTACGGGCAACCTCGACTCGAAGAACGGTCGTGAGGTGATGGACCTGCTCACCGACCTCCACAAAGAAGGCACCACCATCGTCATGGTGACCCACTCGCAGCGCGACGCGGGTTTTGCCGACCGCATCATCAACCTCTTCGATGGTAAGATCGTGGAGGATGTCTTGTCGCAACTGTGATTTCGGCGATTGAAGGAACTACGAATTGCACGAATGGAACGAATTATTTTGTGGCTTGCGCCACGAATTAGGACGAATTTATGCCGCTTTGCGTCACTGCGAGGCACGAAGCAGTCCAGATTAGTATCCATTCAGGCGCTTGCGCCTCAAATTCTCAAATCGAAATTCGCAAAATTCGTGTAATTCGTAGTTGTATTATCTGTATCAATCGCACACTTGCGTCCTGAATTTTCGGGGACTTATCCGTCAAATCCGTGGAATCCGTAGTTTGTTCGCTGACGAAATGATTGACAGTAGAAATCCAGCCAAAATCGACAAAAAAGTTCGGTTTTGGCTGAATTTCTAAAACAAGGAATCAAGCGTAACTATGTCATTTATATGGGTTTTATGCTTTGAATCGGTCGTTCCGAATGTGGTCACAAGAGCGACATAAATCGAGTGGCTCGGCTTGTGGATTTTGGCCTTGCTGACGGCTGAAATCTGTCTTGTCATCTCCTCAACGTCGTCGTTGGAAAGGGTGTATTTGCCTTCCGAGAACTTCATCTCGCAGATGTAGTTGGCACGCTCGGCGGTGGCGGGGATGATGAGGTCGATTTGAACCCCTTCGCCGTCGGGTGTCTTTCCTCGCCAACTGAAAGGCGTGGCGTATTCCTTGATTCTGAGCGCATTGGCGAGTTGTGGCATGTGTTCCATGACCAAGAGTTCAAAGGTGTTGCCTGCCCATGTGTAAAATGGCTTGCTTCGTTGCAGGGAACGCCAAGAGGTGAAGTCCGAGTTTTCGACAAAACGCAGGTAGAACAAGGTGAAGAAATCGACAAGTTGATAGACGGTCTGCTTCCTTGCACCGCCGTAGAGGGTGTAACTTCGGATGATGCCGGAGTCCATCAGGTTTTCGAGCACGTCGGTGAAAGTGCCGCCACCTTTCTTGTCGACGGCGTTGAGCAGTTCGTCCCGCGTCATTCCGTAGAATCGCTTTCCCAATTGGCGGATGACGTTGATGTATGTTTCGGAGGTTGAATAGAGCCCGGTGTAAACGTCCTTGAATTCCTGTCGGGCCTTGTCCTTGTCGAAGTAGATGGCGTTGATGTTGTCGGCCATCGTCCGGTCGGGTCGTATGCTGTCCATGTAATAAGGCACGCCGCCTATGACCATGTAAGTGAGTGCGATTTCGTACCGCGACAGATGGAAGCCGCGTTTGGCCCAGTAGCGTTCACATTCCGCAAGGGTGAAGGGCTTGAGGAAGATGGATTCGGTGATTCTACCATAGAGGCCGCCGTAGTCGCGCATGACGTTGTCAACCATCCAACTGGTGGCCGAGCCGCAAACGATGAGGAAGATGTCCTTGCGCTTCCTCGCCCATGAATTCCAGAAATGCCCAAGTTCAGCAAGCAGTTCCGCCGATTGCGGTCCGGCCAACCAAGGCAATTCGTCGATGAAAACGACCTTGCGGCGGGCGCGTTTGCTTTGCAGCAACTTTTTCAGTAGGTTCAAGGCTTCCATCCAACTATTGGGCGCGGGATTGGTTTTGGACAAGCCATATTCCACAAGGCTGTTGTGGAAATGCGCCAATTGTTTCTGCCGGTACGACTCGACTTTTTCGGGGTTGTCGTGGTCGATTTTTTGGTACATCCCGACGGCCACGAAGGAAAACTTGTTCTCAAGCGCCTCCTCGATGAGAAACGACTTGCCGACGCGCCGACGCCCGTAAATGGCCAAAAACTCGGAACGCTCCGAGGCGAAAAGCCTTGAGATGGTGGCAATTTCTTCTTCTCTACCGATAACTGATGAAGGGTTCATAACGATGCTAATTTATTGCTGCAAAGATAGATAAATATCTTTTATGTGCAATAGAAATTCAGCCAAAATGCGATATTTTTTCTGATTTTGGCTGAATTTCTCGGATTTTTCAAGCTGATCGGCACGAGGATTGCTATGTTTGGCGAGTGTAAAGGATCTTTACACTCACTGTAAAGATCCTTTACACTTTTACAAAACAGAAAAATTGTATCTTGCTGATTCTTATTATTTTGTAAATTTGGCACGAATTATGATAGATACTACCCAACAATCAACAATTCAACAGTTAAACGATCAACAATTCAACAGTTAAACAATCAACAATTCAACAATATGTCAAGTTACATCAAATTCCTATCAAGAAACAAACTCTATACAATCATTGAAGCCGTGGGCTTGGCCGTGAGCCTCGCCTTCGTCATCATCATCGGCAGTTATGCGTGGCAGCAGTACAGCATCACGCGCGAAAGCCCCGACCGAAAGAACATCTACACCTTCGGAATGACCGACTATACGGGCCTCACTTACGCCTTCACCGACGAACTCATCGAACGCGTGCCCGAGGTGGAGATGGCCTCGCGCTATTGCGAAGGCATTAGCACGATGGTCGTGATGGACGATCAGTTCGTATCGGTGAAAGTGGTCGCCGTGGACAAAAACTTCTTCAAGATGTTCCCTTACCTCGAATTTGTCGATGGCAGTTCCGAAGGCATCGAGTCAACCTCGAATGTCATTGTCGGCGAAACCCTTGCGCGGACCTACGACCTGAAAGTGGGCCAGACGATTCGTGAGAACAACCAAGATTATGTCATCACGGGCATCCTCAAGGACAATCGCAACACCGTTTTCAAATATACCGACCTGATTGTCAACGACCGACATCCCGCCAATTGGGCAGCCTACGAAATGCCTTACGACCGTTACGGCTCGACCATCACCTTCGCGAAATACCGCCAAGGCATCGACCCGCAGGTGATTTACGACAAGGCGGAGCAGGTTTGCAAGGCCATCTATCCCGAATTTTACGGCAAGGCTTTCTTCGAAAAATTGGTCGTGAAGCGCTTCGACCAGTTGTTTTTCCGCGATGCCAACGACTCCAAGAACCAGTTCAATCGCGGCGACCTCGGCACCTTGAAACTCTTGGCGATTGTCGGGTTGTTGCTGCTGCTTTCTGCGGTGTTCAACTATATCAATCTTTCGTTTGCCCTCACGGGAAAACGCGCCAAGGAGATGGCCACGCGCCGACTGCTCGGAGCGCAAAAAGGTGAAATCGTTTGGAAATATATTTCTGAATCACTGATATTTACGGCAGTTTGCTTCGGACTTGGGCTGTTGTTGGCACATTTGTTTGCTCCCTCGGTCAATGCCTTGCTCAATGACCCTGATGTGCCGATACAGGTGCAAATGAAACCAATGTATCTCTTGTCTTATCTCGCTGTCATTGTGGTGGTTGGCGTGCTCAATGGCATCATTCCAGCCGTGTTTGCCAGTCGTGTGCAGCCGATGGATGTGGTGAAAGGCACCTTCCGCCGCAATACGAAAATGGTGTTCAATAAGGTATTCATCATCATCCAAAGCACTTTGGCGGTATTCCTTATCGCTATGGCCATCGTGATGGAGACCCAATACCGAACTTCACTCAATCGCCCGATGCACTGCAACACCAAGAACCTGTTTTACTTGGATGCGGGTGCGCACGGTGCCAGTCGTGAGGCATTGAATGAGGCTCTGGAACAACTGCCTTGTGTGAAAAAGATAGGCCATTGTAAAGGTGTGCCGGGTTATCCTGTCGGCGGACAATACAGCCTCACCCGCGACGGTGCGGAGATTGCCTATCGTATGTTCCGTGTGGATACAACCGCATTCCAAATGCTTGGTTTTGAGAAGATAAGCGATTATGGTGCACCCGTGTTCAATTCGGCTTGGTTTGGCGAGGCCGCCTTTGCCGCCACGGGCTTCGACGACGATTTCCACGACATCAGCCAGACCTTGGCACAACGTACCACTGGCTGCGAGCAGGTAGCCGGCGTGATTCGCGACTTCCCCGTCAACAGGACAAATGTGGGCGAGGAAGACTACCTCGTCGTGAGTGTGCAGAAAATGGAGGACATCGAATGGGGTGGCCAGCGTGCGGCGTTCCTCATCGAGACGGTCGGCGACCAAAAAGAGGCTCGGAAGGCCATCCGCGAAACGACAGAGGCTTGGGGCAAGGGCTTCCCGTTTATGGTTTATGCCGACGACTACATCGACAACTTCTACCGCGATGCGCTCAAGCCCGCCAAGAACAATATGCGGCTTTTGGAAATCTTTATGCTGCTTGCCGTTCTGATTTCGTTGCTTGGCCTTATCGCTATGAGCACCTATTACGCGGGCGAGAACGCCAAGAGCATCGCCGTGCGCAAGGTGTTTGGCGGAACCGTTGAGAGCGAGACGTGGCACACCGTGAAGGAATATATGGTTTTGGTGGCGGTGGCTTGCGTCATCGCCGTCCCGTTAGCGGTGTGGGCGGCACAGCGTTACCTCGAAGGCTTCATCGTCAAACTCGAAAACTACGCCTGGATTTTCGTCGTCGCCGTGGCCATTTCCCTCGTGATGGCCTTCCTTTCGGTGCTTTGGCAGACCTTGAAGGCGGCCAAGACCAATCCGGTGGATGTGTTGCAGAAGGAGTGATCTTGAAAATTATGTTTTTTCGGTAATTTTTTTTCGGTAATTTGAGAAAAAGCACTATCTTTGTCCCCAAAATCAAGGCATTATGGTTAAGAACATCAATCCGTTCGTAGTTTCAGGAAAGATTGCTCCCGAATACTTTTGCGACCGTGTGAAGGAAGCGGCTGATTTGGAGAAATCGATTCATAATCAGATGAATGTGGTGCTGACCTCGCCGCGCAGAATGGGGAAGACCTCGCTCGTTGATTTCGTCTTCGACAAGCCGGAAATCAAGGATGAGTATGTCACCGTTTCGGTCGATATACTTCACACTACGACTTTTCGCGAGTTCATCCTTGCCTTCGGGACGGCGGTTTTCGACAATGTGGCCACTCGAAGTGTGAAGTTGCGCAAGCAGTTTGTCACTTTCTTGAAGTCGCTCAGCGCAAGTTTTGGCTACGACACCATCCAAAATATGCCCACTTTCGATGTCAAGTTGGGCGATGTCCAGAACCCCGAATACACTTTGGCGGAGATTTTCGGCTATCTTGAAAAAGTCGATAAGCGGTGCATTGTCGTTATTGATGAGTTTCAACAGATTACGAGGTATCCCGAGAAGAATGTCGAGGCTTTGCTAAGGACGCATATCCAGAAACTTTCGAACACCAATTTCGTGTTTTCGGGCAGTCAGCGGCGGCTTATGGAGGAGATGTTTTTCTCGTCGAAGAGGCCGTTTTTCCAAAGCGCGAAATCGCTCCGTTTGGAACCTATCGCATACGATGTCTATCTGGATTTCGCGACTCGCAATTTTCGGGAGGCGGGGAAAGGCCTTGCATCCGAGGCTTTTGCGCATGTTTACGAGGTCTTTATGGGTGTCACGGTTGCGCGAACAATTGGCCTATATCACCGAAGCGCAAAAGGAACTGCTTTACGCCATCCATGCCGAAAAACAGGTGCAAGGCATCACTTCCACGGCATTCAACAAGAAATACCGTTTGCGTTCGCCAAGTTCAAGCCAATCGGCTGCCCTCAAACTGCTTGAATACGACTTAATTACAAGAAAAGAAAAAACCTATTCCATTTCCGACCCGTTGATGAAACTTTGGTTGGATAGGAGAAAAGTATAAGCTATGCCCAAACTCAAATCAAAAATCTTAGTCGTCGATGACAACGCTGGCATCCGCTCGGCGTTGGGAATCTTGCTGCCGATGCACTTCGCCGAGGTGGAACTCATCGCCTCGCCCAAGGTGCTGATGGAAGCCATGCGAACCTTCAAGCCCGACGCGGTGTTGCTCGACATGAACTTCGAGGCTGACATCAACACGGGCAACGAGGGCCTCTTTTGGCTTTCCGAACTGAAGCACGCCTTCCCTGATGTGCAGGTGGTGCTGTTCACGGCCTACGCCGACATCGCCCTCGCCGTGGAAGGCATGAAACGCGGTGCCTTCGACTTCGTGGTGAAGCCGTGGGACAATGCCAAGCTTTTGGACCTTTTGGAGAAAGCCTGCGACAAGCATAAGCATAAACCACCTATGGAGCAATCTGATTCAACGATGATGCTGTGGGGCAAAAGTGAGGCGATGAAGGAGCTCCGAAAGATGGTGGACAGGATTGCGCCAACCGAAGCCAATGTGTTGATTACTGGTGAAAACGGAACGGGTAAGGATGTGTTGGCCAACGAGATTCATCGGCTGTCGAACCGGTCGGGAAGGGCGATGGTGGGGGTCGATATAGGTGCCATCACCGAAACGCTTTTTGAAAGCGAGCTGTTTGGCCATGTGAAAGGGGCGTTCACCGATGCATACGCCGATCACATCGGGAAGTTTGAGCAGGCCAACGGCACCACGCTTTTTCTCGATGAAATCGGCAACATACCCTTGCCGCAACAAGCCAAACTTCTGAGGGTGTTGCAAAACCGAAGCATCACCAAGGTCGGCGACACCCACCCGGTGCCCATCGACATTCGCCTGATTTGCGCCACCAATATGGACCTGCCTGAAATGGTCAAGGATGGGCGTTTCCGTGAGGATTTGTATTACCGCATCAACACGGTGCCGCTGCATTTGCCGCCATTGAGGGAACGCACGGATGAAATCAAGACGCTCTCCATGCTTTTCGTGAAGCGTTATGCCGAAAAGTACCATCGTCTCACCAAAGGCATCTCCGATGAGGCTTTGCGCCTGTTGCAACGTAGCCGTTGGAGTGGCAACGTCCGTGAGTTGCAAGGCTGCATCGAGAAAGCGGTCATCTTGTCGGAAAGCGAGTTGATTCAGCCCACCGACCTTCAAATTCGAGCTTCTGAGCTGATTGTCACCCAACCTGTAGAGACCTTGGTGGACATTGAGGAACAAACCATCCGCAACGCGATAAAACGCTATGGCGGCAATCTTTCATTGGTGGCCAAGTCGTTGGGAATCAGCCGACCGACGCTTTATGGCCGCTTAAAAAAATACGGGATATGAGCGTGTGGTGGTGGATTTTGGTGGTGTTGGCGGCGATGGCTTTTTCCGCCGTGCTGACGGCCTTCATCGTCAGGCGGCGCGACACCCGCAAGGTCTCCTTTATGATGGATGCCTTGGAGGACGACGAGCTGAATTTCAGCTTTCAGGAAAAGTCGTCGCTGAACCGCAACCTCAACCGCATCCGGGGCATCTTCGAGCGGCGCAATGCCGTCAATGAAGAGGCTTCGTGGAGCAAGCTGTTTCGCGTGATGACGCACGAAATCATGAACACCGTGGCGCCTATCGCCTCGTTGAGCGACGCCCTCTCAAAAGAGGAAAACCTCGATGTGAAGGCAGGCTTGGAAACCATTGCGGCCTCGTCGAAAGACTTGATTCGTTTCGTGGAATCGTACCGCAATTTCACCCAAATGTCGCAGCCCGTCCGCAAGGCGGTGATGGTGGACGAAATGATGGAAAGGGTGCTGCTCCTCAACAAGGCCAGAATCGCCGAGCAAGGTGTCAGCCTGACCTATACCGCCAATTCGCCCGACTTGCTGATTTATGCCGACGAAGGCCAAATTGTACAGATTGTCAACAACTTGATTAAGAATGCAATACAAGCCGGAGCCAACGCCATCCGCATTTCTGCCAACCTCAACAAGGAAGACCAGACGGTCATCTATGTGACCAACAATGGCCAAGCCATCCCTTTGGCGAAACAAGAGGAAATCTTTGTGCCTTTCTATACCACCAAACCCAACGGCACCGGCATCGGCCTGAGCCTTTCGAAGCAAATCATGGTGAGGCACAACGGCACCTTGCTCCTCGAACAAAGCGATAGCAAAATGACAGTTTTTGCTTTGGTTTTTCGGTGATTATTTATTTTTTTTAAATAGTTGATAATCAATTAAAAACAATAATAATACAATTCATATAACGGGCTAAAACCACTATTTTTTTGATACTTTTAGCCCGTTATACGAATGTTTTGCCTACTTTTGTGCCATCAAAATCAGGGCTATGGATACAATGATAGGCAGAACAAAGGAAATCGGTTTGGTTTCCAAATACATGAAATCGGGGAAGGCCGAGTTTGTTGCGCTATACGGTCGCCGAAGAGTGGGAAAGACCTTTTTGGTGACTTCTTACTTCAAGAACAAGTTCGACTTTGACGTGACTGGTATCATTGGAGGACGCAAGGAAGAGGAGTTGGAAGCGTTTCATGTTGCGCTGAAACGTTATGGTTATCAAGGCAAAAAGCCCAAGAAATGGATGGAGGTCTTTGAAGCCTTGCGGACTTTGCTTGAGGCGAGGATGAAGCAACGGAAAGGCAAGCGATGTGTGGTTTTTTTCGATGAGTTGCCCTGTTTCGACACGCCCAAGTCGGGGTTCGTTTATGCGCTCGATTATTTTTGGAACAGTTGGGCCTCGCGCCAAAGCAGTTTCTTTCTCGTTGTTTGCGGTTCGGCCACTTCGTGGATTGTGCGCAATATCATTGACAATCACGGCGGTTTGCATGGCCGGATTACACATGAATTGCATCTGAGGCCTTTCAGCTTGAAGGAAACTGAACTTTTCCTGAAGAAGCAAAAGTCAAAATGGAAAAGGATTTCTGTGCTGCAAGCCTACATAATTTTGGGCGGAATACCTTATTATCTGAGCATGTTGGATGTCAGCCAGAGTTTGACCGAGAATATCGACCGGCTTTTTTTCTCCGAGGATGCCGAACTGAGGAAGGAATATGCGCGGCTGTATGAGTCGCTTTTTGTACATTCAGAGCGGTATATGGATGTGATTAAAGTGCTGTCAAACAGCAAGAAAGGACTTACTCGCAAGGAAATCGCCGAGAAACTGTCCATCGCCAACAATGGTCATTTGAGCAACCTGTTGGAGGACTTGATCAACTGCGACTTCATCCGCCGTTATGATGTGGCGGGCGTTAGGGTGAAGTCGAACGGATCGATTTACCAACTCTTGGACTTTTTCTCGTTCTTCTATCTCGATTTCGTGGAAGGCAGACGTCGGAAAGACCCTCATTATTGGTCGAAAATCCTGAACACGCCAACGCAAAACACATGGTATGGGCTGGCATACGAAAGGGTTTGCCTATCGCATATTCCTCAGATTTTGAAGGTTTTGCATTTGGATAGTGTGTTGACTGAGTGTTATTCATGGCGCAGCAAGGATTCCGAAGATGGAGCCCAGATTGACATCATCATCGACCGCGCCGACGATATGATCAATATTTGCGAAGTGAAGTACTCGCGCGAAAAGTATTCGTTGACGAGATCGGAGTATGCCAAGATATTGAATCGTGTGGAAACTTTCAGCCTTGAAACCAATACGCGCAAGGGTGTTCATGTTGCCTTGATTACTACTTTTGGAATTGTCGAAAATAAGTATTCTGATATTGCACAAAATGTTGTAAATCTTAATGATATGTTTGTTTGACTATTCAGATAACGGGCTAAAACAACTGTTTTTTTGATACTTTTAGCCCGCTATCCGAACTTTTCAAGCCTTTGGAACTATTGCGTTTCAGCCTTTTTTGCCTTGGTTTTTCGGTGCTATGGCATTTTTGGGGCGGCATGTTGTTTTCTTGTGTATTTTTGCACCTAAATATAAATGCTATTTGATTTCAAAAACACTTAAATAATTGTAAGATGAAAAAGTTACTTTTTACTTTGGTTTCGCTGGCAATGTCAGTAATGGCCATGGCCGGCAATTTCGTGATGCTTCCCTATTCGGGTCGCGCCGAACTGGAAAAACACTTCAATGACCCCAACCTGACGGTGCATTTCTACACCAATTCGGAGGTCTTTGCCACGGCTGAACGCTTCGATGCCGCCAGTATGGTCATGATTGACGAAAACGCCTTCTCTGAGAACGTGTGCTATACGTTGGTGTATTGCCCGAAAGCCCGACAGCAGCAATTTGACGCGCTGTTTTCGACCCAGACTTATGTCATCGTGAAAGGCTCGACGATGCCTTACAAGAACGACGGCGCAGTGGCCATTTTCGACAAAAAGGCGACCTTGCCTCGCTTGACTCGCGACTTCCCGCTGGTGACTGAGGAAGACCCGCGCATCCGTGAGATGCTTAATCAGGTGAACATGGATTCGATTGAGGCCACCGTCCAGCATTTGCAAGACTATGGCCAGCGCTTGTGGAACTCCGACAACGCTTTTGCCGCTTCCGACTGGATTGCAGGCCGTATGCAATCCTTGGGCCTCGAAGTGGAACAACAGGCATTTTATGCCAACACTTGGCTCGGTAGCGGCCAGGCTGCGCCCAATGTCATTGGCATCCAGCGTGGTACGCTCTATCCCGACACTTACGTTGTTTGCGGTAGCCATTTCGATTCATTCTCATACGAAGCCATGATGGGCGGCGGATCAGCTCCGGGTGCCGACGACAACGCCACGGGCGTGGCCGCTGTGCTCGAAAGCGCAAGAATTATGACGCAATACGAGTTCGAGTACAGCATCGTCTATTGTGCCTACGGTTGTGAGGAAATGGGTTTGTATGGCAGTGAAGCATACGCCTCACGTTGCCAAGAGCAAGGCATGGACATCATCGGCTATTTCAACAACGACATGAACGGCTATCTGAATCCCGGCGACCAAATCCACATAGATTGCATCTATCCCAACTCGGTGGAACCCATCGGCGAGTATTACATGAATGTCGGCAGCGTGTATTATCCCGAACTGCCCATCCGTCACGTCAACTTCAACGAGGGCGACAGCGACCACACCTCTTTCAATAACCACGGCTATATGGGCATCTATCCCTTCGAGGACTATGAGCATTACAGCCCTTACATCCATACGCCCAACGACTTGATTGGCACGAGCGTTAACAGTTTCGAGATGTCGCAGCAGTATTGCCAGATGAACATTGCTTGCTTGGCCGAGATTGCCAATCCTTTGGGCGAAACGCCTGTGGTTCAATGCAATCCGGTGAAGAATTTCAAAATCGTTGAACCATCGACCAAGGAGATGACAACGTTATGGTTGGCTTGGGAGGCTCCAGAAGAAGGCTCGACGGGTGAACTGGTGCATTTCGATGTGTACCGCGACAACGCTTTGCTTGCCACTTTGGAAATCGATGTCTTTGATTATCAGGATACAATTACGGTTGGCACCCAAGCGGAGTATTACATTTTGGCGGTTTACAGCGATGGATGCGATGCCGCTTCCGAAACCCTTGTTGGTGAGGGAATTCCTGATGGTGTGAATGAGTTGGAAAGCGGTAGCACATTGGTTTATCCCAATCCCTCCAACGGCACTTTCAACCTCAATCTCGGCGCAGGCCAATGGAACGTGGAAGTTTACGACATCACAGGCCGCAAAGTCTATGAAAACCGCGTGGATGGCCGCTCCGTCATCGACCTCGGAGAGTGCCCCAAGGGAATGTATTTCCTGAAGGCCACGGGCGAAAGCAGGGGAGTGACGGCAAAAATCATGGTGCAATAAGCCTCGGCTGACTTAAAATCTTCAAAATTCTCCGTTTCATATCGTTGAGGCGGAGAATTTTTTGTGTTTTTCTTATTCAAATTTTGCAAGTTGCGGTGCATTCCGATGTGATGCTGTTGTCCGATTGTTTCGATTTTACCGAACGCGCATCCCGATGGGATGCTGCTGTCCGATTGTTTCGATTTTACCGAACGCGCATCCCGATGGGATGCTGCTGTCCGATTGTTTCGATTTTACCAAACGTGCATCCCATCGGGATGCCATTTCGCTGTGTCCGACTAATCCCGTATGGATTTTCCATTGGTAAAACAATAAATATCAGCCTTTTACATCCCATAAGGATGTGAGGGCCTCGAATTATATTATTTCCTGATAAATCTTCTTGTCAATATCCTTGAACACATTGAAAACCAATTGCTTGATGCTGCAATCGGGATGTTCGGCCAAGTAATCCTTGACGGTTCGCACAGCGATTTCGGCGGCCAATCGGTTCGGGAAACGGAACTCACCCGTTGAAATGCAGCAGAACGCGATGCTTTCGAGCTTGTTTTCGTCGGCGCTGGCCATAATGGAATGGTAACAAGAAGCCAATTGATTCTTCTGAAATTCAGTCGGGATGCCGTTTGGGATGATAGGACCAACCGTGTGGATGACATATTTGCAGGGCAAGTTGTAGGCCTTCGTGATTTTGGCCTGACCAGTCGGTTCCTCGTGACCTTGCAGGAGCATCAGTTGGTGGCATTCCTCGCGCAACTGCACGCCCGCAGCGGAATGGATGGCATTGTCGATGCACTTGTGCAAAGGGTGGAAGCAGCCCAACATTTGGCTGTTGGCCGCGTTCACGATGGCATCCACTTTCAGGCGGGTGATGTCGCCCTGCCAAATTGTATAGTTTAGGGTTGAGGGTTTAGAGTTGAGAGTAGTTGGAAGTGGGGAGGTAAGAGTTGATGGTTTAGTTAGGTCAACAATTCCTTTTTCCTGCAACTGCTCCTGCAATTCCTCGTCCTGCAAACGCAGAAATTCCTCGCTGACGGGTTTCGGCCAACGCACGTTGCGCAAAGCACGGAACAGGTCGCGCTTGCCTTGCAAATCCTCCGGAATCTGCATTTCGGAATATTGAGGGTCTTCTTTCAGAAGATAGTCTATGAGATAATATAAGCGGTTCATTTTCAACAATTAAACAATTAAACAATCAACAATTTATTCAGTACCTCCCCAATATCCCCGTCAATCACTATCGACCTGTCCTTGATTTGTTCTACCGTGAACGCCTCACCGAGGTTGATGGTGGCGTAGGTTGCCTCGGGGTTTTTGTAGGTCATCTGCATAAAGGGTAGTTTGATGATGGTCGGGGTGTTGCTCCCGATGCCGAGGTCCCAGTACAGCACCTTACCGTGTTGGTGGCTGTTCACAAAATCGAGGTAACGCTGTGCGGCCTGGTGCCAGCCTTCGTCCTCCACGAAAGTGTTGTCGGAACGCAGGTTGACTTTCATCGGTTCGCCACAAACGGGACAATGGGGAATCAATTCGGTCGGAATCCGTAGAGACATGGCGCACCGCGTCTCTACATATTGTGCCGCAATCATTTTCCTGATGGTTTCCTCGTTGTCGTAGGTCTTTTGGTGACAAGGTTTCGAGCATTGGAACAACCCATAATCGCCTTGGGTGTAGAACAGCCGTTGTTTGTCGAAGCCCGCCTTTTGGAATTGATGATCGACATTGGTGGTGATGACAAAATAGTCCTTGTCCTTCACGAGTTTCAGGAGGTTGTCGTAAACGGGTTTTGGGGCGGGCACATAGCGATTGTAGTAAATGTGTCGGCTCCAATAGGCCCAATGTTCTTCCTCGGTCGGGAACTGATGGAATCCCGCCGTGTACATATCGGTGAAGCCATATTTCTCGATGAAATCGGCAAAATGTTTTTCAAAGCGTTCCCCTGAATAGGTGAAGCCCGCCGAGGTGGATAGTCCCGCGCCCGCGCCAATGACGACGGCTTCGGCGGATTGGAGGGCACTGTGTAGTTTCTCTATTTCCATAAAATCCAAGAGCCAGTTGCCTTATTTGAACGCAAAGACGACTGGTTTATTGCGGGTAAGTCGGTTTGCTTATTTGTACATTCCGCCAAAGGTGTGATGGCACCGGGCATATTGGGGAAGGCGGTGCTTAAGAAACAAAACGTTGGTCATTTGTTTGATAAAAATGTTGCTTAGATGAAAAAAAGACTATCTTTGCGCAATAATACACTTGCTTATGAGAAGACTGATTTTCACTGTTTTGGCATTTTGCCTTGGTTTTACTGCTTGCGACAACGCCAGCCAACACAAACAACAAACAGAACCTCAAAACGACTCCATCCTCCTGCGCACGGTCCTTTACCGCCCGGGCGACTATGGCTCAAGGAATTACCGCATCCCCGCCATCATCGCGGCGAAGGACGGCTCGCTCGTAGTGGCCACCGACAAGCGGAAACACAACGATGCCGACTTGCCCGAGGACATCGACATTCTTATTAATAGAAGCACCGACGGCGGTCGCACTTGGAGCGAACCTTACACCCTCGTTGAAGGGCAAGGGGTGGGGAAGGGCTTCGGCGACTGCGCCTTGGTACACACCCACGACGAAGGCGGCCTTTTGGCGGCTTTCGTGGGCGGTTGCGGCTTTTGGCAAGGAAGGCCTGAAAACCCGCTACGAACTTATATCGCAAGAAGTTACGACAACGGTCAGACTTGGACAGAGCCGAAGGACATCACCGACGAGCTTTATGGCGCGAAGTGCCAAAACGAGGTGAGCCACACTTGGTGGTCGGCCTTTTTCGCTTCGGGCAATGGCCTGATGACCTCCACGGGGCGCATTATGTTCGTTCTCGCCGTGCGCGACACCGAGGAGTGGTCGGCCTGCAACTATGTAGTTTACAGCGATAACAATGGCGAAACTTGGCATATTTCAGGCCGTGCCTCCCAGCGTGGCGACGAGGCCAAAGTGGTTGAACTTGCCGATGGCCGTATCCTGATGAGCATCCGGCACGAAGGGGAGCGTTGGTATAATATTTCGGAAGATGGCGGCCTCACTTGGCAGCCCGAAACCTCCGCTTGGCCTGACCTCGTGGCCACAGCTTGCAATGGCGATATTATCCGTTATTCGTCTGTCAATGAGGGCGCTGAAAAGAATGTTTTGCTTCATTCCTTGCCTGCCCCAGAACGCCGCGAGGATGTGACCGTCTATGTCAGTTACAATGAAGGCCTGACTTGGCCCGTGAGCAAGTGCATTGTGCCTTATGCTTCGGCCTATTCCTCGCTCTGCATCCTTCCCGACCACAGCATTGGCCTCTATGTGGAAGAGTCCGACGACGACACGTTGGGCTACTCGATGGTGTTTTACAACTTCGGGTTGGAGTGGTTGGAAAAATAGTTTTTGTATTTTTGCAAGTCGAATCAAAAGTTAACGATATGAGAAAGAATTATTGGATGATGGCCGCCATCCTTTTCTGCGGCCTTAGTATGGTTAGTTGTGGCAACAAGAATGTCAAGGAACAACCCAAGGAAGCCCAAGTGGAAACCGTTCAGGTTGAACGAGTTGTGTCAGATGCTGAGCTTTGCAACGCTGCTGTCGACAACTATTTGGTGAACGTGATTGGCAAGAATTACGCCGAAGCCAAGTATTGCATTCCTTGTCCTATCATCATCAGTACCGACGATGGCAATAAGGAAGATGTTTTGGTTTGGGGAGATTTTTGGGTGTTCAATTACGACATTGCCGGCGACACGCTGAAATGCGTTTCGGGCGGCGACCATCCCGGCCTGATGCACCTGAAGAAGACCGACAATGGTTTTGAAGTGAGTGGCTTTGATGCCGTTGAAGATGGTGCCGGCAACAGGGAAAGCGCCAAGAGGATTTTTGGTGATAATTTTGATGCCTTTGAGGAGCTCAACGGCAATGCCGAGAAACGAGAAGACATAAGGCTGCACACCACCGCAGACTATGTGAAGAAGCACCAGCTGCCGGTCACGATGCTGCAAGACTTTGGCTGGCCTGCCGTTGAATTGCCGAAATAAACGATAGTAGACCAATCAATTATGTTGGAAAACATTGAAAAATTCCTGAACCGCGTGGCCGAAGCCGCCGAAAGAAGCACCCTCGTGAAGATGACGCTGAGCAAGCCCGCGCAAAAACACGACGACTTGCGCAATGTGTATGTGAAGCCTGTATTGATAAAGGAGAAACGCCTTTTCGCCTTCACTTACCACTTTGAGCGTCGCGACGAGGTGAAGAACTACGACACCACGCAAATGCTTGGCATACTGCGTGAAATGATTCCAAACCGCTTCTTGAACGCCGTGCTTTTCACTGTGAGCGAGGATGTCACTTTGCTTGTTTCAGGCAAGGGCAAGGCCACGATTCAGACGAAGAAGGTGCAGGAATGTCGCGAGCAGAATTTGGAGCACGACAAGCAGAAAGCCCGCCTCATCAATCCGGCCAATCCTTGGTGGTACCAGCTGGGCTTGACCACGCGCGAGGGCAAGATTACCGCCGACATGCAGCACAAGTTCAAGCAGATTTACAAATATGCCGAAATTGTGGAAAGCCTCATCAAGCCGATGAAGTTCGAAAGCACTGTCCACATTTCCGACATGGGGGCAGGGAAGGGGTATCTCACTTTTGCCCTCTATGAGCTGCTGACCCAACGGCTGAATCTTGATGTGGACATAAAAGGCGTGGAAATTCGCCCTGATTTGGCGCTGAAAATTAACGAAATCATCAAGGCTAATAATCTGAAAGGCTTGGAGTTCGTGGAAAGTAGCATCGAGGCGTATCATCCTGAAAAATTGGACGTTTTGATTGCTCTTCACGCCTGCAACACGGCCACCGACGATGCTATCGCATCGGGAATAAAAGCTGGGGCGGAGTTGATTGTTTGCGCCCCGTGTTGCCATAAGCAAATTAGGCAGGAGATGGAGCGTTCAGGTCGTTTCGATGCCATCACGCGCTACGGCATTTTTCTTGAACGTCAGGCGGTGATGATTACTGACACCATCCGTGCTCTGATTTTGGAATATTTCGGCTACAAAACCCAAGTGATGGAGTTCATAGAGATGGAACACACGCCGAAAAATGTCCTCCTCGTCGGGAGAAGGACCTCGAAAGCCGCGAGAGACCCGAAAATCTTGCAGCAGATTGCCGATTTGAAGGCACGGTATGGCATTGAAAGACATTACCTTGAAGGGGCATTGGACTTAAAATTCCAAGATTTCGACGAAAAATAGTCGGGCATTAAGAAATTCTTCGTATCTTCGTGGACTTTTTGGAGACAACAGAATCAATCATCTAAAAATAAAATAATTATGCAAAACATCGATTGGGCAAATTTGACATTTGGTTATTATCCAACGAATTACAATGTCCGTTGCTATTTCCGCAACGGCGAATGGGGCGAACTCGAAGTGAGCTCCGAAACCACCATCAACATCCACATGGCTGCCACCTGCCTGCACTATGGTCAGGAAGCCTTTGAGGGTATGAAGGCTTTCCGGGGCAAGGACGGCAAGGTGCGTATCTTCCGCATGGACGAAAACGGTAAGCGTCTGCAAAGCTCTTGCGACGGCGTGATGATGGCCAAGCTGCCTCTTGAGAAGTTTGAGGAAGCCGTCATCAAAGTCGTGAAGCTGAATGCCGACTTCATCCCGCCTTACGAGACCGGAGCATCGCTCTACATCCGTCCGCTGCTCATCGGCATGGGTGCCCAAGTGGGTGTGAAACCTGCTTCCGAGTACCTCTTCATCGTCTTCGTGACCCCCGTCGGCCCTTACTTCAAGGGCGGCTTCATGGCCAACCCCTACGTCATCACGCGCAAGTACGACCGCTCGGCCCCGCTCGGCACGGGTATCTTCAAAGTGGGTGGCAACTATGCTGCTTCGTTGCGTGCCCACGTTGAGGCTTGCCACGGCGGCCAGTATGCCTGCGAGTTCTATCTCGACGCCAAGGAAAAGAAATACATCGACGAGGCTGGCGCTGCCAACTTCTTCGGTATCAAGGACAACACCTACATCACGCCTCAGAGCACATCCATTCTGCCTTCCATCACCAACAAGAGCTTGATGCAGTTGGCAGAGTCCATCGGCATGAAGGTGGAACGCCGCCCCATCCCTGAGGAGGAACTGGCTACGTTTGAAGAGGCTGGCGCTTGCGGCACCGCTGCCGTCATCAGCCCCATCTCGCGCATCGACGACCCCGAAACGGGCAAGTCATACTCGTTTGGCAACGGCAAACCCGGCCCGTGGAGCGAGAAACTTTACAACAAGCTCCGTGGCATCCAATACGGCACCGAACCCGACGAATTTGGCTGGATTACCGTGGTTGAAGGCCTCTAAACGGAAAAAATGCCGGAAACAAGAAAAAAAATGCGTCACCCCGTGGCGCATTTTTTAATTAATGTGTATTTTTGTAGCCTCAAACAAGAAATAATCATCTAAATTTCAACACTATGAAAAAATTTACCTTTGCCTTGACGGCTTTGCTGGCTTTCTCATTCTCACTTAAAGCCCAGCAATTTGTCTCGACGGATCCTACCAACAGGAACGTCATCATCGAAGAGTTCACCGGACGTAACTGCGGCTATTGCCCTGACGGTCACCGTATCGTCAACGAGCTGATGGCCAGCAACCCAGGCCGTGTGTGGGGTGTCAATATCCACGCTGGCGGTTATGCCGTGACATCTTATCCCAATATGATCACCCCTGATGGCAACACCATTCATGGCGGTTTCAACATTTCGGGCTATCCTACGGGTGTGGTCAACCGTAGCACCCCTGACGGACAGAGCAGAAGCGCATGGGCTGGCATGGCCAATACCCAAATGAGCCAAGTTTCGGAATGCAACGTTGCCGGCATGGTCGTCATCAATCCTGAAAACCGTATGGCCACCATCACCGTGGAAGTGTATTACACGGGCAATAGCACCGTAAGCGAGAACTATCTGACCGTTGCCATGCTTCAAGACAGCATCCTCGGTTCGCAGGCCGACTATGGTAACTACAATCCTACGCAATGGGTTGGCAACCAATATGTCCATACCCATATTTTGCGCGATGTCATCACCAGCAGCGCTTGGGGCGATCCTATTTCTCCCACAACGCAAGGCACGCTGATTACCCGTACCTATGAATACGAGATTCCTGAAGTCATTGGCAGCCCCAATGGCGTCAATGTCGACCTCAACAACATTTTCTTCTTGGCTTGGGTCGCCGAACGTCAACAAGGCAACGCCTACCGTCCTATTTTGACGGGTTGCGAACTCGATATGGTCCAAGGCGTGGATGCGCCCATCTATCCTTCGGTCACTGGTGTTATGCAGGCGGGTGGAAACACTTGCTCCCACACTAAGGTCATCGAAGTGGGTGTGCAAAACTTGGGCTATGAAACCATTACCAGCATGACCGTTGAGGTTGAATTGGAAGGCGAAACCACTACCATTTCATGGGAAGGCGAGTTGCCGCAATATGCCGGCGAAAAGCTGACCACTACGATTGACGTGCCTTTCGGAACTTATACCGCCAATGTGAACATCGTTGAAGCCAACGGAACGCCTTGCAGCCACCAAGGTTCGGGCTCGATCAGCTGCATTGAATGGGCCGACCTCGAAACCGAAGCGGATGAGGTGGAGTTGCGCCTCGACCTGATGCAAGACAAATACGGTGCCCAAATCACTTGGGATGTGACCGCTTCCGACGGCACGGTGCTTGCTTCGGGTGGCCCTTACATCACCTTGGCCGGTGCCACCTCAACCCAGTTGAACATCGAATATTTCACCGTTCCTGCCGACGAATGCGCCACCTTCCACATTCACGACGGCGGCCAAAACGGCATTTGCTGCTCCTATGGCCATGGCTACTATATCATCAAGGACAGCGAAGGCAATGTGCTGGTCGGTGACGAGGACAATGGTCAATTTGGCTCCGATGCCTACCACCTGATTTCGGTCAGAGGCCCACAGGCTAATGTGAGCATCGGCGCGACTGAGGTGAGTGGCGTCAATTACAACCACGCCGACTTCGCCGCTCCGCTCGAGTATGATGGCTATCCCGACGAGGTGGGCTTCGAGTGCAAAAAGGTCACAAGCTCCGAGCCTATGATTATCAACGGTTTCCTCAACGAGTTCCGCAATATCTTGGGCTTCACCGACGAACTTGAGCCTTCGAGCATCTATATGGTGAAGGCTTACGCCATCGTCAATGGCCAAACCTATTATGGCACCGAAACCACCTTCCAGACTTGGACCGAAGGCCTCAACGAGCTGGCTGCTTCGTTGAAGCTCTATCCCAACCCGACTTCAAGCGTGCTGAACATCGAAGGCGAGGGCTTGTGCAGTGTTGAGGTTTACAACGCTATGGGTCAGCGCGTGATGACGATTGAAGCCAACGGCAGCGTTAAGGTTGACACCGAAATGTTGAGCAACGGAATGTATGTCGCTCGCATCCATGCCAACGATGGCACGGTGATTAACCGCACTTTCTCAGTGGCTAAGTAAAGCTCGCTGGTTCAAACGAAAAAAGCCATCTCGTTTTGAGGTGGCTTTTTTCGTCATTGCGAGGCATCATTCCGTGAAGACGGAAGAAGCCATCCGGAAGTTATGTGTGGAGGCTTCCCTTTTCTGCCCGAGAGATGGCGGCTGTTCTTTCGCCAAGATGTTCGGTTTTTAATGTATTCCTTTGGCTTTGAGCAAGTCCGCCATTGCTTCTTGCAGTTTCTTCGCTTCTTCGCCGGCACGCACGGCAAAGTCGCTGCCGTTGGAGGCATAGATAATCCCTCTCGACGAGTTGACCAACAGGCCGCATTCGTCGTTCAAGCCGTTGTGGGCTACGGCCTGCAAGTCGCCGCCTTGCGCACCCACTCCGGGCACGAGGAAGAAATAGTCGGGCAACATCTTACGGATTTCGCCCAATTCTTCAGGATGCGTCGCCCCGACCACAAACATCATCTGCTCCGAAGTGGCCCAAGTGGTGGCGGTTTGCAAAACTTGCTGGTGCAGCATACGTTCCCCGACATTCAGGTATTGGAAATCCTGCGAGCCTTTGTTGGAGGTCAAGGCCAAGAGCACGACCCATTTGTCCTCGAAGTTGAGGAAAGGTTCCACGGAATCCTTGCCCATGTAGGGTGCCACTGTCAGGGCATCGGCTTTCAGGGTGTTGAAGAAAGCCTTGGCGTAGTTGGCCGAGGTGTTCCCTATGTCGCCACGCTTGGCATCGGCGATGATGAAGATGTCGGGGTGGTTGTTGTGGATGTATTGGATGGTACGCTCAAGGCTCAGCCAGCCTTTGGCACCATACACCTCGTAGAATGCAGTGTTGGGCTTGTAAGCCACAGCGTATGGCGCAGTGTGGTTGATAATCTGTTTGTTAAACTCAAAAACAGGGTCGTCCATAGCCAACAATTCCTGAGGAATCTTGTTGATGTCGGTGTCCAACCCGACGCAAAGGAACGACTGCTTTTTCTTGATTTGCTCGAAAAGTTGCTTCTTATTCATAGTATAAATATTTGTTGCATTAGAAAAGAGAGCATGAAAGACTAACCTGCTGCTTTTTGCCGTCATGGCGGACGAGGATCCGCCATCTCCCATGCGCGAAGGAGTATCCTTTTCGCTCAGGGGATTGCGGGTCAAGCCCGCAATGACGGCAAGGGGTGAGAGGTAATATCATGATTCAATGTTTTCTTTCAGTCTTTCAGCGTTTTCCGCCATCATCAACCTGTTGATGATTTCATCCAAGTCGCCATCCATGACGGCGGCGAGGTTATAGACCGTGAGGCCTTCCACGCGGTGGTCGGTGACGCGGCCTTGGGGGTAGTTGTAGGTGCGGATCTTCGCCGAGCGGTCGCCGGTGGAGACCATGGTCTTGCGCTTGGCGGAGATGTCGCTGATATATTTCTGGTATTCCATGTCGTAGATGCGTGTGCGCAGTCGCGACAGGGCGCGTTCACGGTTCTTGGGCTGGTCGCGGGTTTCGGTACACTCGATGAGGATTTCTTGCATTTCGCCCGTGTTGGGGTTCTTCCACATATAGCGCAGTCGCACACCCGACTCCACTTTGTTCACGTTTTGGCCACCTGCGCCCGATGAGCGGAAGGTGTCCCACTTGATTTCTCCTTCATTGATTTCCACGTCAAACTCCTCTGCTTCGGGCAACACGGCCACCGAAGCGGCAGAGGTATGGATGCGGCCTTGAGTCTCGGTTTTGGGCACACGCTGCACACGGTGTACGCCCGACTCGAATTTCAGGATGCCATAGCAGCCATTGCCCGTCACGGAGAAGTCGATTTCCTTGTAGCCGCCGCTCGCGCCTTCGCTCACACTGGTCACTTCGACCTTCCAGCCACGGTTTTCACAGAATTTAGAGTACATTCGGAACAGGTCGCCGGCAAATAGGCAGGCCTCGTCACCGCCCGTGCCCGCGCGGATTTCCATGATGGCGTTCTTGTTGTCTTGCGGGTCTTTGGGAATCATCATCACGCGGATGTCTTGCTCCAATTGCTCGATGCGCGTTTGGGCGGTGTCCAATTCCTCTTGGGCCATCTTGCGCATCTCCTCGTCTTTCTCCGTGGCGAGGATTTCTCGCGCTTCTTCTACGTTGGCTTTCAGTGTCTTGTATTCCTTGAAGGCCATGACTATAGGCTCCAAGTCCTTATAGTCCTTGTTGAGCTTCACGAACTTCTTCATGTCGGAAGCCACGGCAGGGTCGGCGAGTTGTTCGCCCATTTCCTCCCATCGGTGCTTTATCGTTTCGAGTTTTGAGGTGATGTCCATAAACCCAATTATTTTGTATCTGTTTTTATGGGGAGGGCAGGTCTATAACTGCTTAATCCATCAATATGTGCAAACAAATCAGGGTCAATGTGAGCGAACATCGGATGTAATATGAAATCGATGCCTTCTCTTCTGGCTAATTTTGCCGCTGGTACAAAGTCGGCATCGCCAGCAACCAAAATAATTGTATCCACTAACTTTTTCAGTGCCAAAGAGGAAATGTCAACACCTATTTTCATGTCGATGCCTTTCTGTCGAATCTCCATATAGACATCATCTTCTTTCAAGTCTTCGAGTTTCTTTTTTCCTGATAGCAGTTCTTTAGTGATTTCTGGGTGGAGCATCCAATTTCCGTTGTCTTTCAGTGTGCCGAGGCGCAATGCAACTTTACGCTTTCTTCTCAATGCATCAAATAGTTTGCATCTGAAAATGTATTCGGTTGATTTGCTGAAATCTACGGACTTATGCGTAATCGGATTGTGAAATTTCTTGCCTAATGGCATACAATCGTAGTAGAAAATGCGAAAAAGCGTATTATTGCCAACCATGTGCAAGGCCATGGAATGCATACAATCAGCAATTTCCTCGGCTGATAAACTTCTGTCTTTATTGTATAGTGCGTTGAATCTTTTCAGAAAGAAACCACCATCAATAAGTACAGCGATTTTTGTTGGGGGCAGAGTGTGTAATGTATCTTTCCTCATAATTAAAAAACAAGCTCGCGGGTAGGCTTGTTCATTATCAAGATTTGGCAGATGCCACCGGAACAAACGTCGCCGTGAGCGTAATCGTGTTTGCAAAGATACATACTTTTTTGAAAATAGAATGGATAATTCTAATTTATTTGTGTAATTTAGAATTGTTCCAAATCAATTCCCCATTCGTCTCGTTGCTGTCTTTGCCATTCGACAGGATCTGTTATTTCTTTCATTATTCCACCTTTAGGGAGTGATTCCAATAATTCAGAAATTTCTTGAACCGCACAACGTTTTGTCATTATTATGTTTTTGACATACTTCACAAAAATACAAAATTCTTGGCGAAAAATGGCGTTTTTCCAAATTTCGCCAATAAAAGATTTGGATGATGGCCTTGGCTTAGTGTTTTTCTGTGATGTCCGCGTTTCCAAAATGGTTGGGCACAAAACACGAATCATGTATTGCCACCATATTAATCAGAAGATTAATGAGCTTAGAATGCATTGATGAGATGGTTCTCCCCGTCAATGAAGAGTAAACCATTCTCGTCAACCAAGTATGCCTTCGACCAATTGTCAGGAAGATGTATTGTCCATACGATTGATCCTGTCGCATCCACGAGGCTTACTTTGTTCTTTGATTCGAGATAATACAACAATAAATAGTCGCCAGTAGCTGTTTGAAAGGCGTCTGCAAGGATGTAATCTGCTTCTGCAATGCCATGATTTAGGTCAAAATGGGCATTTTCATTGGAAAACGGCAATTCAAGTATTCGACCGCTGTTGTAGTTGGTGATGATAGGTGCCACATTGAAATAAGCGTTCTGCTTGTCGATTGTCATCAAGCATAGTTTTGTTCCTAAGTGATGCTGCTCATTGAAGTCAGGAATAAAAACATTGTCAACCAATGACTTGAATCGGATTTCATCGTTTCTTCTCTCCATTCTGCAAAGGATGTGCTTTTCGGATTCTTCTTTTTGTGATATGCCCAAAATGATGTCGTCCCAGTCGTTGATTTGAAAGACGCAGTGCGCGTATGCATTGACTATAAAATCGTCGAATCGTAATGAATTCCGAAAGCGTAATGGATAGATTTCCTGAATGTTGAGTTGTTCGTCCAAAAGGACGATGGCACTTTCATTCATCACTTTGACGGCGGAATCTTGTCTTTTTTCGTTGTAATAGCTTTCGATATAGTTGACGTTGATGAGCAAAAATAACGTGTCATTAAAGATACAGCCATTGTTGATCTTGACTCTTCCGAAATCTGGAATATAGGGCTTAATCTCTGTGGCATAACGATTTACGTCCGTCCAAGCCTTTTCATCTTGGAAAACGTTTTGATAAAGTATAGAGAGGTCTGAATCTGCAAAATCATGGGTTTTCAAAAATCGGAAATCCGAATCGAAAAGGTGAAGTTCGTTGTAGGTAAAATCCATAAAAAGGAATTTGTCTTTCAAGGGAATGCATCTGCTGTCTTCAGAAAGGGTCAATTCTTCGGGCAATTGGGCGAGCCTATTATCGAATTTGTGTTTGTGCAGCCTATTAATAATAGTTTTCCATTCCTCATTTTGGTTCAAATTGGCATCGAAAACGAGCACGTTTTCCTTGTAATAATACAGCCAAGGAAAGATGTTGTGCGAAAGGGATGCGTAAAGCGAATCGTCGCAAATGAAGTCAAAGTCACGTTTGATGTGCAAAAACTTGTCTGTGAACTTCTTGGCTTCTTTTGTTGTGCTGTTTTGAAAGACCAAGTGCAACGGAATGGTTTCATCGATGCTGTCGAGCATCCGATACTGGTTGAAGCAGTTGGGGCAAAGGTTGGTGTTGGCGGTGACGAAAACTTCTTCGCTTTGCGCCGTACACGAAATCGTCATCGTGACGAGCATGAGTGCCAAAAGGCTTTTTCTGTTGCTGTGCATATTGTTACATTTTGATTGATTTGCTTGCAAAATTGGTGAAAACACGGTGCAAAACAAGGGAAAGTTGTTGGAAAATTGCTGGAATTTGTTTTGGAAAATGTTTTATAATTTATTGATAATCTATTTGTTGCAAATTTCTTGGATTAGAATGACGGAAAATCGTTGGAATTTGGTTTCCGATGTCGGCTGAAAAAGATGACTTGATGAGACAAAACCTTTATTTTTGCAAACAAAAACCGGCATTATGTTTGACACCATTACAAAACCGACGACCATTCATTTGGATGAGCCATTTGAAAACCTGTCAATTTCAACTGACAGTATTGATGGAACGACCACCTATCGCCTTGTCCTTGGAAAGAAAGGGAACGATTCGCAATCAAGTGTGATTTGGGAAAGCCTGTTTTTTGGCTCGTTGGTGATCATTTTGGTGCTTGCATTTTGGTTCTGGTTTAGAAAGAAAACGCCAAAGAATCTGTCGATTGAAGTAAAACAGGATTCAGAAACCATATTAAGGAACGAAATGCTTCGTCTCTCGGAGGCGTATAAAACGTTTGTCAAAAAAGGCTATTTTTCGGTGAATCGAAGAACCTCTCTTGAGATGGTAAATGAGCAGGAAATCAGTGCTTTGTGTGAGAGTGTGGCGAACACTTTCACATCATTTTCCGTTTGGCTTCGGGAGAAAGACCTTTCTGAAAAGGATTTCCTGTTTTGCTGTTTGCTGAAATCGGGGCTATCGACCTTTGAATTGGCCGAAATCTACTGTGTTTCAGAAAGTGCCATTTTCAAACGGAAACAGAAACTGAAGGAAAGGCTTGGTTTTGGCTCTGACGCTCGTGCTTTGGATGCTATCATTCAGGAACTGTGAAACTGTATCCATTCGGGCAAGTCTTGCGAAAGATGCACAACTAAACAAAAATGGCGAAAACCGGTGTCTTGCCGATTTCCGCCAATAAATCCATTCCGAAAATTGATGTCTGTTACTCTGCTGGCGTAGTAAAACAAATGTCTTTGCCAAATACAGTCTGTCCACCCCATACAATTGCAAACGCCCTGAAATGATATTCGGTTCCAGCCTCCTGAACAGGGATTATCCATTCAAAAGGACGGGGAAGCGAAAGGTCAGGGTGATAGTTAATATCTTGTTGCACAACAAGGTACATTTCGGACATGTCAGGATTAGGACTCTTTCCCAAACAGTAACCGTATGCCTCAAGTTCATCAAGATTCTTGTCAAGCGATTTGATGGTGCCGGTAATCTTTGCGTAATGTGCCTGTACTTCTTCGGGCTGGTTGGTTTTGATGGTGACTTTTTCACCGTTTTTGTTGCAACTTGTGAATCCGAAAACGAGCAAAATGCCCAAAATGCAGAAAAACTTTGATTTGTTCATGGTGTTGATGTTTTATTGGTTGGTTAATACTCAAATGTTCCAAACTCGCTCTTAATAGTCAATCTCTTAGTTTGCGATGCCTCCATATGCCCAATAATCTGACTATCAATATCGAACTGCTTCGCAATAGCAATCATCTCATTGGCGGCTTTTTCGTTAGTGTAGATTTCCAAACGATGGCCCATATTGAAGACCTTGTACATCTCGTGCCAGTTGGTGCCCGATGCGGCTTGGATCATCTTGAACAAAGGCGGCAAGGCCAACATATTGTCTTTCACAATGTGCAGCTTGTCAACGAAATGCAGCACCTTGGTCTGGGCACCGCCGCTGCAATGGATGATGCCGTGGATTTGCTTGCGGAAGTCCTTCAGGATTGGTATCATCAGCGGGGCGTAGGTGCGGGTGGGCGAGAGGATGAGTTTGCCCACGTCCACGCTGGGGACTTCGGTCGGGTCGGTGAGCTTGTGCGGACCTGAATAGACCAAATCTTCAGGAATGCTGTGGTCGTAGCTCTCGTCGTATTTCTCGGCCAGATAATGGTTGAGCATATCGTGGCGCGCCGAGGTGAGGCCGTTGCTGCCCATGCCGCCGTTGTAGCTGTCCTCGTAGGTGGCTTGGCCGTAAGAGGCGAAGGCCACGATGACATCATTCGGCTGTATGTTGTTCTCAATCACTTCGTCGCGACGGATGCGTGTCGTCACGGTGCTGTCGACGATGACGGTGCGCACCAAGTCGCCTACGTCGGCGGTTTCGCCTCCTGTGAGGTAGATGCCGATGCCGAGTTTGCGCAATTTCTCCAAGAAATGCTCCGTTCCGTTAATCAAGGCGGAAATCACCTCGCCCGGAATCAGGCTTTTGTTGCGCCCGATGGTGGAGGAGAGCAGCATGTTGTCGGTCGCGCCCACGCAGATGAGGTCGTCGGTGTTCATCACCACGGCATCTTGCGCCACGCCTTCCCACACGCTCATGTCGCCTGTCTCTTTCCAATAGAGGTAGGCCAATGAGGATTTGGTTCCCGCGCCGTCGGCGTGCATGATGTTGCAATAGAGCGGGTCGCCGCCGAGGATGTCGGGGATGATTTTGCAGAAAGCGTTGGGATACAATCCCTTATCAAGGTTCTTTATGGCATTGTGGATGTCTTCCTTTTCGGCTGAAACGCCGCGTTGACTGTAGCGATTGTCCATATTTTTTTTGACTTCGGGACTTCGGGACTTCGGGACTACGGGCTTGGAGGTCTCGCAGTCCCGTAGTCTCGCAGTCTCGCGTCATAATTATTTGAACTTTAACTTTTTATCTTTGGTGTCAAACTCGAAGTTGCCGAGCTGCTTCATGTTCTTCTGTCCGATGACCCATTGCTCGACCATACGGCTCACCACCTTGCATTCAACATTGTAGAGCGAGCGGCCTGCAATTCTCACCTCTTTGATGACAAAGATGGCATTGTTGGCGATGCCGCCGGTGGTCAGGATCTTGTCCACGTCGCCTTGGAAGTCGTCGGCGGTGATGCGTCCGGCCTTTAGCATTTCCAAAGCCCTGCTTTCGGAGACGCAGAAGTCGGCGTTTTGGCTATAGGTGAAAGGCTCGTTGTAGCCGTCCACATTGGCGAAGAAGGTGAAATAGCCTTTTGGCGTAACGGTGAAATGCTCGGTTTGTTCTTCCTGCGGGTTGATGGCGATGTTGACCGTGCCGCCTTCCTTGATTTGCTCGCGTGGCACGAAGTCTTTGCTCAGGATTCGGAACTCGGTGCGGCGGTTCATCTGGTGGGCGGCTTCCTTCACCTCGTTGTTGGGCAGTTTGTTGATGAAGTCCTCGGTGAGTCTTGTGCCCGCCTTGAAGGTATAGCCCTTCACGGTGATGTCGTTTTGGATGGTGCGCGGCACTCTTTCGCCATACCCCTTGGCGGTCAGGCGGAGCGGGTCGATGCCTCTGATAATCAGGTAGTCGACCACGCTTTGGGCGCGTTTTTGCGAGAGGATGTCGTTGTGCTCGTCGGTGTCGCGCAAGTCGGTGTGCGAGGCCAATTCGATGGTGATGGTCGGGTTGACCTGCAAGGTTTCAATCAAGCCTTGCAGCGAATCCTCAAACTGCGGCTTGAGGTCCCATTTGCCCAAATCATAAAGGATATCGGGCAGCATAATAGGCTCCTGCGGGATGGGTTCGATGTCGTATTCCTTTTCAATGTCTTTGCTGAACTCAAGTCCGATGGTGGTTTCTTGAGCGGTCAGTGTGAAGTAATTGTCTTTGTCGACGGTGATGTCGTAAGTCGTGTTTTTGCTGATTTGGCTGTCGCTGAAGTTGAAATAGCCCTTGTCGTGGGTGCGGGTCATCATATTGGAGCCGTCGCTGCCAATCAAACGGACTGCGGCGTTGCTGACGTATTGCTTGGTCTTGGCGTCCTTGACCGTTCCCGAAAAGGTGAACAGAATGGGCGGTTCCTCAAAGTAATAGATGTTGTCCAATGCACGGTTGTTGCCCCGGTTCGACGAAATGAAGCCACGTTCTTCGGTGGGGTGGAAGACGATGCCGAAGTCGTCGCCCGTCGAGTTGATGGGGTATTTCAGGTTGCGAGGCTCGCCCCATTCACCAGTGCTGTCCATCGAGCTCACGAAAATGTCCAATCCGCCCATTCCGCCGTGGCCGTCGGAGGCGAAGTAAAGGACGGTGTCGTATCTCAGGAATGGGAACATTTCGTTGCCGGGCGTGTTGATGCGCTCGCCAAGGTTGAAGGGGTGCTTGAAGGCGTCGTTGGCGTTGTCGCGCATGGCCACCCAGATGTCGTTGCCGCCGAAACCGCCTTTGCGCTCAGCGGCGAAATACATGATGAGCTCGTCGTTTGACAGGGTCGGGTGTCCTATAATGTCCAAGGTGTCCACTCCTGCAATCTCCACGGGGCGTGCCTCCGAGAAAGAGCCTCCGCTTTTGCCCGCCACCATGATCTGGCAGCCGTTTTTCCTGTGGGCTCCGTTTTGGCACCGGGTGAAGTAGAGTTTGGTGTATTTCGAGTTCATGAAGGGCGTGCCTTCGCTGGCCTCGGTGTTCACGTTCTCGCTCTCGTCGGCAAGTACGGGCGTGCTCCATTCGCCTTTGCGGTCTTGCTTCGAGGTGAAGAAGTCGGCGAACTCTTGCCCTGTGATGCCGTCTTTTTCCTTGCCTGTGGCGGCGTCGCGGTTGGAGGTGAAGATGATTTCGTTGAAAGTGTTGTTGAGCCAAGTGGCACAAAAGTCGGAATCTCGCGTCGAGTTGACCTTTTTCAGCTCCGTGAGTTCATATTTCGATGGGTTCTCTTTCCATTCCTGTATTGTCTGCGTGGTCTCTATGCCAAGGGGGCCTCGCGGGTCTTCGGGCACTTTTTGTGAATAGGCCTCATACATTTCGATGGCATCCTTGAACTTTTCGTTCATCTTATAGGTCTCTGCCAAATAGAGATAAACTTCGGGATGCGTGTTGGGGTATTCCGTTCTCAAAAGCCGTTTGTAGAAAGGCTCGGCGCGTTTGGTGAGTCCGATAAGTCGATAGCACTCACCCATTTGGAAACTGATGCGGTTGCGCTCGTCCTTGTTGCGGCGCACCTTGCGGTAGGCTTTCTTGTAGCGGTCGGCGGCCTCGGTGTACTGCTTGCGCCCGAAAGCCAAGTCGGCGTTTTTGGCGGGGTTTCTTCTTTGTGCGTAAAGGTCGCTGCCCATAAAGATGAACAGGACCGATAGGATGATTAAGAGGTATCTTTTCATAGACGTAAATTCTCTTTTTGCAAACGCGGAAATGGCGTTTTTATTATTGGGCAAAGGTACAATAATTCGGGGAAACAAATAGTGCCATCAGAAAGAAAAATGATGTTTAGCCAATGGCGGTCGAAATTTCAATCAAATACTGTTTGATTTCACCATCAGTTGGAGGATTAACAATAATATAATCGACTTCTTACGAGTAGTCAACATCTTCAAAATAGGACAATTGTGAGCGGAATAGTTTGTCCGAAAACAAATCACCATAGATTTCAATTGCTCTTTGGCTGATTTCGTCAATTGAAAACTTCTCTTTCAAAAGAAAATATAAATCCACATAGTCTTTCCATTTCGACCTTCTTCCTAATGCGTAGGCTTTCATTGCAGCAAGGTTCAACAATTCAGGCAATCTAATAATGTTGTCAAAGCTATTGTTAGCCTTGATTTGGAAAGGATATTGGAAGAAAGTGACTTTTACTTCGTTGACTACCAAGTTCATTTGGTCAGTGACGTTCCATGTGACAATGGAAGGAAACCCCGATGATTGAACTTTTTCAAGATTCTTTTTTCTGTTGAGCGGAGCGAACTTGAACAAGTCGAAGTCGATGGAACGCCGATGTCCGAGATAAAGGGCTATGGCGGTGCCTCCCACAAGGTAATATTCTCGCTTGAACTCGCCGATGAGAGGTAGAAGTTCAATTTGCTTGCCGTTCAGGACTTCTTTGTGGAACATAACGGTTGAATACCAAGGTGAAAAAATTGTAAATCTGCGGGAAGTAGTTCAGTTTTTGTCTGCCTTTTGCTGCAAAAAAAACATCGGCTACTTTATCCATACCCATCAGGTTGAATAAGGCTTTCACATCGTCCATTGTGCCATAGTTCAGTATCGTTTCCACCAAAAGGCTGTCGCTAATATCTTTCTTTTTGGCTTCAGGTGTGTACCAAAACAATGCAGCATGGTCGGCTATGTATTTTTCTCGCGCTGTCATGCTGCAAAGATACAAAAAACGGGCAGATAATAGACAAAAACTCCCAAAATAGTGAAGATTTCGGGAGTCTTTGCCAAGGATTTAGACTTCAATTATTGAATCTTGATGATTTGTTTTTGTGGAGGTCACGCTTTCTCCAATCATCTGAATCAGATAAATTCCATTGGGCAGGTTGCTTATGTCGATGGTTTCTTGGTCATTGCCATTGGTGCTTTGGGTTAATAGCAATTGGCCAAGGACATTGTAAATCCTCACGCTAACAACATCAACGCCCTCAATCAGCAACTTTCCGTTGGCGGGATTGGGAAACACGCTGATTTTCAAGTTTCTGTTTTCGTCAACATCGAACCATTCCGCGAAAATGTCGAGGCTGAAACTGACCTCACAGTCCTTGTCGGTTCTTGCCGACAATGTGCCATGTCCAAAAGTGGTTACCCAAAGTTGGCAACTGAAACCACTCTCCGATGGCATGACCACCCAATCGGGAACGGTACACGACCATGTAAGCGCACCTGGCGCAATACCCATTGAATCAGTCACTCTATATTCATAAAGACCATCAATGATATTGGTTGAGACATACACTTGCGACAAACCTTGAAGGGCAAGTTGTTGGGCATGGTTCACGGTGAGGTCCAGTCTTACAATGCTGTCGCAGCCCGTTATGGTTTGCAGTGTTTGCTCATAATGTCCTGATGCAGTGTAAGTTTGGCCATTCCAAGTAAACTCTTCGCAAGCTGTAGCCATAGTGTCATTTGTAACATCATAGTTTACGGTTAATTGAAGAACAAACAGACTGTCACAACCATCGGGATTTTGGACGGTATCGGAATAAACGCCAGAAGCATAATAGGTTTGGCCGCGCCATGTGTAACTATTGCAAGCCTCAACATTTTCTGTCGTGCTAAAAGTTCCCCCCATTTCAAGTTCCAGCAACAACAAACTGTCGCAACCTTGGACACTTTCCAAAAGATGCTCATAAAAGCCAGATTGCGAATAGGTTTGCCCATACCAAGTGTAAGCGTCACAGGCTTCAACGTGAATTTTAGTCGTATCGCTATGGTTGACGGTGAGGTGCAAACTCACAATGCTGTCACAGCCATAATAAGTTTCGCCTTGTAAATCATAAACACCTGATTCCGTATAGGTTATCCCGAAGTTTTCATAAGCATCGCAAACCGAGACATATTCTTCGCTCATGTAGTTGGGATGAACGTGGATGGCTGTCGTCAAAGTGGAAACCAATACGCTTTGGCCTTGCTCGTCCTTGAAAACATTGCACGAAACGGCATAATTACCTGCCTCGGTGAATGAGTGGGATATTGGGAAACCCGAAGCTGTTGTCCCATCGCCGAAGTCCCAATGAGCGGCGGAGCAGTTGTAATTGGTCTGCAAATCAAATTCAGTCTCGTCGTTCAGGCAAATATCGAAGCCCATAGGATGTGCAATGGCAGTTTCATCATTCACAATAATTTGACTTACAAGGCTATGCGAATGTGTTCCCAAAGAATACGCATAACTTTCGCCTTGCCCCAATCCGTAGGCATGTGCCACAAAACCACCCAAAGGATTCGACAAAGTATGCCCCCCCGACCCTAACTGAATCTTGGCAAAAGAATATTCAGGGTAACTCGCCACCTCACTGAAACGGGAAGCGATATTTTGGCCATCCAACACCATGTTTTGGACAAACGCGGTGGCTACCACAATGTTCACATAATGAAATGTGCAATGCCCATTGATAAATATGGGAAAAGTGACATAATCCATAGTTTGCTCTAACGGACTGATGCGCACCATGGAAGGGTCGCCGATTAGTGGGTCACTTTGGTGGTATAATGCACCGGTAAGGTACATGAACACCTCGGCAGGTTCCGAAGTTTCAAGCAATATGGCAGGGGCTTCAGGTTGCATTTCAAATTCGTAGGTTTCAAAGGCATCAATGGTTGTTTGCAAAACACCGTCCACAAAAACTTGGCAGTTGTCGTTAGCTGCAGTAACACGAACCCTATCGTAAAACCGCCTCTCCGTACTGGTCACGATGAAACGCTTTCCCCACGTGTCTATGGGAAGCATTTGCTCAAAAATCATATCCGCGACTCCGCAAAACGGATCCGAATCTGGAATATAAGTACCTCTGTCTCCAGCAAATACAGCAATTTTCTTCCCTTCAAGGCTTCGCACCCGAGTACCCGAAAGGTTACCATCCAGTTCTCCAAGAGGTACGGATTGAACTTGATAGCATTGGCCTGCATCCAATACAACGTAAAAGATATTCCCTGCATGATGACCACCTTTTGTGTCGCAGGTCAACTGTATTTCGACCATCGTGTTGTCTTCCAACGCTAACACTGAAAACTCCGAACGCATGGCGGTGTCACCAGTGATGGAATTTGGGGCATAGCACTGCACTATATAGTCGTCGCCCAAAGCCGTGATGGGGAAAACGCATGAGGCATCCAATGAATACTCGCGGAAATTGAACGCAAACAGCGAAATGGAATCCGTGGCCACCACATGCAAGCCTATGTCAAGGATGGTGTCGGAGGCCTCTTCATCGTAGGCCTGCTCAAAAGGTATTTCAAGCGTTGTCACTTGACCGATAGCGACATTGAAATCCGAAGACCAGTTCGTGCGAGGATTGGTCACCGTGCCCGAACATGCCCTTGCAGTCGACATTTTGAGATACAAGGCTCTTTCGGGATGTTCCTGTTCCAGCCTTAAATTGGGCATGAAAGCCAACCAAAAATCGGTGCCGACAGTACTTTGCGCGAAGACGTTTGGCACGACTAAATGCGCCAAAAGCAACAAGGCAAAGAATCGGTATGCCATTATGCGCAAAGTGGTTTTCATTTTTATTGCTTGATTATCAAACGATAATCGTTCCATCAGTTTATTTCAATCGCAAAGATAGGCATATTTCTGAACACGAACAGTAATGGCAACAAAAAAATCCCGCCGTTTCCAGCGGGATTCTTTGCAAACAGTTTAGAAGGTTAAAAATGAATGAACTTATTTCTTCTTTTTGTCGCTTTCGGCAATCTCCTTGTCTTTCTTGTCGCCCTTCATCAGGATGTAGGAGAACGGAGTGGACAGGAACACTGACGAGAAGGTACCGGCTAGCACACCGACCAACATGGCGAAGATGAAGCCACGGATGGTGTCGCCGCCAAAGATGAAGATGGCGAGCAACACGACCAAGGTCGAACCTGATGTGTTGAAGGAACGGGTCAAGGTGCTGTTCACTGCGTTGACCATATTCTCCTTCCAAGAGGCTTTCGGGTGCAGGTTGACGTTCTCACGCACACGGTCGAAGATGACCACGGTGGCGTTGATGGAGTAACCGATGACGGTCAGCACGGCGGCGATGAAGCTCTGGTCGACTTCCATAGTGAAGGGCAAGATGTTGTAGAACAGCGAATACATACCCAACACGATGATGGTGTCTTGAGCCAAGGCCATGATGGAGGCCACACCATATTGCCACTTCTTGAATCGGATGGCGATGTAGCAGAACATCAGGGCCAAGGCCACGATGATAGCCCAGATGGACTTGCGTGTGACGTCGCTGGCGATGGTGGCGCCCACTTTTTGCGTGCTCAGGATGCCGACGGTTTCGTCTTCCGATGAGAACTGTTCGGGCGTGAGGTTGTTGCCGTAGAGGCCCTTCAAACCGTCGTAAAGGATGGTTTGGATGACGGAGTCGACGGCGGGGCTGTCGTTGTTGATCAAGAACTTGGTCGTGATCTTCACTTGGCCATTGGTGCCGTAGGTCTTCACTTCGGGAGCGCTCCAGTCTTCCACTTCTTGGTTCTCTCTCATTTCGAGAGCTTTGTGGATGGCTTGCTTGTCGATGTTAAGGTCGGTCAAGGCCTCGCGGACGGTTTCGACCTTCATATTCGGGTTGTCGAACTGCACCACATAGTTGCGACCACCGGTGAAGTCGATGCCGAGGTTCAAGCGGCGGATGCCGAGCGAAGCCAAGCTGACCACGAGGAAGCAGATGCAGATGATGAAGGAGGTCTTGCGCATATTGATGAAGTCGTAGTGCTTGTCTTGCAGGAAGCTGCGCGTCAAATTGGTCGAGAAGCTAAGCTGTTTGTCATTGTCCATCATGCGTTCGAAAATCAAACGGGTGATGAAGATGGAGGTGAACAAGGAGGTCAGGATACCGATGCAGAGGGTGACGGCGAAGCTGTGGACAGGACCCGTACCCAAGATGATCAGGATGATACCCGTAATCAAGGTGGTGATGTTACCGTCGATAATGGCGGAGTAGGCGTTCTTGTAACCATCGGCCACGGCGAGCTTGATGCCCTTGCCGGCCTTCACTTCTTCCTTGATACGCTCGAAGATAATCACGTTCGAGTCGACGGCCATACCTAATGTAAGCACGATACCTGCGATGCCGGGCAAGGTCAACACCGAGCCGAGGCAGGCCAACACACCAAACAGGAAGAACACGTTGACCAACAAAGCAATATCGGCCACGAAACCTGACTTGTTGTAGAAGAACACCATGTAAACCAGCACGAGGATGAAGGCGAACACCATCGACCACATGCCTTTTTGCACGGCTTCCTTACCGAGCGAAGGACCAACCACTTGTTCCTCAAGGATACGGGCAGGGGCAGGCAGCTTACCGGCCTTCAGGATGTTGGCCAAGTCTTGGGCCTCTTCGATGGTCATGCCGCCGCCTGAGATTTGTGAACGGCCTCCGGCAATCTCTTGGTTTACGACAGGGTAGGAGTAGACGTAGTCATCGAGGACGATGGCCACTTGCTTGCCCACGTTTTCGCCGGTGAGGCGTTTCCAAGCCTTGGCACCTTCGGGATTCATTTGGATGGTGACTTCAACTTGGTTGCCTTGGCCGTAGTCTTGACGGGCGTCGGTGATGACTTCGCCGCCGAGGGCGCACTTGTTGTCGCGCGACATCTTCAAGGCCACGAGGTCGAGGAACTCGATGGTCTCGCCGTTTTCGCCAGGATAGGATTCGGGTTTCACTGTCCAAGCCAACTTCAGCTGGCGCGGGAAGATGCTCTTGGTTTCAGCCAGCATTTGGTTGATGGCTGCGGTGTCCTTCACTTGTGCGATACCCACACGGGCCGAAGCGCCGTTGATGGGTTGCAGCTTGGCGAACAAGGGGTGTTCTTGCGCAAATTGGCTCATATCGTCGTCGCTGGCGGTCAGCGAGTCGGCTTCTTGGCTTTGGCTCAGCTGGCCAAGTAGGTCTTCGCTGGTGGTGTCGGCAGCGGCCACTTCAGTGCCTTCGGTGGCTTCAGCCACATCGGTGCCTTCTTCGTTGGCGGCAGGCTGTTCGGTCGCGGCAGGCATGTCAACATTGGCCTTGGCTTTTCTGGTTTGGGCCAACTTGGCATCGGCTTCGGTGAAGTATTGCTGTATCTCCGAGAAGTTATAGGTTTCCCAGAATTCGAGTTGGGCAGTGCCTTGAAGGAGTTTGCGGACGCGCTTCGGGTCCTTGATGCCGGGCAGTTCGACGAGGATACGGCCCGAATTTTCCATCTTCTGGATGTTGGGCTGGGCCACGCCGAAACGGTCGATACGGGTTCCCAAGATTTGGTAGGAACGGTCGATGGCGCCGTCGCTTTCGCTCTTCAACACCTTCAACACGTCGTCGTTGGTCGAGTTGATGTTGATGCCCTTGTCCTTGAATTCATAGAGGAAAATGGAGACTAAGCTGGCGTTGGGGTCGACTTCCTTGAAGGCTTCGCCGAAAAGTGTGACGAAATCGCCCTTGCTTTCTTCCTGTCTCTGGGTGGCCAGTTCCATGGCCTTCAGGAAGGTGGGGTCTTGTGAGTCGCCCGACAAGGCCTTGACAATGTCTTTCACCGAGACCTCAAGGGTGACGTTCATGCCGCCCTTCAAGTCAAGACCCAAGTTGATTTCTTTTTCTTTTGCTTCGCGGTAGGTGTACTTTTTGAATCCCAAGTTGTACACATTCACGTTGCTGACCGAGTCCAGATAGTAGGTTTCCTTCTCGTTTTTCAGAAGGTTGATTGTCGACTCGTCTCCGTTTGCAAGCTTCGTAGCCTCGGCTTCGGCGAACTTCTCGGCCTTGTTTTCCACTCTTCTTGTCACTAAGGTGAACGAGAGCTGGTAGAGGAAGATGAGCGCGAAGATGATGGCTATCGCTCTGATTGCTCCTTTGTTTTGCATTGTAAAACTAATTTAATTATTTGACTTTTAATTTGTTAAATTTCCACTTCTGTCTTTTTTACCTTAATTTGAGCCTGCAAAAATAAGAAATATTTCTATTTATATTTCAACCACTTGAAAATTTCCTTGTAAGAAAGTTTTTTTCCGTACATCAAAATGCCTGTACGGTAGATTTTGGCGGCAAGCCATGTCATCAAAACGAAGGTGCCTGCCAGCAGGATGATGGAAAGCGCGATTTGCCAGATGGGCACGCCAAACGGAATCCTGACCATCATCGAAATGGGGGATGTGAAGGGTATCATCGAGAGCCATACCGAAAGTGCGCCGTCGGGGTTGTTCACGATGTAGAACGAGCTGATGATGGCCACTATCAGGGGAACGGTGATGGGTAGGGTGAACTGCTGCGAGTCGGTGTTGTTGTCGACCAACGAGCCGATGGCCGCGTATAGCGTGGCGTAGAGCAAGTAGCCTAAGACGAAGAAAACCAAGAAACTGAATATGATGGTGCCGAAGTCGATGGACTGGGCAATCTGTAGGATGTTTTGCACGCTTTCGTTGCCCATGATGTCGTTAGCGGTGATTTCCTGGCTCATCACGGTGCCTTGCGAAAGCATTTCGGGATGGCTCAGCCCGATGAAGGCCGAGAAGCCCGCATAGAGCGCTCCCGTCAGCAATATCCACATCACGAACTGGGTGAGGGCCACCAGCGAAACGCCGATGATCTTGCCCATCATGAGTTGGAAAGGCTTCACCGAGCTGATGATGACCTCGATGATGCGGTTGGTCTTTTCTTCGGCCACGCCCTGCATCACCTGTCCGCCAAAGAAGATGATGAACATATAGACCAACATCGACAAGATGATGCCGAGCATGAACTGCACTTGGGTGAAAGTCTCTTTTTCGTTGCCCTTTTCGTCCATCCGCATCACTTGCAGGTTGACGTTGGTTTTCACGCCGCTGACGATTTCGGGGTCAACGCCTTTGGCCAGCAGCTTTTGGTCCTCAATTTCCTTTTGCATTGCGCTGTTGATGTAGGTCTCCATTTCCAAAGGGACTTGCCTGAGGCTGTAAATCACGCCGTTGGAAGGGATGTTGAGCTGGGTGGGCGGAACGTAAAGCGCCATGTCGAAAACGCCGTTTTTTATCATTTCCTTGACCGAGTCGATGGGCTGGCCGGGCATGGTGATGAAGGTGTGCTGCCCGTTGCTCTTGAAGGTGTCCTCAAACCAATGGCTTTCGTCGACCACGGCGACCCGTATGTTATGGCTGCTTGAACTCGAGTTGAGGGCCAACATAATGGGAATGATGTAGATGGCGGCCAAGAGGATGGGGCCAAGGAAAGTCATGATGAGGAAACTGCGCTTGCGCACGCGGGTCAAGTATTCGCGCTTGATGATGAGTCCGATCTTGTTCATACGGCTTGGTTTTGTGATTGAACTTCTTGAATGAAAATGTCGTTCATCGAAGGCAGCACCTCTTTGAACGAAACGAGTTGGCCCATGCTTAGCAAACGACCGATCAATTCGTTGGGCGAGGCACTGAACAAGGTGAGCTTCGTCTCGTCGTCGATGTCGGTAGGTTCCACCTTTATATTATTATAGGTGTCGGCCAAGGCGAAAATCGGTTGCTTGTCATCGGTGCGTATCACGATTTCGCGTTTGTTGGTGTCGTGTTGCCTCTTGATGTCGGTCACCTTGCCTTGCAGTATGCTCTTGCCGTGGTTGACGAGGGTGATGCTGTCGCACAGTTCCTCCACCGAAGCCATGTTGTGGGTTGACAGTAGGATGGTGGCGCCTTTGTCTCTCAAGTCGAGGATGGACTCTTTCAGCAGGTTGGCGTTGATGGGGTCGAAGCCGCTGAAGGGCTCGTCGAAAATCAGGATTTCGGGCTCGTGGATGATGGTGGTGATGAACTGCACCTTTTGCTGCATGCCTTTCGAGAGCTCTTCGACTTTCTTGTCCCACCACCCCCCGATTTCAAATTTCTCAAACCATTCTTTGAGCCGTTTTTGCGCGTCGGCCTTCTTGACGCCTTTGAGTTCGGCCAAATAAATGGCCTGCTCGCCGACTTTCATCTTCTTGTAAAGCCCGCGTTCTTCGGGCAGGTAGCCGATTCGGGCGATGTGCTTCTGGCAGAGCCTTTCGCCGTTGAAAAGCACTTCGCCGCTGTCGGGCGCGGTGATTTGGTTGAGGATGCGGATGAGGGTGGTCTTGCCGGCGCCGTTGGGACCCAAAAGACCGTAAATGCAACGCTCAGGGATGTCGATGCAGATACGGTCTAAGGCTATGTAGTCGCCGTAGTGTTTCGTGACCTCGTTGACGGATATTTTTGTCATGTTTCTATTGACAATGGGACTGCGGGACTGCGGGACTGCGAGTCGTTGGGTTCAAAGTCCCGAAGTCTCGTGTCCCGAAGTCTCGAAGTCAATTAAAATAGTCCTTTATCTTGCTGAAGAAGCTCTTCTCCTCGGCGGTCGGGTTGGGCTTGAAGTTTTCCGATTGCGCCAGTTGCTGCAAAAGTTCCTCTTCTTTCTTGTTGATTTTCTTAGGCACCCAAACGTTCACGTTGATCAGCATGTCGCCACTGCCGTAACCGTTGAGGATGGGGAGGCCTTTGCCTCTCAGCCTCAACACTTTGCCGCTCTGCGTGCCGGGGGCAATCTTCACCCTCACTTTGCCGTCGATGGTGGGTATTTCGGCCTGCGTGCCGAGGATGGCATCAGGAATGGTGATGAACAGGTTGTAAATCAAGTTGTTCTCGTCGCGCTCGAAGTCGGGATGAGCCTCTTCCTCGATGAGGACGAGCAGGTCGCCGTTCACGCCGTTGTGCGGGCCGGCATTGCCTTTGCCGCGCATGGTGAGCTGCATGCCTTCGCCCACACCAGCGGGGATGTCGATTTCGATGACTTCATCGCCTTTCATCACCCCTTCGCCGCCGCAGTAGGTGCATTTCTTCTTGATGACGGTACCTTGTCCGCCGCAAGTGGGACACACCGAAGCGGTCTGCATCTGTCCGAAGAACGAGTTGACGGTTTGCACCACCTGGCCGCGACCGTGGCAAGTGGGGCAGGTCTCGGTGGAGCCGTCCTCCGAGCCGCTGCCGTGGCAATGCGTGCAAGCCACATATTTGCTCACCTTGATTTTTTTCTTCACGCCGTGTGCGATTTCGGGCAAGGTGAGCTTCACCTTCACGCGGATGTTGGAACCGCGCTGCTTGACTGTGCCGCCACGACCGCCGCCTCCACCAAAGCTACTGAAACTGAAGCCGCCGCGACCTCCACCGAAGTCGAAGCCGTGACCGAACACGCTGTTGAGGATGTCGTTCAGGTCGAAGTCGGCGAAGCCGCTGAATCCGCCGCCTGCCGAGCCGCCGTCCATGCCGGCGAAGCCGAACTGGTCGTAACGCGCCTTCTTGTTAGCGTCGCTCAACACGGAATAGGCCTCCGAGGCTTCCTTGAAGTTCTCCTCGGCGGTCTTTTTCTCGGCATCGGTGCCGTTCACCCACTTGTCGGGGTGCCATTTGAGCGCGGCCTTGCGGTAGGCGCTCTTTATCTCGTCGGGCGTGGAGTTCTTGTTCACCCCAAGCACCTCATAGTAATCTCTTTTTTGTTTGTCTGCCATTGTCTATTGTCCTTTCTTTCTGCTGTTCCATTGACCGAAGAACACCAATCTAACGCTTTAAGCGTCATGGCGGAGGAACATCCGCCATCTACTGCACCTGAAGTTGCTCAGGAGATTGCGGGTCAAGCCCGCAATGACGTTTTGGGTTGTTTTTGGTGCTTCGTAGTGTTAATTCCCGACCACCACTCGTGCGAAGCGTATCACCTTGCCGTTCAGCTTGTAGCCTTTTTGGATGACATCCAACACCTTGCCCTTCTTGTCTTCCTCTGGAGCGGGAATCATCGTCAGGGCTTCGTGCTCGTCGGTGTTGAAATCGACTCCATTGGCCTCGATTTCCTCCAAGCCCTTCTTTTTCAAGGTGTCTTTCAATTTGTTGAAAATCAAGGTGACGCCTTGCAGGTCGGCCTCGTTGCCGTTTTTTTCCATGTTTTGAAGGGCGCGCTCGAAGTCGTCAAGCACGGGCAAGATGTCCTTGATGACGTTTTCCGAAGCCGTGACGGTCAGGTCCAGTTTTTCCTTGGCTGTGCGCTTGCGGTAGTTGTCGAATTCGGCTTGCAGGCGCAGGTGTTTGTCGTTCAGTTCGGCACACTTCTTTTTCTCTTCTTCCAAAGCTTTCTCCTGGGTATGGCGAATCTTGAACCGCTTTGACTTTTTGTCCGAAACCTTGTCAGCAGTTTCTTCCTTTTTCTCGTTGGCGGGTTGCTCTTCGGCGGGTTCTTGGTTGTTCTCCAAGTCGTGATTGACGGTGTCTTTCAAGGCATCGTCCTGATTCTTAACGTTTTCTTGTTCTGTCATAATATGTGTGATTTTACTTTTTTGCGGCAAGCCCTATCAAATCCTTTGCCAAAGTGTGGGCTTTGACAAAATGGCAGGGTTACAAAAACGGCGTAAAATATGCTGGTAAATAGGTGATTGCCCAACATTGTTCCTTGTTATATCGCTTCCACCCGATAAATCAAATCTTCGGGAATCTGTTCGTTTTCGATGAACATTGTCATGTAGATGGGCAGATAGACGGCCTTGCCTTTCACGGAAATGTTTTCGTTTTGGAGGATGAAGCCTTGGGCAATGCCGTAATGCTCGTTGGTGAGCAAATGGGTCATGGAAACATGTCGGATGTAACTCCAACCTGTCTTGCACCAGTGATTAAAAGGGCTTTTTTTGAGGAAGAATCCACCCAGTTCTTTATGAAAAGCTCTATTTTTCTGTAAATCATAGTAATAAGTATAAAATTGTCCGTTTTTCGGCAACAAAATTACATAAAAATGTCCGTTTTTCTGCAACAAAATTACATAAAAATGTCCGTTTTTCGGCAATTTTTAAGGCTCACATCCTCTCAATCTCCGCCCCAAGTGCGTTCAAGCGCGTGTCGATATATTGATACCCGCGTTCGATTTGGTCGCTGTTGTCGATGATGCTGGTGCCGTCGGCGGAGAGGGCGGCGATGAGCAGGGCCACGCCGGCGCGGATGTCGGGCGAGGCCATGCGGATGCCGCGTAAGGCGTGATGGTGGTCGAGGCCGATGACGTTAGCGCGGTGCGGGTCGCAGAGGATGATTTGCGCGCCCATGTCGATGAGCTTGTCCACGAAAAACAGGCGGCTCTCGAACATCTTTTGGTGGATGAGCACGGTGCCTTTGGCTTGGGTGGCCACCACCAAAACGATGCTGATGAGGTCGGGCGTGAAGCCGGGCCAGGGCGCGTCGGCCACGGTGAGGATGCTGCCGTCCATGAAGGTCTGCACCTCGTAATGCGCTTGCGCGGGAATGAAAATGTCGTCGCCACGGTATTCCATTTGGATGCCCAAGCGGCGGAAAACGTCGGGGATGATACCAAGTTGTTGTATTCCAGCGTTCTTTATGGTGATTTCGCTGCCCGTCATGGCGGCCATGCCGATAAAGCTGCCCACCTCAATCATGTCGGCAAGCAAAGTGTGTTCCGTGCCGTGCAATCGGCTTACGCCGTTGATGGTCAAGAGGTTGGAACCCACGCCTTTGATGTCGGCACCCATATTGTTGAGCATGGTGCAGAGTTGCACGAGATAAGGCTCGCATGCGGCGTTGAAGATGGTGGTGGTGCCTTGGGCCATCACGGCGGCCATGACGATGTTGGCCGTGCCGGTCACTGAGGCTTCGTCAAGGAGCATATAGCAGCCTTTCAGTCCGCCCTGTTGCACCCCGACTTGGTAGGTGTCGAAGTCGAAGATGGCACCGAGTTTCTGCAATCCGATGACGTGTGTGTCCAACCTGCGCCGACCGATTTTGTCGCCGCCGGGCTTGGGCATGAATGCCTTGCCGAAGCGGGCCAGCATCGGGCCGGTCATCATCACGCTGCCGCGCAGTTTTGAGGCGGTCTGTTGGTAGTCCGCTTCGTTGAAGTAGTTGAAGTTGAGCGATTTGGCTTGCAGGGTGATGTCGTGCCGTGTGGGGCGTTCCACGCTCACGCCCATGCCTTCCAACAGGGCAATCAGGTTGTTGATGTCGAGGATGTCGGGCAGGTTGTGGATGGTGACTTTCTCGTCGGTGAGCAGGCAGGCGCAGAGGATTTGCATGGCCTCGTTTTTCGCGCCTTGCGGTGTGATTTCGCCATGAAGCGTGTTGCCGCCTTTGATTTTCAGTGATGCCATTTTTTTAATTCGGAATTAGGAATGCTGAATGCTGAATAGGGGGCGAAGCACAGCGTCGTTTTGCGCTATTCCGCATTCCGCATTCTGCATTCATAATTACATCTTCCCCAACTGCTGCATTCTCAGCTTGTAGGCAGGGTTGTTCGGGTTGTTCATGTTGGCCTTCAGGTTCGGCACTTTCTTTTTCTTCTTCTTGCCTTGCTGTTGTTGCTGCCGTTGCTGCTGCATCCTGCCCGACGTCTCCGGATTGTTGTCGAGTTTCGACTCGTCTGTGACGACGAGCCGTCCATTGGATATGTTTTTCAGGTCGTCGAAGATGATTTGGTCGTTCACCACGCTCTTGTTCCATTCCAGATAGTCGCGTTTCATCAGCGCGGCCAACGAGAGGGCCAAGGCGTCGCGAACCTCGTCGTTTTCTTCTTTCGAGGCGGCTTCAATCATCTTGCTGAGGTAATGGCCGTAATGTCCGTATCTGATTTCATGGTTCTGATATCCAATGTGCTGGGGCTTGTTGCGTTGCGTTATGGGTTTGGGCGGAGCAAACGGGCTGTCCACATCGAGTTTGTGTCCCGAAATGATATGGAGGTGGTCCCATAGCTTGTGCTCGTAGTCGCTCGACTCTTTCACCTGCGGGTTCATCTGCGCCATCAGGCTGATGATGTAGCGTGCGGCCTCGGTGCGCTGCTGCCGGTCTTCGATCTCGGGCAGCTTCTTGATCATTTCCTGAATACAACGACCGTATTCGGGAATCACAATCTGCTCTTTCTCAGTATTGTAGGTTAATCCGATTTTGTCCATCTTGTCTTAAAATTTTTGCAAAGGTACGGAAAAATATCCACACCAAGAAGTGTATATCAAAAAAAGCTGCACCGCAAGTTGCGGCACAGCTTTCTTAGGTTTTGAGCGTTTAATGGTTTAGTTCTCCTTCTTTCTCTTCGTTATGGCGTAGGCCGCGCCAAAGCCGACGAGCAGCAAGGTGCCACCGCCCAGGGGAGCGGGGGGATCGTTGGGATCTTCCCCTGGATCAAAGTCGGCGTCGCCGTTGAAGATACCGCCGTGTTCGGGCAAGAAGAATGGGTCCCAGTAGGGCGAATTCCTGTCGTAACCAGAATGCCCGATTTCTCCCCGATTGAAGAGGCCACCGCCTGCCTGCTGCGCGAAGGCCGTCATGCACAGTCCGAGGACGAGTGCTATTGTCATTATTTGCTTTTTCATTTTTATCTTGTTGTTTAGTTGTTGACTGTTCTTATTTATTTATCTCACCACAATTTTCTGGACCTTCACGTCGTGGCCGTTGCTGAGGCGCACCACATACACGCCTGCGCTCAGGCCGAGGCTCTTGCTGTAGCTGTCGCGGATGGTTTCGGTGCTCAGGACGCGGCCGGCCACGTCCATCACTTGCAGGATGGCCTCGCCGCTGTTGTTGACCATGAGTTGGCCGTTGCTGACGAAGGCGAAGTTGTCGGCGATTTCGTTGGTGGCTTCTTCGGCAAACACGAGTTTGAAGCGCGTGGCGTAGGGGCAGTCGTTGGCGTTGAAGCTGTACTTGGGCGTGCGGAGCAGGTCGATGTCGGCGCCGGTGGCGTTGTCAACCAGGTGCAGGTAGTCGCAGTCCATGTTGTCAACCTTGAATGTGAGGGTGTGGATGCCGCCCTCGTTGGTGGTGAAGCACAGGGGCAGGGTGGTGGCACCGGTGCCGCTCACGGCGGCGTACTTCTTGCCGTTCTGCGGGATGTAGATTTTGGCGCCTTCGTTGCTCAGGCTGAACTTGCTCAGGCCTTCGCTCTCGTAGTCTCTCACGTAGGCGCGGTCTTCCAAGATGCCGTCGCTTGAGAGCACTTCGATGGTGACGAAGCCCTTGGCGCTTCTCACGTTGGCATTTTCGGTGCTGGGAACGAAGGTGACGCGTTTTTGGTCATTACCACCTGAGGTGGCCTCAACGAACACTGCAGTGGCGGGAGCCACGATTGCTTCGTAGCCTTCAACGGGTACCACATTGCGTCTGTGGTTTTGTTCGTTAATCATATAGAAGCCGTTAATCCTGGAGCCAAAGGTGAGGCTTGCATTGCAGGGCAGGGGATTGCCGACGAGCTGGAGGCCGGGCCAATCGCATCCACCCACATAATAGCATTGGCGCATTTGGTTGCCGGCGTAGAACGTGCCGTTGAAGCTGAGGGTGGTGTTCTCCTTGTTGGCATACATATAGGCATAATTATTGGGAACTTCATCCGTAAAGTCTGTAACATCCCAACCACTCTCCTCGTTGCAGAACCACTTGTAGTTTTGCCATTCGCCGTACCACAAGCCGTCATAGTCGTTGTCAAAATCGATTACACCATCTCCATTTTGATCCATTTCACCAGCTACATCATTGTTTTGGGCGAAGAAGTAGAGGTCGTAGTCGGTGGAGTTCGGGTCGCCGTTTGGGAACATGCCAGCGTCTTGGAAACCGGTGGCGAGGTTGAAGTTGGTGATGGGCATGGCGAGGAAGTAGTAGTTGCCGAGGCGGCTGTCGCCATAGCCTCTGATGGTCTTCTCGAAGGTGCCTCTGTATTCGGAACCGGCGGGGGCAAAGAGCTGTCCGCCGTCCTTGATGGTGAAAGGTGTCTCGACAGCGAAACTGTTTTGCTGCACGGTGAGCGAGCTGCCCTTGTTAATCGTTATGGAAGCGGCTTCGCCTGATGTTGCCACAACGCAGTCGCCATCGATGATTACGTGGTCGGTAGCGGTGGGGATTCTGTTTGCGATTTCGCCTTTGGCGGTCCCGATGGTCCAGTTGGCTGCATTGCTCCATTGGTTGTCGGCACTGCCTGTAAAGACAAAGGCGTTTTCAGTGGTGTTGCGTTGGCCTTTGTCGGCCTTGTTGTTGGCGGCGGGGTTGTCCACCGCTTGGGCCTGCAGCGCAAGGGAGGCTGCCAATGCCATTGAGATTAGGGTTAATTTTTTTTCATATAAATGAATTTAATTAAAATGAATAATTCCCATTTGAGGGCGCAAAAGTACGAATAAATCAAATAGGAGGCCAAAAAATGGGGCGTTTTTTGGGATTTATTTCAATATTGCCAGTTTCGCGAACTTCAGCATGAGCATTTTCACGCCGCCTGCGGTTTTTCGTAAAAAGTTTTTTTCGCCAAAACCCTTGCGTGGTGGGGAAAAGTTTGTAATTTTGCGGTGTGAATAGCGCAGATCGGCTTTTGCATGGATTAACTGCATTTTTCATTTGAAAAACGTGTAGATCGGCTTCGGCATGGATTAACTACACGCTTTTTTTATGTATTCAAGACTGTATTGAACATGCTTCCCATCCATTTTCTTGCCGATGATCAATTCGATGGTAAAATTCATGTAATCAAGACTTTTGCTGTTAAAAGTATGTCTGAGTTTAATCAATTCAACATACCGGTTCTTGGTTTGGCTTCCTTCCTTGACATCAAAACACCTGTAATTCTCATCAAAAGGCTTGGCGTGCTTGATAATCTCAGGAAGTTTGAGCACAGCGTATGTGGTTTGCCAATTCCTTGTGGCGTTGTTTGAGGCTTTTTGGAAACTTTCCTTCCAGATAATGTGTATATCCTTGCTCAAGAAATCGTTTTTATGTAATTCTTTCCATTAAGTCTTGACAACAGCAGTTTGTAAGCATCCCTGATAATATCCCTCCTTGCGCTTCTGAATTCCTTGCTTGGGTTAGTTGGAATGTGGAATTTTTTGTCTGTCAATTGGAGGTTTGTTTCGATGAATTCTGGTGGCAGTATTGGATTACTAAATTCCATGATTTGGATGATTATTGGCTGCAAAGTTACAAATATCGGCGCAAAAAGGAAAAACTAACGGATTATCCCCAGCCTTGCGAACTTCAGCATGAGCATTTTCACGCCGCCTGCGTCGAAGTTGACGGAGGCTTTCTTGTTGGCTCCTGCGCCTTCGATGCTGAGGATGGTGCCTGCGCCGAACTTGGCGTGCATCACGCGCATTCCTTCTTGAAGCAGGTCGGGATTGGAAGGCTCGAAGTTTTGTGGCACAGTGGGTTGGCTGAAACTTGGCCTTGCCGATGGCGTGTTCTCTATCTTGCGGAAACCGTGTTGCTCCGGCTCGGCGATGGGCTTGCCAAAGCGTCCGCCGAAGCTGCCTCTGCCGCCCATTGGCGAAGTGCCTCTGAACGAGGCCTTTTGCGTCTGCTCGATGAGGTTGGCGTCGATTTCATCGACGAAGCGGGAACGCTCGCTGAGGGTGAGGTTGCCGTAGCGGTAGCGTTGCTCGGCGTAACTCAAGGTGAGTTTGGTCATGGCGCGGGTGATGGCCACATAGAACAGGCGGCGTTCTTCCTCCAATTCCTCGCGGGTGCTGAGGCTGAGGATGCCCGGGAAGAGGTTTTCTTCCATGCCGACGACATAGACATACGGGAACTCCAAGCCCTTCGCGCTGTGGATGGTCATCAGGCTGACGAAGTCGTTGTCGCCGTCGTCTTTCTTCATCTCGGCGTCGGTGAGCAGGGCCACGTCTTCCATGAACTGCACGAGGTCCACGCGGGCGGTCTCGCCTGTGGTCTGGTCCACTTGGCGGTCGCTGAACTCCATGATGGCGTTGAGCAGTTCCTCCACGTTTTCCACCCTCGAAACGCCCTCGGGCGAGTCGTCTTCCTTCAAGACCTTGATGAGACCGATGGTGTTGGTGATGTGTTTGGCCAACTCGAAGGCGTTCATCTTGGCTTGCAGGCTCTGGAAGCTCTTGATCATCACCATGAAGTCGCGGAACTTGTTGAGCGTGCCCATGTTGAAGTCTTGTGGGAAAATGTTGCTTTCCAAACATTTCCAGATGCTGCTTCGGTTCTCGTTGGCCGTGACCATCATGCGCTCGATGCTGGTCTTGCCGATGCCACGGGCGGGATAGTTGATGATGCGGAGCAATGCCTGTTCGTCCTCGGGGTTGATGACGACGCGGAAGTAGGCCAACAGGTCCTTGATTTCCTTGCGGTCGTAGAACGAGAGGCCGCCGTATATTTTATAAGGTATGTTCTGCTTGCGCAGGGCTTCTTCCATCGAGCGGCTTTGGGCGTTGGTGCGGTAGAGGATGGCGAAGTCCTTGTTGGCCAAATGGCGCGTCATTTTGTAGCCAAAAATGCTGTTGGCCACCATCGTGCCTTCCTCCGTGTCGCTGTTGGCGTGGATGAGGCCGATGAGTTCGCCGGCTTCCTTGTCGCTCCACACCTTTTTCTTGATTTGGTCCTTGTTGTGCGCAATGACGCTGTTCGACGCATTGACGATATTCTGTGTGGAACGGTAGTTTTGTTCCAGCCTAATCAGCTTGTAATCAGGGTAGTCGTTCTTGAAATTGAGGATGTTCTGGATGTTCGCGCCACGGAAGGCGTAGATGCTTTGTGCGTCGTCGCCCACCACGCAGATGTTCTCGAACAGGGCCGCAATGCGCTTCACGATGAGGTATTGGGCATAGTTGGTGTCCTGATACTCGTCGACGAGGATGAACTTGAAGTGGTTCTGGTATTTGTAGAGCACGTCGGGGTTGTCGCGCAGGAGGATGTTCGTAAAATACAGAATGTCATCGAAATCCATGGCGTTGGCGCGGTGTAGGCGGTCGTTGTAGAGCTTGAAGAGTTGCGCCATCAGCGGCTTGTTCGACTTGCGGTCGTTTTCTTGTATGTCGGGGTTGTTGGCATAGTCTTCGGGCGAAAACAGGCTCGACTTGGCCGAACTTATGCGCGAAAGCACCTGCTTGGGCGGATAGACCTTGGTGTCCAAACTCAAATCCTTGAGTATCTGAGTGATGAGAGCTTTCGAGTCGTCGGTGTCGTAAATCGAGAAGTTGCTCGTGAAGCCGATTTTTTCCGCCTCGATGCGAAGAATCCTCGCAAAAATGGAGTGGAAGGTGCCCATCCACACGTTGCGTGCGTCGCTGGCGTTCACAAGTTGCATGATGCGTTCCTTCATCTCGCGTGCGGCCTTGTTGGTGAAGGTGAGTGCCATGATGCTGAACGGGTCTATGCCTTCTTGAATCATGTAGGCAACGCGGTAGGTGAGGGCGCGGGTCTTTCCCGAGCCGGCTCCCGCGATGACCATCACGGGGCCTTCTATGGTGGTAACGGCCTCTCTCTGAGGCTCGTTCAAGTCTTTCAGTAGGTCAATCATTGTCGGTTTGTTTGGGGTGCAAAGGTAATGCTTTTTTTAAAATGCTGCACCTCCTTGTCGGCAATCCCAAATCGAAGCGATGTAAACATCATCCTCCTCTACGAAATAATACACTTTATAGGTCAGGACAACCAAATAGCGATAATGTCGTATGTGTGTGAAATCTTCGTCTTTTCTTCCCAAATAAGGCTTTGTATTCAGAAGGTCGGCACTATGGATGATTTTTCCAACCCTACGTTTGGCCACTTGCTCACTTGCAAAATCCTTGTAGAATTGGTAAATGGCATCGAGTTCATTGGAAGCCCTTCTCAGCCAATGGAGTTTATACGCCATAGCGCTCACAAATAGAGGAATGACTTACAAAGTTTCCGTTTTGGTAATCCGCTTCGGCTTCCCTAAGCGACTTTTCCATCTGTTCGTAAGTGTAAGCACAAGGCAAAGGTATACCACTAAGTATGGCTACAGTTTCGGCAAGCAATTCTTCGCTTTCGGTTTGCGACACAAGCAACGATGCCCGTTGGCGCAAAGCCAATAAAACATCAATATCCTTTGGATGAAATCTTTCCTGAACAGTTTCCATTTCGATGTGTTTTGATAGCTGCAAAAATACGACTTTTTCTTGAAACCCAAAAGGGAAGAATGAAAAAGTCCTACCCGACTTGTCAGATAGGACTTGAAAACTTATCCTGTGACCTGGCTGGGGCTCGAACCCAGGACCCCCACATTAAAAGTGTGATGCTCTACCTGCTGAGCTACCAAGTCAACCTTGCTTCTCCCTTCTAAGGAGGTGAGGAGGATTAAGCGGCTGCAAAAGTACGGCTTTTTTTGTTACCGTGACGCTTTTTCGGCAATTTTTTTTCATTCGTCGAGCCTGCCTTTGCCCTGACGGATGATAACAATCTCATTTCCAGTGCAATCCACAACGGTGCTTTCTTCGTTTTCGCCCGCTCCGACGTCTATCACGATGTCCACCAAGTCCTTGTAGCGGTCGTAAATCTCCTCCGGGTCGGTGAGGTAGGGGTTGATTTCGTCCTCTTCGTCGGCCAACGAAGTGGTCATAATGGGCGATCCGAACTCCCTCACGATGTTGGTGATGATGGGTTGGTCGGGGATGCGGATGCCGATGGTTTTCTTCTTGCTTTGGAAGATGCGCGGGATGTTGTTGTTGGCCTCCAAAATGAAGGTGAACGCTCCGGGCAGGTTGCGCTTCATCATCTTGAACACGTCGTTGTTGATGGGCTTGGTGAACTCGCTCAACATGCTGAGGTCGTGGAAGATAAACGAGAAATTGGCCTTCTCTTTGCGGATGCCCTTGATTTGGCAGATGCGCTCCAAGGTGCGCACATTGTTGATGTTGCCGCCCAAGCCGTACAAAGTGTCGGTGGGGAAGATGATGAGCCCGCCGTCGGCAAAGCATTCAAGAATCATCTTGACGTAGCGCGGATTGGGGTTCGTTGGGTAAAGTTTGAGTATCATAGGCTTGCTGAAAAATCGCGCAAAATTAGCAAATTGTTGAATTGTATGTTGTTTAATTGTTGAATTGTTGGATTTTTTTGTTGGCCTTGAAGCCTTGAAGCGATAAATTTCGAAATCTTTATTCTCCGATTACTTTTTTCCGTACTTTTGCGGTCCATCTACGGGATGGTTCGAGTTTGTTCACCAATCTCCCGCAGATGTTTTTGTTTTTATGAACTGCTAAATCAAACTACTATGGGAGGCTTCTTCGGAACCGTATTAAAAAGTCCTTGCGCCAACGATTTGTTCTATGGCGTTGATTATCACTCACATCTCGGCACCAAGCGTGCGGGCATGGCAACCTTCGACGGCAAATTGTTCCATCGCTCGATTCACGACATCGAGAACACTTATTTCAGGACGAAGTTCAGCGACGAGTTGGGCAAGTTCAAGGGGAATTTGGGCGTTGGTGTCATCAGCGATACTGATGCCCAGCCGATCGTGGTCAATTCCCACTTGGGCAAGTTCGCCATCGCTACGGTGGCCAAAATCAACAACTTGAATGAGCTTGTGCAACATTGCCTTGACCAACGACAGCATTTCGCGGAATTGAGTCAGGGCGACACGAATCCCACCGAGTTGGTGGCTTTGCTCGTCACACAGGGCGAGGACTTCGTGGACGGCATCAAGATTGTCCACGAAAAGGTGAAAGGCTCGTGCTCGATGATTATCATGACCGACGACGGCATCATTGCCGCCCGCGACTATTACGGGCGCACGCCCATCGTGGTCGGAACGGGCGAAGAAGGCTATGTGGTGGCTTCCGAAAGCCACAGTTACATCAACCTCGACTACACGACTTGCTACAGCGTGGCTCCGGGCGAAATCGTCAAAGTGACGCTTGACGGGGTACAACAGCTCTTGCCGCCCAACCCGAAGAAGCAAGTCTGCTCCTTCCTTTGGATTTACTACGGCTATCCCGCCGCTGACTACGAGGGCGTCAACGTGGAGGAGGCGCGCTACAACGAAGGCCGCGAGATGGGCGGCTCCGACGACGTGAAGCTCGACTATGTGTCAGCCATCCCCGACTCTGGCATCGGCATGGCCTTGGGCTATTCCAATGCGCGTTGCGTCCCTTATCTGCGTGGCGTGGTGAAGTATACGCCCACTTGGTCAAGGAGCTTCATGCCGGTCAACCAAAGCGAAAGGGAACATGTGGCCAAGATGAAACTCATCCCCAACCACGCCTTGCTGAAAGGGAAGAAGGTGGCGTTTTGCGACGATTCCATCGTGCGTGGCACACAGTTGCGCGACAATGTGAAAATGCTTTACGACTATGGCGCGAAGGAGGTGCATGTGCGCATCAGCTGTCCGCCTTTGCTTTACGGCTGCCCCTTCCTCAACTTCTCCGCTTCGAAGAATGTGATGGAACTCATCACCCGCCGCTGCATCGAGGAGATGGAAGGCGACCCAAACGCCAACATCGGGAAATACTGCGACCCGAGCAGCAAGGAATACGCCAATCTCGTGGAAATGCTGCGCAAGCACGTTGGCGTAGACTCATTGAAGTTCAATACCTTGGAGAATGTGGTGAAAGCCATAGGCCTGCCCAAGTGCGACCTTTGCACACATTGCTTCGACGGGTCGAGCTACGGATTCTGATGAAAACTAATCCCGATTGGACATTGATCCCGATGCACCTTGAAGCGCATCGGGATTTTTTTCGCTAACTTTGCACCCTAATTGAACCCAATTCTAATCAAAAAAGTTGCGTTTGCAACTTGAATTTGGCTCCTAAAACATGAAGCATTCGGTGAAGTCAATCTTGAAATCTGCCCTCCACCAACCACCGAAACGAAAAAAGATTGAAAAATGCGGACTAATATTGCGGCTGAAGCCGCCTTTTTTGTATCTTTGCGCCCGTGACCTGTAAAATAAGTTTGTATGCTCGACCAACGCGAACGCTACATCAACCCCTACACCGATTTCGGCTTCAAGAAGCTGTTCGGCACGGCGATGAACAAGGACCTGCTCATCAGCTTCCTCAATGCACTGCTGTTCAAGGACAAGCCGAAAAAGACCATCACAGACATCCATTACCTTCCCACAGAGCATTTCGGCATTTACGGCAACCGCCGCGCCATCTTCGACGTGTTCTGCGAGACCGACGATGGCAGCCAGTTCATCGTGGAGATGCAGAACGTTTCGCAGCAGTATTACAAGGACCGCAGCGTGTTCTACGCCACCTTCCCGATACAGGAGCAGGCGAGGATGGGCGAGGAGTGGGACTACCAGTTGAAAGAGGTTTACACGGTGGGCATCCTCAACTTCGAGTTCAAGGAGGACGAATATTCGAAAGACTGCCTCCACCACGAGGTGAAGTTGATGGACACCTCCGACCACCACGTTTTCTACGACAAACTGACTTTCGTCTACTTGGAGATGCCCAAGTTCAACAAGACGGAGGACGAGTTGGCGGACATGTTCGACAAGTGGCTTTTCGTGCTGAAGAACCTGTCGCGCCTCACGGAGCGTCCCAAGGCCTTGCAGGAGCGGGTGTTTGAGAACCTTTTCAAGGCTGCTGAGATTGCCCGCTTCACCCCAGAGGAACGACGCGGATACGAGGACAGCGTTAAAGTCTACCGCGACATTAACAACGCCATCAGGACCGCTGACAAGGAGGCGGAAAAGAGAGGAGAGGAAAAAGAAAAACGTGCCAACGCCAAAAAGATGAAAGAATTGGGCGCAAGCATCGATTTCATAATGCAGGTGACAGGCCTATCCCCAGACGAAATCCTGAAAATCTAACCCCGGAATCCTAAAACCTAATTAAAGGTAATTCTAAAAATCGGCTGCAATTTTGTCTCTAATTAACTACTTTGAAATGCTCCGATTAACTTCGTTGAATACTTCCTGTTTCTTGACAAGTGGAAAACTCCTCAAACATGAAGCATTCGGTGAAGTCAATCTTGAAATCTGCCCTCCACCAACCACCGAAACGAAAAAAGATTGAAAAATGCGGACTAATAATGCGGCGGAAGCCGCCTTTTTTGTATCTTTGCGCCCGTAACCTGTAAAATAAGTTAGTATGCTCGACCAACGCGAACGCTACATCAACCCCTACACCGATTTCGGCTTCAAGAAGCTGTTCGGCACAGCGATGAACAAGGACCTGCTCATCAGCTTCCTCAATGCCCTGCTCGAAGGCAAGGAGAGACCCATCACCGACATCCATTACCTCAACACCGAGCACTTGGGCGAGTATGCGGGCAGCCGCAGCTCCGTCTTCGACGTGTATTGCCAGGCCGATGACGGCAGCCACTTCATCGTGGAGATGCAGAAAGGCCAGCAGTACTACTTCAAGGACAGGACGGTTTACTACGCCGCCTCGGTCATCCGCGAGCAAGCCCCGAAGGGCGAGTGGGATCATCGTCTTCAGGATGTCTACACCGTGAGCATCCTCAACTTCACCTTGCCCGAGAGCAAGTTCCCCGACGACAGCTACCGCCACGAGGTGGTGCTGATGGACAAGGAATACAAGGAGGTGTTCTACGACAAGCTCACCTTCATTTACTTGGAGATGCCGAAGTTCAACAAGACGGAGGAAGAGCTAAGCGGCCTTTTCGAGAAGTGGATGTTCGTCCTGAAGAACCTCTACAACCTTTTCGAGCGTCCCGTGGCCTTGCAGGAGCGGGTGTTCGAGAACCTTTTCAAGGCGGCGGAGATTGCCCGCTTCACGCCGGAAGAGCGTTGGATCTACGAAGAAAGCGTAAAGAGGTTCCGCGACAACACCAACGTGGCCAACTTCGCCGTCGAGGAAGCGGAAAAGAAAGGCATAGAGAAAGGTATGGCGAAAGGTATGGCGAAAGGCATAGAGAAAGGCATGGCGAAAGGTTTAGCGAAAGGCATAGAGAAAGGCAAAGCGGAAGGCAAAGCTGAGGAAAAACACGAAAACGCCAAAAAGATGAAAGAATTAGGCGCAAGCATCGATTTCATAATGCAAGTGACGGGATTAAACAAGGAAGAAATTGAAAAGATATGAACGACAATCCCCAAGGCAAGCTCGACGGGGTGACAAAGCAACGTGTTTATGACCAAGGTTTGCGCTTGCGATCCTGCTTGCAGGCAATCACGCTGCAAAGCTAAGGTTTCTTCTACAACTACCAATACTGGCATTATCATTACACATGATGAACGGGGATTTGACGACTTCCCCATACAACATATTTCGGCTGAACAATTCCTTGATAAGCATTTTCAATAACAATAGTGGACAGCTGCCATGCCCAAAAACATACACGAAAAAACCTTGAAATCCAGCCAAACCTAACAAAATCTCTCACGAACCAAACACCACCAACGGCAAAAAATGACGTAGAATCATTGTTTTCAAATTAATCCCGATGCCCACTTGACACGCATCGGTATTTTTTTTATTTTTGCGGGCGAAAATATAAGATGCTGAAACAAGCGATAAATCCATGATAACCATGAGTGAAGCAACCTTGACAAGTCTTTTGGAGTACCTCTATGGTGCCCTCGCGCCGAGCCATCGACGCGGGCTGGCAGAGCATCTGATAGAACATACCGATATGGAAGAAAGCGAACAAGTGAGAAATGAATCTTTAAATCTTGAATCTTAAATCTTAAATAACAAACAATTAAAATAACTAAACAATGGCTAGACCAATCAAAGAAACCCCGATCCTCTTTGGCGACGACGCTTGTCGCTTTGAGGAAAGGATGAAAGAAAAACGTAAGCTCTCGCCTGAAGAAAAGGCCAAACTTATGGAAGCATATCTGGTGTGTATGGCCATGTTGGAACGTGGTAATCAAAGGAAGCATGCAGAAGAAGCAGTTTGAAATCGGCAACGAGGCTTTTGTTATCTCAAAACTTGATGAAGGTGAGACCGTCAAGGCATTCGATTGTGGAGACGACGACCTCAATGATTTTATTGTCAACGAGTGTGTCCATTATCGTAAGGAGAAGTTGGCAGTGACTTATGTTTTGGAGCCGGAAGAGGATGTTGCTCACGAACATGTTGCCGCTTTTTTCAGCCTTGCTAACGATAGGATCTCGTTGGTTGATTTCGACAACAAGAACCAATACAATAGGTTTAGTAAGCGTTTCAACAATCACAAGCGGTTGAAGAGCTATCCGGCTGTGAAAATTGGACGACTTGGAGTATCGTTGGCTATGAAGGGGCAAGCCTTGGGATCGTTCCTTTTGAGGTTCATCAAGATGTATTTCTTGCTCGACAACAAGACGGGATGCCGATTCATTACCGTTGACGCATGTTCCGCTGATGTACCGTTCTATTTGAAGAATGGTTTTGTCCCGCTTAACGACGACGACATAGACGACCCCACACGGCTTCTTTATTTCGACTAAAATGATATGAGCGACAAATTATTAACCCCGAAACCCTTAAACCTTGAAATGCAAAACATTCAACGTAGTTAATCTTGAAATCTCAAATAATTAAATAACCAACAATTAAAATCAACAAACAAAATGACAAGAAAGTTTACAAAAATGATGGTAGCGGTTCTAATGCTGCTAACTATGGTTGGCCTGCCAACAAAGGTGTGGGCTGATGAAGTAACCCTGACAAGTGCACAAATAAAAGCGGGTTCAGGAAGCACATCGTACGGTAGCTGTTCTGCTACTGATGAAGGAGGAAACACTTGGCATGCTTATGCAATAAAAAATCAACATAGTAACGCTACTAGTGAGTATAATTTTTGGCAGATTAAAAAATTTGCGAGTAATATTGCATATTATGTCCAAGTTCCTGAATTAGGCACTCAAATAACATCCATCACTATGACAGTTTCTGGTGCTAACCAACCTATGACGGGTGGTGGTAATAGTGCTACTTTGTATTTCAGCAGCAGCAGTAGCACATCTTCAACTGGAACTGGGGTCGCTTCTGGTACTGGTGCTAATTCGGTGACCATAGATTGTTCCAGCCTTAATTTGAATACTGGCTTCATTACAGCAAGTGGAGCTGTCCGAATTTGGAATGTTACTGTTACTTACACCGCTGGCGGCGGTTCCACCGACCCCTCAATCACCATCAGTGGAGAAGAAATCTCAACCAACGCAGTGAGCTTTGATTGGAATAGTTTTACCAATGGTGTAGAATATACCGCCTCTGTTGCCTACAACAATATGGAAACACCTTCCGAGTCCGATGCTATGGTTGGCGTTTATACAGATGCTGCTTGCCAAATACAAATAGGTGTCTCTTGTGATTATTTTGCTGCAAGTTTTGGTGAAGATACCCAAACCATCGAATATGCTTTTTATGAAGATAATCCGAGTGTTGAGCCCCGCACGGTTTATATGCGTGTGGAAGTTCTTGGCGATGAAGATTATATTCCTTGCAATTTAATCACCGTCACCCAAGCTGGCAAACCTCAATATACCTTGACCTACAATGCCAACGGCGCAACTTCGGGAACTGCGCCTACGGATTCAAATAGCCCGTATTTTATCAATTCGGTTGTTACCGTTCTCGGCAACACGGGCGACCTTGCCAAGACTGGCTACACTTGGAACGGGTGGAACACAAAAGCCGATGGTAGCGGCACTTCTTATGCTGCTGGTGCCCAATTCACCATCACCGCAAACACCACTCTTTATGCACAATGGATTCTCAACAAGTATAATTATACTTTGAATGTTACAGGTGGTAGTAATCTTGAGAAAGATGTTGAAATCTTTGTTCCTGATCAAACGGGTTGGGTAAGTGGTGGCCAAATTGAATATGGACAGCAAGTTACGGTATCTGTTGCTCCTGTAAGCGGCTATGTTTATACTACCACAGTGACCTACGGCGATAATGTCAATGTGCCTGTAGAGCAAGATATGTTTACTATGCCCGACGCTGATGTGACCATTTCGGTGGTAGTTGAAAAACTTGACAATGTGACTTTCGATTTCTCCCAGATTCCAGATTTTAGTGGTTGGGGGAATGGTTATAGTAGTCATACGGTTGATTATCAAGCGGCTACAGTGACTTTTGAAGCGGCCTCAAAGCAAGGACAAACCATTACTGACATTCCTGTTACGAAAGGTAGTCCGGTTTCCATCGTGATGAATGATGGTATGCCAAATATCATTGGCGTTACCTTCGTTTGCCGCCAATGGACTAACAAGGAACAAACCATCACATTGCACTACAGCACGGATGGCGGCGAAAACTACACTTCAACAGAAATAACTTCTAACAACTTCACCATCAGTTGTGCCGCCCTTCCGTCTGGCACCAATGCGGTGAAGATTACTTTCTCAAGCACATCCAACCAAGTGGGTATTGAGTCGGCCACGCTCAATTTCAGCACTGACCCCGTCATTGCTGTCAATCCGACTTCTCTCACGGGTTTTGCCTATAGCGAAGGCAACGGCCCGTCGGAATCACAGACTTTCACCGTTTCGGGCAACTACCTCACAAGCAACATTACCCTTGCTGCCACCAACTTCGAAATGTCAACCGATGAAACCAATTGGAGCAACTCGTTGCCTCTTGTCCCCACCAACGGCACTGTGGCCAATACTACGGTTTATGTCCGCCTGAAGAGTGGCTTGGTCGAGAACAATTACAATGAAAATCTTAACGTAACATCAGGTGACCTTTCCGAAACAGTTTCCCTGAGCGGCATTGTGAATCCGGCTCCTGTATTATACACTTACACTCAAGCCACATCAATTGTATCGGGTAAGCGTTATATCATTGTTAATAATGAAGCCAGCAAGGCCATGGGTGCCCAAAACTCTAACAACCGTGCTGCTGATGATGTTACCATACAAAACCAAACGATTACCGTTTCAAGCGAAGATGGTATCTATGAGTTTGTCATCAATGGCCCTGAAATTATTACAAAGGGAGAAGGAGAACAACAAGAACAAGTGGAAGTTTACACTATTTATGATGTGAATAATTCTGGTTACTTGTATGCTGCAAGTGGTAGCAGCAATTACTTAAGGAACCAGAGTTTCAATGATGCCAATGGCAAGTGGACTATTCAAATTGGCAATGATGGCAATGCCACTATCAAGGCGCAAGGAGACAAAACAAACAACTTGATGCGCTACAATAGTGGGAGTAGTATTTTCTCGTGCTATGCTTCAGGCCAAAGCGACATCTACCTCTATATGAAGGACGACACGAATTATGAGTTCTACAAGGACATTGTTGGGCATACCACAACTTCGGGCTGGAACTTCATTGCCTCGCCCGCAGGAACTGCACCAACCAATATTAATGCTTTGAGTGACCTTTATTTCTACGATGAAGATGACTCCTACTGGAGGAATAAGACGGTCACTGCCAATGCAGAAGGCTTTGGTTTCTCAGTTGGTACGGGCTATCTTGCCGCCAGCAGCAACAACATCACTTTGTCATTCTCTGGAGCTTCAATCATCACCGCTGCAACATATCAGATTCCTTTGGCCTATTCTGGCGAAACCAATCCGCTTGCCGGTTGGAACCTCGTGGGCAACCCCTATCCACACAAAGCGTATGCCAACAAGCCCTATTACATCATTGACGGAATGCAACTGAACACTACCGCACAAACAACCGATGTTCCTGTAGGCTTCTGCACAGGCATTATGGTGAAAGCAACAAGCGAAGACGAGAAGGTCACATTCAGCAAAACGCCCGCCAATAGCCTGCCCAACCAACTGCAACTGACCGTGGCGCAGCAGGTGATGAGCCGTGGCACTGCCACAAGTATGGTGAACGACAACGCCATCATCAACTTCAACGCGGGCAGCCGCTTGGAGAAGTTCGCCTTCAACGCTGATGCCGCCAAGCTCTACATCCCGCAAAACGGCAAGGACTACGCCATCGTGAGCGCTGAAGCCCAAGGCGAAATGCCCGTCAACTTCCGCGCCAACACCGATGGACAATACACCCTCACCGTCAACCCAGAAGGCGTGGAGATGAACTACCTCCACCTCATCGACAATATGACCGGCGTCGACGTTGACCTGCTGGCCACACCGAGCTACACCTTCAACGCCACCACCCGCGACTATGAGAGCCGCTTCCGCTTGGTGTTTGCCGCCAACAACGAGGACGGCGTTTCGGCAGGCTCAACGACCTTCGCCTACTTCAGCAACGGCAGCCTCGTGGTCAACAACGAAGGCAACGCCACCCTGCAAGTGGTTGACGTGATGGGCCGCGTCGTGAAGAGCGAAAGCATCAACGGCAGCGCCTCAATCGACCTGAACACCACGCCCGGCGTCTACATGCTCCGCCTCGTGAACGGCAACAACGTGAAAGTGCAGAAAATGGTGGTGAGATGAATGAAATGTAAGCAATAAGCTGTAAGCCGTAAGCAATAAGCGGTCTCGCAGCGCAACAAAAACAAACAAACGACAAACAACAATATTAACAAACAACATAACCTAAACAAAATCAAATGAAAAAACTAGTTTTGACAATGGCGATGGTTCTCACAATGGGACTCGTCGCTTCGGCCCAAGATGGCGGCGGTATGCTGAAGAGAAGCCAATCGTACAAAGAATCCTATCGTGTCACTTCGCGCGAAGGGGGACAAGGTATGATGACTCCCAATTTGCCGGGTTTTGGTGAGAGTAATGACCAACCAGGTGCTCCTTTGGGAAGCGGCATTGCCGTTCTCGTCGGCCTTGGTGCGGCCTACTTGGTGGGCAAGAAGCGCAAGGAAAATTGATTCTTGGGCAAGCGTTATGTGGAAGGAAGCCGACAGCAATGTCGGCTTCCTTTGTTTTGTATGCTTTTCATAATCAGCGTATTGCCCATAATGAATAAAAAACACCAAAAAACCGCTTGCCAATCCGGGAAAAGTCCGTACTTTTGCATCGGGTAAGTCTTATACGACCAGCTCCCTCTGAAATCCCCCAGGACAGGAATGTAGCAAGGGTAGGAGGTCGTAGCGGTGCGATGTAAGTAGCTTACCCTTCTTTGTTTTAGGACGGAGGACAAAGGACGGGAGACGGAGGACAGAGGACAAAGGACGAGAGACGAAAGACGGAGGTTTAGGGTGCCTGAGCTTGTCGAAGGCCCCGACATAATGAGAAGGGCGTAAAGGACGAAGGACTGCCGCCCCTTCGACAGGCTCAGGGGTCAGCTGTTGGCCCTTCGACAGGCTCAGGGGGCGACCGATTCTAACAAGGGGCGAGTCTTCAGCATTCCCCTGAAGGAGGTAATGGTCCATTGTCCATGACTTGGGTCAAAATGTCCCCAGTCCCACGTCCTTGGTCTTTAGTCCTTAGTCCCTCATCCCTTAGTCAAAACATCAAACAAAATGGAAGATTTCAAATATTTGGTTGACGAGTTTGCCGACCTCAAAATTATGCGCTACCGCATTCCCGACTGGGAACGCCTTACGCTGCGCCAAAAGGAATACTTGTATTGTTTGGGCGAGGCCGCCAAAGCCGGTCGCGACATCCTCTTCGACCAGAACTACAAGCACAACCTTGTGATTCGCAAGACTTTGGAAGCCATCCTCAACACCTATCAAGGCGACAGGGAAGGGGATGATTTCCAGAAGTTTACGGTGTATGCCAAGCGTGTGTTTTTCAGCAACGGCATACATCACCATTATGCCGAAGACAAGTTTTTCCCGGAGGTTTCGGAAGCCTGTTTCGCTGCATTGGTGAAAGGCAGCGACGCCAGACGGCTGCCTATTAATAAAGGTGCAAGCGTGGAGGCGTTTCTCGATTTCCTGCTTCCCGTCGTTTTCGACCCTGATGTTGCCCCCGTGCGCCGCAGCAGCAAGGAGGACATCATCGCCAACTCGGCGGTCAACTTCTATGAAGGCGACCTGACCAAGGCCGAGGTGGAGGCTTACTATGCCGCGCACCACACCGAGGGCGACGAAAAGCCGGTTTCATACGGGCTCAACTCGCGTTTGGTGAAGGAGAACGGCACCATCTATGAAAAGGTGTACAAGGCCGACGGGCTTTACGGCAAGGCCATCGAAGTCATTGTGGGTTGGTTGGAAAAAGCCAACCAAGTGGCCGAAAACGATGCGCAACGCCATTACACCCAACTGCTTATCGACTATTACCGCACTGGCGACCTCAAGACTTGGGACGCCTACAACGTGGCTTGGGTGCAGGACAACGCTTCGCATATCGACTTCGTGAACGGTTTCATCGAGGACTACGGCGACCCGATGGGTATGAAGGCCACTTGGGAGAGCGTGGTCGACTTCAAGGACTTGGAAGCCACCCAACGCTCCAACATCATCAGCGAAAACGCGCAGTGGTTTGAGGACCATTCGCCCGTCGACCTGCGTTTCAAGAAGGAGGAGTGCAAGGGCGTTTCGGCCAAGAGCATCATCGTCACCACCTTGGGCGGCGACTGTTTCCCCGCGCCCCCCATTGGCATCAACCTACCCAACGCCGACTGGATTCGCAAGGACTACGGCTCCAAGTCGGTGACCATCACCAACCTGATGGAAGCCTACGACCGAGCCGCCGACGAAAGCCCCAAGAGCGGCCTGAAGGAGTTTGCCTACTCGGAGGAAGAAGTTGCCTTGTGCAAGAAATACGGCCCCGATGCCTCGGTGGTACACACCAACCTGCACGAGTGCTTGGGCCACGGTTCGGGAAAGCTGCTGCCCACCACTGCGCCCAACGCCTTGAAGGAGTTCAGCTCCACTTTGGAGGAAGCCCGCGCCGACTTGTTTGGCCTCTATTACATCGCCGACCCGAAGATGGTCGAGTTGGGCATCATGCCCGACGGCGAAGCCTACAAGGCCGAGTATTGCACCTACATCCGCAACGGCTTGATGACCCAGTTGGCGCGTGTCGAACTGGGCAAGGACGTCACCGAGTCGCACATGCAAAACCGCAAATTGATTGCCGAATGGTGCTACGAACACGGCGGAAATGTCATTGAAAAAATCGTCCGCGACGGCAAGACCTATTTCGTTGTCAACGACTTTGAGGCTTTGCGCCAATTGTTTGGCCAGTTGTTGGCCGAGGTGCAGCGCATCAAGAGCGAGGGCGACTATGCCGCAGGCAAGGCCTTGGTGGAACGCTATGCGGTGAAAGTGGACCAAGAACTGCACAAGGAAGTGAAGGAACGCTACAATGCCTTGGGCCTCAAACCTTATGGCGGTTTCATCAACCCTGAAATAAAACCTGTTGTGCAAGATGGCCAAGTGGTTGATTACCAATTGGAATACCCGATGGATTTCCTTGCGCAGCATTTGGAATACGGCAGGAAGTATAGTTTTTTGGAACCATCGGAATGGTGATGCCTTAAAGGTGAGAAACCAGAAAACAGGTTTTGGTGTTTTTGTTTTGATTTTTGAAAGATTTCTTGCGAAGCAATCCCAAAAGCCTTACTTTTGCAAAAATATCCAATGATGAAAAAAGTTCATTTTATCGCCATAGGCGGGAGCGCGATGCACAATCTCGCCATCGCCTTGCACCGCAAGGGATATGAAGTCACGGGTTCGGATGACGAGATTTTTGAGCCGAGCAAGTCGCGTTTGTCCAACGAGGGAATCCTGCCGCCCCGCTGGGGCTGGTTCCCCGAAAAGTTGGACGACACTTACGATGCCGTCATCCTCGGTATGCACGCCCGCATCGACAACCCGGAATTGGTTCGCGCACAGGAGCTTGGCCTGAAGGTGTATTCCTATCCCGAATACCTTTACGAGCAAAGCAAGGACAAAACGCGCATCGTTGTCGGGGGCAGCCACGGCAAGACGACCATCACTTCCATGATTCTCCATGTGTTGAAACACGTTGGCATTGAGACCGATTTCATGGTCGGGGCCCAGTTGGAGGGCTTCGACGTGATGGTGCGCCTCAGCGAGACGGCCAAATACATGGTGATGGAAGGCGACGAATATCTCACTTCGCCCATCGACCGCGTTCCGAAGTTCCACCATTATCATCCTCATATTGCGGTGATTAGCGGCATCGGCTGGGACCATGTCAATGTGTTTCCGACCTTCGATAACTATCTGGAGCAGTTCCGCATTTTTGTCCGCACCATCGAGCCGGGCGGTTGCCTGATTTACGACCAAACCGATGCCGAGGCCGAGAAAATCGCCCAAGGTGCACAATGCCAGACCTTTGGCTACGGTGTGCATCCTTTTGAAAGCAAAGGCATTACGACTTTGCTGCTTTTGCCCGATGGCAGTAGGAGGGAAGTGGGTGTGTTTGGCAGCCACAATATGAAGAACATCAACGCGGCGCGGTTGGTTTGCAGGCAGTTGGGCGTGACCGACGAGCAGTTCTACGAGGCCATTTCGTCCTTTAAGGGTGCGGCACGGCGTTTGGAACTCTTGTTCGACAACGGCGACAATTTCGTTTTCCGCGACTTTGCCCATGCGCCCTCGAAAGTCGATGCCAGTGTGAAGGCCTTGCGTGAGCAATTCGCTGACAAACACTTGATTGCCGTGTTTGAGTTGCACACCTACAGCAGCCTCAGCGAGGTTTTCATTGACCATTACCGCGATGCCTTGAAGTTGGCCGATACCGCCATCGTGTTCTACGACCCGCACGCCGTGGCCATCAAGAAGTTGGAACTGATGCCAGACGAGCGAATCGTTGAAGGCTTCGGACGCAAGGATTTGAGGGTTGTCCACAACAAGGCTGAGTTGCTTGCCCTATTGCAAAACGGCCAGCGGCGCAATGTCGTCGGCGCGTTTATGAGCAGTGGCGACTTCAACGGCCTGACCACCGACGACCTGAAGTCGTTGTACGCATAACTTTACAAGCTGAATTTGTTTTTGTCGACTTCTCCGTTGATGACGGGCGCGATGAGCCGATAGGTGTCTTGTGTGTCGCTGTAGTCAGTGAGGATGAGTTCCTTGATGAGCAGGTCGTCGAGCCCGAAGTGGAAGACGGCCTTTTTGTAGCCAAGGCCGAGAAAACTCTTTTTCTTGGTTGTCAGGGTGACGATATTGAAATGCTCATCGCTTTGTGTTTCAATGAAGTAGTTGTTTTCTTCGGCCAAGTCTTGGCAACGGCCTTGGAAGGCATAAAGAAACAGGTTGGCGAAGGATCGCATCAAGCCTTTCTTCCTGAGCCTGAATGTCCCGTGGAAAAAACCGATGTCGAGTTTGATGCGGTTTTCGCTGATGGTCAGGTAAGTGCCGTTGTCGAATTCGGCGTAGAGCTTGTCGGGTGTCATGAAATGGATTTCCCCGTTGCGGTCGGTGACGTCTTCCGATGTCACCAAGTGTCGTGTGATTTGGGATTGGAAGGTATGCACTTCCATATTGGCCATTTTGATGCGCTGTAGCAATAGAGTGTCTTGCGCTTGCAATTGCACTGACAACAAGAATGTTACGATGATAAGCAGTTTTTTCATGGCGACAAAAATAGGCAAAAAAAGTGACGCAAAGTCGTTCTTGCGTCACTTTTTGTAGGTTCCGATGTGAAATTATTTGTCCAAGCTCATCAAAAACTCTTCGTTGTTTTGAGTCTTGGCGATGCGGTCTTTGAGGAATTCCATGGCCTCTAAAGGCGTCATGTCGGCGAAGTGGTTGCGCAAGGCCCACACGCGAGCCAAGGTGCGCTCGTCGACCAAGAGGTCGTCGCGGCGTGTGCCGGAGGCAACGATGTCGATGGACGGGAAGATGCGCTTGTTGGTCAGGCGGCGGTCGAGTTGCAGCTCCATGTTGCCCGTGCCCTTGAATTCTTCAAAGATGACTTCGTCCATCTTGGAGCCCGTGTCGATGAGGGCTGTGGCCAAGATGGTCAGCGAGCCACCTTTCTCGATCTTACGCGCAGCGCCGAAGAAGCGTTTCGGCTTTTGCAAGGCGTTGGCTTCCACGCCGCCGGTGAGCACCTTGCCCGAAGCGGGCGAAACCGTGTTGAAGGCGCGGGCTAAACGGGTGATGGAGTCGAGCAGAATCACCACGTCGTGGCCACATTCGGTGAGGCGCTTTGCCTTTTCGAGGACGATGTTGGCAATTTGCACATGCTTTGAAGCCGGTTCGTCGAAGGTGGAGGCGATGACCTCGGCCTTCACGCTGCGCTTCATGTCGGTGACTTCCTCGGGACGCTCGTCGATGAGCAGCACGATCAGGTAGACTTCCGGGTGGTTGGCTGCAATGGCGTTGGCCACTTCCTTGAGCAACACGGTCTTACCCGTCTTGGGTTGGGCCACAATCAAACCGCGCTGGCCTTTGCCGATGGGGGCGAAAAGGTCCATGATGCGGGTGGAGATGGTGCAGCCTTTGTGGCCTGTGATGTTGAACTTCTCGTTGGGGAACAGGGGAGTGAGGAAGTCGAAGCCGAGACGGTCGCGCACCTCGTCGGGACGACGCCCGTTGATGAGGTCGACTTTCACCAAGGGGAAGAATTTTTCGCCAGTCTTAGGCGGGCGGATGATGCCGAGGATGGTGTCGCCGGTCTTCAGTCCCATCAGCTTGATTTGCGACTGCGAAACGTAGATGTCGTCAGGCGACGGCAAGTAGTTGTAGTCCGATGAGCGCAGGAAGCCGAAGCCTTCAGGCATGATCTCCAACACGCCTTCGGCACGCACGCTGCTGTCGAACTGGGCCAAGAGCTCGTCGCGGCGCTGACGCTGCTCAAAGCGTTGCTCTTGGTGATTCGTCTTTTCTGTGCGCTCGGAGCGAGGTGCGGCAGGGGCATCTTCGGCAACGGGCTTTTCTTCGGCTGGCTTGGGCTCTTCGGGGATGGCCGTTTCAGCTATGGGCTCTTCGGCAGCGGGTGTTTCGGCGGTGGCGGCTTCTTCCGGGGCGTTTTCGCGGGCGCGTTTGCGCTTCTGTTTGAAGTTCTCCCGTTTGTTCTGTTCGGGCTTAGGCTCGGTGGGCATTTCGGTGGCAACGGGTTCGGCTGCCATTTCCTTGGCAGGTTCTTCCGCCTTTTCCTGAGGCTCGGCAACCGCCTCCACGGGATCGGTGGGTTCGTTGGCCGTGCCGGTTTCGGCGTTCTTGATGCGGGGGCGCTTGCCACGCTTGCCTTGGGGCTGGGCGTTTTTGGCAGGCTCTTCCGCTTGTTGGGCAATGGGTGCAACAGGTTCTGTAACAGGATGTTTTGTATCGGTTTCGCTCACTTTGGGCTCTGGTTCAGGTTCGCTCTTCTGGGCTTTTTGCTTTTGCTTTTTGGGCTTGGCAGCTTTCTTGATGTCAGGATGGTCCACCTGATGGTCGATGATGTCATAGATGAGTTGTGTGCGGTCGCGGTTCTCGTCGTCGATGCCCATTTCGGTGGCAATGATTTTGAGATCGTTTAACGACTTTTCATTCAGTTCGAAAATATTGTACATAAATAATAATGGATTTACTCATTCCTTGCGGAATACAAATCGTGATTCACTAATAATTCTCGTTGGAACAATTTTCAGTGGCCAAATCGGTTGTATGACCCGTAAAATGTGGTGCAAAGATAGTGCTTTTTTTTGAATTGGCAGCTTTTTGATGAAAAAATCGTATTTTTGCGCCCTGTTAAAAACGAAAAATCATGTCACAAAGATTGCAATCCTCATTCTTTTTCCTTGCGGCGGTGCTGTTCGCCTTGTTGTTTTTCATTCCGTTGGCCTCCTATTATGGCGAGACGAATATCCTGAATTTCAATGTCTTTGGAATTGAATCGGGCATTCCTGACGGAATTGTGCCTTACCCCAAGACCTTTAGCCTTCCCGTGTTGGTTTTGGCGGTGACGGCGATGATTTTGAGCGGTTATTTGGCGATGGGATTGTTCCGCGCCGTGAAATTGGCCCAATTTGTGAAATTGCACAAGATTGCCCGCATCGACATCATTGTCATCGTGGCTTGGATTGCGGTGGTTTTTGCCTATTACATCCGCGTGATTGGCAATCCCATCGGAGCCGACGCCACTTTCAAGGTGGGTGCTTTCTTGCCTTTGGCGGCCTTGATCTTGGTGGTTGCCGCTTCCTCCGGCTTGAGGAAAGACATCAAGAAAGTGCGCTCGACCGACCGCATTCGTTGAGGTGTTGGAAGAAGAAAAACAAAGGCCGGCTCTCTGATGGGGAGTCGGCCTTGATTGTTTCAGATGAGTCGGTGCCGGTCGAGTTCGAAGATTTCCGTGTCCTTGAACTGCTTGCCGTCGATGGCCATCCGTATGAAGGTGATTTGCTTGTGGAAGCCGCTGTTGCCCGCCGCCCCCGGATTGATGTGGAGCAGGTTGAGCCGCTTGTCGTACATCACCTTTAATATATGTGAGTGGCCGCAAACGAACAAGTCGGGCTTTTTTTCCTCCAAGATGCGCTTCACCTCCGGCATGTAATGGCCCGGATAGCCGCCGATGTGGGTCATATAGACGTTGGCCTCCTCGGCGCGGAAAAACAAATCCTCCGGATACTGCATCCTGACGGTATGGTCGTCGATGTTGCCGTGAACAGCACGTAAAGGCTTGAAACGGGCCAAAGCCTCGGCGGTTTCGATGTTGCCGATGTCGCCCGCATGCCACAGCTCGTCAACGTCCTTGAAGAAATTGAAGAGCTGTGGGATGAGGGTGCAATGCGTGTCCGACAATATGCCGATTTTCAGCATGTTTACTTCAAATTAATCATAAATCCGATGGCCAGCACTTCCTTGAATTGCACTTTCGAGCCTTTGATTTTCACGCCTGCTGCGTCGTAGAAGGGGATGTCGTAGTCATAAATTAGGTGTGTGGCGATGTTGGCGTTGAGCCAGTCGTTGACTTTCAGCACGAGCATATTCTGCCAGTCCACATCGATGCGCTCGGGGTGGTTGAGGTAGTTGGAGAAAAGTTCAAGTTTTGTGTTGAAGTCGATGTTTTTGGCGATGGGATACTGGAACTTGGCCACGGCACGGGCACCAAACTCGTAACGTATTTTGTCGACTTTGGAGTGGGGGACAGTGTCGTACTTGTCTAACTCGTTGACGCCGAAAGCACCGATGGAGGCCAAATAGTCGTCGTTTACGATGGTGACGCGGCCCGTGACAGGCGAGAAATACAGCGAAAAATGCGGATTGGGCGCCCATTCGATACCAAGACCCAAACTGATGTAGGCCGGCGCGAGGAACTTGGAGATGTATTGCGTTGAGTCTTCATCATATTTGTAGCCTTTGGCAAACTGCGAACGGAAGGCCAATTCCGCGCTGTAGTTGAGATGTTCGGTGGCTTTCAGGCCTGCTAATGAGGTGAACTCGATGCGGTCGTCAATCTTGACGGGCTTCTTCTTGAAGTCGTAGATGCTGTAGCCGAGGGCGGCGTTCAAGGTGTTGTCCCACTTGAAGTTGTCATTCAGGTAATAAATACCGTAGTTGAAGATGCCTTGTCCGCTGATGGCGTTCTGTCCGCCAGCAGCCCAGTTGGTGTAGGAACTTTGTCCGAAATTGAGGCCGAAATTGCCTTTGTGGCTCCAGCCTTGCGGTTGTTCGTCCTGTGCGAACGAAATGATGGCTAACGATAAAGCCAAAACTGTAAATAAAACTTTTTTCATTGTGTAATAATTTGTTATTTAATGAATTAAAAAATTAATATTCAAGATTCAACAATTTGAATTTCATTTTCCGAAAACCCTAAACACCCAACTCTAAACTCTAAACACTCAACTCTAAACTAATAACTATTACCGTCTTGGAAATTGCGTGCTCCAATGCTGAAAGTGATGTCCTGCAAGTTGGTGCTGCGCACGTATTTCCCGTCCTTTTCGGCTGGGATCCAGATGGTTTCTTGCAGCAGGCGCACGGCCTCGTTGTCGCAGCCCCCGCCCACCGAGTTGACGACGACGATGTTCGAAACGCTGCCGTCGGTCTCCACCACGAAACTCAGGCGCACCGTGCCTTGTATTTCGCGCTCTTTGGCCTCGGGCGGGAATTTCATGTTGTTGGAGATGTATTTGACCATGTTGCCGCCATCGGCGAAATAGGGCTTGGCCACTTCGTTCAGCTGTTTGTATTCGTAGATGATGTATGAGGTGTCGGCCTCCAAGGTGAGCGGAGCCTCAAGGCGTTGATGGCGTTTCCAATGGCGTTTGTAGCTTTTGGCGTTGAAGTCGACCTCGTATTCGTAATCGTAATCTGAAGGTATTCCGCTGATTAGGGCGGGTTTCCACAGGATGGTCTTCACCAAATGCAAGGCCATCGGCACGGCGGCCTCGCTGAAACTCGACTTCGCTTCATATCGGCTTGCATCTCCTTGGGCATCGACATGGAAGGCGACGACAACTTTGCCACTGTGGCCTTGTTCGAGGTCGGATTGGGGATAGACGAGGTTCTGAATGATGTAGTCTTTGGTCAGGGCTTTGCCCGAAACAGGCTCAGGAGCAGTGACTTGTGCGTTCAAATTCAACCCGATGGCGAGAAACGCAATTGCGATGATAGGTGTGAGTGATTTCATGGTTTTGTCGTTTTGATGATGCAAAAATAGTCAATTTGTTGAATTGTGGGCATTTCTTTTTCAACAATTCAACGATTCAACAAGCAACGATGCAACAATAATCACAACAATTCAACGATTCAACAAACAACGATTCAACATTATTCATACTTTTGCAGAAAATTTTACGCTTATGGAAGACAATTTCAAGAACAATATGGTATTCGGCATTCATCCTGTGCTTGAGCTGATTCGCTCGCAGAAGGAAATCGAGAAGGTGTACATCCAAGCGGGTACGCGCTCGCTTGAGATTTCGGAGATTGCCAACACCTGCCGCAAGAACGGCGTGCCGGTGCAATTCGTGCCCATCGAGAAGATGAACCGCCTGACGCGCAAGAACCACCAAGGCGTGGTGGCCTTCATCTGCCCGATTGAATACCAGCCGTTAGAGAACGTGGTTTCCGCCATTTTCGAGGATGGCCGCGACCCGTTTATCCTTATGCTCGACCGCGTGACCGATGTGCGCAACTTCGGTGCCATCGCCCGAACCGCATACGCTGCAGGTGTGGATGCCATCGTCATTCCCAACCGTGGCTCGGCCCTCATCAACGGCGACGCGATGAAAACCTCGGCAGGGGCGTTATCTTTAATCAATGTGTGCCGTGTGGAGAATATGAAAGATGCCATCGACTTCCTGAAAGCCAGTGGCTTGCGTTTGGTTGGCTTCACCGAAAAGGCAAAGGAAAGTCTTTGGAACGCCAATCTCACCGGCCCGCTTTGCGTGGTGATGGGCTCTGAGGAGGACGGCATTAGTCCCGCCTACATCCCCCGCCTCGACGGACTGCTGATGATTCCTATGCCCGGCGACATCGATTCGTTGAATGTTTCGGTGGCCACGGGGGTGGTTTGTTTTGAGGTGGTGAGGCAGAGGATGATGTGATATATTTCCTTTCTTTTTATTGAGGATATGTATTTTACATGCCATAATACCTTGAATTTTTCAATCAAAACTACATTTTTAATATGCGCAGAAAGACCATCTTCCCAATCGACTGGGTGAAATGCCACCCTTATAGGCAAGCCACGGAAACCGACAATTATTACGCCAATCTTGCCAACCGTGTTTTCAACGTGATTTACGGGTCGGAAATCTCGTATTTCTTTGACGACGAAAAGGAAACCATTTCAGACATTGCCATACGCCTCACGATGTATTTGGAGGACTTGGTTTCCGAAACGGGCATCTGGAAGGCTGCCCTGGCCGAGTTCAAGAAACGCTATGGAACGCCGTTGCCGTTCTATGAATTGGGCGACGATTACGAGGAGGGTTTCGTGAACAAGGAAGATGTGCGTTTCCTTTTGTGGAACGAAACGCAAACTTTTGATGGCCCCGACAGTTTCGTCAATCCTGAGAACCAAGCAATCACTTCCGTCGCCCTCTACATTTTTTATCTGTTGGAGGAGGCTTGGGAAACCGCTCCCGAAAACGAGCGGCTGCGCGATTTCGTCCACAACGAGGCCGCCTCGCGGTCTTATTGGGAAGCCCGGACGATATTGGAATGGTTTTCAAGGTATTCATACGTTTACCCTGGAGCAGAGGATGACTTTGTTGACACAATGCTGGAGGGGGAACGTGATGACGATACTCCAGAAACCGTCCATATGCGGGCCTACGCCGTCAGAACACAAGACGCTTTTTGCAACAAGCACAACCTGCTTTCCATAACGCCACCGCAATGGTTGGCCCGAATACGAAGGCCGGAGGAGCGCGAGATGTGGGAAAACCTTAAATGGCGGCATGTCTCCTTGATGCGCTTCGACGACGAGACCGATACGCAAATCGTTTGCAGAGACTTGGTTCACGACGGGAGTTACGCAATAGAGAGAGAATCTCTCAACGCCGATTTTCTCCGAAAGAAACTGCACTTGGGCGATGTGTTGTATTGCTCAATGGTTGCGTATCAAGGAAAATGGTTTCAGTGCGGCCAATTGATGTGTTTTTATTATGAAGACAAGTTGCAGGGTCTCATCGACGAGCAACGCCACATACAAGAAAACATCGACCACCAGTCGACGATGTATCCCAAGTTCAAGGAAGTGTCGGGCGGGCGTGACATTATCTTTATCGGTTCGAAAGAAGAATTGGTGGAAACCTATACAAAGATGGGGTTCAAGGGGATGGACGACTTCAAGGTCGATTTCGAGGAAAACTGCATGATTATGTGCTCGCCCATCAATGGGCTTATGATCGTTCCCGACGAGGCGGCGTGCGTTTGTGTTGATTACAATCCTTTCTACGACAAGGCTTACGCGAAAGAAAACGCGCACCAGTTTTATCTCAACGTCCAGTTGATTGACTATCGCGAGGCTTGCGACTTGCACGACCAGAACCTCTTGCCTGATGCACAATTGAAGAGCTTGAAGGGCGATGACTACGCGAACCAATTCCTACATAAGAATGGCCGTTATATCATTGATTATTGTTTCAGGAAGTCGCGGGAATACGACTATGACGCAAAATTTGAATTGTTACAGTACAATCTGAAAAAATGATTTCGCGAACTATGAATCCGGCCTGTTTCGAGGTTCGGCAGCGGATGATTTTCAATTTGATTGCTTAATTTGAAAAATGTTGTTATTTTTGCAGCGTAAAATCGAAAGGAACTCGCAATGGAGACAGTAACACTTACATTCAATCCGGACATTCCGTTTGCGGCAAACATTGATGCCTTCCTAAAGACCGTTCCTTCAGAAGTGAAGGTGAGCAAAAGCATAAAGCCGAAACGCAAACGTAGGAGCAATTACCAGATTACCCTTGATACAATCAAAGAGGCAAGAGAAGGCAAGAATGTGACCTATTACAAGGATTTTGAGGACTTTAAGGAGAAGATGCATGCCTTATAAGATTTTGACAACAAAGCGGTATGACCGAGAGTTCGCCCTTGCCAAGCGTCGTGGTCTTAACGAAAACGATATGTTTGACGTGGTGGGAAAACTCATCAATGGAGAAAAACTGCCATCGAAGAACCGTGACCATGCCCTTAAAGGCAATCTCAAAGGCACCCGGGAATGTCATGTGCATCCCGACTGGCTGCTCATTTACGAGAAAAACGATGGCATAAAGTTGATACGACTTCTTCGTACTGGCACGCACGCAGACCTTTATGGGAAGTGAATAATAACAAAGGCGAGGCCCAAGTGAGCCTCGCCTTTGCTGTATTAGTTACGATAGTTGATTACTTCAAATACTTATCCAACCAATTATAGAATCTCCGTTGCCACAACACGCCGTTCTGCGGTTTCAGCACCCAGTGGTTCTCGTCGGGGAAATAGAGGAACTCGGCATCGAGGCCGCGAAGGATGGCCGCGTTGTAGGCCTGCATTCCTTGCGTGAAGCAGATGCGATAGTCGAGGCCACCGTGGATGACGAGGATGGGTGCGGTCCATTTGTCCACAAAGAGGTGGGGCGAGTTGGCGTAGGTCTTGCGCACGGTGGGGTTGTTCCAGTCCCAGAAGGGGCCGCCGAGGTCCCAATTCACGAACCACATCTCTTCGGTTTCAAGGTATTGCGCCTCAAGGTTGAACATACCGTCGTGGGCGATGAGGGCCTTGAAACGACCATCGTGGTGACCAGCCAACCAATATACGCTGAAGCCGCCGAAGCTGGCGCCCACGGCACCGAGGCGGTTCTCATCGATGTAAGGCTCTTTCTTCAGTTCGTCGATGGCGCTCAGGTAGTCTTTCATGCACTGCCCGCCGTAGTCTCCGCTGATTTCCTCAAGCCATTCCTGACCGAAGCCCGGCAGTCCGCGACGGTTGGGCGCAACCACGATATAGTCGTTGGCGGCCATCATCTGGAAGTTCCAGCGGTAGCTCCAGAACTGGCTCACGGTGCTTTGCGGTCCGCCTTCGCAATAGAGCAGGGCAGGGTATTGCTTGTTGGCATCGAAGTGGGGCGGATAGATGACCCACACGAGCATATCCTTGCCGTCGGTGGTCTTCACCCAGCGTTCCTTCACATCGCCCATCGTCAGTTGGGCAAAAATCTTGTCGTTGACGGTGGTGATTTGCTTGGCTTCGCCCGTGGCGGGGTCAACGCTGAAGAGTTCCGTTGGGTGGCTCATCGACTGGCGACCGGCAATCAGTTTTTCGCCGTTCCAATGCACTGAAACATAGTTGTGTTTGCCTTCCGTCAGCTTCTTGATTTCGCCGTTCTCGATGTTGAGGGCATAGAGTTGGTCGGTGGCGTAAGCGTCGCTGATGAAGTACAATGTCTTGCTGTCGTCGGCCCAGCTGAAGCCCGTGCAGCATTGGTCGAACTTGGCCGAGTAGTCGGTCTTTTCGCCCGTTTCGAGGTTCATCACAAAGATGCGTTGCTTGTCGCTCTCGTAGCCGTCGCGTTCCATGCTTTCCCAAGCCATCAGTTTGCCGTCGGGCGAGATGACGGGGTTGAGGTCGTAGCCCATCATGCCTTCGGTGAGGTTCTTGCACTCGCCGCTCAAGATGGTGTATTGGTAGATGTCGGTGTTGGTGGAGAGGGCGTAATCCCTGCCGACTTTCTTGCGGCAGCAATAGACGAAGCTCTTGCCGTCGGGCAGCCACTGCACTTGCTCCATTCCGCCGAAGGGACGCACGGGAGCTTCCCATTGCTCGCCTTGCATCGCGTCAAACGAAGCCTCGATTTTGCCACTGCTGAAGTTGCCCACGAAAATGTGGCCGTAGGTGTCCACCCAATGGTCCCAGTGGCGATACATCAGGTCGTTGTTGATGCGGCCAGAGGACTTGTCGAGGTCGGGATAGATGTCGGCCACGGTCTCTTTCAGCTTCACTTCCTTGGTGAAGATGACCTGCTGGCAGTCAGGCGAGTAGAGGAAACCGTTGATGTCGTCCTTTTCGTTTGAAACACATTCAACTCCGGTTCCGTCGGGGTTCACTTCCCAAAGTTGCATGACATCGTCTTTAGGCGCGAGGAAGCCGATTTTCTTGCCGTCGGGACGCCATTGCGGGCTGTATTGGCTGTCCTTGCTCTCGACCAACACCTTGTTTCCGCTACCGTCGGCGTTCATAATATATAAGGTGGAGCCGCTGCGGTTTTCGGGTACGCTGTAGTAAGTCACGGCATAGACGATTTGCGAATGGTCGGGCGAAAGGCTGTAATCCCCGATGCGGCCCATGCTCCAAAGCACTTCGGGTGTCATGATGTCCGAAGTCAAAGTAAGTTCTTTCGGGCCGATTTTGTCCTTGCCTTTCGGCTCGGTTTTAGCCCCGTTTTCACGAGGTGAAGATGTGTTGCACGATACGATTGAACAGGTGATCATGGCTAACAGGAAAAGTTTGTTTTTCTTCATAATGATAAAGGTTTAGAAATTTGGCGTAAAAATAGGGGTTTTTCCGATATGTGGAGTGGGGAGGATGGCATTTTTTTGTTGGCAGGGGTTGAAACCGCCTGCCTAATGTCCTGTCACCCCTACGGGGTTCCACGGTGTTGGGCGCGAAGTCCCGTCGGGACGGAGGATATTAGGCAGGTGGTGCAGCGGAGCGGAACCCCTGTCGAAATGAAATGAAACGATAATGTAAAGAAGCCCCATCGGGGCGAAAGAAAAATTCAAATAAATGCTTGTCGTTCCTATGTTTTGTGTTATTTTTGCAGCGTAAACAAACGGAATTCTAATCATAAAATTAAATCAAAAGACGAAGCAAAAGAGTTATAAATCATTATAACAAAAGCATTTAGATAAAATACTTCTCTTCGAAAATTTGCCGATTTACGAGAGAATGCGTAATAGAATTTGAACAAATGCTCATACGGTAGCGTGAGCTGAATCATTTTCTGTACGCATAGGTTCGGCAAATACCTCGAAGAGCGGGAAACGATTAGGTTCACGCTTTTTTTGTCTGGTGCTTGAAAGAAGCAGAAACTTTAATCCCTAAATCTTATCAATATGAAAAAAGTAACGAAGGCAGTAGCAGCCATAATGCTATTTGGAACCGTGCTTTACATAAGTGGATGTAAAGAGCCGGAACCCATTGTCACTCCTTTCACTGTTAGTGGAAGCAACGGAGGACACGACTATGTTGACCTTGGCCTGCCGAGCGGAACGTTGTGGGCCACTTGTAATCTTGGTGCGGGTACCCCTGAAGGTTATGGTGACTATTTTGCTTGGGGAGATACCTCTCCAAAAACCACCTACAATTGGACTACTTATCAGTATTGTATGGGCGATGGACATACTTTTACCAAATACTGCACCGACTCCACGTATGGCTACGACGGTTTTGTTGACAATTTAAACGTGTTGCGGCCAATTGATGATGCGGCCTTGGTGAAGTGGGGAACAGGTTGGCACATACCGACAATGGAACAATGGAAGGAATTGCGCGACAACACGACCGGCACTTGGACGGTTCAGAACGGGGTGAACGGATTCCTTTTCACTGCAAGTAATGGAGGCCGTCTTTTCCTTCCTGCTGCTGGTTATCGCAGGGACGAAAATCTTATGGGTATGGGTACCGATGGCATTTATTGGTCGAGTTCGCTTTATGTCGGCATTCCTGATGGTGCATACGATTTTGGTTTCACTTCATCCAACAATTTTGTGGACCTTTATTACCGCTACCAAGGCCAATCCATCCGCCCCGTCCGTTCTGCCAATTAAACCTATTGTGGTCATAACAGCGGAAAACCCACAAAAACCACCTTCAAAAACTCTGGAGAAATTCGGAGTGGGAGGGTGGTTTTTTTCGGCAGGGGTTGCATTTCATTTCACCGCCTGCCTAATGTCCTGTCACCCCTATGGGGTTCCACGGTGCTGGGCGCGAAGTCCCATCGGGACGTAGGATGTTAGGCAGGCGGTGCAGCGTAGCGGAACCCCTGCCGAAACGAAACGATAATACCAATGAAGCCCCGTAGGGGCGAAACTCCCTTGAAAAAATGTCGAGTTTTCAAAAAGTCCCTTGAAAAAATGTTCAAATCCTTGCAAAAGTCCCTTGAAAAAGTGTATCTTTGCCGCTTCAAATTTTAAATCATTAAAAAATCTGAAATACTATGTTAAGTCAAGATGTTAAGATTGGAAGTGCTGTCCGCTTGGATGGAAAGATTTATTTCTGCATTGACTTCCAACATGTTAAGCCTGGCAAAGGCAACACCATTATGCGTATCAAACTGAAGGATGTGCTGAGCGGCAATGTGCTTGAAAAGCGTTTCGACATTGGCGTGAAGCTCGAAGACGTGCGCGTTGAGCACCGTCCTTACCAGTACCTCTACAAGGAAGGTGAGGACTACATCTTCATGCACACGGAGACCTATGAACAAATCCCGATCGCTGGCGACAACATCACGGGCGTGAAGTTCATGAAGGAAAACGATGTGGTTGACGTCGTCGTCGATGCCAGCACCGAGACCATCCTCTTCGCCGAAATGCCGGTGAAGACCGTGCTGAAGGTGACCTACACCGAGCCGGGCGAGAAGGGCAACACCGCCACCAACGCCTTGAAGGAAGCCACCGTAGAGACTGGCGCCATGGTTCGCGTGCCGCTGTTCATCAACACGGATGACATGATTCGCGTCGATACCCGCACGGGCGAATATTGCGAGCGTGTGAAGGCCTGATGAAGCCAACGAAACAGAAAGCGCAGGGTCAAGTGACTTTGCGCTTTTTTGGTTTTGGCACGCAGTTTTTTGCACGCAGAATACGCAGAAATCGTAGATTCGACGTAGTCAATTATGGGAAGCCCAAAGCGACGCGATATTTACAATGGCAGTTTTCTGCGATTTCAGCGGATTCAGCGTGAGAAAAAATGTTTTTAGCGTGAGAAAAAATGCGGATCTTGCGTGAAATAATATGCCAATTCTATCGTTATACAATAAATTCCTTTTGCCGATGAAAATCAAAGAATCTACCCTGAAAAACATAGCGGAACTCATTGAAGCCAAGTTTGTTGGCCCTGCCAATTTCCCCATCACGGGCCTCAACGAAATCCATAAGGTGGAGGCGGGCGACATCACTTTTGTTGACCATCCGAAATACTACGCCAAGGCACTCAACTCGGCGGCCACGGTGGTGCTTATCAATAAAGAGGTGGAATGCCCCGAAGGGAAAGCCTTGCTGCTGCATCCCGACCCGCTTGATGCCTTCGTGCGCCTGATGCGGCATTTCCGCCCCTTTGAGCCTCAAACCATGCCGATTAGCGAGAGCGCGACGATTGGAGAAGGCACGCTTATCATGCCGGGCAGTTTTGTTGGGCATCATACTGTCATCGGGAAAAATTGCCTCATCCATCCCAACGTGACCATTTACGACCATTGCGTCATTGGCGACAATGTCATCATCCATTCGGGCAGCGTGATTGGGGCGGATGGCTATTATTTCCAACGCCGCAACGAGGGCTACAAGAAATTCGAGTCGTTTGGCCGCGTGGTCGTCGCCGACGATGTTGAGATTGGTGCCCTGTGCAGCATCGACCGTGGCGTCACTTCCGACACCATCATCGAAAGCGGTACGAAATTGGACAACCACTGCCAAATCGGGCACGACAGCTACATCGGCCACAATTGTCTCATCGGTGCCCATGCCGCCATTGCAGGTGTGACGCGCATCGAGGACGATGTCATCCTTTGGGGGCGTGTCTGTGTCAACAAGGACTTGGTCATCGGGACGGGAGCCGTGGTATTGGCCACTTCGGCCGTCGACAAGAACGTGGGTCCGGGCAAGGCCGTCTTTGGTGTGCCCGCACAAGAGGTGAAAAAGCAATGGCGCGAACAAGCCGCCCTTCGACAACTGCCGGAGTTCTTGAAAGAATACTACAAAACACATCAATCGTGACAATGACTTGCAACTATGGCAATGACCCTTACACCCCCAGTGAAGTCGTCATAGTCATCGTCAATAGTCAATAGTCATAGTCAACAGTCATAGTCATAGTCAAAAAACAAAACGACATGAAAAAACTAATTCTAATCTTAGCGTTTTTCCTCGCGGGCACGGCGGCATTTGCGCAAAATATGCAGACCTACAAGTATGCCGAGCGCGACACGTTGAATCTTTACCTCGATTTTTATACGCCTGAAACCGTGCATGATAGCACAATCTGTATGGTTTACGTCTTCGGTGGAGGCTTCATCGGCGGACATCGCGACGGCAAATGGGAGAAGGCCTATTTCAAGAAGTTGGTTGACGCAGGCTTCCAAGTGGCCTCCATCGATTACCGTTTGGGATTGAAAGGAGCCAAAAACCTAAGCATCTTCAACACCGAACCGTTGGAAAAGGCGATTTATATGGCCACCGAAGATGCGATTTTGGCCTTGGCCTATCTGCTTGAACACGACAAAGAGCTGAAAATCAACAAGGATTATATCGTGATGATTGGTTCGAGCGCGGGCGCCATCACTGCGTTGCAGACGGACTACGCGATGTGCAACGGATTCCTCAATTCCGGCATTTTGCCCCAAGATTTCCGTTTGGCGGGCGTGGTGTCGTATGCCGGCGCCATTTTCTCGCACGAGGGCTTGGTGAAGTACCGCAACCGCGAGCCAGCCCCAACCATGCTTTTTCATGGCGTGAGGGACAACTTGGTGTCATACAAGGGAATAGGTTTCATGAACATCGGCTTTTTTGGCGCGGATGCTTTGGTGAAACGTTTCAAGAAATACGGTTATCCCTATTTCGTCCGTCGTTTCGAGGACTATGGCCACAGCATAGCACTCGCTGGCTCGGTCACGGTTGACGACCTGCTTTGGTTCTGCCGCCATTACGTTTATGGCAAGGAGAGAATCCAAGTGGACGGCACCTACACCAACCTCGACCCGCAAACCATGCCGCCCTACGATTACTATACGCCAAGCGATTTGTATAAGTGATAGAGTTTCATTGCTTTAATGTAAATTCACCATAAAGCAACGATACTTCCAACTGAAGTGCTAATAGACAGGTATAAAACTTCCGGTTCTATCAATGAATCCCAATATGCCATCTTTTCTTACACGTGCAAGACCTTCGGAGAAAGAATCTGCAAAATTATAAACAAGAGTTATAACAACATTTCCTCCTTTGTCAATGAATCCCCATCTGCCATCTTTTGCTACAAGTGCAAGATCTTCAGAGAAAGGATAAGCCCTATCATAATCAAGAGGTACAACAACATTTCCTCCTTTGTCAATGAATCCATCTTTGCCATCTTTTCTTACACTAGCAAGACCTTCGGAGAAAGAACCGGCCCAATCATAATCAAGAGGTATAACAATATTTCCTCCTTTGTCAATGAATCCATATTTGCCATCTTTTTTTACACTTGCAAGACCTTCGGAGAAAGAACCAACATTACCATATTCTAAAGGTACAACAACTTTTCCATCTTTGTCAATGAATGCCCATTTGTCATCTTTTCTAACGAGTGCAAGACCTTCGAAGAAAGAACGAGCCCAATCATATTCATAAGGTACAATAACATTTCCTCTATTGTTGATGAATCCCCATTTGCCATCTTTTTCTACAGATGCAAGACCTTCGGAGAAATTATTACACAGATTGTTTTCAAGAGGAACAACAACGTTCCCTTCTTTGTCAATGAATCCCCATTTTCCATCATTTTCTACACATGCAAAACCTTCGGAGAATGAAATGACCAACTCATATTCAAGAGGAACAACAACATTTCCTTCTTTGTCAATGAATCCCCATTTGCCATCTTTTCTAACACTTGCAAGACCTTCAGAGAAAGCCTCGGCCTCTTTATATTCAAGAGGTACAACAACATTTCCTTCTTTGTCAATGAATCCCCATTTGCCATCTTTTTTTACACGTGCAAGACCTTCGGAGAAAGAAAAGGCCAAATCATATTTAACAATAAGGGCAACAAATCCTTGTTCGTCAATGTAGGCAAACTTTTTCCCCGGAAGTGAAACAACCGCCAAGCCATCTGAATATGACAAGTGGTTGCTTATTTTCAAATGATCACTGACCCTAAAATAATTGGTGACAGGGATTGTCCCCTTTTCGTCAAACAACGATTTGGCATAACTCAACGGATTCGGGCTTTCCCATAAATCGATCAGGTTTTGTCTTGAAATATCATCGTTTGTATACTCTTTTATTGCTTGCTGCAACTTTTCGTCAGATTCTGATAGCAACAATCTCCTCAACTTGGCCTCGGTAATGGATTTGGTCGACGTTTCGTTGAAGTAATCATCAAAGTATTTTGGCTGGAAAATATAGTGTCCTTGCTTGGATGGGGGATCGTTTTGAAACAAGCGAAGCAGCATCTTATTTAAAATAAGGTCAGATGATTCAAAGCCATTTTTTACCGCAAGGGTAATCTCATCGGAAGAGTCTTTGATGGTCTCCAAACACTCTTTTCTTTTTATCTGTTCATATAATGCCTGGGATTTGTATCGGATCAAAGAAAGCAGATAGAATGAACATACGTCAAGTTTGTCGTAAATCATTTGCACACGCAAGAAACTGTTGATGAAACGGTTGGCATCGCGCAAGTTGCTAATGCAATATGTAGTGTATTCGGTTATGGTTGGGTCTTCCAGAAAACCCTTTTCAATATGAGGCACCAATCTATTCAAGGCATTTTTGATATAAAGGCTTGTGGCGTTTCTGTTGTTGTCAGGCAACGGAAATTCCATCTCAAAAAACTTGTCAGGATAGTTGGGGTCGCAACCAAGGGCCTTTACTACATTGGCTTTGTCCAAAGGAATAAGGAATACGACATTGTCGAATTCAGCGTTGAAACCTACAAGTCTGAAAACTTGCATAATTTCATCCCCATTGAGCCTGTCAACGTCGTCGATGATGATGATGAGCTTTTTGGGAATCATCCTAATGACATCATTGATCCGTTTCTTTTCGTCCTCAAGTTGGATGCTTCCGAGTTTCACCAAAAATGACACATACTTGTTGTCGATTGCCCCGATTAACTCTTTGTAATATTTGATGCGACGTCCGAACCCCATCTTATACTTTGACAAGGAACTTTCCAATACATCAAAAAAGTCGTTTTGGATATTGCCTGACTTTGACGATTTCAGGGGATTGAACCACATAATCTCATATTGCTTCTCAGCCAACAACTCTTGTTGAAGGAGGTTGAGAAAAGATGTTTTGCCCGTACCCCAACCTCCAGTTATGGCAATGCTATGGGTGCCTGTATTGGGCATTTTCTCAATCCGTTCTTTCAATGCCAGTATATGGTTGCGAAAATGCAGTTTATCTTCGTTTTTATCGGTAATCGGGGCATCACTCAAAAAACTATCCTTTTGTCTTGATTTCGAAAAACTGTCGTATGATTCTGTTTCGTGTTTGACTATGGAATACAAAAAGAAAGGAAGGACAATATAGCATATGGCGAAAATTGTAAACAATACCACAAAAGCCCATTCATAACCTTCAATTGGGTTTTTTGTTTCTGTGTCAATCATTGTTTCCCACGGGTATTGTGCCCAACAATAAGCAAAAAGGCTGCATATCAACAAGGAAACGAAAAATGTTCGCCCGTCTGACAGTGTCTTGTTTTTGGTTTTGTATATAATGCTGTAAATCATTGTATCCAGCAAAACACCCCACAGGATCCATAGTAGCACAATCCCAAATTTGCTTTCTTTGGTTTTGCCGATAAACGAAAACGATGCTTCCACTATTTTTTTTCAAAATACAAGAAAACGAAGACAAGTGAAATGGCAATAATAATGGTAATGATATGGGTCTTTGTCCATTCCCAACACTTTTTCAATAGGTCGATTAGTTGTTCTGTCACCGATGGAAGAGATAATGGTATAAACATAGTAAACCCGCAGGCTATCATAATAATCATCCAGAAATCTGGGCTTCCTAAATTTAGCCAAGACAAAAAATAAAAAGAGCCAACAAGCTCAACAATAATGGAAACAAAAGTAATTGTAAGACCGAATGAACTCAAATACTTTATTAAAATGTCAGTTTTTGAATTGTAGAATCGCTTGTATTTTTTGGATTTTTTTTTCATATCCTGATGGCAAATAATGATTGTTTAGACAATTATCAAATTAAATGCTTTGCAAAAGTAGGAAATTGTTCTGAATGGCAATAAAAAATATCTATATTTGTCTCACCAAGCAAAAACGAATCACTTTGGCACGATTTTGACCCGTTTTGTCCCAAAAAAGAAGCAAGCACCTGAATTTCAGATGCTTGCTTCTTCTTGCGGAGAGAAAGGGATTCGAACCCTTGGAACGCAAAGCGTTCAACGGTTTTCGAGACCGCCCCGATCGACCACTCCGGCATCTCTCCTTGCTGCCTCCCGAAGCCTTTCGGCTTAACGGTTTTCAAGACCGCCGCTATCGACCACTCAGCCATATCTCCGCTGCAAAAGTACGACATTTTTCGATAGGTTGGGAAAAATCGAGAAAAAAAATCAAGATTTCGCCTAAAAAAACTATTTTTGCAAGGCCAAAACGGTTACGAAACGATGAAAACAACGAGGTCGGCAACAGCAATTCTCCTGCTTTTCGCAATGCTTATGTGCGCTTGCGGACGAGAGGAATCTGCCTTTACCCGCCAGAATGCCCCGCTTCACTTCGGCAAGCTGAAGGCCTTGGAAAGGTTGGCCGAAACCCAACCCTCGGCGGCTTTGGATAGCGTGGCTCAGCTTAAGGAACAGCATCGGAAAACGCCGTTTACTCCGTTGGATGCCAATGAGTTGCTGCTTCGTGACGTGCAGGTGCAATACAAGAACCGGATGCTCACCGAGCTCAGTCCCGACCTGAGCGCGGTGGTCGTTTTTTACGACAGCCTTGCCGCGTTGTATCCCGATGATGCCGATTTGCAGTTCCTTCGCGCCAATGCCTATTATTATAAAGGTGCGGAATGTGCCTTTGCCGATGAGGACGTGGCGGCTTTCACGCATTACTTGAAAGCCTTGCAGGTGATGACGTCGCGCAGCGATTGGAGTGAGAATCCCTATGCCAAACGCTTCATCGCACTGACTTACACACGTTTGTCGGAAATCCTGTATCGTTATGGCCTTCAAGACGATGCTTTTGAAACTTGTCGGGAAGCGGCCTCTTACTATGAGGCGGATGCCGACTTGGCGGCGATGATGCGCTTTGAAGCGACCATCTACCAGTCGCAGAAAGACTATGACAAGGCTTTGGCGCGTTTTCAGGAGTCGACGGAGATTGTGCCGATGGATGACGTTCAGGTGCAGCTTTCTCTTGGCGCGAAACTTTTCGGGCTTCAGCAATATGACTCGGCTGTATCGCATCTCGAAACGGCCTTTAATTCGGGCGACCGTTTTGCCCGGGTGGATGCTGCCGCCAAGTTGGCCGAGATTTTCCGCGACAAGGGCCTTGCCGACGAGGAACTGCGTTACACCCGTTTTTATGTCGAAAACTCGATGCTGGAAACTCGGCTCACCTCGCGCAAGATGGAGATAGAGTACCTTTATGAGGATTTCAACCGGCCGAAATCCGTTGCGACAACGGATCATGAAAGCCAAACATCTTCAGTCCTTTGGATTATGCTATTGCTGTTGGCGGTCATTGCTTTTATGGCCTATATCATCGTGCGCAACCGCAAGCGTATCAGCCACATAGAGAACAAAATCACCGATATAGAGCATCGGCACGACCAAGAAACCGCCGACAAAGACCTTGAGATAGAGCAAATTTCGCAGCAGCTGAGCGATACCCGAGAACGGCTCGAAAGCGTCGGCAAGATTGATTTCGACAAGGCTTGGCAATCTTATATGGAGAGTCCTATTGTGCTGAAAATCAAAAGGTCGTTGGATGGCAAGGACATTATGATCAAGAATGTGGGCTTGTTTCCGAAACTGAAGTTGAAAGAGATGGAATATATAGGCTTGGTGCAAGCAGCCAATCATAGTTTCCCCGACTTCTCGTCGCGTTTCCTGAAGGATCATCCCGACCTGAACGTGGCCGACCTGCGTCACAGTTGCCTTGCCTTGTTGGGGTTGAACGATGCGGAGATTGCGGTGCTGGAAGGCATATCCTATAGCGGAGCCAACCGTCGGACGAACAAGATTTTGGCGTCGCTCAACGAGGGCGACAACCTTGAGTTGGCTTTGCTGACCTATATCAAGAATCATTTTTAAATTATTGTAAATCAAACAACTATTGGATTATTGTTGAGAATTGTTGAAAAATAGGAAAGCAAAATGTTTTACAAGTAGCCATGACTTGCTTACTTTTGCTTCGTCAAACACAAAACTATTGACTATGAAAAGAACTTGGATGTTTTTGATGCTCGCCCTGATGGTCACGGTGGGCAACGCTCAGACCAACCCGACCAAGGCCAAGCGTTTGAGACCTTATCTTTCCACCACCACCTACTGCGCCCCCGGTGTGACTCCCTTTGTCGAGAACGCCATCGCTTTCGACTGCCGCACGGCGGTTTACAAACAGTTTGAGCCCGGCAAATTCAAGGCCACTGTTGAAATCACCACGGTGTTTCGGAAAGGGGAGGAGACCACTTTCTCGAAAGTGGCCGTCGACAGTCCTGTGGTGACCGACACTTCCAACCTTGCCGGGGCTTTCATCGACCAGCAGCGTTTCCCGTTGCCCAACGGCGAATACCAGATGGAAATCAGCATCGAGGACTTGAACAGCGGCGATGCATTGCCCACGGGCTCCATCACGGTTGAGCTCAACTATCCCGAAAACGTGCCTTCGATTTCCGACATTTTGTTGTTCGACACCAGCGTGAAGGCGACAAAACCATCGGCTTGTACCAAAAGCGGAATGGATTTCTTGCCGAGGGTGTATCCGTTTTATGGCCAGAATGAGAGCAAAATGAACTTTTATGTGGAGCTTTACAATAGCGATGCGCTTTATGAAGACGGCAAGTTCCTTGTCAGCTATTACATCGAGACCCGTGAGTCGCAGACGCAGATGCAAGAGTATTCGTTCCACAAGCGTTTCGATGTGGGCAAGGTGAATGTGCTGCTCAACTCCATCGACATCAAGGATTTGCCTTCGGGAAACTACTACCTTGTAGTAGAAATGCGCGACCGCAGCAATGCCTTGATTTGCTCAAACAGCTGCCCGTTCCAACGCAGCAATCCAAGCGCGACTTACGACATGAACGACTTGGCGGGGCTCAATGTCGCCAACACTTTCGTCAGCGAAATCACCAACCTTGATTCGTTGCGCCGTTACCTCCGCTACCTCGACCCGATTTGCACCGAAATCGAGCGTGATTATGTCACCAACCTTGTGAGAACCCAAGACGTGAAAACGATGCAGCAGTTTTTGCTCAACTTCTGGAATGCCCGTTCACCGATGAATCCGCGTCAGGGCTTCACCGATTATCTTGCAGCGGTGAATCGTGTCAACATGTCGTTCAAGACAAGCTCATACCCCGGCTATCGTACCGACCGAGGCTATGTGTTCCTCAAATACGGCCAGCCCGACAAGATTATGGAAAGTCCCAACGAACCGGGTGCTTACCCTTACGAGATTTGGCATTACTACGCCGTTTCCAACCAACGCAACAAGCGCTTTGTGTTCATGTCGAAGGACACGGCGGCCAACGACTATCAGCTCATCCACTCCGACGTGGTGGGCGAGGTCAACAACCCGCGCTGGCAGCTTGAGATTTATTCGCGCATCTATGGCACTTATCAGGGTGTCGACCAAACCGAGAAAGACGACACTTGGGGCTCGCACGCTGGCGATTTGTACAACAACCCAAGATAAACAATCGCGATGAAAAAGCTCGGATTTTACATGGTGAAGCTCTGGACCGACTTCCAGTCGGTGCATCCGTTTTGGCTGCTTTATCTGAAGTCTGATGTCTATTTCCTTTTGGTCTATCATGTGTTTCGCTATCGGCGCAAGGTGGTCAGAGACAATTTGTTGCATTCGTTTCCCGAAAAGGACGCCAAAGCAATCAAAGCCATTGAGCGCCAGTTTTATCGCAACCTCTGCGACCAGTTTGTTGAAGCCCCAAAAATGATGCGGATGGGCGAAAACGGCTATAGGAAACGTGTCACTTTGACCAATCCTGAACTCGCCCAACGACTTTATGGACAAAAGAAAAACATCTTTTATGCCATCCCTCATTCGGGCAATTGGGAATGGTTCGGCAAGATGATTCCCGAGCTTTCGCCCCACAAGGGATTGGCCATATATAAAAAGGTGAAGAATGCCGCATTCGAGCAACTGATGCTCACGATGCGCACCAAAGACTGTAGTTTGGAGATGGTTGAGTCCAATATCGTGCTGAAACGGTTGGCGCAGCTGCGCAATGAGCTGAACGCCGTTCTGATGATGGCCGACCAGTCGCCGCGAGGTGTCGATTCCGACTATTGGACCGTGTTCCTGCATCAGGAAACGTGCTGGTTCACAGGCTTGGAACGCATTGCCAAGATGCTGGACTATGCCGTGGTGTTTGTCGATATGAAACGAACGGGCAGGGGACGCTACGAAGTCGGTTTCGAGCTGCTTGTTGACGACCCGAAAGCCATGGGGAAAAACGAAATCATGGAACGTTATGTGCGCCGTGTGGAGCAATTCATCCAAGCCGAGCCTGACAATTGGCTGTGGTCGCACCGCCGTTGGAAACATCATAGGAATCAAAACGTTGAAGGATGAAAGTGGCTGTTGTCATATTGAACTACAACGGGCGGAAGTTCCTCGAACAGTTCCTGCCCAACGTCATCGCCAACTGCGACCCAAGTAGGACGGAAATCATCGTTGCCGACAATGCTTCCACTGACGATTCCGTTGCGTTCATGAAGGGCCGTTTCCCCGAAATCCGCCTGATTGAAAACGGAAGCAACGGAGGTTTTGCGACGGGCTACAACCTTGCCTTGCGTCAGGTGGAGGCCCAGTATTATGTGTTGCTCAACAGCGACATAGAAGTCGCCCCGAATTGGATCGAGCCCGTTGTCGCGATGATGGACGCCGACCCGCAGATTGCCGCATGCCAGCCTAAGATTTTGTCGTATCACCAAAAGGGCCAGTTCGAGTATGCGGGCGCGTGTGGTGGCTTCATCGACAAGTTCGGCTATCCTTTCTGCCGAGGACGTGTGTTCCAAAACCTTGAGAATGACGAACATCAGTACGACGCCCCAATGGAAGTGTTTTGGGCCACGGGGGCTTGCATGTTCGTCCGCGCCGACTTGTATCATCAAATCGGAGGTTTGGACGACAGCTTCTTTGCCCATATGGAGGAAATCGACCTGTGCTGGCGACTGAAGAACGCTGGCTATAAGGTGTATTGCTGTCCGCAGTCGCACATTTATCACATCGGGGGAGGCACTTTGCCCAAGAATTCGCCCCGCAAGACCTATCTGAATTTCAGGAACAATCTTTCCCTTTTGGTGAAGAACCTGCCTGAAAACAAAGTGTTTGTCACCATCACTTACCGAATCCTCTTGGATTGGATTGCGGCGCTCAAGTTTTTGGCCGACGGCTGTTTCAAGGATTTCCGAATGGTTTTCAAGGCGCATCGCGATTTCTTTAAGCGCCTGAACACCCTGCGAGCCCAGCGCAAGGCAAGCGGGCACAAGCAAGTGAGTTGCGTTTACAAACGGAACATCGTTTTCGACAACTTTTTCAGGGGGAAAAAGAGATTCAGCGAATTGAGGAAAGAGGATTTCACGTTGTAGGGTTGCGCTTGCCCCTACAGAACATTTTGTATATCAGCACTTTTTAAGTTGGATTTCCAAATATTCAATCGCCTTGTCGTACCCTTCCAAACCCATGCCGAAAAGCCATTTCAAGCATGCCTCAGCCGTAAACGAATGATGTCGGTAAGGCTCACGCTTCGTGATGTCTGAAATGTGGACTTCCACCACGGGAATGCTGATGGCGCGGATGCAGTCGGCCAAGGCGATGGAAGTGTGGGCATAGCCTCCGGGGTTCAATACCACGGCATCGTATTGTCCGTTGGCCTCTTGCAGCTTGTCGATGAGGCAGCCTTCGTGGTTCGATTGGTAGTAATCCAATTGATGTTGGGGAAACCTCTCTTTGAGCGTCTCGAAATACGATTCGAACGAAACCGAGCCATAGATTTCGGGCTCGCGCTTGCCTAACAGGTTGAGGTTGGGGCCGTTGATGATGAGGATTTTCATTCTTGAAATTTTTGCAAAAATAGTGAATTTTGCCGTTTGAACGGCATTTTTTACCCTAAAACTTGCTTTGTATCAAATCATTTTGTATTTTTGTTGCGCTAAATTATGAAGCTATGAAAATCATTACATTAGGCAAGACCAATCTGAAGGTGAACAAGAACGGATTTGGAGCCCTTCCCATCCAAAGGATTACTGAGAAGGAAGCGGTGTATCTCTTGCACAAGGCCTACGACAACGGCATTAATTTTTTCGACACGGCGCGTTTCTATACGGATAGCGAAGAAAAGATAGGCGCAGCTTTCAACGACCGTCGTAGCAAAGTTATCATAGCGTCGAAGACGGCAGCCACAACCGTGGAAGAGTTTTGGAAAGACCTTCACATTACGCTGAGGAACTTGCGGACCGACTATCTCGACTTGTATCAGTTCCACAACCCGGACTATTGCCCGCGTCCCGGCGACAAGCAGGGGCTTTACGATGCCATGAAAGTGGCCAAGCGTCAGGGCAAGGTGCGTTTCATCGGCATCAGCAACCACCGCCAGTCGGTGGCTTTGGAGGCCATCGAGCGCGATTGCTACGACACGCTCCAATATCCATTCTCCTACCTTTCGTCGGAAGATGACCAAAAGATTGTGGAGGCTTGCTACAAGCACAATATGGGCTTCATCTGCATGAAGGCGATGGCGGGAGGCCTCATCAACGACTCGGCCTTGGCCTACGCCTTCCTCAACCAGTTCGACCACGCATTGCCCATTTGGGGCATCCAGCGCGAGAGCGAGTTGGACGAGTTCATCTCTTATCAAGACCACGAGCCTGAGCTTTCGTCGTCGTCGTGGCGCAAAATCGAGAAGGATCGAGTTGAGCTTTCAGGCAATTTCTGCCGAGGCTGCGGCTATTGTATGCCCTGCACGGTGGGCATACAAATCAACGACTGCGCTCGTATGAGCCTCTTGCTGCGCCGCGCCCCGCTCGATGTTTACCTCACCAACGAGTGGAACGAAAAGATGAAGCTCATCGAGAAGTGCAAGCATTGCAACGCCTGCCGCGAGAAGTGTCCATACGGCCTCGACACGCCCGCCCTTTTGGAGAAGAACTACGAGGATTTCAAGGAGTTTTGGGCGAAGAAGCAGGCCGGGGAGCTTTGATTTGCTCCACGCAGAAACTACTGAATTTATGAAATTTAGTTTATTGACCATGAAAAGGTTGCTGATTCTGTTATCGTTTATGTTCGTTATTGGGTTTCCAGTGGTTTGTGCCCAATATGCCAAACAACCCATCAAGATTAATACGGTGTTAGGTGGATATGAATACTACTATTATGATTTGAAAATTAATTCATTAAGTCAGATGAAACAGATTGTGAGGGACGACAGTGAGGCACTTGCCCAGATGCGTTGGGCGAGTGTTGACAACGGATTCCGATTTGCGTTTGATTTTATCGGCGGTTTTGCTATTGGTTATGAGTTGGCAATACTGATTACAGGAAATAACGCCCTTAAATTGCATTATGCAGTGCCCATAGTGGTTGGTGCGGGGTCGTTTGCTATTGCCTATTTGTTTTCTCGTTTGGCCGACAATAGGATGGCAAAGGGAGCAAGGATATATAATGGTAACCTCGGCAAGACTTCATACGGCGAACCTGTTCAACTTGATTTTGGGTTGGTGCCGGGCGGCATCGGGATGACATTGAGTTTTTGAACTAAACAATTATAAATGAAAAAGTTCCGTTTCCAAAGGAAGCGGAACTTTTTCTTGATGCCTACTGAGAATTACTTCAGCGGAGCAGGCGTGTGGTACTGGCGTGCGCCGAGTTCCTTGTCGAGCATGATCATACCGCCGATATGGTTGCCGATCATCTTGGCTTGGCCAACAAGCTCGCGGGCGTTTTCTTCCTCTTCCACTTGCTCGTCGATGAACCAAGCGAGGAAGTTGGCGGCGGCGCGGTCTTTGTCCTCGTCGGCGATGTCGCACAGGTTGTTGATCATGGCGGTCACCTTCTTTTCGTGTTCGAGGGTGTCCTCAAAAGCGGCTTGGATGCTGCTCCATTCGGTTTGCACGGCAGCGATGGGGGCGAGGATGACGCGCTCGTCCTGGCTATGCAAATAGTTAATCATAATGGCGGCATGGGCTTGTTCCTCAAGGAATTGAACCTTGTACCAATGGGCGATGCCCTTGAAACCTTTGGCGTAGATGTCTTGCGACATGCTCAGATACAGATAGGCCGACCACATTTCGGCATTGATTTGGTCGTTGATGGCTTTTGCTAATTTCTTGCTAATCATTGTGCTTAAATTTAAGTGTGTGTTTGAATTTTCAAGATGAGCGCAAAGATAGGCCTTTTTATTGTAACAGCATACGTTTTTTTTCGTATTTTTGCATTTTGTATTTACGCAAAACCATATTATATGTTGAATCGTAGATTTTTGAGAGTCAAGGCGTTGCAGGAAATTTACGCCTACCACCAATCCGGAAGCGCCAATCTGCCTCTGGCCGAGCGTCATCTGCTTGAGGAAGTTGACGACCTGTACAAACTGTTTGTCTACCAACTCGCTTTTTGGGTTGAGGTGAAGCAGTTTGCCGAGCGTCGCATCGAGGAGAACCGCAACAAGCATTTCCCCACCGAAGAAGACCTGAACCCCAATCTTAAATTCGTCAACAATCGGATTCTCAACGTGTTGGAAGGCAATAAAAGTTTGTTGGCTCTTGAAGACAAATATAAAATCAACTTTGCAGATTCGAGGGAGGACTTCATCCGCTCATTCTTCAATAGATTGGTTGAATATCCTGAATATCAGGAATATATGACAAACGGAAAAGACAGTTTCGGTGACGACAGGAGTTTCTTGGCTTCGGTGATTGACACTTACATGGCTGATGACGATTTGCTGTTTGATTACTATTCGGATCGCGACTTGTCGTTCAACAGCGATTTCCAAGTGGCGATTTTCCTGCTTTGGAAGTTCATCAACGAAATGCCGGCCTCCTTTGGCGTCGACAGCCCGATGCCTCCTTTGTTCAAGGCTGATGACGAGGATAAGGATTTCGTAGTCAAGCTGTTCGAGAAGACCATCCTTCACGCTGGCGAGTATCGCGAGTTGGTGAATGCCAACATTTCCAATTGGGGTTACGATCGTTTGGCCTTGATGGACAAAATCCTCATTTTCATGGCATTGACTGAGTTTACTGAGTTCCATCTCATTCCTGTGAAAGTGACCATCAACGAATATATCGAAATCTCGAAGTTCTACAGCACCCCCGACAGCCGTCGTTTCGTCAACGGAATGCTCGACAAGTTGGCCTTGCTGCTGAAGGAGGATGGCAAAATCGTCAAGAAAGGTATCGGCCTGATTGACAAATAACCAACAAGTTGCACAATAATTGAAATAGGATTCCGTTATCGAAAAAATAGTGTATTATGAAGCGTTTCGTTTATGCTCTTTCGGCTTTTTTGGTGTCAATCGCTACCCTGCAAGTCAGTGCGCAGGTGACCAACGGAACCTATCGGGCCCTCACCGATTCCAATTCGGCCCGCGTAGTGGCCTTGGGCGGTTTGCCGCTGCCTGTCCACGATGGCGATTTGCAGACCGTGGTGTTCAATCCATCGGCCATTTCGCCTGAGATGGACAACCAGATTTCGCTTTCCTATGTCGGCGATTTCAATTTGGGAACGAACTTCGGCTCGGCGCAATACAGCCATACTTTCGAGAAATTGGGTAGCTTTGCGGCTTCTGTCCAGTATTACAACTATGGCACAATGCAATATGCCTCCGAGAGTGCGTATGTTGATGGCAGCACTTTCAACGTGTCCGACTATGCCGTCACTTTGGGCTGGGGGCGCGAGCTGACCGACAAATGGAGCATAGGGGCCAACCTGAAATATGCTGGATTGCAGTATGAAGCGGGGCGCGCCGGTGTCATAGGCGTCGATGTGGCGGCCACCTACTGGGCCTACTCCGATTGGGCGGTTACGCTTGCGGCTCGCAACATCGGACGGCAGGTTTTTTGCAAAGAGCTCAATGTGAGCAACAAATGGCTGCCTTTTTCGCTCGACCTGATGGCTTCAAAGAAACTCAACCATCTGCCCCTGACTATTATGTTGGGCTACAAGGATATACAGCATTGGAAAAAGACGTTTGCCGACCCGCTCGATTTGGCCGGGTATTACAATCCTGTCACTGGTGAATACACCGAACCCAGCAAAATCTCCCAGTTCTTCACCAATTTGGGTTGCCATTTGGTCGTTGGGGGCGAGCTGGCTTTGGGTAAGAACTTGGTGCTGAGGGCTTCCTATAATTATGAGACACACCACAACATGGGCGTGCCAAAGCAACGCAGCTTGGTCGGTTTTTCGGTTGGCTTTGGGTTGAGAATCAAAATGTTCCAAATCGATTATGCCCGATCGAGAAACAATATCGTGGGTTCGCCCAATTTCCTGACCATCCGTGTTGATTTGAGCAAGTTCTAATTGACACGAGGCTGCAAGGCACTTTTGTCCCGTGTCCTTAAGTCCCGCGTCCCGAAGTCAAAAAAAAGATGTATCTCCACGAACTCAAACTGACGAATTTCAAGAATTGTGAGTCGGCTGATTTGCTGCTGTCGTCCAAAGTCAATTGTTTCGTCGGCTTGAATGGCGCTGGCAAGACCAACATCCTCGACTCGATTTATTACCTTTCGTTTTGCAAGAGCTTTTTTGCCGCGACCGACAAGCAGAACATCCGTCACAATCAAGATTTCTTTGCCATCCACGGAGTTTATAGCCACGACGAGAAGGATGACGAGTTGGTGTCGTGTGTGCAGAAATGCGATGCAAAAAAGTCGTTTCGGTTCAACAAAAAGGAATATGACCGTTTGGCGGACCATATCGGAAAGTTCCCGTTGGTGATGATTTCGCCCTACGATGCCGACCTTATCAACGGGGGAAGTGATCTGAGGCGCAAGTTCATCGATGGCGTGATTTCGCAGTTCGACCCGTTGTATCTCAACGCTTTGCTGAAGTATAACCGTGCTTTTTTGCAGCGCAACACCCAGCTGAAGCGTTTTGCGGAGACCCGAAGTTTCGACCGCGAGTTGTTGCGCTTGTGGGAAGACCAGTTGACACAACACGCCGCCGACATCCACGAGAAGCGCCGCCGTTTCATTGATGGCTTTTTGCCTATTTTCCAGCATTATTACGAAATCGTTTCGGGCGGAACGGAGAAGGTGAATGTCGATTACCAGTCGCGGTTGGATGAAAAGCCGCTGAATGAGCTGTTTGAGGAGAGTCTGATGCAAGACCGCTATTCGGGCTATACCAACGTGGGCATTCACAAGGACGACCTTGGTTTTTCGCTCGACGGCCATCCGATGAAACGCTTTGGCTCGCAGGGGCAGCAAAAGTCGTTTGTGGTCTCGATTCGCTTGGCGCAGTTCGAGTTCAACTATGAGAGAATCGGCTACAAACCCATCTTGCTGTTGGATGACATTTTCGACAAATTGGACGACCAGCGGGTGATGAAACTCGTCCGTTTGGTGGGCGACGACCATTTCGGACAAGTCTTCATTACTGATACTCAGCAACAAAGGGTGGAACGCTTGTTTGAAAACACGGGTATCGACCATAAGATTTTCGAGGTGGAGAAAGGCCGTATCAAGGAAATAGGAGGTGGTGATGGTTTATTATGACGTTCAAAACTTGGGCGACCTCATCAAGGCGTTCATCGAGCAGCACAAAGGCCCCGATTTCCTTTACGAGATGAAAGCCATCAATGCTTGGCCCGAAGTCGTCGGACCATTCATCGCATCGCACACCATCGACCTTTCCATCAAGAACAAAACCCTTTTTGTCCGTGTCGACTCGGATGCGTTACGCTCCGAATTGGGTTATTCCAAGTCCTTGTTGCTTAGGGATTTGAATGCCAAAGCGGGAAAAGATGTAATAAAGGATATTGTGTTAGGTTGAGCTGTCTTATCTCTTGCAAATCAACCTAAACTCGCAATATCCGCAATGGTCGTCGTCAACGGCTTGCACAAAAGGTTGGCTTTCGTCGAGCATTTCATTGACTACCGCTTTGAGCATCGCCTCCATGTCGCCAATGAAACTACTGTCTTCCAAAAAGTTGGAATCGACATCGGAGTCCTTGCTTGACGGCGTCGCTTTTGTCAGGCAAAACTCAATTCCCTTGACGTATTTCAGTCCGTGGATGGCGCCGGTCACCTGTTCAGGTTGCATTTCGGGATGCATTTTGAGGAATAGGTACTTGTAAAGGAGCAGCTGTAGCGCTTTTTCAGGAATCTGTTTCAGATAGTCGAGGTCGCTGTCGCTTTGGTATCGCAAAGGCAATTTGAGATTGGCAATGTCGACTTTGCCGGTTTTGTAGTCAATCACACGGGTGAGGCCGCCGAATTGGTCGATGCGGTCGGCAAAGCCATGGAAAAGGGTCAAACATTCAGGCGATTGAAGTTGGAAACGAAGTTCCTCTTCCGTTGAAATGATGGTCAAGTTGCTGTTTTCCAGTTGCTTGGAAGTGTAGTTGAAGTAATTCCCCAATTGTTGTTCAATGTTGACCTTGTTTAGGTAGTTGAAGCCGACGTCGGGGAATCCGTTGGGATATTCCTCGGCTATGGCTTGGTAGAGTTTGGATTTCCATTGTGGATGTATCTGCTTGTCGAACAAGGCTTTGTCAATGACTTGCAGTTTGCCGTCGAGGGGGAGATAATCGCCGAAAAGCAATTCCAAGGTCTTGTGGATGACCCGGCCCACAACGTCGCGGCCAACGTCTTCTTCGATGCTGTCGTCCTTGATTTGCTCGATGTATTTGAGATAGTATTTCAGCGGACAATTGATATAAGTCGACAGCGAGGAAGGTGAGAGGCCTCGTTCTTGGAGGAGTTGGAGCAAGCGGGCGCGAACCTCGGTCTTGTCGGCTTGGATGGCTTGTGTATCCATCGAAACCTTTGCACTGCTGCCGAAGGCTTCTTCAACAATCGTGATGTTGTCGTTTTTGGCCAACTCGTGCTTGATTTGCAGGATGTATCGGCTTTGCTCGCCGCCAGAGGTCTCGTCCAAGTTGTTGTAATACAAATAGATGTCCTCGCCGTTTTGGAGCATGCGATAGAAATGGTAGGCCACCACGGCTTGACCCTCGTTATGGCCCGGCAATCCGTATGCATATCTGATGAACTGCGGGATGAAGCTGCCTTGCGACTTGTCGGGCGGCAGGATGCCTTCGTTGACGCTGAGCATGTGAAAACGCTTGAAATCGAGGTTGCGCGTTTCGAGCAGGCCCATGATCTGCAAGCCTTCCGTGCCGCTTCCGCTCAGTTTGACGGTGGCGTTTGACGAGAGCAGCCGATAAAGGATTTCGACGCTTTGCAAGTCTTTGATATAGTTGGTTTTGTCTTCGACAATCCGAGTCAAACGCTCGATGGTTTTCCCGATTTCGCTCAGTTGGTTGAGGAGGAAATAATAACGTTCTTTGTCCTCTTTCTGGTTGACGATTTCGACCAATAAAGTGAGCATTTGGATGATGCTGTGCAAAACCTCGGCAGGTGCTCCGTTTGAATGCTCCACTAACGTGATTTTGAGGAACTTGCTGATGTTGGGCATGTTTTCCAAAGCCTCGTAGTCGCTTTCCTCGAAGATGAATTTCCCTCGGTTCACTTCGTCTTTTTTCCATCGGTCGAATGCGGCGGTTTCCTTTTTCGGGAATACTATTTTCACGATTTCCAAGTCCATCAGGCGGATGACGAGCCAGAAATACCAGCCTCGAGCCTCTCGTGTCACTCCGTCGGAGGTGATGTCACGGGTCATCGTTTTTCGCCTTTGCAGGGTGAAATAATGCCTAATCAATTGGTTGACAGGAGTGTTTTTGATAGGATAGCCCATCGAGACATTGAATTTTCCGTAGGCTTCCATATCGGGAATGGCGTTCAGGACGGGGATGAGCAGGTGCTCGTCGGCCAACACAATGGTTTGGTCTTCGCTTGCGTTCTTTTGCAAGTTGGCTTGTAAGGCCTTGGCTTGTATGGTGTTGCCGCTCGCGCTGACGATATGGATGGTTTTCTTTTCGGTGGAAAGTGCATCCGAAATTCCGGTTTTCAGCCAGTCGGGATGGGTCAAAAGGTATTTGCGTGCAAAAAGTCCGGCTTCGTTGTTTTCGTCGTCGACATAATAGTGGTCGTAGTCGAAAAGAATTTCGGCCTTGCCATTCCTGATGAGTGTGTTGATGATGCGTTCTTCGGTGGTGGTCAGGGCATTGAAGCCAGCGAAAATGATGTTTTCCGATCCGGTCCTTGTCACCAATTCATCCTCAGAGAGCTCAGATAAATGTCTGGTAATCATACCATAATAGCCTTTGCCTTGATTGGCAAGCCGGGTGCGAAGGCGGAGGTAATAATCGTAGAGCGACTTGAAGAAAGTGAGGTATTTCAGTTCCTTTTCCTTGCTTTTGGCCTCGTCGAAGTCCCAAAATTCCAACCTTTTGTTTTCGACGACGTAATTGAAGATTCGCTGTGCGTCGATGCCATATTTGTCGATTTCGTCGAAGTCTTTGGCCATTTGGGCGGCTTGACTGCCGAAAACGCTCAAATCGCTGTCTTGTTCCATGTGCAGCTCGGCGTCGATGTCGACAAGTTCAAACAACAGGTCGATATTGTCGGCCAGTGTGATACCGCTCCATCGGGTGACGGCTTCCTCAATGGAAACCATTTGCGGAAGCCAACTCGTTTGTCGTCCGTTTTTTCTGTACTCGTTGCGCAGGTAATAGGCCGCTCGTTTGTTGGGAAAGACGACCGTAAGTTCATTTTTCGTAAGGTCATATCTGTTTTGGATATGGCTTGCCAACTTGGAGATGAAGTTTTCTTGGCTCATTGCAGTCTTTCTTTTAGGTAGGTTTCAGCGGATTGGAGTTGTTCGGGCTTGCCCAAATCGAACCAAAAGTCGGGATGGATAGGCTTGGAAACAATCCTGTTGGTTTTGGCTAATTCAAGGTATAAGTCAATGACGCTCTGAGGTTTACATTCAAAAGTACCGAACAAGTCGCTGCGGAAAATGTGAAGTCCGCTAAATGCCATTTCATAATGGATAGACGAAGGTCCTTGAGCCTGTGGTAGCTGAGCGCAGCCTAAGCATCGAAGGGCCGATTTGCCAACCCATTTATACCTTTGCTCCGCTTTATTCGTCCATCCAATAAGTTGGTTTTCAGCATCAAACAATAGTTTTCGGTTGGTTTCGCGGTCTTGGGTGAGCAGCCACGCATCATCTTCTGAATCAATGAATTGTGTTGCCATTTCGCGTAGATTGACATTGCTGATGATGTCAACATTATGCACCAAAACGGCTTTGGAATCCTTGAACATTGGGGTGGCCTGAATGATGCCGCCGCCGGTGTCCATCAGTTGGTTGCGCTCGTCGGAAATTTGGATTGCGGCATCAAATCGATGCTGGTTGATGAAGTCCATAATTTGTTCGCCAAAATGATGCACATTGATGACGATGTGAAAGAAACCGTTGGCTATCAGGTTCTCGATGCAATGCTGCAAAAGTGGCTTGCCGTTCAGCTCGACCAATGCCTTGGGCTTGTCGTGGGTCAATTCCTTGAGCCGAGTGCCGAGGCCGGCGGCCAAAATCATTGCGGTGGTGTCGATTCTTGGAATCATAAGCCCGTTTCCTCCTTGATTTTTTGTTCGATGTGGTTGAGTTTCAGATGGATGTCAGGATAGGTAGCCTTCAGCCATTCGTAAATCGTTTGGGCAAAAAAGACTGAGCGATGTTGGCCGCCAGTGCAGCCGAATGAAATCATCAAATTGCTGAAATGACGCTCTTTGTAATTCTCAACGCTTTGACTGACAATGCCTTTCACGTTGTCGATAAAGATGTGGACAGGTGGCTTTGCCATCAGGTAATCAATGACTTCCCAATCGCGTCCGGTCTTGGTCTTGAATTCGGGTTCGCGACCGGGATTGGGCAGAGCACGGCAGTCAAACACGAAGCCGCCGCCGTTGCCGCTGAAATCGTCTGGGTAGCCTTTTCGGAACGAGAAGCTGTTTATTGTAACGGTGAGTTTGGAGTTGAGAGTTGAGAGTTGAGAGTTGAGAGTAGTTGGATAGTTGAGGGTGGAAAGTTGGGAGAGGACGTGTTGGAGTTCGGGGTAGTCGTTTAAGGGGTGGTTTTCGTTCCAAGTTTTCAGTTCTTTCAATGCATAGGGGATGCTCTCGATGAAGTGCGACTTCTTTTGTATCAATCCCCTAAATCCGTATGCACCAAGTACTTGCAGCAATCTCAAATACACGAAATACGGTTGATAAAGGTCAAACTTCACTTCTTCTGGATTGACGAATTGCTTCAATTCCTCTTTGTAATATAGGATAAGTTCGTCGCGGACGGCCTGCGGAATCTGCGCTTTCACTTGGTAAAGCAGCGAAACCACATCATAGTTCAGCGGCCCTTTTCTTCCGCCTTGGAAGTCGATGAAATACAGTTCGTTGTCCTTCACCATAATGTTGCGCGACTGGAAATCGCGGTACATGAAGAAGTCGCAGGGCGCTTGGCTGACGAAATCGGCTAATGCCTCGAAATCCTTGCCTAAACGTGTTTCATTGAAGTCGATTTCCTCGTGTGGCTTGACGAAATAATACTTGAAATAGTTCAAGTCATCCAAAATCGCTTGTCGGTCGAAATTTGGGGTGGGGTAGGCTTTGGTGTAGTCAAGACCCTGATGCCCAATGTATTGGAATTTTACCAAATGTTTCAAAGCCTGCTTGTAAAGTTGGATGACGTTCTCACCCAAACCACCTGCCATCAATGATTTCTGCACATGGGCAAAAAGATTGTCGTCGCCGAAATCGCTTTGCAAATAGCAGGTTCTCTCTTTGTTTACGGAAAAGACTTCGGGCACGTTCAGCCCTAAGTCGTGGAAATGCTTGCTGAAGGCCAAGAAAGCCTCGTTTTCCTCCGTGTTTTCGCTGTAAGTGCCTATCAGCGTGCGCTTGTCGGTGACGATTCTGTAATACTTCCTCGCCGAGCCTGATGCTGCGATGGGCAGGATGTCCTTGGGCGTTTTGTTGATGGAATGGGTTAGTTCTGCTAAAATGTTTTGAATTTCAAAGGGTTGCATACAATGCTTGTGTTTTTTATGTTGCAAAGTTACAAAGAAAAAATGATTTGCCAATCTCACCAAAATTGTTTATCTTTGCAATTCAATAGCAAGGGTATGACCGAGGAACAATACATCAATTTCGACGAATATATCCGTCAGGGCGAGCCGCAGAAGAAGGCGCGTGCCGATGCTTGGCGCGTGGCCATTGGCTTGCAGGCCGTTGACGGGCTGAAAACGTCAGCCTACCTTCAGGAGACCGCCCGCCGCAACATCGAAGGCGACATCACCATCGACGAGGCCAAGGAATTGGTCAACCAATACTATATCAAGAAAACCACGCACGAAGAGGGCGATGCCAACGTGGAAGAGGCCGACAAGGTTTCGACGAACATATCAAAACTGCTGCAAACCGACTCGTTCACCTATAGCGTGGCAGGTTTTGCAGCCATCCACAGGGCTATATTCAACGGCATTTTCAAACATGCGGGTCGTTTTAGGGACTACGACATTACGAAAAAGGAGTGGGTGCTGCGCGGCGACACGGTGTTTTATGCCCATTGGGAAGATTTGCAGATGACCCTCCAATACGACTTAGACCAGGAATGGCAATTTGATTATAAGTCGTTGGAAAAGAATCAGTTGGTTGAACATTTTGCCAAGTTCGTTTCAGGTATTTGGCAGATTCATCCTTTCGGCGAGGGCAACACCCGCACCACGGCCATTTTCACCATCAAATATCTGCGCTCGTTGGGCTTCGATGTGAACAACGACTTGTTTGAACAACATTCGTGGTATTTTCGCAACGCGCTCGTCCGTGCCAACTATCGCAATGTGGCCAAAGGCATCGATTACGAGCCTGTCTTTTTGGTGCGCTTCTTCCGCAATTTGCTTCTCGGAGAGGAAAATGCGCTGAAAAACCGCTATATGATGATCGACCCGCCCGAGGAATGGAAGATGCCGGAAGCAGAACAAACACCCGACAAGTTACCCGACAAGTTACCCGACAAGTTACCCGACAAGTTACCCGACAAGTTACCCGACAAGTTGCTTCCTAAGAATCAGAAAATCATTAGTTTATTGATGGTTGTCGGGTTGAAGGAATTTTCCATAAAAGAAATGCTTGAGCTTCTTGGCTTGAAGAATAGGGAGAGCTTTATGGAGGTATATCTTGAGCCTGCATTGAAGGAAAAGTTTGTCCGTAGGCTCTATCCCGACAAACCTAATCATCCACGGCAAAAGTATCTGCTGACGACAAAAGGTACGGTGTTGTACAACGAAATCATCTCAAGTCACTGATTTTTCCCCCGACTTTCCACCCAAATCCAAAGTCGCCACATCAAATAGCCCCAAGCGAAGAAAAGGACGTAGAAAACCCATTTCGGGACGGAGGTCTGGTAAGCGTCCTCGTTGACGATTTCCGAGTATTGCTCAGTGGGGATGTCGGCATAGTAATAGGCCCCTGCGCCAAAGTCGTAGCCTTCGACGAGACCGAATTTGTTGGCCATAATCCAGCCGGCCAAAAACAAAGTGATTACCACCACGACGATGGTAATCACTTTGAAGATTTTGTGGTTTTTGTCCATTATTTGAACATATCCAGATTCGGGACTTCAAAGATGGCTCCAGAGAGGAGGAACCACACCGCGAACAGCGTGAGGGCGATGTTGAACAACTGGCCGATGATGTAGAGCCAGAGCACCTTGCCGCCTTGCAACTGCTTGAAGAGGGTCTTGAAGTTGGTGTCCAATCCGATGCTGGTGAAGGCCAAGACGAAAGCCCAGTTCTTGTATTGGTCGAGGACATCCTTGTTGATTTTGTTCACGACATCGCCGCTGGTCAAAGGCAGGATGATGAAAGAAGCAACTAGTGAAGCCACGAAGAAACCGATGATGAACTTCGGGAAACGGGTCCATATTTCGCTGGCACCGACTTTTTGGTTCGGGTCTTTGTCGACCTTGGTGGCAAAGAAGATGGCCACGAAGAACGCGATGAAACCGATGAGGATGTTTTGGATCATCTTGACCATGGAAGCGACTTGCTCGGCTTCTTCGCCGAGGGCGCTACCGGCCAGCACCACTGCACCCGTCGAGTCCACGGTGCCGCCGATGAGAGCGCCGCCCATCATCTGGTTCATGCCGCAGGCGCGGATAATCATCGGCTCGAACACCATCATCAGGATGGTGAAAATGATGGAAATGGAGATGGCCAACGAAAGGTCTTCTTTCTTGGCTTTGGAGGCTGCACCCGTGGCGATGGCGGCGCTGGTGCCGCACACCGAGGTGGCCGAAGCCAAGGTGATGACCAAAGGCTTGTTGTCGATTTTCAGGATTTTGGTGCCGAGCCACCACATGAAGATGATGACGATAGGCGTGACAATCCACGCGATGCCGAGGCCGTAGAGGCCGAACTTGGCGATATTGCTGAACAGCACCGAGAAGCCCATGATGACCAAACCCGTCTTGATGTAAAACTCCGTGCGGATGGCGGGTTTCAGCCAGTCGGGAGTGCCGACGGTGTTGGAAATCAACAGGCCGATGAGCAAGGCCCAGAAAGCCCATTCGAGGTACATCTTGAGGGTGTATTCGGCGCTAATCATCCTGACCACGACACAGATGAGGAACAGCACGACGAAGGCAGGGATGAACTTGCCGATTTTCTCGCCTTGCAGTTTGATGCCGATGCCGAACAGGATGCCCGTCACCAAGAAGGTGCGGAGCAGCTTGACCCAAAACTCGCCGTTGAATTGTGCGGCCAGCGATTTCTTCGTTTCCACGTTCTCCCACCAGTGCCAGGTGCCGAACTTGGCGGCGGAGAAATCAAATGAACCGGTCAGCACGGCGATGCAGGCCACCGCGATGACGATGAAGCCGATCCAAACGGCGAGCCAGTCTTCTTTTTTCCAGAGGTTGGAGATGTTGTTGTTTGCCATAGTTTTAAGGTTTGTTGAATCAACTACGAATTGGACGAATATTACGAATTGCTTACGAATGAATTTGGCAACTTCGTTGCGAATGAATACGAATTTGAGCTTTGCCGATTCGTGGCCATTCGCAGCCTTGGCTGCAAAATTCTGACATTCGTTTAATTCGTGTCATTCGTAGTTTCTTTCAATATATAGGATTAGAACTTATAACTTAAAATACCGACCACACGGTGTGAGTTGTCGCCAGCTTCTTTTTGTACCAATGAATAGTCAAGTTTGAAGTTCACGGACTTCAGAGGCCAGTAGTTGATGCCCACAGTGTACCAATTTGTGCCGCCTTTTGCGATGCTGGCATCTTTGGTGAAGTGCTCATAACGGAGCACGGGCATGATCTTTTGTTCGCCAGCTTGGAAGTTGTAGCCAATTACACCGTAATAACCATTGCTATTGAAATAGCCAAGGTCTTCGGGGATAACCGTATGAGCCACTCCCGTGGTGCCGCTGATGTATTCGCCACGAATCACGAGGTTGCCGTCGTTGTATTGGGCACCGGCAGCCCAACGGTCGCGCGTGCAGTTGACATTGTCGTCTTTGGTGTACTTGCCATAGTAGTATGAACCGCTCAAAGTCAGGGCTTTCAAGCCGGGATGCACTTCGAGGCGGCCCACAATGTCCTTGCGGTTGTTGTTGTCGAGTTGGTTGGCGCCGTTGCCATTGAACACGCCGAGGCTGTAGTCGACGATGCCGAATTTATCTCCGTTTTGAGTCTCGACGGGGAAGAGGCTACCCGTGGCCATAATACCGAGGTCGCGGCCCAAGGAACCCACGCCGCAAACGTCGCTGTAGCCGACAAGCTTTTGTACGCTCTCGCCGTAGTCGAAGATTTCAAGGTTGACGGGATTGATGGGGCTCTCGATGGAGAACGGGGTCTTGAACTGGCCCACTTGGATGGCAAACTCGTTGCAAGGCTTGTACTTCAGGAAAGCATCGACGAGCATCGGGCTACGGCTGAAGTCGCCTTGGATCTTGTAGGTCAATCCCTTGGCGAGGTTTCCTTCCACCGACATACGCACGCGGCGCATCCTGAAGGTGTTGTCGGTGAATTTGAAATCCTCGTCGAAATTGGCAAGGTACATACCTTGCACGAAGCCCGAAATCTTGGGCATACGGTCAACCTTGCCTTGAAGGTCGTCCACTTTCTTGTTTACGTCTTGTGCGCTGACACACAACGGAATGGATAGCAACATCATTCCAATGATTGTACGAAAAATGCGTTTCATTTTAGTAAGTTTTAATTCGTTTTCAATTCTAAAAATCGCTGCAAAAATAGTAAAAATACTTATTGTAAGTATACATACTAATTTTTTTCGAGGAAAAAAGAGCGACGACTCTACATCGATTGGAACAGCATTGGGCTGCCGCGTCTGAAAGACGCAACCTCCCGTAACCGTAGGTCGCGACCTACGGCGGCGCAAAACGGACGCACGCGGTAACGGACGCACGCGGTGCGTCCCTACAGCCACACACATAAAAACACGTAGAGACGCCACACACCGTGACGTCTCTACGATTCTCATGCAGGATTTGCGAATGGCAAGCGGGACGCTTGCGAACCGGCAATTACTCGGCAGGGCAGGCAAGGCGCACTGAACGCCCCCAGTTGCGGCGGCCGTCGCTCTGTGGGAGGACGGAGTTGCTGCTGAAGACCAGGCTGTACGCGGTGTTGGGATTGCGGTACGTGGATGACCAGTAGTAGCCGTTGGAACCCACACTGTGGACCGAAGTCTCGCTGCGGTTGCCGGCAGCCGGCAAGAAGACACAACCGGCGGCTTCAAGGGTCTGCCATCCTGCTAAAGTGCAATTTGTGCCCCATGCACTTGTATTATTGATAGCCCCAAACGTAATGCCATCGGTGCTTGAAGACGGTCCAGAATAACCATCCGGGAACAGGATGATGCCGTTGACACTACTGCCGTCGGTGTTGATAGTCGCCTCGGTGTAACGAGCGTTTGAAGTGCCGTTCACGGTCTTGCCCGTTTGGCGGGAACTGAACAGGTAGTCCCACTCGGCGTTGGTCAAGGTGCGCCATGCAATGCGACCTGAGATGTCGCCCGCCTGATTGCCACCGTTGCTGATGGCGTTGTAGCCCCAGTCGGCCTTGCCACTTTCGCTGTTCAGGTTGTTGGTGTAGGGGAAGGTGCAACCATAGGGATTGTAATCGCCGGCGATGTTGCTTGTGCTCCATGGCTGCCAGCAGGTGGCGATGGGCAAATAGTCGTTGATACCGCTCGTGCCCCAGCCGAAGAGGTCAATCCAACCGCTGTAGTCTTGGGAGATGTTGCTGTTGGCACTGCCGATGTAGTCGTATTGGTTGGTGGCAAACTGCCAGGTACTCGTCGAGGCCTGGTATTGCAGGTTGCCTTTGGAGAAGTACACTTGGTCGCCACCGCCGTTGATGGTGAACTTGCCATTGATGGCGCCTTCGGGGACGGCAGCCGTGTTCACCGTCAAGGCTATCACATCGTCACCTTCGTGATAGAATTTGTTGGACTCGATTGCGCGAATCAAGGGGCGGGTGCCGGTGTAGCCTTCGGTGTAGGCCGAGCCTTCCTCGCCTGCCGCCAGTTCGTCTTGAGGAAGCACGATGGTCCAAGTGACGTTGTTTTCGTCCTTGGCAGGCATCGTAATCAGGCCGTTGTCGGCTTGGCTGTAGCTGAAGCCGTTGTCTTCGTTATCGTTTGTTGCTTTTGAAAAGTCAACCGTCACGGTGTTGTTCATCCCCGTGATGCAGATGGCAGCCGTGGAAGGCGTGGTCACGTTGAACTTCATGATGGAGCACTTGTTCATCAGCTTGGCCGTGTACGAGCCTGCGCCATTGTAGGCCTCCTTTGAGGGCGCATACGAAATCACGGGGTAATTCGTGGCTTGCTCGCTGATGTTCACCGTGGCCGTGTTACCGTCAAACTGAGGTGTGAAACCTTTGCCGCCAAGCAAGTAGAAATGCAGGTGTTCGCCGGCAACGGTTTCCGTGATGTTCACCTCGCCGCTGAACGCGTTATCCTGACAGGTCAACAAGCCGACACAGGCGCCATTGTAGCCCACATAGATGATGTCGCCGTTCTCGTAATCCACTGTGGCATAGTTGAAATCACCACCGTTTCCCGTCGGGTCAACAACAACTCGCGAGCCGTTGGTCCCTGAGCCTGCCGAAGGGCCGACATTCAGGGTGATGCGCACGCCTTCGGTTCCTGTGCTGGCGGGCGTCTGTTCCTTCTTGCACTGCGCGAGGCCCAGCAGCAAAAGGCCGGCCATCACAATCATTCCAAGTCTTTTCATTGCTCGTCCTCCTTCCTCTTTAGGGCTGCATAGCCGAGGCCGGCGCCTATCAGCAGGGCGAGGCCGCTGCCGAGCGGAGCCTCCTGGCCGAGGCCGTAGTTGGAGATGTCGTAAGTTGAGCTGGGTTCGCTGTCCCGCCTCATCATACTGTGGTTTTTGTTGCTTTCCTCCTTGTAGGGGTTCTGCAAGAGCCCACGGTTGATGACCTGGGCGTCCATTGTGGCCGGCGCCATCAAGGCCGCCAGCCCGAGCGAAAGCACGATGGCTTTCAGGGATTTCTTTTTGTTCATTTTGTGATAAATTTGTTGTTTTGAAGATTCAATGAATTAAAGATTCCAGATTCAAGGATTGTCCTGCCGGGGGTTGTTGAATCCCCCTGCCCCCTTTGCAAAGGGGGGCAGGGGGAGTAAAAAAGGGCCAAGGGGATTCCGAAACCCCCAAACCCGCGCCGCTTCGTGTCATTGCGAGGAGGCACGACGAAGCAATCCAGAAAGAATAACCGCCTCCCTGGATTGCCGCGCTCCGCTCGCAATGACGGGTACCACGCTTCGCCCGCATTGACGGGCACAAAAAAATCCAAGACAAGCCCAATTGGCCTGCTTTGGATGAAGCATGCACAAAAAGTTCGGAGTAGAGTTTACCCCCCCCCTAAATTGTTGTAAATCAACGAATTATGACAAACCAACATAGTCTTCAGCAAAATTGGCTGCAAATTTACGGAAATTTTGGAAGAGGGAAGACGAAAATATTACAAAACCAAATTTTTCTTCGATAAAGTGCAGTTTGTTGGCAAATTCTTGAAACCCAAAGATTGGCGAAAGGTTGAAACATCAGGCAACAAACACCTCGGCGTGGCGGCTCATTTCCTCGAAAGTAATCTTGAACCACTCGGTGTAAAGCTCGGGATGGAGGCGGATGTCCTCTTTCAAGGCATTGAGGCTCATATATTTCCAAGATTCCACTTCGTCGCGGTTGATGTGGGGTGTGTCGTCGCTTTGGCCGATGAAGACGTGATCAAGTTCGTGCTCGGTGAGGCCTTGCCCGACGGGGGCCTTATATATAAAGGTGTAGACCTCGCGCATCTCGCATGCCATACCCATCTCTTCCATCAGGCGGCGTTGGGCGGCTTGGGCTGTTGTTTCGCCTGCGCGGGGATGGCTACAGCAGGTGTTGGTCCAGAGGCCGGGGGAGTGGTACTTCGAGAGGGCGCGTTGCTGCAAGAGCAGTTCGCCCTTTGAATTAAATATAAAAACAGAGAATGCTCTGTGAAGATGCGGTGTGACATGTGCGGCTTGCTTCTCCATTTGGCCTATGGGCTGGTCGTTCTCGTCGACTAAGACTACGTGTTCCATATTGCTCATCATTTAACTACGAATTTCACGAATTTGACGAATGAATTTTGCAGCTAACGCTGCGAATTGATACGAATTTTGGCTTTCGCCATGACGTTTGGATAGCGTTTGAAAAATAGGCTCTCTTCATTGAAATTCAACAAGATTCCTAATTTGAATCCTGTTGCTCGAAGGTAGTTGATGATTTGGGCTTCATGTTCTGGCAAAATAGTAGAAACGGATTTCAACTCAACAATGATTTTGTCATAACACACAAAGTCTGCCACAAAGTAATGCTCCATAGGAACATCTTTATACTGGATTTGGATTTTGGTTTGTGCAGTAAAAGGAATATTTCGTTTGCGCATTTCTATTTCCAAAGCCTCTTGATACACAGATTCCAAAAACCCTTGCCCCAATGTGTTATGGACTTCCATAGCAGCACCGATGATTTCGTATGCCTCATGTGGAAAAATCATCTTATCTTTCTCGTTCTCCATAAAATGCTGTTAAGCCAATTCGTATTCATTTAGGACGCTTGCGTCCTCAAATTCAAAACAATTCGTTCCATTCGTGCAATTCGTAGTTCCTTCATTATACATTGAATCTAATGTTCAGAATATCCCCGTCTTGCACGACATACGTCTTGCCCTCAACGCGGAACTTGCCGGCTTCCTTGACGGCGGCTTCCGAACCGTATTTCAGGAAGTCTTCGGTGCTCATCACCTCGGCGCGGATGAAGCCGCGTTGCAGGTCGCTGTGGATGGCTCCGGCGGCGATGGGGGCGGTATCGCCCACATGGATGGTCCATGCGCGGGTTTCGTCGGGGCCGGTGGTGAAGAACGAATGCAGGTTCAAAGTGTGGTAAGCGGTGCGCACGAGTTTGTTCACTCCGGGTTCGGTCAGGCCGGCGTCTTCCATGAAGAGGGCGCGGTCGTCGGCGTCGAGTTCGGCGATTTCGGCCTCCAACTTGCCGGCTATGACGAGCATTTCCTGCCCTTCCTTCAAGGCTGCTTTAACGGCATCGGAATATTTGTTGCCCGTGGTGGCCGAAGCGTCGTCCACGTTGCAGACATAGATGATGGGCTTTGCCGTAAGCAGTTGGATGTCTTGCACATACTTCTTGTCTTCGTCGTCCACTTTCGCGTCGCGGGCGTTGCCGAAGTTCTCCAAGGTTTCTTTGTAAACGCTCAGCACGTCGAAGGCTTTTTTGAAGTCCTTTTCGCCGTTTTTGAGCATTTTCTGGGTGCGTTCCAACTTTCGGGTGACCAAATCCAAGTCGCGCACTTGAAGCTCCAAATCAACGAGTTCCATATCGCGAACTGGGTCGATGCTGCCTTCGCTGTGGGGAACGTTGGGGTCGTCGAAACAACGTAAAACATGGATGAGGGCGTCCATCGTCTGCACCTCGGCCAAGAGTTTGTTGCCCACGCCTTGACCGCCTTTGCTCAGTCCGGGCAGGTCGACGATTTCGACTGTGGCGGGCACGATGCGCTTCGAGTGCGAGATGTTGTCGATGAGCTTCAGTCGCTCGTCAACCACCTCGCACATGCCAATGTTCGACTTCGAGGCAAAACCGATTTCTGCCTTAGTGTTTGATATACAATTGAATATGGTCGTCTTTCCAGTGCTTGAAAGACCGATGATTCCGCAATTGAGTGACATATTATTAAGGTTTAAATTTCTGCAAAAGTATAAAAATCCTTTGGATTCGACGATATGAAATGGGTCAATTTAATGTCTGTCGCCCGCATTCCAGTCGATTCGCTTGTATTCAGGGTCGAAATCCGTGTCGTGGTGCCTGAAAACAGAGCCGTGGCCGAAGGCGCTGGCTTGGGCTTGCCTTCGCGAGTTCTCCTGTTGCTTGTTGATGTATCGCAAGCCAAGTTTCCACAATCTGATGTCGGCCCAAAGGAACACGATGTAGATGATGCCGCCGACAAGGGGCACCACGCTGGCCACCATCAGCATCCAGTCGAAAAGGCCGTGGGCAAGCATCGCGGAAAGAAGGCCGCTGATCAGATAGCCGAACCGTTTTCCCTTCTTGAACTTGGCCAACGAGAGGAAATAGCCCATCACCACGCCAAAAAGGAAATGCCCTGGCACTGACAATATGCCTCTGACAACTCCTGTGCCGAAGCCGCTCCCCAACGATTCGGAGGCCGCCCCGAAAACATACATCACATTCTCGATGCAGGCAAATCCTAATCCGATGAAGGTGGCATAAACGATGCCGTCGAAATACTCATCGAAATTCTTGTCCCTCCAAATGAGTGCCATGAAGATGATGAACTTGGAGAGCTCTTCGGGAATGCCGGCTTCGCAGAAAGCACTGTAAAACACGGTGTTGCTGGTCCAAAGGGCGTTGACGAGGCTAACGAGAAGAAGATCCAAGGGGATGGCCAACATGCCGCCGATGAAGGCTTTGGACAACGTCTTGATGGGTTCTTTTTGGTATTTGTCTTGCCGGTAGATGTAAACCATCAGCACGATGACGGGCAGTATCGACAAGGCCAAAAGCAAGGTTGTGATAAGCATAATTAATCGGGTTCGAAATTCTTTTGTGCAAAAATAGGGAAATCTTCAATGAAAAAAGCCTATCTTTGCAGAAAATTTTCGCCTATGCAAGAAATGATTCTCATCCTTGACTTTGGGTCGCAGGTCACGCAGTTGATAGGGCGTCGATTGCGCGAGCTCAATGTCTATTGCGAAATCCATCCTTTCAACAAGATTCCGGCCATCGGGCCTCATGTCAAAGGCGTGATTCTCAGCGGGAGCCCGTTTTCTGTCTGCGACGAGAAAGCGCCCTTTGCTGACTTGTCGAACATCAAAGGGAAGTTGCCGCTGTTGGGCATTTGCTACGGCGCACAGTTCATCTCGCAGCACTTTGGCGGTGAGGTGAATGGCTCCATCGCCCGCGAATATGGCCGCGCCATGCTGACCGTCGTCGATGAGCAATCGCCGCTGTTCAAGGGCGTGAGCAAGACCAGCCAAGTGTGGATGAGCCACGGCGACACCATCGCAAAACTGCCTGAAAAAGCGCGTGTCATCGCATCGACCGACGATGTGGAGAACGCCGCTTACAAGATAGAAGGGGAGGAGACCTACGCTGTGCAGTTCCATCCCGAAGTGTTCCACACCAAGGAAGGCCCGCAAATGTTGGCCAACTTCGCGCTCGGCATTTGCGGCTGCAAGGGCGACTGGACCCCCGACTCGTTCATTGATAATACGGTGGCGAGTTTGAAAAAACAATTGGGCGACGACAAAGTCATTCTCGGCCTTTCGGGCGGCGTGGATAGCACCGTGGCTGCCGTGTTGCTCAACAAGGCGATTGGTAGGAACCTGACTTGCATTTTCGTCGATAATGGCCTCTTGCGCAAGAACGAGTTTGAGGAAGTCTTGGATTCCTATAAGGAAATGGGCCTCAACGTGATAGGCGTTCATTCGGGGCATCTGTTCCTCGAAAAGCTGAAAGGAGTCACCGACCCCGAAGCCAAGCGCAAGGCCATCGGATCGACTTTTATTGACGTTTTCGACGCTGAAGCGCAAAAGATTGAAGGTGCGCGTTGGCTCGCCCAAGGCACCATCTATCCCGATGTGATCGAGAGCGTGAGCGTGAACGGGCCGAGTTGCAAAATCAAGTCGCACCACAACGTGGGCGGCTTGCCCGAAAAGATGAATTTGAAGATTGTGGAGCCGCTGCGTTCCTTGTTCAAGGACGAGGTGCGCCGCGTGGGTCGCGCCTTGGGCATCAAGCGCGAGCTGATTGGCCGCCATCCCTTCCCCGGACCGAGCCTCGGCATCCGCATTTTGGGCGAAGTCACCGAAGAGAAATTGAGGATTTTGCGCGACGCCGACGACATTTTCATCAAAGGCTTGCGCAACTGGCCTTGCCAACTGCCAAGCGCTTCATATCCTAACGAAATGGCTGACAACCTGTATGATAGCATTTGGCAGGCGGGAACGATGCTGCTGCCTGTGAAGTCGGTCGGCGTGATGGGCGACGAGAGAAGTTACGAATACACCATCGCCCTCCGCGCGGTCATCTCCACCGACGGCATGACTGCCGACTGGGTGCATCTGCCATACGAGTTTATGGCCAAAGTGTCGAATGACATTATTAATAAGGTAAAAGGCGTGAATCGTGTGTGCTACGACATCTCGTCGAAACCGCCTGCGACTATCGAGTGGGAATAATATTGAAAACCAATAACTTGATGAAGAATAAACTGATTATATGTCTTCTTTTCCTGATGGGATTGGCGCTTTCTGTCCCGATGAAGGCCCAAGTTGCCGAAGGGACTGGCCACACATCGATACAAGTGAATGCCGACGGCACCTATACGGTGCAAAAGGGTGAGGATTTGTACGACATCGCCAAGAAATTCGGAATTGACTTGAAGGATTTCAAGGAGGCCAATCCGGGGCTGACCGACGAACCTGATGTTGGCGCCATGATCAAGGTTCCCGCCATCGCCAACGAGAATGACTACATTTTGCATTCCTGCGAACGCAACGAGCGCGTGACCTCGCTATTGAAACGGTGGAAAGTGAACGAATCTGCATTTCGCGCGATCAACGTTTCTGTAGGTTCTCATGTGTTTGTCAATCAGGTGGTTCTCATTCCGATTCAACGGATTGAGAGCTTCGATTGGATGGCTCATTTGCAGCAAGAAGAAGTGGAACAGGTTGTGGTCAATGCTGAAGCGGATGAGCCTTTGGAAGATACCATAGTCTTGGAGGATACCGTCGCTTTTGTGGAGCCTCATCCCCTCATTTTCGATTTTGAGGAAGAAATGGGCGAGGTTCCCCAATGCCATGCCGACCCCGCCAATTCGAACCGGCTTTATCGCGTTGCCTTGATGGTGCCACTTTATCTGCAAGAAGTCAACGATTTGGACATTTCGAAAGAGTATGCCGCCAAAACGCGAAAGGCGCGTCCGTTTTCGTTCTTGCAGTTTTATGAAGGCTTTATGATGGCGGCTGAGGCACTGACTGACAAAGGCTTGAACTTGGATTTGAGTGTTTTCGATGTGACCGACAATGTTGCCTCGGCTGAGCGTGCTTTGCAACATATTGAGGGACAGGATTATGACTTGATTGTAGGGCCTTTCTTCGGCAAGTCGTTCAACGTGATTGAGGCCTACGCCAAGGCGAAAGGAATCACGGTGGTCAATCCTTTGTCGACGCGCGAATCGGTCATCGAAGACAATCCGAATGTCGTGAAAGTGAAGCCGGGCGATTTGGGATTGGTCATGTCGCTATCCAATCTGGTGCGCAACATTTATTTCGATTCCAACGTATTCATTGTCAGTAGGGAAGATGCTGCCGATACGGCTTTCCTTACCCAACTTGAACGTCATTTGAATGTGGCTGTCGACGAAGAAGTGACGGTCGGCAGCGACGATTTCCTTGGCTTTGCCCGCAGCGAGAGTGAACGCTTGGAGATGGGAAGCCGCTTGGTGCCTACCATAGACGTGGAAGGCCAAGTGTATTCCACCAAGGATTTCCAGTCGGGAATTTTGGATAACGTATTGATTCCCAATGCGGTGAAACGCTATTCATACGACGAGATCGACGAGGTGCTGTCGCAGCTTTCGGGCGTGCGCAACAACCTGATTGTCGCCTATGGCGACGAAAGCGTTTTTGCCACACAGATGCTCAACACGCTTTCAAAAGAGGTCGACCGCTTCCCGATCACTTTGGTTTGTATCCCCGATTGGTCCAAGTTCGAGAAACTTCTTGTCGACAACCTGTTGAAGATGAACGCCATCTATGTTTCTGATTGTTTTGTCGATTACGAGAACGATGCGGTGAAACGTTTCGTGAGGCGTTTCCGTGGCAGATATTTGAGTGAGCCACAGCGATATGCCTTCCAAGGCTACGATTTGGCGATGTATTTCCTCACTGCGCTGCAAAACTATGGCGCCGACGATTTTATGGGTTGCCTGCATTGCCATCAGGCGCCTATGCTGAGCACCCAATACCGTTTCCATTATGGGAATTACCTGAAAAAAGGCCATGAAAACGGCAAGGAAAACCTGTATTGGAGCCTTTATCAGTTTGATAACGAAGCCATAAAATTGGTTCCGATTGACCCTTACCAGAAAACAGGAAGCGATGAAAATGAATAAATTGTGCCGAATATTCATCGTGGCGGCTTTTTTTGCCTTTTCGTCGTGCCACAACACGGTGCAGGAAGCCTCCGATTGCGAAAAGACCTTTTGGGAGAATGGCAACTTGAAGTCGGAGTTGCGTTACGACAACGGCAAACTCAACGGCGAGTGCGTTTGGTACTATTCCAACGGGAAGAAGATGAACCAAGCCACATACCGGGATGGCGAAATCGACGGCGAGTCGAAGAAATGGTTTGAGAATGGGCAATTGTTTCAGGAAGGCAGCTACGTCGACGGGATGATGGACGGCCTTTGGTTCGTCTACTATCCGAGTGGCGCGTTGGCGGCCAAGGCTGAATACAAAATGGGCACGGGCAAGCAGACCTGCTACGAGGAATCGGGCTACAAATGCCTTGAGGTGCATTACCGCAACAACTTGAAACATGGTAGGGAGATTTACTACAATCCCGATGGAAGGGTTACGAGAATCGTTGAATATGAGGATGGTAAGGTGGTTTTTGAAGACAACGACCCGCAAAATGGCGTCAAGTGAAGGAGGAAAAAGAAAATATTTCAAATAATTTGGAAATAGTTCAAATAAAAATCCTAACTTTGCAGCGATTTAAAAGAAACAAACAACTTTCTAAACATTAATAAACCTTAATTAAAGTCAAGAAATGAAAGTCAATGAAATTATGACCGCTCTGGAAGCCAAGCATCCGGGCGAAAATGAGTACTTACAGGCCGTTCGCGAAGTCCTGGAAACCATCGAAGAAGAATACAACAAGCACCCCGAATTTGAGGCTGCCAAGATTGTCGAGCGCATTGTTGAGCCCGACCGTATCTTCAAGTTCCGCGTTGTGTGGGTTGACGATAAAGGTCAGACCCAGGTCAACCTCGGCTACCGTGTGCAGTACAACGCTGCCCTCGGCGCCTACAAAGGTGGTCTCCGCTTCCACCCCAAAGTAAACGAGTCAATGCTGAAGTTCTTGGGCTTCGAACAGATCTTCAAGAACAGCTTGACCAACCTGCCTCTCGGTGGTGGTAAGGGTGGTGCCGACTTCGATCCTACAGGAAAGAGCGACGCTGAAATCATGCGTTTCTGCCAAGCCTTCGTCTACGAACTGTGGCGCAACATTGGTCCCGACCAAGACAGCCCCGCTGGTGACGTTGGCGTTGGTGGCCGTGAGATTGGCTACATGTACGGTATGTACAAGAAGCTGGCCCGTGAGCACTCGACTGGCGCTTTGACTGGCAAGAGCTACGGCTGGGGTGGTTCCCTTATGCGTCCCGAAGCCACTGGTTTCGGCGCTGTCTACTATGTGAAGCACATGGTGGAAGAAAAGGGTGATACCCTCGAAGGCAAGCGCGTCGCCCTCTCCGGCTTCGGTAACGTGGCTTGGGGTGCCGCCCAGAAGGCTTGCGAATTCGGTGCCAAGGTGGTTGCCATCAGCGGTCCCGACGGCGTGTGCGAGCTGCCCGAAGGCATCAACGCTGAGATGATTAACTACATGCTTGACATGCGTGCCTCGAACCGTAACAAGGTCCAAGACATGGCCGACAAGTTCCCCGGCAAGGCCATCTTCACCCCCGGCAAGAAGGCTTGGAGCGTAAAGTGCGACATTGCAATGCCTTGCGCTTTCCAAAACGAGCTGGCTGAAGAAGATGCCAAGGAACTGATCGCCAATGGCGTGAAGTATGTGGCTGAAGTCTCCAACATGGGTTGCCAACCTGGTGCCATTGCCGCTTTCCAAGCCGCTGGCATCCCGTTCGGTCCTGGTAAGGCTGTCAACGCCGGTGGTGTTGCCACCTCTGGCCTTGAAATCTGCCAGAACGCCGGTCACATCAACTGGACTGCAAAGGAAGTTGATGAGAAGCTGAAGAAGATCATGAGCGACATCTATGACCAATGCGTGAAATACGGCAAGCAAGCCGATGGCACCATCAACTATGTGAAGGGTGCTAACATCGCTGGCTTCATGCGTGTTGCCCACGCCATGATGGCTCAAGGTATCATCTAATCCCAGAGCGAAAAAGGTTTTGCAAGGCGGTCAGCATTGGCCGCCTTGCTTTTTTTGTGCCCTCGTGGAGATGTTTTTTCCCTTGGCTTTCTGGGGTTGCGTTGGCAACGCAACAGACGGGACTCGACTTGTGGAGGTGTTTTTTCCTTTGGTTTTCAAGGAAAAAGCCTTTATCTTTGCAGCCGCAAACCATAATGAAGGTAAAAACTAACTCAATCAATAATCATTAAATCCATGACTATATGACCAAATTCTCCAACACGAAGAAGACGCTGTCCATTGCTGCTATGCTCATCATCGGCCTCTTTGCTTTCTGTCGATTGGCTGTCGCGCAAACGCAGGTGGGCACCACCTACCACCAGGGTGTGTACTACACCCTCTGGAGCGACGGCACCGCCTCCATCGAGGACGATTACTACCACCACAACAATCTCTACGGAACGCTCAACCTGCTCGACACCATCACCTACTGGGATGTCAAGTATGCGCTCAAGCGTATCGGAGACAATGCTTTTTCTTTTGGCCATTTGACCGGCTCCCTGACCATTCCCGCCATTGTGACAAGCATTGGGGATAATGCCTTCCGCGAATGTGAGTTCAACGGCACACTGACCTTGCCTGACAGCCTCACGAGCATCGGGGCTTCGGCTTTCTACCAATGCCAGTTCACCGGCCCGCTCACCCTGCCCGGCGGCCTCACAAGCATCGGATCTTCGGCATTCTACGCATGTCCGTTCACTGGCTCGCTCACCTTGCCGCCCTCGCTGACGGTCATCGGGCCACTTGCTTTCGATCATTGCCTATTTGCAGGCGACCTCGTCATTCCCGATGGGGTGACCACCATAGGCTATAACGCCTTTTTTTACAATCAATTGACCAGCGTAACCATTGGCGACAATGTGACCACCATAGGCGCAAGAGCCTTTTGGGGCACGATAGACAACATCGTCTTGGGTCGCAGCGTGAGCAGCATCGGCGATGAAGCGTTCCTCTACACGGGCGATGTATCGAACCACACTCTTCACATCGAATGTAGGAGTGCCGTTCCACCCACATTGGGGACAGAAGTGTTCGAATATAGTTTTTTTCCGATGGGTTCTATTTCTGTTCCTTGTGGAGCGACTGAGGCTTATATTCAAGCGGAAGGTTGGCCAAGCACTAACTATACTTATGTAGTCCAATCAAATGTCTGCATCAACGGCGTGTATTACAAACTCGATTGCGAAACTGGGACTGCCATGGTAACCCACAGTGGATATACGGAAGACAACACCAACAATGACTCTTATTCGGGCGAGGTGGAGATACCTGCGACCGTCACTTATAGTAACACGGTTTATAATGTGACAAGAATAGGAAATTATGCTTTTAGGGCATGTGATTCCCTTTCGATCGTGACCATAGGCGATAATGTGGAGAGCATTGGCTACTACGCTTTTAAGTATTGCACCTACTTGACGTCAGCTGTTCTTGGCGGTAATTTGCAAACCATTGACTACAATGCTTTCGAGGACTGCTCCTCGTTGGCGAATGTGAGTTTTGGCTCCCAAGTGCGAATTATTGGAGCCAGTGCTTTTTATGGATGCCACTCTCTTGCTTCAGTCGTGCTTGGTAATAATGTGGAAGAAATAAAGCCTTCCGCGTTCGAGGATTGTACTTCATTGGAAGATGTTGTTTTGGGAAGAGGTTTGGAATACCTTGGTTCAAGTGCTTTTATGAATTGTTCCTCTATCAGTTCCATCACTTGCTATCGAGCCACACCACCTTCAGCGCATAGTAGCACTTTCAGTGGAGTTCCTGCCACGGCAATGCTATATGTGCCATGTGGCGCAGAGAGTTCCTACGCGAATAACACCTATTGGAGCAGGTTTGACGGCTACATCCAAAGTGAGCGGTTAAATGTACAGGTGGGCGATTTCTATTACGACCTCCCCTGCGACGGCACCACAGCCACGGTGATTCACGACGCTTTTTACGCCACGATGCAATATGCTACCATCCCCGACACCATAGCATACGAAGGAACGAAATACGCCGTCACGGCTATCGCTGACGGCGCTTTCCAAGGCTGCGACAGTTTGCTGTCTGCCTATTTGCCCGAGACGATTACCGCCATCGGAACCAACGCTTTCCGCAATTGCAGCAACTTGGTTGGCCTGAACATTCCCGCCGGGGTTACCCACCTGAGCGATGGACTGCTCGAAGGCTGTTGCAGCCTTTATGGTGTCAACCTTTCACCGACCACGCCGCCCATGGTGGGCACCAATGTGTTTGCGGGCCTGTCCGACAATGCGGTTATGTTTGTGCCATTCTGCTATCAATACGAATACAGCCAAGCCGCCCCTTTCAACACCTTTGAAATCACCGGCGACGGCATGTGTGAATACAACTTTTGGGGAACGACAGACAGTTCGTGGACGAATTTGGAAAACTGGTTTGGGCCTGATTACCAAAACTGTACCCAACTGCCAGGCCCTGACGCACGAGTGAGCATAAAAGATGGCGGAATATGCGAAATCGTCGATGATTTGACGATTGGCTCGATTACCATCGGCGACTATTATTGGGAGGATGAAGATGATATTTATATGGACAAACTCAACGTGAAGAACGGCGCGACGCTCACCGCCACCGACTTCATCTATACCGTTGGCGACACCAAACACCTTGTCATCGAGGACGGTGCGCAACTCATCCATCCCAACGCCGGAGTGAAAGCCACAGTGCGGAAAACCATCGCGGGCTATGGGGACGAGAAAGACAACTACTACCTCATCGGCTATCCCTTCGCAGAAAACGGTTTGGTGGCCGATATGAACAGCTTTTTGGAAAACGACTATGACCTCTACTATTACGACGAGCCAACCCACTACTGGATGAATCAAGAGCTCTCCGCCAACAATTTCATCGAGTTGGAGGCCGCAAGAGGCTACCTCTACGCCAACAGCCAAACCCAAACCATTGGCCTGACAGGAACCTTGCGAACCGCAACGGAAACGGTGAACTTGCCTTTGAGCTACACCGAAGCCGCTGGCAACCTGAAGGGTTTCAACCTTGTGGGCAACCCCTTTGCGCACAAGGTGACTTCCTTTGCGGGAGCGAATGTGGCTGATGAGGTCTATCGTTTGAACGATTTGAAAAACGACTTGGTTGTAAGCTCCATAGATGCCGACAATCCGTTGCATCCCGCTGAAGGCTTCTTCGTGAAGGCCACGGGCGACAACGCTACCATCACCTATAATGACAACAGCGGAGCAAAGGGTTCTGAACGGTCTCTAAGCCTGTCGGAAGGCGCGACCATCGTTATGAACCTCACTCAAGACGGCCTTCTCATCGACCGCTTCATCCTGAAACGTGACGGCGCGCCTTTGGAGAAACTCACCTTGAGCGAGAACGGCACGAAGGTTTTTGCCGTGCGACACAACCAAGAAATGGCCGTTGTTCCCATCGAGGGCAACGAACAGACTGTCAGTTTCAAGGCCGCCAAAAACGGCACCTACACGCTCTCGGTGAATGCCGAAAATATGGAATTTGACTATCTGCATTTGATTGACAACCTCACTGGCGCGGATGTGGATTTGCACCGCCACGAAACCCTCATTGCGGGCGAAGACCCATTCCGCGAAGGCGGAACCCTTATTGCGGGCGAAGACCCGCAATCTACGCCCTCATACACCTTCACCGCCAAAACCACCGACTATGCCAACCGTTTCCGCTTGGTGTTTGCCAGTGGCGTTGCAGGCGAGGCCGCCTGCGAACCGCCGTTTGCCTACATCAGCAATGGGAACATCGTCATTACAACGGATATAGGCGATGCCACGCTGCAAATTGTTGACGTGATGGGGCGTGTGGTGGTTTCGAAAGACGTTTCAGGAAACGTCTCTACAAACGGGATGCCGACTGGCGTGTATGTGTTGCGGCTGGTGGGTGGCGACACGGTTCGGACACAGAAAATCGTGGTGGGATTCTAACAACGAGGCAGCCTCGTTGTCGCTACCGCGCTACGAAGTTTCGGCATCCGTCAGTAGTAAATCGCCCCTTCCGGGTTGCTTTTCGCAAAGCTCCGTAGGGGCGACAGGATATTAGGCAGGCGGTGTAAACCCTGCCGACAATATGAACCATCACATTTGCAAAAAAATACGCAAAATCCGTTACGCAAAATCCGTAATATTTGGAAAATGTGTATTTTTGTGGCGTAAAATGAAGGAATGATGAAAAATCCATTTGTCACTTCGGGTTACGAAGGCCCTGAATATTTCTGCGACAGGGAAGAGGAAACCGCAAAACTGATTCGGCAGTTGACCAACGGCAACAATGTGGTGCTGATCTCGCCGCGCCGTATGGGGAAAACGGGATTGCTCTATCATGCTTTTCAGCAGGAAGAGATTGCTTCTGAATACCATACGTTTATCATCGACATCTATTCGACCAAAAACATGAATGAAATGGTCGCGAAGATGGGGAAGGTGATATTGAACACGCTCCAGTCGCGCAGCAAGAAGGCCTTTGACAAGTTCGTCAGGGTGGCCACTTCGTTGCGGCCCGGTGTGAGTTTCGACCCATGGGGCAACCCGACTTGGAATGTGGAGGTCGGGAACATCCAAAACGCCGATAACACCTTAGACCAGATTTTCGATTACATCAAGCAATCCGACCAACGCTGCCTCGTTGCCATCGACGAGTTCCAGCAGATTGCGCATTACCCGGAAAAGAACGTCGAGGCCATTTTGAGGACCTATATCCAGCACTGCAGCAATGCCATTTTCGTGTTTTCCGGCTCGGAGCGTCATCTGCTTGCGGAGATGTTCTCATCGCCATCGCGGCCTTTCTACGCTTCCACTTCGACGCTCAATTTGGAATGTATCAACCCTTTAAAGTATGATGAGTTTGCGAGGACGCACTTCGAGAAGGCGGGAAAGCATTTGGCTGAAGGTGTCGTGGAGTCAATTTGCAATCGGTTTGGGGGCATCACTTGGTACATTCAGAAGGTGTTGAACTACCTTTTTGCCGATACCGCATTAGGCGAAACCTGCGGAATGGATATGATTGATGTTGCAGTGAACGAAATTGTGAAAGACAACGGCACTATTTACGCCGACTTGCTTTACCAACTGACGGCCAAGCAGAAAGAACTTTTGGTTGCCATCAACAAGGAAGGGAAAGTGAAAGCCGTCACGGGGTCGAAATTCATCAAAAAACATCACCTGACGGCTGCCAGTTCGGTTCAAACCACCATCAGATCGTTGATGGATAAGCAGTTGGTGACCAGTCATCTCGGCATTTATGAAGTTTACGACAAGTTTTTCAACATTTGGCTATCAAGACTATGAAACAAACCACCCAATGTTACTTGGAGCGCGGCAGCCAATACCTCATGCTGCACCGCACCAAGAAGGAGAACGACGAGAACCACGACAAATGGATTGGCGTGGGCGGCAAGTTCGAGGAAGGGGAGAGCCCCGAGGATTGCATGAGGCGCGAAGTGTGCGAAGAAACGGGCTTCACCGTCACCGCGTGGCGCTATTGCGGCATCGTCACTTTCGTCCACAACATTTGGCCCGCCGAGCAGATGCACATCTTCGTCTGCACCGAATGGACTGGCGAGCAAACCGACTGCAACGAAGGCGACCTCGAATGGATTGAGAAACAGCGGCTTCTCGAATTGCCCACATGGGAAGGCGACAAGATTTTCCTTCGCCTTATTGACGAGAAGCGACCGTTTTTCTCATTGAAATTGTGTTATGAGGACGAAACCCTAAAAGAGGCCGTTTTGGACGGAAAATCGTTGTAAATGAAATTTTTTTGTTTCTTTGGTATTATTTTTGCTATTTTTGTCGTTTGTGTAACAAGAAAAATAGAGATAATGGCAATGAACAAACGGATTAATCAGATTGTCAAGATGTTGGCTTTTGCTGTGCTGATGTCTTGCACTTCCCTTTATGCCCAAAACCTCATTTCCAATGGCAGTTTCCTATATGCTGCGGGGGTAGGCTATAGTTCGGATTATGAGTTCAGTTGGGGTCTTGGCGGCAATAACGATGTGGGAAAATATTGCCAGTGTACCAATGCCAGATTGGTGAGTAACAGTATGTTCAGTTTCACGGACCACACTTCCAGTTCGGGCGATTACATGGTCGTCAACGGAGCCACCAATTCCGGCATGCGTGTGTGGTACACGACGGTGAACGTGGAACCGCATTCCTACTACGATTTCTCACTTTGGATTACGAATCTGAGTGCTGGCGGTGGTCAGCTGGAATCGATGCGCACCAAGCTGAAAATCAAGTTCAACAATGTGACGGTCATCGATAACTATATGATGCCAAATGTAAGTGTCCAGCAAGGGATTTGGAACCAAATGCCGACTTACAGATGGTACAGCGGCAATGCTTCCACGGCACTCATCGAGATTTATGACAACTGCACTTCGTCCAATGGCAACGATTTCGGTTTGGACGACATCACGATGACCTACGCCTATTCCAATGTGGTGGAAGCCCACGACGACGAGGTGACGACTTGTTTTGAGACGCCTGTCGACATCAATCCGATGCAAAACGATGTCGTTTCGCCTAATTCCATCCTTCCCAACGTGAACTTCTCCATTATCGGGCAGCCCCAACATGGATCGCTGAGTTGGTTGAGCGGAACCACTTACCGCTACACGCCCAACACGGGTTATTCGGGCGAAGATGGCTTCACCTACAAACTGACTTTTGGCACCAATGACATCACTTCATACGGCTATGTCGGCATCACTGTGAACGCGAGGCCGCAGCGCACAATCACCCAACACGCCTGCGAGTCGTACACATGGAACTATAATGGGCAGACCTATACCCAGTCGGGGCAATATTCCTATGTTTTGACAAGCCCCAACGCCTGCGACTCGTTGCTGGTTCTGAACCTCACCATCCACCACGCCGAGGAAGAGACCCTGCCGGCTGTGGAGGCTTGCAACTCCTACACTTGGCACGGCACAACCTACACGACCAGTGGTGTTTACGATTACATCACCACCACACAATGGGGCTGCGTGCTCACACAGCATTTGCCGTTGACCATCTATTACAGCGATGAACTGACGTTTGAAGTTTCATCTTGCGAAAGCTACGTTTGGCACGGGCAGACCTATACCCAATCGGGCACCTATTCCTATCAGACCACCAATGAACACGGCTGCGACCGCACCGAGTGGCTCAACCTGACCATTACCGACCGCTATCGCGAAGTGATTAGTTTGACGGAATGCGACAGCTATTATTGGCCTCGCAGCCAACAATGGTATTACGAAACCACTATGGATTCGGTCGTCGCCGAAGGGCCGCAAGGCGCTTGCGACAGCACTTTCGTCCTCAATTTGACGATGCATTACGCCGATGTCGTTGATTTGGACCCCGTTGAGGCCTGTGATTCCTACACTTGGCACGGACAGACCTATACGGAAAGCGGCTTGCTGACTTACGAAACCACAAACGAATATGGCTGCGACCGTACTGAGCAACTGCAACTGACGATTTATGAAAGCGAAACCGTTGAGCTGCAAAGCATCACTGCGTGTGACGAATACGTTTGGCACGGCCACACATATAACGAGACCGGGGTGGCGGTATTCGACACGGTGAACCAATATGGATGCAACCTGCAATACATCCTCCCAATGACCATCAACCACAGCGACACCGTCAACTGGGAACCTGTGACGGAATGCGATTCCTACCTCTGGTACGGGCAAAACATCACAGAAACAGGGCAATACACCCACATGTCGACCACACCTGAAGGCTGCGACAGGCTTGAGCGCATCTTCGTGACCATCAACTACAGCGGCATCGACACGCTTGCCCCCATAACGGCCTGCGATGCCTACGAATGGCACGGACAAGACATCACGCAAACGGGGTACTACTCCTACGAAACCCTCGGCCCTACGGGTTGCCCCTACACTGAGGTCAGGTTGGTGACCATCAACCACAGCTCGGAATATGAGTTCAACGTGACAAGTTGCGAATCATACGAATGGTTTGGAGAAACCTACACTGAGCCAGGAACTTATACTTATATGTTGTCCAACAGCCAAGGTTGTGACAGTTTGCTCATCATGCACTTGGAAATAGGCGAAACATTCACCTACGAAGAGCAGGCCACGGGTTGCGAGAGCTATGAATGGCACGGTGAGGTCTATACGGAAGACGGCGACTACGAGTTTGAGGTACACAACCCGGAGGGCTGCGACAGCTTGTTCATCCTGCATCTGACCATCGCTCCCACTTTCGCCGAAGAGGAGGAAGCCGAGGCTTGTTATTCTTACACTTGGATTGACCAAACCTATACTGAATCAGGAGATTATGAACGCCATTTCACGAGTGCGATGGGTTGCGACAGCTTGGTTACGCTTCATTTGACCATCAAACAAGCCGTTTACCACGAGTTTGAACAACAAACCTGCTTGCCTTTCACTTGGAACGGCATCACTTATTACACCGATGGCGACTATGAGCAAACCTTTGTGGCTCACAACGGCTGCGACAGCATCGCCACTATGCATTTGGTTTTCAGCGATGCCATGACTTCCGAATTTGAACGTCAAACCTGTGCTCCCATTTATTGGGAAGGCCAGTATTGCGACCATAATGGCGACTATGTTCACACCTATGCTTCAGAGCAAGGCTGCGACAGCATAGTCACCATGCATTTCAGCCTCACCGAGCAGATAGTCCATGAGTTCGACACCTTGGCATGCGAGCCTTTCGAGTGGTACGGCTACCAATGCGAGCACGACAACATGCTTTGCACGCACGTTTTCCAGACAGCTCAAGGCTGCGATAGTTTGGTGAAGATGCGTGTCTTTTTGAACGAAACGGTCAACTCGACGCAATTCGTCAGCGCCTGTGACTATTATGAATACGATGGCGTGCTTTACGATGAGCCGGGCATCACTTTTATCTATCTCGACACGCTGTATACCACAAGTGGCTGCGACAGCCTCATTAGCCGAATCAGGTTGGAAATAACAGATTCTGAATCGTTGGGAGCCATCCAAGGCAGTCCGTTGGTGTATGTTTCAACCAACATTGTCGAAGGAGTATTTCCCTATTATCTTGAAGCGGAGCATCTTACTGGTAATGTGACTTGGAGCCTGACCAATCCCGATTGGATAATAAAGGAGGCTGGCGACACATACTGTCTCGTTGAGGCAACCACACCGGGAACAGCCACACTGAAAGCCAATTTCACTGTTGAGGAATGCGGCGAGATGGAGCGCACTTTCGACATCGTTGCTGGCTTTTTTGGCATCGATGAAAACGGCCTGCTGGACGTCAAACTTTATCCCAATCCCACCAAAGGACAAGTGATAGTTGAAGCTGAAGGTGTCCAACGGGTGCGCATAGTCAATATGATGGGGCAGGTGATGGAAGCCGTCGAAGTCGGTAATCAGCAGCAAGTGGTTTTGGATATGGGCGGTTTCACACCTTCAGTCTACTTGCTTGAAATTGAGACACAGTTCGGCATCGCAAAACGGCGGGTGGTGGTGTGCAGGTAAGGATGACGAAAAATGTTTTGAATTGTACGAAAAAGATAGTAATTTTGCAGTCCAACAAACAATCGCTCCAATATGCTGAAACTGCCCATAGGAATACAGAGTTTTGAAAAGCTGCGCACGAGCGATTGTGCGTATGTTGACAAGACCGCTTTATTGTTCGAACTCGTCAAGAACAGATGGTATTATTTCCTCTCCCGTCCACGACGTTTCGGGAAAAGTCTGTTGCTTTCAACTTTAAAAGCCTATTTCCAAGGGAAAAAGGAACTCTTTGAAGGTTTGGCCATTGCCGGATTGGAGCAGGCGTGGGAAACTTATCCAGTGCTTTATTTGGATCTGAATGTGGGACAATATGATTCTGTGGAAGGTCTGTTGGAAGCATTAAATTCCAACTTCATCGATTGGGAAGACAAATTTGGCATTAAACCAGTTATGACCGACCCCGCCCAACGGTTTAAATATATTATCAAATTCATCGCACAGAATGTGGGCAAAGATGTCGTCATTCTCGTGGATGAATACGACAAGCCCCTTCTGCAAGCTATTGACAACGAACCTTTGCAGCAAGATTTCCGCAACATCCTGAAAGCCTTTTACAGCAACTTGAAAACTTGCGACGAATACATCCGCTTCGCCATGCTCACAGGGGTTTCGAAGTTCTCAAAAATCAGTCTTTTCAGCGACCTCAACAACCTGACAGACATTTCGTTGGATGAACGTTACGCCGACATTTGCGGCCTCACTTCCGATGAAATCGAGCATCATTTCAGCGAACATCTTGAAGCCTTCGCCCAAAAGGAAGGCACCGACAAGGCAGCCATTATGGCTCAGATGCAACAGATGTATGATGGCTACCATTTCTCAAAGAGCGCATCGAAGGATATGTATAATCCGTTCAGTGTGCTTAACGCGCTCGACAAATGTGACTTCGACAATTATTGGTTCTCGACCGGCACGCCATCTTTCCTCATCAAACTGCTGCAAAACGGCGACTACGACTTGCGGGAGTTTTCCAAAGGAGAATTGTGGGCAAGTGATCTTGCTGCCAAGGAGAGTTTGAAACAAGAGCCGATTGCTATGTTCTATCAAACTGGTTACCTGACCATTAAGGGGTACGACAAGGAACTTGGGATGTTCCATCTTGGCTTCCCTAACCGCGAGGTGGAGCAGAGTTTCCTCAAATTCCTGTTGCCACGTTTCACGGGTAACTGTTCAAAATCGGCCTTAATTTCTCAAAGGAAACCAATACTATTGATGATTTTGTATGGAAAACCGACAACCAATAATGGACAAATCTTTGCTTAAAAATGTAATGACTTATGAAAAAACGTTTTTCCCTCATAGCGACCTTGATGTTCTGCCTTGCGGCAGCCGTATGGGCCCAACCTGTCACCATCACCCCGCCGTCGGCTACCATTCAGCCGGGTGGTTCGGTGACTTTGACCGCTTCAGGAGCGATGTATTATCAATGGTCGCCTGCAACGGGCCTTTCGACCACCGAAGGCCCTGTGACGGTGGCCTCGCCTATGGTGACCACCACCTACACCTGCGAAGGCTATGCCCCTGGCGACGAGAGCGTGGTCAACGGCGACTTCAGCCAAGGCAACTCGGGCTTCACCTCGGCCTACGAATACAACTCCAACCTGTGGAACGAAGGCACCTATTATGTGGACTCAGACGCCAGCTTGCATCACGAGAACTTCCACGGCTACGGCCACGGCGGCAGCGGCAACTTCATGATGGTCAATGGCTCCATCAGTCCGGGCACCAATGTGTGGACGGAGCAAATCACCGTGGTCCCCAACAAATGGTATGCTTTCTCGACTTGGGCCTGCACCTTGGCAGGCGTGGCGGGTCAGATGGCTTTGCTCCAGTTCAGCATCAACGGCACCCAGATAGGCGAGGTGTTCTCGGCCCCGTCAACGACTATGGTTTGGGAACAATTCTATGAGCTTTGGTACAGCGGCACGGCCACCACGGCCACCATCACCATCCTGAACCAAAACACCAACGGCGATGGCAACGACTTCGGGTTGGACGACATCTCGTTTCGTGAATTGGTGCTTGTGGGGTCACCGACCTGCACGGTCTATGTGGATGCGATGACCGCCACTGCCACTGCCGACGACACGGAACTCTGCGAAGGCGAATCGACCACGCTGCACGCACTGCCTACGGGCGGTAGCGGCAACTACAGTTACAACTGGTCGCCTGCCAACGGCCTGAACAACGCCAATGTCCAGCATCCAGAGGCAACCCCGCCGGTGGGCACTACCACCTACTCTTGCCATATCACCGACAACAGCTGGGGGGGGACGCAAGATGTCAGTGTCAGTATTGTCGTGCATCCCAATGAAGAAGAATATGAACATGAAACCATTTGCAGCGGAGCCACCTATGACTTCTATGGTCAGACCGTCAGCGACCCTGGAACATACGAGCATCTCGCGCAAACCCAATACGGCTGCGACAAGACCATCTACTTACATTTGGAAAATTGGCCGACTTATAACGAGACCGTTGTCACGGAATACATTTGCGATGGCGAAAGCTACAATTTCTATGGCACTGACTACACCACCAACGCCGATGTGGATTTTACTGACCACACCATCCACGGCTGCGACAGCATCGTTCATCTTCATCTTACCGTTTATCCGCCCAACGACACCGCAGTGATCGACCCGAGCATCTGTATCGGCCAGACCTACGATTTCCACGGAACGCTTTACGACCAAGACGGACAAATCGCTTATTTCGATACCATCGATGCCCACGGCTGCCTGAAAGTGGAGAAAATGATTCTTACCGTTGACGAGTACCAGCGTCCGCCCATTGTGGAGCAATTCGAGTGTTATGACTATGGGACCACGCCTTCGTGGTATTGGGACAAGACGGGAACGACCTATCACGAAGACACTTACGACGAAATCGTGCTCGACGACCCTAACGGAGGCTGCCCCATCCTGCATCGGCTTGATTTGAGGTTCCATGAAGACTATTTCCAAGTAGTGGACAAAACGGCCTGCAATGAATACTATTGGCCCGTCACGGGCGTAACCTACCATGAAAGCCAGTACGGGATTACGCACACTTTCCACAACGCTTTTGGCGACAAGCTGTGCGACAGCACTTTCGTGCTCAACCTGACCATCGCCAATTACGAAACCAATGAATTCGAAGTGCCTTACGACGAAAGATGCGACAGCTACCTTTGGGATCCGAATGGCCTTGATTATTACACAAATGACGACTATGACCCTGAAAACCATATCTATACTGAATCAGGTATCTATCAGAGAACCTATCAAAACCAGATGGGTTGCGACAGCATCGTGACGATGAAAGTCGACTTCGACTACACTCCCCATCCTTCCGCAATCATGCCGATGGATACGATGAATACGGCTCCACATTGGGTTGTCACTGCCACCGAATTTCAAATCAACACCTATGATTATACCGTTTATGATGTGAATCCGGAATGCCATTGGGATACAGTCGTTTGGGCTTGCGACGAAGCCCCGCATTGGGTGCTGGAGCCTTTTGGCGAGATGGGTGAGAAGTGCAAGATTTATGTGCTTAACCGAGAGGATGACACCATTTGGCTGAGGGCCAAGGTTTTCAACCATTGTGCCCCCGAAGATGGCATCGAGCAGAGATACTGGTTGGTGTGTTCGTTCTATGGGGTTGGCGAAAACCAAACCCAAGCCAATTTCAACGTAACACCCAATCCTAACAACGGCCTTATGACCTTTGATTTCGAGAACCTTACGGGAAAGATTGACGTCAAAGTGTATGATATGATGGGCAATCTTGTTGATGACATACAAACCTTCAACGATTTGGGCTCAAATTCCATTGGCTATGACATGCAAAATTGCGCTGATGGCATTTATTTCTTTGTGGCTACGGGGAAAGAAGGATCTGTGGCAAGAAAAGTGATTGTTCAACGATTTTAATTGATAAGACTATGAAAAACAGGCTGATGGTTTTGGGTCTTTGGCTTTTTGCGGCGGGAGGTCTCCTGCTGAGTTCGTGTACCAAAAACGATGAAGGCACCATCGTTGTCATTGGGACGGAGAATTACATTGACGACATCCTCACCGTGATTCCTGACTCGTTGCAGACCCAGTTTATGGCCCGCTTTGGCGAAATCCCGCGTGGCGCTGTGCCGCCCAAAATCGAGGGCAGCTATGTGGTAGACCCCAAAACGCGGATTGACACCAATGTGGATAATTTACCTTTGCAGATTGTGGAGCCGAACACTTATCTCCGTTTCGACCGACAGCACAACGGCATTGCGGTGATGGACTTGAACGAATCCACCGAGCAAATCACCGACACGGTTTTCGTGATGGGCAACGGCAACAAGTTCACCGTTTATTTCATTGAAAACAAGAGCTATGTCATGCCTTTCAATGGGCAATCATTCCAAGTGTGGATGAAACGAGGCATCATCATACGCGGCCAAGTGACCGCCGACGGACTTGCCGATTTCAGGCTGGCATCCATCATTATGAAGGCTGAGGACAATTCGAATGGCGTGTTGAGCCAATACGCTCCGGGTTCGTATTTCATTTACAAAGACGGCGATGGGACCGCCTCGAATTTTGACTGGTAACATTTCAAAGCGATGAAAAAGATTCAAATCATAATAGCGTTTCTGCTGGGCGTCAGCTTGGCGTCTTTCGGCCAATCGAGCAAGGACAATGGCTCTGACAAGACCATTTCTTTAGGCTTGAAAGGCGGCGTCAATATGCCAAGGATGCTGTATTTCCAAAACAAGTCGTTGAGTGAGTTGGCACAGTCGTTCACCTTTACCCCGACGGGAGGACTTTTTGTCGACATCCCTTTGGGCGAAGCCCTTGTCTTTGCCCCTGAAGCCGTGTATGTGCAACGTGGCACGGATATGACTTACGAGCACCATTCGGGGGCGACGGTTCACTACTCGATGGCGGCTTCCTACGCCGATGTGCGCCTGCCTTTTGAATTGAAATTGCCCGTCAGTCCCTATTTCCAGCCTTTCTTGGTGGTGGGTGCCGAAGTGGGTATGCGGTTGTTTGGCCAGATTCATTTGGATCGCACAGCCCCCATCGACCTTGATGTCACTATGGATGTGGGCGACGCCAATTTGGCCTTGATTCACGCTGGGGCATTGGCGGGTTTGGGCGTGCGCAGCAAAATCAATCTTGGAGCGCAGGAAATTCTGCTCAAGCTCAGCGTGACAGCGCATCAGGGACTGCTTGACAGCTATGCGCCGGGCGAGAAAGACGGCACGGTTGCGGCGCAAAACGTGAATGCCTATCAGATTGCGGGATTGCGCCTTCCGCAAGGCCTTGAGGCCTGCTTGAGCATCGGAATTCCACTGAAGGCTCACGAAGAGGATGCCTGCGCCACTTTCAGCAAAGACCGCCGCTGGTTCAGGCACAGCCGGAAGACGAGTTTCGGGTTCTGATGCCATCTTTTGCCGGAAAAAGCCTTTTTTGCGAAAAATATCGTAAATTTGCAGCGATAATTCACCGATCACACTATACTTGGTGGCGTACCAAATCTTTTGAAATGTCAAACTTAAAAATGCTTGAACTCTAAGAAGTTGAGTAAACTTTTTGACTGATGCGTTTTCTCTATCCGAATATGCTTTGGGGTCTGTTGGCCTTGCTGATTCCCATACTTATCCACCTGTTCAACTTCAGGCGGCACAAGTTGGTGTATTTCAGCAATACCGCCGTGTTGCGTAGCATCCAGCAGGAAAATGCAAAGACGCGCAAACTGAAATATTTGGTTACGCTGTTGCTGAGATGCTTGTTCATCGCAGCTTTGGTTTTGGCATTTTCTTTTCCGTATCATCCTGAGAAACAAATTAATACAAACTCGTCGGATAATCTCATCGGCATTTACATCGACAATTCGATGAGTATGAAGGGGCAGTCGCAGCGGACGACTTTGATTGAGGATGCGCGGCAGTCGGCGCGTGATTTGGTCCACAAACTCAATCCTTCGAACCGTTATTTGCTGATGACCAACAGCTTCGAGATCCAAAATGAGTACCCTATGAACCAAGAGGAGATGCTCAACCAACTCGACCGTATGAATCCCGATGGCGCCCCCGTGGCGATGGGCGAGGTGATGGATCGTTTTGCCATGCTCGGCAAACAACACGGCTTTGCCTCGTCGACTTTGTTTGTCTATTCTGATTTCCAGGAAAATACGTTTGACTTGTCGGCAGCCAAGGCGGACACTACGATGCAAGTGGTGGTGGTGCCGATGATTCCTGAGTTCAAGTCGAACATTTACATCGACTCGGTTTGGTTGGCATCGCCCATCGTCCAAACGGGATTGACTAACGATTTGATGGTGCGCGTTGTCAATCAAGGAGATAAGGAGGTGAAGGGCTTGCCGGTCAACTTCACTATGAACGGATCGATGGCGGCTTCCACGACGGTCGATTTGAAGAAAAACAGCGCGGCTGAACTCACTTTGCAGTTTGTGGTTGACAGCCACGGCGAGCAGCGTTGCAGCGTCAGCCTGATCGACCATCCCATCACTTTCGACGATGAATATGATTTTGTTTTGAGCGTAAAACCAAGCCTTTCCGTGGTTGAGCTGGGCAGTGAGGCCTCGAATTGCGCGATGGTTTTCGACGACGATGAGCAGTTCGATTATACGCTGATGGAGCCTTCGCGCTTCGATTTGGGCACCATAGCCAAAGCCCATCTGCTGGTTGTGAACGAAACTGCCGTGATGAATGAGACATTGCAACAAACCCTGTTGGATGCCGTTGCCGAAGGTGCCAGCCTGATGGTATTCCCTTCCATCAATGACCTCAATGGCAACAGATATTTCTATGAACGCTTGGGCTTGGCCTTGATGGAAGCCGACACCAACGCCACCGCTGCTGAGGACTTGGCTATGCAGCACGCTTTTTTCAGCGATATGATTCTCGATATGCCCCAATATGCCGATTTGCCCAAGGTGAATTGTCATGTGCGCCTGAAATCCAATGGCATGGCCACAGCATTGTTGACATTAAAGAATGGAGACCCGCTTTTGCTTTCGGAGCAAGTGGGGAAGGGGCAAGCCTTTGTGATGGCTACTGCGCTCGATGCGAAATGGAGCAATATGGCCGACAATGCGCTTTTTGTCCCGATGATGCTCAAAATGGCCTTCATCGGCGGCAAGATGGGTCGGCTGGCTTATACGATTGGATTTGACAAGATGTTGGTCCTGAACGACTTGAGCCTTGAAGGCGACCAAAGGTTCTTGTTTGCCAACGCTGACCGTTCTTTTGAGCTGATGCCAGCCTCCGAAGTCAGAAACGGCAAGGTGCATCTTTATTTGAATGACAACCTGCCCGCAGCGGGCTTCTATGACTTGTTGGTCAACGACACGCTCAACCGCTCCACGGCTTGGAATGAGAGCCGCGTGGAGTCGAAGATGGCCTTCGCCGACCGTGATGCCATCGAGCCCGCTTTCGAGAACGCAGGCTTCGATGTGGCCGCCGTCCTCGCCACCACCGATTTTGCCACCGCCGACCTCGTTGAAGCTATGGCGCACCAGTCCTCCCAATGGAAACTTTTCGCGTTGGTTGCTTTGTTGGCGTTGTTGGGCGAGATTGCCGTTTTGCGGTTTTGGAAGTGAGGCGGCATGAAACGCAGGGATGGAATAGGGTCGCCCTTTCAGGGCTTTGTAGGAAGAACAAAATGAGTGAATTATGAAAACACCCGCGTTATCTCCGCGACTTGCCTCTGCACCACACCCAAAAAGAACTCCAATGCGATGAGCAACAAGATTTTGCCGACTTTGAACTCAATTTGCGTCCACCACCGACTTCAAGGGACAACTGCTTTCGCGTGGCGCATGGCTGAAAGTGCTTGAACCGCAATGGTTGGCCGATGAAATGCGGCAATGGCATGAGGAAGCGGCGTGGATGTATCAAACATGAATTATCAAAGAAAAAGTTATATAAAACACGAATTATCAGAAATATATCACGAATTGTCATTAATTGCAATTTTTGAAAAATTTGTGTCTAATTTATGGAAATTCATGTAAAAAAACGAAAAAACTTTGAGCCTGTACCGTGATTTGGAACAACATGCTTCTATTTTTGCCTCGTAATTCGATGTTAAACCTAAAAAACAACACAATTATGGAAGCAAAAAAGAAGTATTTCATGGACTGCCATCTACTCCAATAGAGAAGCGATGGCTTGTGACGGCGACAGCCTCAATATCGCGCCTGATGATTTGGTGATGAGTGAGAATGTTGAGGTGGTTTGGTGGTTGGGGGAAATAATTCATATTGTCGGCAAATACAATTACAAAAAGCAGTATTTTTGCATCATTAAATGTTTGCCGAGAGTTAGACAATAGTAAGTAAGCCCATGGAAAGAACAGATTATATTGAAACAAGGAACGATGTTATTAAAAACATCAAAACACTATACTCTTATTTGGAAGGAAAAAATGATGATAGTTGTCGGTGGGCGGCTAACATCCTAAAGAACGGTAAGAATTATGTGATTGAAATCATAGATAATCATATTTGCTTTGCACCAAGTCGTTTTGTTGGCTATAAGGATAATACCAAGGACAAGCACCAGCAGAGTCACGGAAATGGTACTCAGACTGACAGCGTATTGAAACTATTCTATCGAAAAGTGCAAGACGACAGATTGGATGATGTTTTCCAAAAAGAGTTGGCTCGATTCGAACTAACGGCTGGAAGTAAAAAATATTGGATTCCAAATGGGTTGACAATAGAAGAAATATTGTCGGCATCGGGATTGACTAAAGTGAATTATTGGGTAGGCCGTGTTACTAGTGATGATTATTGGCAGAAAGCTGTTGAAAATCATATTTGGCTTACCCAACAGCGATATGGTCGGCAAGTGTCAACAGCTGTTTCAGGTGTTTTGGGATGTGTCAAAGAAATAAAAGTTGGCGATGTCATTTTCTTAACTTATGGAAATGAAATTTATGCATATGGTAATGTCATCAAGTGTCCGTTTAAATCTGATCAAATATCAAGTCTAAGCAAGGTCATCCAGAGGAACAATCATGATTACCAAGATGGAATAGTTTTGTTTGATGATAGTGATGTTTTTTATGAAGATTTGCGGGAGGGCTGTGACAATTGGGGACAAAGGATTGTGGTCGATCAATGGCACTATTATTTAAACCCTACTAGAGTTACTACGAGTGGGATGAAAAATGAAATCACAAAAGGTATCTCACAAATGTCAATAATTGGCGTTACAAAAGCATTTGCAATTACAAAGATGAGGGAATTAAAAAAACAATACGAACAAATGAATATGTTTATTACCAAAACATCCAAATTGCTTTTGGTTAATCATAATTTGATTCTGACAGGAGCTCCAGGAACTGGAAAATCCTATTTGGCAAAAGCAATCGCTGAAGAAATGGGAGCGGAAACCAAGTTCGTTCAATTCCACCCTTCATACGATTATACGGATTTTGTGGAAGGCTTGAGGCCAAAGAATGATGACAACGATAATGTAGGTTTTGAAAGAAAAGATGGCGTGTTCAAAGAGTTTTGCAAGGCAGCATTGCTGGAAAGTGACAAACCTTTCGTCTTTATCATCGACGAAATCAACCGTGGCGAAATCTCCAAGATTTTCGGCGAGTTGTTCTTCTCTATCGACCCGGGCTATCGGGGTGAGAAAGGCATGGTGCAGACGCAATACCAAAACATGATTGAAGATGGCGATGTGTTCAAGAGAGGCTTCTATGTCCCTGAAAATGTCTATATCATCGGAACGATGAACGACATAGACCGAAGTGTGGAGAGCATGGATTTTGCTATGCGCCGCCGCTTCGCATGGAAGGAAGTCACGGCAGAGGAAAGTTACGAGGCCATGAAAGACAAGATGGTTCATGCTGAAGAAGTAAAAAAACGGATGACTGCCTTGAACGATGCCATTTGTGACGAAAAACTTGGGCTGAACAAGTCATACCAAATCGGGGCGGCCTATTTCTTGAAGTTGGATGAATACGATGGCGATTTCGACAAGTTGTGGGAATACCATCTGCGAGGTTTGCTCTCGGAATATCTTCGTGGCAATCGTGACGCGGTGAAGCAATTGGAGCAATTGAAGAAAGCCTACGATGGCAACACCGAATCGCAGAATGAATGATTCAGACCCAAGACAATAGCACAACCAAAGCCATTCCTGAAGGTCAGGAACTCGACGACCTGAAATGTATGGCCAAACTTTCCATTTCGGAACTTTGTTCTGACGATGGAAGCAGCCTGCTTGTTTTTCCCCACTCTCTTGGCGAATACGGCGATAAGATTGGAACGGAGCATATCTTTTCTGTAAATAATGGAAATCAATTAGTTACGGGAAACATTATGGGTTTTGTCGGTTATAACGACACCCAAGTTTCCATCCGCTCCCGTTTTGCGCAGCAACAAGGGGATTATTTCCTTCATTATATGTTGCAGAAAGTGTTCGCTATCAACCTGTTCGATTTGAAACACGATTCCGACAACGAGAGCGTTTTCGATTTTCTGATCTATTTGTTTCCCGCTTTTCTGAAACGGGCATTGCGACAGGGGATTTACAAGGAGTATCAGACACGGAATTATAACGATGCCAATGTACGCGGAAGGATTGATATTCAGCGTCATATCCGACAAAACATTCCGTTTGCGGGCAAAGTGGCCTATTCGACAAGGGAATATGCCGTTGACAATCATGTCACACAACTCGTCAGGCATACCATTGAATACATCGCGTTCCATCCATATCACGGAAATATCCTCGGCAACGACGACGAGACCAAGGAAGCGGTTGGCTTGATAAACAATGCGACATCGAGTTATAACCGAAACGACAGAAGTCGGATTGTCAATTTGAATAACAGGCCAATAAGCCATCCATATTTCAGCGAATACCGCGATTTGCAACGGCTTTGCTTGCAGATTTTTTTTTTTTTTTTATTGAAATACGGCAATGATGACAACCGAATTTACGGCATTCTGTTTGATGGTGCTTGGCTTTGGGAGGAATATTTGGACACTTTGTTAAAGAATATTGGTTTTGAACATCCGCGAAACAAAACAGGAGAAGGTCGAAAGTTTATGTTTACAGACCATATAGGTGCTTGTTATCCTGATTTTTATAGCCAAGAGATGGTGCTTGATGCCAAATACAAAGGCTATGAGGATTTGGGAATGGTTCAAACTGCCGATTTGTATCAAGTAATCTCATATATGCACATTCTGAAACTTAATCATGGAGGTTTTATCGTTCCTGTTTCAAACGGCGAAAAACAATCCGTTGCCAAACAACTGAATGGTTACGGTGGGAAGCTGTCGGTTTTCGGTATGCAAGTTGACCAGAAAAGCCCAACGTTCACTTGCTTTGCCAACAAAATGGAAGCTGAAGAATCGAGATTGCTGGAATTTATCAGTAGTTTTGTTTCAGATTAGACCAACCACCAAAGCCCTGAAAGGGCGATTCTATTATATCGGAGGTTTCAACCTCCGCGTAGAAAGAAGGTTATAGTCATGCCAATGAGTCGGGGATTGAAATCCCCGATGAGGTAGGGTCGCCCTTTCAGGGCTTTGCAAGTGGGTCATAGCCCTGAAAGTGCGATTTTATAACATTGGAGGTTTCAACCTCCGCGTAGGAAGATGGTTATAGTCATACCGATGTGTCGGGGATTGGAATTCCCCGATGATGTAGGTTCGCCCTTTCAGGGCTTTAAAGGTGGGTCATAGCCCTGAAAGGGCGATTCTATTACGACGGAGGGTTTCAACCTCCGCGTAGGAAGAGGGTTATAGTCATACCGATGTGTCGGGGATTGAAATTCCCCGATGATGTAGGGTCGCCCTTTCAGGGCTTTGCAAAAGTCAATCCGTCTCAAAAGCATACCGCTCGTCATACTCAATGCCCGCCTCGTCCAAAAGGTGCTTGTATTCATCTTTCCAGTTAGTGCGATGGTGGTGCTCGGCTTGGGTGCGGATGTATTGTGCAACTCTGTTCAAACCTCTGTAATCCACCGAAAAGGCACCATAGCCAGCCTGCCAGCAGAAGCCTTCGTAATAGCTTTCATCCAAAGTCTTGATCCACTTGCTGCTGTAGGCCTTGATGCGTTTCACGAAGTCGGACAAGGCGATGGTCTTGGGCAACGAGGTGAGGATGTGGATGTGGTTGCCGATGCCCCCGATTTCGATGGGGATACCGCCCATGTTGCGGATGAGGCCGCCGATGTAGGCAAACACCTGTCCGAGGTCTTCGTCGCGTATCTCCATGCTATGATATTTGATGTGGAATACGATGTGGATGTCGTTTTTTGAGAGTGAGCTTCCCATAATGGTTGTGTTTTGTGTTTTCGCCCCTACGGGGCTGGGCGAGGGTTGCACCCCCGCTTGTGATAGGATAGTCCTTTCAGGACTCTGCCTGATTCTTCGACTTCAAAGCACAAAAATAGAAAAACTCTTTGAATGGATGTATCCTTATGGGGAAAAAAGTCGTTTTCTAAAATGGGAGATAAAGTCCTGAAAGGACGACCCTAATTCATCGGACGGTTTCAACCTCCGCCAAAAAAAGCGAGAGACTGTCCAATAAGCCCTGAAAGGGCGGCTCTATTACAACGGACGGTTTCAACCTCCGCCAAAAAAAGTGAGAGAGTATCCAATAAGTCCTGAAAGGACGACCCTAATTCATCGGATGGTTTCAACCTCCGCAACTGAAGACAATCTCAAGTATGCTGAAATTGCAACACTTTTTGAGATGTTGGCACTTCTTTGGGTAATAATCCCTAACTTTGCAAAACGAAAACACCTAACAAACAATCTCTAAATGATTGAACACCATCCATTAAAGCCGTTTTTGTCGCCCAATGCCAAGGTGCTGTTTTTGGGCAGTTTTCCGCCGCCTAAGAAGCGTTGGTGTATGGACTTTTTCTACCCCAATTTCATCAACGACCACTGGCGCATTGAAGGGCAAATCTGGTTCGGCGACCGCAACCATTTCGTGGACATGGAGCATAAGTGCTTCAAAATGAACGAAATCGTCACATTCCTGAACGAGAAAGGCATTGCCTTTTTCGACACAGCCTTGGCGGTCAATCGGCTGAAAGACAATGCCTCCGATGCCTTCTTGGAGATAGTGGAACATACTGACATTGAGTCGCTTTTGGTGCAAATGCCCCAATGCCGCGCCATCGCCACCACTGGTGAAAAAGCCACTACGGAAGTCTGCGCCTATTACAAGACCGATTCTGTCCCTTCGCCCAACAGCCAAATCATCCTGCGGGAGGGTTTGACATTGTACCGTTTGCCTTCATCCTCAAGGGCTTATCCTTTGGCATTTGACAAGAAGGTTGAAGCCTATCGGAGGATGTTTGAGGCAGTGTTTGGGGTTTCCGTTTTAGGGATGGAATGAGATAAGCGGCTATTTTTGCTGCGTGAATTGAAGAAAAATCTTTATTTTTGCACCGTTTGAAAACGCATAATGGAAATCGAAGACAAGACCGAAAACGAACCCTTGGACGAACAGCCGTCCGATGCGTCCTTGGATGATGTGCAAGACGCTCAGGCTCAAGAGGATGAACATCATATCATCCCCTTGAAAGGGATGTTCGAGAACTGGTTTCTCGACTATGCCTCGTATGTCATCCTCGAACGTGCCGTGCCTGCCATTGAGGATGGCCTGAAGCCTGTGCAACGCCGCATCCTGCACTCGATGGACGAGCTCGACGACGGACGTTTCAACAAGGTGGCCAACATTGTGGGCAACACGATGAAATATCACCCTCACGGCGATGCCTCCATCGGTGACGCTTTGGTGCAATTGGCCCAAAAGGACTTGCTTATCGAGACGCAAGGCAATTTCGGCAACATCCTCACGGGCGACGATGCCGCCGCGCCGCGTTACATCGAGGCGCGACTTTCGAAGTTTGCCAAAGAGGTCGTTTTCAACCATAAAACCACCGATTGGACGCGCTCTTACGACAACCGCAACGCCGAGCCGGTATCGCTGCCGGTGAAGTTCCCGTTGTTGCTTGCCCAAGGCACGGAAGGCATTGCCGTGGGCTTGGCCTCCAAGTTCTTGCCGCACAACTTCAACGAACTGATTGATGCCTCGGTGGCCTATCTTCGCGACGAGCCTTTCACGCTCTATCCCGACTTCCCCACGGGTGGCTTGATGGACGTGACCAACTACAATGACGGCCTGCGCGGCGGCAAGGTGCGTATTCGTGCAAGAATCAGTCAACAAGACAAGAAAACGTTGGTCATCAGCGAGATACCTTACGGAACCACCACGGGCGGCTTGATTGAAAGCATCGTGAAGTGCAACGATAAGGGCAAAATCAAGATCAAGAAAATCGACGACAATACGGCGGAGAATTGTGAGATTGTCATTTACCTGAATCCCGGCGTTTCGCCCGACCAGACCATCGACGCGCTTTATGCCTTCACCGATTGCGAGGTGTCCATTTCGCCCAATGCCTGCGTCATCGTCAATCAGCATCCGGCGTTCCTCGGCGTGAGCGAAATACTGAAACTCAGCACCGACCGCACAATGGAGCTGCTCAGCCTCGAATTGCGCATCTTGATTGACGAATTGGAGAACAGTTGGCACTGGATTTCGTTGGAGAAGATTTTCTTCGAGAAAGGCATCTACAAGGAGTTGGAAAACAAAGACTATGAGACTTGGGACGACCAACTGACAGGCATCGAGCGGCGTTTTGACCCCTATCGCAATCTGCTGAAACGCGAGGTGACTTGTGAGGACGTGGAGAAACTATGCGAGAAGCCCGTGCGTAAAATCTCGAAATTCGACATCAAGAAAGCCGACGAGCAGTTGGCCGACCTCGAAAAGCGGATGGAGGAAGCCCGATACAACCTCGACCATATCGTTGATTACACCATCGACTATTTCCTTCACATCAAGGAGAAATATGGCGAAGGTCGCGAGCGCAAGACCGAAATCCGCAACTTCGACAACATTTCGGCTGTGGCCGTGGCCGCCAACAACGAGAAGCTGTATGTCAATAAGGAGGAAGGCTTCGTTTGCACTGGCGAGGGACTGAAGCGCGAGAAAAACAAGGAAGCATACGAATATGTGTGCGACTGTTCCGACTTGGACGACATCATCGTTTTTCATGAGGACGGCAAATATTCGGTGGTGAAATTGCAGCCGAAACTTTTTGTCGGCCAAAAGGTGATTCACGTCGATGTGTTCCATAAGAACGATGGCCGTACGACCTACAATGTCGTGTATCGCGACGGCAAGAACGGCGCACCGCATTATGTGAAACGTTTTGCCGTGAAGGGCGTGACGAGAGACAAGGAATATGACCTCACGCAGGGCAAGCCCAGCTCGAAGGTGCGTTATTTTTCCTCCAATCCCAACGGCGAGGCCGAGATCATCAAAGTGACTTTGGTGCTGTTCAACAAGAAGCAAAAGACGGTGGATTACAACTTTGCCGACCTCACCGTGAAAGGCCGTGACGCACGCGGCAATCTGTTGACCAAATACGAGGTCAAGGAAATCAAGAAGGGTGGGGAGGGAGTTTCGACGCTTGAAGCCCGCGACATTTGGTACGACGACACCGTGCGCCGCCTCAATGCCGACAAGCGTGGCTATTGCCTTGGAGCTTTCGAAGGCGAGGACAAGATTTTGCAAATCTTCTCGAACGGCGAGTTCAAGATTTCGGGCTTCGACCTCAACACGCATTTCGATGACGATATGATTGAAATCCGCAAGTTCGATGCCGATGAAGTTTTCTCGGTGGTCTACATCGAGGGCGATACCCAGAAGATGTACCTGAAGCGATTCAGCATTGAGGCGGATACCAAGCTGAATACCCGCATTTCGTTCATTGGCGAGCATCCTGAGGCGAAATATTTGGGTCATAGCACTGATGTCTTGCCGCGCCTTTTGCTGAGCTACAAGGTCAGCGACGCAGGCAACAGCTTCCCCGACGATGAGGTCAATGTGGAGGAATTCATCGGTGTCAAAAGTTATAAGGCCAAGGGAAAACGCCTGTCGACGAGAGAAATAGAAAGTTGGCAGTTCTTGGAGCCGTTCCAACCCGAACCGGCTGATGAAGAGGCAGAGGATAGTGAGGCTCCTGAGCCTGCTGAAGTGCCTGAAAATGAGAAAAAAATCGATGTTAACCCAGCTGATGTGCCGTTGGAAATCGTTGAGCCTAAAGGTGATGGCGTTCAGATGGATTTGTTTGGAGACGATTTGTAATGAAGAAATTGCATTTAATCATAGGATTGGTTTTTGGCTTGTTGCTCAGTGGTTGCCAAACCGAAATGAAGTTGGCCAAAAGGTTTGTAACGGAGCAAGCCAATACCCGCGTGGCGGTCTATTTCCCCGAACAGGCCGAAGTGAAGACTGAATACAATACCCAATATGGCCGTAAGACGGAGGTCTTGGATGGCTTTAGCCAAGATTTGTTTTTGGACGTGATGTATAAGGCATACGCTGATATGTTGCGCGTGTATGGCTTGAATGTGTATGTTCCAGAAGATGCTGACAACGTGCAAGTTGACTCAACGCATTGGTTGGTGATGCTTTCGCGGATGGAGATTTCGGGGCGTATCACCGAGTATGAGGACTATCTGTTCAGCGACACGGATGAGTATAGATACAAGCACCCCTTGAACACTGTCAACGTGGCTTCGTGGTTCGAAATCAATGATGGCGATTGGAGGCCTGTGCAGTTTTGCGAGCATAACCTGATGGATGGCTTCAATTCCAAGTCGAATTACAATATATGGAAAAACGATATTGAGCATTATTATACCATTGATACCCTGAAACTTAAGGATGTCTACAATTACGCTGTATATCTTGGCAAACTCTATGCCGGCTACACATACGATTATATGATGAACAGTTATGTGGCGAAAGAGTTCAAGAAACTGGATTACACCTATCAGATTCTTCTGCGCTACGATCCTTACAAGAAACAAATGCGGTACGCGGAAGATGATGATATGTTCTTGGAAATCAGGGAATAGACTTATCCTTTCATTTCTTTTTCAATCATTTCGCGAAGTTCCAGCGGTTTGATGGTCTTGATTTCGCCGCCCGAAACCATACTTATGTTTCCGGTTTCTTCTGAAACGACCAAGGCTATGCAATCGTTGACCTCGGTCACGCCGATGGCGGCGCGGTGGCGCAGGCCGTAATGGCCTGGGATGTTGGTCTTGTTGGAGACGGGCAGGATGCAACGTGCCGCCGTGATGCGGTTGTGGCGGATAATCATTGCACCGTCATGCAAGGGGCTGTTTTTGAAGAAGATGTTCTCAATCAGCGGGTTGCTGATGTCGGCATTGACCACCACACCCGTAGTGACGATGTCGTCGAGGTTGTTTTTGCGTGTAAGCAGGATGAGTGCGCCCTGCTTGATGTCCGACATGTTGATGCAGGCCCTGGCAAGGGATTCGATGTCCAAGTCCACATTGCTCCTGACTCTCAGGAATTTGAACCTTTGCGCCAACTTGCCTTCGCGTGCTTGGTCGCCGATGGTGAAAAGGAAGCGCCGTATCTCAGGTTGGAAAATGATGATGAGCGCGATGAAACCCACGCTGACGAAGGCACCGAGGATGGCGGTCAGCATTTCCATCTGTAAAAACTTGACCAACTGCCAGATAAGGAATACTGCAACGATGCCGATGAAAATGCTCATGGCGGAAGTGCCCTTCAGCAGTCGGTAAAGGCCGTAAAACAGGGCGGCCACCAAAAAGATGTCGATGATGTCGAAGACACGTATTTGGATGAATAGGTCAATCATAGGCTGATGTTTAACTGAGTTTGTTTTTTGATTGGGCTGCAAAATTACGAAAAGAACCGACCAATTCGATGGCTTCGCGTGCATTTTTCACATCGTGGACGCGCAAGATGTCGGCTCCGTTGAGCAGGGCGATGGTGTTCAGGACGGTGGTGCCGTTTTCGGCAGTCTGTGGTGTTGTGCCCAACACCTTATTTATTAACGACTTCCGTGAAATGCCGATGAGGATGGGCAGATTATGATAACGGTATCTTTCCAAATCGCTGAGCAACTGATAATTGGCTTCGAGACTTTTGCCAAAGCCTATTCCGGGGTCGAGGATGATTTGTTGTTCGCCATAGGCTTCAAGGATTTTGCATTGCTGGGCGAAAAAGTCCATCACGGTTTGGTGGATGTCGCCGGCGAGTGCGTAATGGTGCATGGTTTCGGGAGAACCAATGCAGTGCATCATGATGTACGGAATGTGGTTTTTGCCGATGTAAGGCAGCATTTCCGCGTCGAAAAGTCCTCCTGAGATGTCGTTGATGAGGTCGGCGCCTTCGCTGATGCAAGCCTCAGCCACGTTTTTCCTGAACGTGTCTATTGAAATCAAGGTGCGTGGAAAGGCTTTTTTGATGGCTTTCAGGATAGGGACGACACGCTCCATTTCCTCTTGTTCCGTGGCGATGGCATTGTTGGGCCGCGTTGAGCAGCCGCCTATGTCCACAATGTCGGCACCATCGTAAAGCATTGTTTCGCAATGGTTTATGGCATTGCCCAATTGGTTGAAACGCCCGCCGTCGGAGAACGAGTCGGGGGTCACATTGAGGATGCCCATAAGGGCTGGACGGTCGAAAACTATGGTTTTATCGTGTGGCTTGAATTGTAACATGGTCAATTATTGAGGTTTATTTGTCGCAAAAATATGGAAATAGCTGATAAAAAACCAAACTGCCGAAAAAAATGCCTATCTTTGCAGTCATAACTTTGTCAGAAAAAGTAAGGTGATTGATTTGCAAAATATCCAGCAATACCGCGAAGACAACCGTCTCGAAGCCAAGCAAGCGCAAAGGGGTTTGCCCGTGAGCGTGTGGGAGACTTATTCCGCTTTTGCCAATACGGATGGAGGCTTGATTCTGCTTGGCGTGATGGAACGCGGCGACCATAGTCTGGATATTGTCGGTGTTGATGATCCGGAAAAGATGGTGTCGGATTTTTGGAACACCATCAATAATCCACAGAAAATCAATGTCAATATTCTTACGAACCATTGTGTTCAGGTCGTTAGGCAAAACGGAAAGGCGGTTGTGGCCATTGATGTTCCGCGAGCCGACAGGACTATGAAACCTGTTTTTGTCGGCACTGACCCTATGCGTGGCTCCTATCGGCGCAATGGCGAAGGTGATTACCATTGCAACAAGGATCAGGTTGCGGCTATGTATCGTGATGCATCCATCGTAGGAGTGGATATGAGAGTTTTGACGAATATGGATATGACTGTTTTCGATATGGAGAGTATCCATGCCTACCGTAACCGTTTTGCATCATTCCATCCCAATCATATTTGGCTCAATCTTGACGATGAATTGTTTTTGCGCAGGATTGGCGCGATGAGCCTGTCTGATGATGACCAGAAAATTCACCCGACGGTTGCTGGTTTGTTGATGTTCGGCTATGAATATGAGATTTTGCGTGAGTTCCCAAATTATTTCCTTGATTATCAAGAGCGTTTGGATGACAATGCCAGATGGAGCAACCGCATCGTTTCCAGTTCGGGCGAATGGAGTGGCAACTTGTTTGACTTCTTTTTCAAGGTTTTTTCGAAGTTGGCGGATGGACTGCCTCGGCCTTTTGTGATGCGTGAATCTTCACGGATTGACGAAACGCCGTTGCATGATGCCTTGCGCGAACTGCTGTTGAATGCCTTGGTTCATGCCGACCATTATGGGCGACAGGGTATTGTAATCGTTAAAGCGAAGGATTTTTATTCTTTCTCCAATCCGAGCGACATTCGCATTGGGCTCAAAGTGGCGTTGAGCGGTGGCGTTTCAGACTCGCGTAATAGCGTCATCATGAAGATGTTTGCCTTGATTGATAAGGTGGAACGCGCCGGGATGGGCATTCCACAGGCCATTGACAGTTGGCAGAATCTGTTGCGGGTGATGCCGTATTATCGGGTGACTTATAATCCTGAGCGGACAACGGTAAGATTGGAGGTTGAAACGCTTTTTGACACCGAAAATGTCCTAAAGGTTACTCCTCGTGAATATACCGATAATCATAGGTGTAGTATTGTTTCTGAAGATGTGCATGACCCAAAGGATTTCTGCAATACTGTTTATGATGATGACCCAAAGAATGAATATAAGGGTGTTTGTAGGAATTATGCTGATATTCAATTAAATAATGAGTTTGATTATTGGGATGTTTTTCAGAATGATGACCCAAAGAATGACCCAAAGAATGACCCAAAGCGCGACCCAAAGAATGGCCCAAAGAAAAAGATGTCTAAAAATATTGATAATCAGAATGATAAAAGTGTTTTTGAAGTGTATGATGACCCAAAGAATGACCCAAAGAATGACCCAAAGAATGACCCAAAGAATGACCCAAATAAATTGACAGATCGTCAGAAATCTATTTTGCTTTTGGTGATTGATGATGGCTGCATTACGATGGAAAAGATTGCACAGAAACTTGGTGTCTCATTGAAAACTGTCAAACGCGATATGTCGCAGTTGCAAATCATGAATCAAATCAAGCGAGTCGGTTCAAGAACCAAAGGCGAATGGAAAGTGTTGGAATAAAAGAATTAAAGAAATCAAATATATGTCCCAAAAAGATACGAAAACCCAATTTCATGCAGTTTTGGCGCAATGCCGCAAGCTGTTTGTCGACAAGATGAAGGACTATGGTCCGGCATGGCGGATTTTGAGGACGCCATCCATAACGGATCAAATTTTTATCAAGGTTAAGAGAATCAGGACTTTGCAGACCGCCACTGAACATTTGGTAGACGAAGGCGTCGAGCCTGAGTTCATTGGCATTGTCAATTATGCGGCTATGGGTATCATCCAATTGCGGTTGGGTGTGGTCGACCAGCCTGACCTGAGCCTTGAGGAAGCCACACGATGGTTTGACAAAGTGACCATCGAGGCTTACGAGCTGATGACACGCAAGAACCACGACTACGACGAGGCTTGGCGTGATATGCGCATCAGTTCAATCACCGATTTGATCATGACCAAGGTGCTGCGCACAAAGAGCATCGAGGACCATGGCGGCAAAACCCTTGTTTCCGAAGGACTCGATGCCAATTATTACGATATGATCAACTATGCGGTTTTTGCTTTGATTTTGATGAGTGAGGAGGTGAACGATGAGAAGAAAAAGTAGTTTCGGCATTGGCTGGCTGAGCATTTTGCTGGCGCTTGCCTCGGCGGTGGGCATCTTTTTCCTGCCCGACTATAAGTTTTGGTTTCTCGCCATTCTGTTGCTTAATGTGTTGGTTTCTTTTGTTTTTGGCAAACGCTACAGCGATGGTACAATGACGGTTTGCCGCCTTTTGGTGGGTGCATTGTTCATTTTCAGCAGTTTCACGAAAGGTGTCGACCCTTTGGGGACGAAATACAAAATCCTTGATTATTTGGCCGTCTACAATATGGAATGGCTTAACGGGCTGGCGATGCTTTTGGCTGTTGGCTTGATTTTGGCTGAGTTTATCGTCGGTATATGCTTGTTCGCCAACATTTTGCCTCGATTGTCGGTCTTGGGTGCCGCACTGTTGATGCTGTTTTTCACCACGACAACCTTGTTTGATGCCGTTTATGACTTGGTGCCCGACTGTGGCTGTTTTGGTACGGCCATCAAGATGAGCAATTGGCAGACGTTTTATAAGAACATAGTCATCGATGCTGTGCTTATACCATTGATTCTGAACAATAAACGCTTGGGAAACCGTTTGCTTGACATTCCGATTCAGTTTGTCGTGGCCATCGCTTTGGCTGTCGCTTTCTTGGGTTTCGAGTTGTATAACTATCGCCATCTTCCCGTTGTGGACTTCATGAATTGGAAAGTGGGCAAACAGATAAACGCCCAGACTGCCGAGCCGAACCGCATTTATTTGACTTACAGGAATAAAGCAACGGGTGAGAAACAAGAATTTCTCTCGCCTGACTATCCTTGGAACGACTCTGTTTGGATGTCGCAATGGGAGTTTGTGCAGCAGCGCGTGGAAGGAGGCACTGATTATCTTGGGTTTACGGCGTTGGATGTGGACGGCAACGATGTGACCGAAATGCTCCTTAACACCGAGAATCTTCTGATGTTCACTTCGAGCGACTTGACCAAAGTGACCGAGAAGGAATGGGCAAAGGTGAAAACCATCACGGAAACCGCTGATAAATATGGCTATTATGTGGTTTGGACGGTTTCCGCCGAGCCGGAATATGTAGAGCAGTTGCGCGAAAAATATGATTTCCTGTATGAGGCTTATTTCGCTGACGAGTTGGAAATCAAGACGATAGTACGATTCAATCCAGGACTGATTTGGCTCGACAACGGCTTGGTGAAGGGCAAATGGAGCGCGGTGGACTTCCCGCAAGGGGAAAAACTGGAAAAGATTTTCGAAAATTGATTGTTTCGTGGGTAGTTACATCATAAGGAAATTGCTTTACGGAATCGCGGTGCTTTGGGGCGTTGCGACGTTGGTGTTTTTCCTTTTCAATATCCTTCCTGGCGACCCTGCCCAAATGATGCTCGGCCAGCGTGCCGACAAAGAATCTGTAGATGCCATCCGTGAGGAATTGGGATTGAATCAAAGCCTTGGAAGACAATATGTTGACTATCTGAATGATTTGGTTCCGATTTCGTTTTACGAGGTGGGGAAAGGCGGACAAAAGTTGGAGAAAATCGGGCATTATGCAATGTTGGGCTCGGTTGGAACCACTGCCATCGTGCTGAAAGCCCCTTATTTGCGGATGTCGTACCAAAGCAAACGAAAAGTCTCTGATATTTTGGGCGAGGCTTTCCCTAACACCTTGCTTTTGGCTTTCGTGTCCATTTCCATAGCCATGGTATTGGGTTTGCTCATTGGCATCGTGACGGCTGTGTTCAACACGAAGTTCCTCAATAAGTTGACCTTGTTCGTCACGACCATCGGGATGTCGTTGCCCTCGTTTTTCGCTGCCATTCTGATGGCTTGGGTTTTCGGTTTTTTGCTTGAGCATCGTACTGGTTTGAGTATGACGGGCAGCCTGTACACCGTCGATGAATACGGTAGAGGAGAGTTCCTCAGCCTTCGCAATCTCATTTTGCCTGCTATGACTTTGGGAATGCGTCCTTTGGCCGTGGTGACCGAGCTGACGCGCACTTCTTTGTTGGAGGCGTTGTCGATGGACTATGTGCGCACCGCCCGCGCCAAAGGTTTGAAGCCATTTCGAGTCATTTGCATACACGCTTTGCGTAACGCCTTGAATCCCGTTGTGACTGCGGTTTCCGGTTGGTTCGCCTCGCTGTTGGCTGGTGCGGTCTTTGTTGAATATGTTTTCGACTGGAAAGGCATTGGCGTGGTGGTGGTCGATGCGCTCGACAAGTACGATTTCCCGGTCATAATGGGGGCGGTATTGCTGATTGCGGTCATGCTGATTATCGTGAATATCGTGGTTGACATCATCTATGGCTTCATCGACCCAAGAGTGAGGATAACTTGATGGTTTTGCCCTTCTTGAAATCTTGGAATTCTGATATGAACAAAACAGGAAAATACGAATTCATTGCCGAGCCGTTCCATTGCGACTTTTCGGGGCGGATGTTTCTCGGTCATTTGGGAAACCAGATGCTCAATGCGGCCGATTTCCATTCCACCGACCGTGGTTTTGGGATGAAATACCTGATGGGCATTCAACGCTCGTGGGTGTTGTCGCGCTTGGCCATCGAAATGGTGGAGATGCCTGAGCAATATGAGCATTATTCGGTTGAGACTTGGGTGGAAAGCGCGATGAAGTTCTTCACCCAGCGTAATTTTTGCGTTTTGGGCAGCGATGGCCGTGTGTATGGCTATGGCCGCTCGGTTTGGGCGATGATTGACACCGCGACGCGGCAACCTACCGACATTTTTGCCATCGACAATGGTGCTATCAACCAATGGATTGTGGACGACAAGCTCTGCCCGATTGAGCGTGGTGGAAGGGTGAAGATGTCGGACAAGTCTGAGTTTGTCGGCGAGATGGAAATCCATTACAACGACATTGACATCAACGGACACGTCAATTCGGTGAAATACATTGAGCATGTGCTTGATTTGTGGGACATTGCTTGGTATCGTGAGCATCGGCTCAAACGTTTTGAGATTGCATACGTCGCAGAGTCGCATCAGGGCGACAAGATAAGGTTCTTTCGCGAACAAACCGTTGATAATGAATGTTGTGTGCGATTGGCCAAGACGGAACTTGGATCGGAAAAAGAGGTCGAGGTGTGTCGTTGCAGGTTGGTCTTCAGTTGATGAGCCAAGCTATGCCGCCTCCAATGCTGTAATATTTTCCAAAGTTCTTGAAATCCAAGTCGGCTTCGAGGTCCAACTGCACGCGGCGCGAAACCAACCAAGTGACACCAAATTCGGTCATATAGCGGTTTCCTTCAACTGGATTCAAGTAATTGTAGGTCTCCACAAAGGTGCCGACGGTTTCTGAAACGCTGAAATTGAGTGCCAAAGCGAGAAACGTGGTTGGTGTTGCGGTCTCCCCATCCCATTCCAAACCGGCGTTGTAACAAATGCTGAACCAATTGTTTACCGTATTCTCGAAAAGCAGATACATCCCTGGCGAGAGATGGGAGGGAAGCAGGTCTTTCGACCCGACATGGGGAGATTTGAGCTCGGCCAACAAACCGACAGCCGGCAAAATGCCCGCACCGTCATACACTTTGAGCTTCGTTCCGATGCAGAGTGGCGCAATACCGAAAATCTGTTTTGAAACATTGTCATTGCGATGCATCAGGAAATCGGTGCCCACGCGCAATTCCATATTCTTGAAGATGCCGTATCTTAGGATAGTGCTGTTGAGGGTGATGGTTTGCGCCCCGTCGGGTGATGATTCAAAGGCGACACCGTTGTCCCATCCGAGTTTTTGGAAAGGCATTACATCAACACCATAAGTGTGGCCCGGACGGTCGGGAACGACGGTCGGGAGTTCATCCTGAGCGTAACAAAGGAAACCGATTGACAATAGAGCTAAGAGAATGCTTAATTTCTTCATTTTATGATTTTTAGGCTGCAAATATAGTGATTAAATGCAATATGTTGGCCACAATACCGAAAAATTCGTATTTTTGTAGCTTAAATCATCCAATGCTTTTGGTTATAAAACTTTGAATCTTAAATCTTTAAATCAAAAATATCATGAGAAGCAAAATCGTAGCAGGAAACTGGAAAATGAACCTCACTTTCAATGAGGCTGAAGATTTGGTCGACGACATCCTTGACCGCCTTGACGAGCAGGACGAAATGAATTGCGAAATCATCATTTGCCCTCCGTATCCTTACCTTGAAATGCTTACGGACTTTGAGTTCGATGAGCAAAGGTTCAATGTGGGGGCGCAGAATTGCAGTGCCTATGACAAAGGCGCCTACACGGGCGAGGTGTCGGCCAAGATGCTGAAATCCATCGATGTGGATTACTGCATCATCGGGCACAGCGAAAGGAGGAAATATTTCGGCGAAACCAATGAGATGCTGGCTGAGAAAATCAATCGCTTGATTGAGAACAACATATCACCTATTTATTGTGTCGGTGAAGTGCTCGAAGAGCGTGAGGCTGGCCGCCATTTCGATGTGGTGCGCGAACAACTTGAAAAAGGCTTGTTCCATTTGGACGGTGATGCCATTTACGATACCATCATTGCCTACGAACCCGTTTGGGCCATCGGTACGGGCAAGACCGCCACTCCTGAGCAGGCGCAAGAGATGCACGCCTTCATCCGCTCGCTGATCAAGGAACATTACGACGAGGCCACAGCCGACGAAATCCGCATCCTTTACGGCGGTAGCTGCAATGCCAAGAACGCCACCGAATTGTTCACACAACCCGATGTGGACGGCGGATTGATTGGCGGCGCCTCGCTCAAAGCCGATGATTTCGTGTCGATTTGCCTCCAAGCCTCACATATCGCAGAGGGATGAAGACCTTTGAATATTCCTTTACCGCCCCATCATCCGACATCCAGCACGACATGCTGATTACGATGCTGGCTGATATGGGTTTCGACTCCTTTATGGACGACGACCGAGGCTTAAAGGCCTATTGCACAGACGATAATCGTGATGATTCGGCAGTGGAGAACCTGTTGACGGACCCTGCTTTCTTTGACATCCATTTGCTGAAAGTGGAGGAGATGCCCGACAAGGACTGGAACGAGTTGTGGGAGGCTTCCTACCAGCCCGTGGTCGTCAACGGGCGTTGCCGTGTGAGGGCGCCTTTCCATCAGCCTGACCCGAGCTTTGAGTTCGATTTGGTCATTGAGCCGAAGATGTCGTTTGGGACGGCCAATCACGAGACGACCGCCCAAATCATCCAACTGATGTTAGAGACTGATTTCCAAGGGAAAGAAGTCCTTGACATGGGTAGCGGTACGGCAGTCTTGGCCATTTTGGCCAAGAAGCTCGGCGCGGCGCGGACCGTTGCGATAGACAATGACGAGTGGGCCTACCGCAACGCCTTTACCAACGAAGGGTTGAATGGCATTTCCGACATTGAGATTGTGCTGGGCGATGCCTTGTCAATCAAAGGTATGTTTGACGTGGTGTTGGCCAACATCAACCGGAACATCCTTTTGCGCGATATGCACCATTACGTGGAGGCGATGCGCCCTGACGCCCACATTTTTTTCAGTGGTTTCTACACCGAGGATTTGGGCAGCATCAAGGCGGAGGCGGAGCGTCTCGGCTTGAGTTATAGCCGTCATTTGAGCCGCAACAATTGGGTGGCGGCAGAATTTGTCAAATAACTGATGTTTAATGTTTTAATTGATATGAAGAAAGGAATCCTTCTTGCTTTTTTGTTTATCTGGATGGGTATGGCTTCGGCTTGGGCGCAGGCGTTTTTCCCGACGGAGAAGACGGCGTTTTATGATGCATTGTCAGCCTATCTCAATTCATCGACCTCGAAAAACGACCGCAACGAGGCTGCTGTCGTCATGCAGGGCTTCGGCGGCGTTTGGGAAAGCTATTACACCGACGCCGAAGCCAACACGGTGATGCGCCTTTGCGAGCTGTTTCACGCCAAAAGCGGTGGCAAGGCTTATCTCAACATCTTCAATTTCGTTGAGGTGTTGCAGTGCATCCCGACCGCTGGCTTGTCGCATTCGGATGTCAACAACTGGCTGGTTTTCACTGATATGAAGGCACAGAAGTCGATGAACGGGATGGACAAATACCTTTCTTCGTGTCGCAATGTTTTTGTTGACAAGGTGCTCTCGGCCAAAGGCAATTCCAAATGGCTCCTTCGTGATGCTTTGATGGGGTTCCCTTCGAAGGAACGTTTCGAACTGAGGGCCGAGGGTAACCTCGTTTTGGCTTCGCAAAAAGACGAATCGGTGTTGAAAGACACAAAAGGCATCTTTTATTTGGAGGACAACCGATGGGAAGGGTCGGGTGGCCGTGCCGACTGGTCGCGGTTCAACATCCCCACCGACAAGGCTTTTGTCACTTTGCCCGATTATTACACATTGAACCTGAACCGCTCGGATTACACCATCGATTCGGTGGTTTTCCACGAAGGCCAGCATTTCCATCAGGACATTCTTTGCCGATATGAGGACAAGGTGTTGGTGAATGCGCCCAACGAAAAGACCATGTTTCCGGCTGCGCGTTCCTATCGTGCTGATTATGAAATTCCTAATTTGATGCGTAACATCGACTTTGAAGGTGGATTCGGCATGATGGGCAACCAAGTGGAGGTGTTTGGTGGCGTGGAAAACAAGGCTGTTTTCCATTTCCGTCAAAACGGAAGGGAAGTTATGAAGGTGGAAGCTCCCCAATTTGTGCTTTCGGCTGATGAAGTGATGGTTTCGAACCATGTCGCGCTCAGGCTTTATCTGATGGACACTGTCACGGGCGTGATTATGGACTCGCTGTATCACAACAACTTGGGGTTCCGATATGCCAACTCAACCCGTAAGATGATGGCTTTTCGTTCGGAGCAAGGCTTTGGCGACGGGCCTTTCCACGATTATTACCACGGCTTGGATCTTTTCATCGAGGCCTTGTATTGGGATGTTGACGGCAAGCACGTCGATTTCAGGCGTATGGAAGGCGTCAATCCTACGAGTGAGGGTGATGTGGTTTCGGTGAACTATTTCCGCACCGAGGATTTCAAGAAGCTGCAAGGCCTCGATGGCACGCATCCCATGGTTCGCATTGAGAAGTTCCTGAAAGGCTTCGACAATGTCGACCGGCAGGTGCGTTTCTATTCCGGCGACTTGGCTTCCTATCTGCAATACCCAATCGAGCAGGTGGTTTCGATGTTGTTGAGATTGCAGGCCGAGGGGTTTGTGGAGTATGAGAACGACACAAAATGGGTGACGGCCTTGCCTCGGTTTTTCGATGTGTTGGATTCGTTCCGCGAGGAGATTGATTTTGACGTGATAAAGCTGCATACTTTGACGACCAACCGTCAGCCCAATGTTCGTGTCGATTTGAATACCAACGACTTGCTTGTTTACGGCATCACCAGCCAGATTGAGGGAGTCAACGGGTCGGCTATCTCGTTGAGCGACCGCAAGCGCGTGGTCATCGTCCCCGATTTCGGTAAACTTGTGTTCAAGCAAAACAAGAATTTCGAATTTTCGGGAGGCATCCTCGCGGGTATGTTCGAGTTTTTCACCAAAGACAGCCGCTTTTCGTATGAGGATTTCACTATCGATATGAACAAGGTTGACTCGCTGAGGTTTTATGCGCGTTACGAAAACAGGATTGTCCCCGTGCAGGGCACTTTGGAAAAGCTGCAAGGCCGATTGGAAATCGACCACGGCGACAACAAGTCGAGCCGCTACGAAACGCCGAATTATCCCATTTTCCATAGCGAGGCCGAAGGCTTCAAGTTCTATCGCAGGATCAATGGCGGCGTGTTCAATCCCGGCAGTGTCGATTCGGTGCAGACGGTTGACGATTTGGATGGCAAGTTCTATTACGTCTTGTATCCCTTTGTCGTCGACAGCCTTAACGACCTCTCGATGCGCAAGGTGAGTTTCGACGGCGAGTTGGTTTCGGCGGGCATCCTTCCCAACATTGTTCAGCCATTGGTCGTCATGGACGACTATTCCTTGGGCTTTGTCCACCAGATTGGCGACGGCGAAACGGATTCATACCCGATGTACGCCGATTTGGGCCGGTTCCACAACAAAGTGTTTCTCTCAGAAAGCGGGTTTTTCGGTGAGGGAACGCTTGATTACCAAACGTCCACATTCCAGTCCAACCAGTTCATGTTCTATCTCGATTCTGTGGCTGGCATAACGAGTAGTTTCAAGATGTTGCCGAGGGAAGACGGCACAGGCTATCCAATGGCATCGGCTGACGCCTTGAAACTGAAATGGGACATTGGCATTCCCGAACTGACCACACAGACCATCGGAAAGCCAATTTGCATGTACGGCGACACTTATTTCACGGGCAAAACCACGCTTACGCCCGATGGCTATTCGGCTGACGGACAGTTGCGTTTCGGCCTGACAGAATTCGATTCCGACCATTTCGCACTGGATTCAAAGACTTTCGTGGCCGATTCAGCTAACTTCTTGCTCTATTCTGCCGACACCGCCAATGTCGCTTTTGCCGCAACCAACTATCGCGCCAACGTCGACTTCGATCACCAAACGGTGAAATATGACTATTTGGACAAAAACAGCAATCTCGACTTCCCGATGAACCGCTTCATCTGTTCGCTGAAGGAAGCCGAATGGGATATGGCCACCAACAGCTTGCATCTTTACAATCCCGTTGAAAGTTTTGGCGATTATGCCACAGCAACCTCGCATGAAGAATTGCTCGCCATTCATGGCAACGCGGCCAAGTTCATTTCGCTTGTGCCTGAGCAGGATTCATTGCAGTTCTACAGTATGAGCGCCGAATACGATATGGCCAACTATGTGATTCACGCCCACGATGTGAAAATCATCCGAGTGGCTGATGCCGCCGTGTTCCCTTATTTGCACGATGTTGACATCAATTCGGAATCGAAACTGGAGCCCATCAGCGGCGAACTGCTTGCCGATACGCTGAACAATTGGCACCTTTACAAGGATGCGGTCGTCAACATCCACAGCCGCAACCATTATGATGCCCAAGGCGTATGGGATTATGTCAATGGTATGGGGGTTAGCACCCCGATTCGTTTCGATACCATCGTCCCTATTGAAGGCGTGACCCACGCTTATGCGCATATTGCTGGGAATGATGAGTTTAAATTGAGCCCACAATTCGGTTTCCAAGGTAAAATCACCCTGACGGCCACTGACCAGATGGGCTATTTCGATGGGAAATTCTCGCTTTTGGGCTTTGACGATTCAATGTCAGGTTATTCCGCCCCTATTATGGATTCAGTGGCTACTGACGATGCGATGTCAGTTATGGATAGCGTTGCCGAGGTTAGACCGATAATAAGGGATGACGAAGCTGTAGACATGCCAGCCTTGAACCATTGGTTTGCATCTGCTGCATCAATTGATCCTGCCGATATACGCATTCCCGTCGACATTGAGCGTATCCGTGAGGAAGAGCCGGAGATGGACAATGGCTTGTATTATCAAATGACTATGGATGGAGGCTATTTCGGGTCGTTCCTCACACCGCGAAAGGGGAGGGCGGAGACCGTGGAGGCGGCATCCGCCAACGGAACGCTCCGGTTCGATGCCGACAGCCTACGCTTCGTGGTGACCGACGACAACCTCTTCGACACCCACCTCGACCTTAACCGGCGTGGCGTGGTTAGCGGTTTCGCCACTTCCGACTTGGCTTTCGATAAAGGCCTGATTGAATTTGTGATGCACGGCCGGTATGACCAATATCCCAACGACAGCCTTGCTTTGTGCGGCCTCAACGTGCTCAACGTGCCTGTCTTCGACGATCAGGCGATGGCGGCGATGGCTGATGTCTATGCCAATTCGGGTGCCGAGTCCATCGATTTGACACAAACACAGTATCTGCATTATTTCCGCTCGGAGAATTCGGAAGAGAAAACCGAAGAACGCCAGAAAGCCGTGGAATTGGAAGGCTATCCAAAGATGCATTCGTCTGATTTCTATAGCAAAACCATCGTGATTCCCGATTTGGAAATGGTGTGGAACGACAAGTTGCACGCTTTTGTCTCGGTGGGCAAGATAGGCTTGGGCAATTTCGGGAATTATGTGGTGAACAAGTATGTGGATGGTTGTGTGGTGTTCGACCGAAGGTTGGGCAACATCACCTATTACTTCCAGAACGATATGTTCCAGACTTTCATCAACTACAATTGCGGCGATGGCCAGTTGCAAGTGCATTGCACCTATTCCGACATCAACCAACGCTTGTCCGAAATCAAGGAGAAAGCCCGCACGCGCTCAAAGAACGACAAACGTTTTCAGTATGTTGCGGTGCCTTACGAGACGATGCTCGATTTCCTGAATCGCTTGCGCTATGCCGGCCTGACCATAGGGACATTCTAAAAAAGAGAAAAAATTTATCCAATCTGGACATCATATTCCAATTTATTCGTACTTTTACGACTTCAAATCCGAAAGAAACAAAAAAACTATATCGCGATGAAATTCATAGTATCAAGTTTAAGACTTTTGAAGAGCCTGCAAGCCCTGAGCGGTGTCATCGGCTCGAAGAACACGCTGCCGATTTTGGACGACTTCCTGTTTCAGTTGACTGAAAGCGAACTGAAAATCACCACTTCCGACCTCGATGTGACGATGACGGTCAGAATGGTGCCTGATATGGTGGAGGGCACGGGCGAGGTGACCATTCCGGCCCGACTCTTGCTCGAAATCATGAAGAACTTCCCCGATGTCCCGATTACGATTTCTGTCGATAGCAACACCCTTGCCGTTGAGCTGATTGCTGGCGAAGGTCGCTACAAACTCGCCGGCCACAAGAGCGACGAGTTCCCGCAGCTGCCCGTGATGGCCGATACTTCGGTATGGGAAATCCCCGCCGACGTGCTGGCCAAGGGCTTTGATAAGACCGTGTTCGCCACAGGTCAGGACGAGATTCGTCCCATCATGTCGGGCGTGCTGATGGAGATGACGGAGAATTACCTCACTTTCGTCGCCACCGATGCCCATAAGTTGGTGCGCTACAGGAGAATGGATGTCAAATCGGATGTGGTGGCATCGTTCATCATGCCGAAGAAACCCATCAACCAGCTGAAGAGCATCCTCAGCACCCTTGCCGACGAGCCCGTCCGCATCGAGTTCAACAAGACCAATGCTTCGTTTGTGTTTGGCGACTATATGCTGATTTGCCGCCTCATCGAAGGCCGTTATCCCAACTATGAGGCCGTCATCCCGAAGAACAACCCCAACCAGCTGACCATCGACCGCCAGACCTTCCTCGCGGCCATTCGTCGTGTGGCTGTTTTCTCGAGCAAGGCCACCCATCAGGTTCGTTTCCGCATTACGGGGCAGGAAATCATGCTCACCGCCGAAGACATCGACTTCTACAACGAGGCCAAGGAACGCCTGACTTGCAGCTATACGGGCCAGGATATGGAAATCGGGTTCAACTCGCGTTTCTTCCAGGAGATGCTCGGCAACTTCGACAGCAATGAGGTGAAGTTGGAAATGTCGGCCCCCAACCGTGCGGGCATCCTCACGCCAGTGGACAACGAAAACGAGTCGGAAGACTTGCTGATGTTGCTTATGCCGGTGATGCTCAACTCGTGAGGAGCAAGGCAATTCGAAAACAGAAAGCCCGCCGATTGGTTTCGACGGGCTTTTCGGTTCTTGGAATCTTGCTATTTCACTTGACTTCAACCGTGGTAGTGCCCACAATGGTCATCGGGATGCTTATGCCTTGTTCAGTGACGATCATCGAGAAGTTGTTCTTGATGCTGCTCGAAGTGAGGATGCCGGTTTGTGGGTTGATGCTGGCGGTGCCGGTGTAGGTGCCCGTAGTCTCAAGCGAACCTTCAACGGTTCCCGCAACGTCGACATCAATGCTCTTTTTCGAGATGGCGGTGACGGTGTAGGTCATCTTGGTATTCATCTCGGTGCCATTGACGCTCTGTTTGTTGTCGATGGTCCAGCTGCTTCCCACTGTTATCTCTTCCTTGGGAAGTTCGAAGATGACAGAACCTAATCGGCTCATTTCAAGGTCGATGGAGTCAATGATTTTGCCCATGTTGTCGTAGGTGACGGTCGAGGGCTTTTTGACGGACTTGTCGATTTCGGCGGTTTGTCCGGCCAGCATCGGGCTGGTTTTTTCGGGATGCTCGGAATCGTACTCAAACTTCATTCCCATTTGCGAGATGGTCATTTTGATGGCATCAATCTGGGTTTCAAAGACCGATTTGGTGTCGTTGGTTTCTTTCGCCGTGAAGCTCTGCCTGAATTCCATGTTTTGCGACATGTTCATGCTTTGCCCTTGCACTTCCATCATCGTCATCGTATTGGCTTTGGTGGTGATGGTATAGGTCTTGCCTTGTTGGGGCTTCAGCCTGAGCGTGACGCCATCTTTGGCCGTGAACGAAAGGGCGGTGAGCCCGAAAAGGACGAGCGCCACTGGGGCGAT
>CACXQV010000008.1 GCA_902769875.1 uncultured Bacteroidia bacterium
TCGTCGTGGTCGTTGATGGTGAGGAAGAGCGTGACCTCGCTGTCGCAGCCGAAGTTGTTGACATAGTGGTGCGTGTAGGTGGTGCTTTCGCTGAAGGTCATGTCCACGTTGTAGACGTCGTTTTTCCAGCGGTAGGTGTCGCAGCTGGTGACTCTTTCTTCGATGTCGTAGCTGGGTCTCAGTTCAAGGTTGAGCACCACGGTGCTGTCGCACGAGCCCGAATACGATATGGTGTCGTAGTAAACACCTGATTCATAATAGGTGTGTCCGTTTGAGGCCCAAGTGTATTCTTCGGCGCAAAGCGAAACGTTGTAGGTCTTTGAGTTGTACTCGGCTTCCTCGATGGTGAGGAAGACAACGCTGTCGCAGCCGTGTGTCGTTTCAAACACCAATATGTTGGGAAATGGGCTGGGCGGGAAATAGATGTCGAGAGGGGCGAAGTAATAGCCGGGGCCGCCTTCGCATGTCGACTCGGTGAGGAATACTTCGTAAACGGGGTCTTGCGTGAGGCTGAGGCGGATGACGCTGTCGCAGCCGTGTACCGATTCCAAGGTGTGGTAATAAATGCCGCTGCCATACAGGTTTTGGTCAAAGAAATGGTAGGTCTCGCCTTGGCAGAAGCGGTCGCTGATGGCTGTCTCGTAGGTCTGCCAGTTGTCCAAGTGCAGATGGATGATGCTGTCGCAGCCAAACTGGGTTTCAAGCGTGTGGCTATACTCGCCTGGGGTTTGCAGGTCTTGTCCAAAGAAGTTGTAGGAGCTGTTTTCACAGATGGTTTCAAAGATGTCGACTTCTTCGTTGGGATGCACGGTGATGGTGACACTGACGTTCTGTCCCGTGATGCCATCGCTGACGGCACAAGTGTAGGTTGTGGTGCCGACAGGCGGTGTGGCAACCGGGTTTTGCGAAGTCGGGTCGTCTAAGGTGTTGGCAGGTGTCCAGTTGAAGGTGTAGTTGCCCGTGCCCCCCGAAGGCTGTGCATGCAGCGCGGTGGATTGGCCTTCGCAAAGCTCGTTTTGGTCGGCCATGGCAAACGCGCTCATGTTGGAGCCTTCCATGTTCACCGTCACTTGTGCGGTGCTGTTGCATCCGCCTTGGGGGTTGGTGACGGTCACGGTGTAAGTCTGTGTGGCTTGCAGCGGAACGGTTTGCGTGGTTTGGCTGTTCGGGTTGACCACCATGTCGGCGGGCTCCCAATGGAAATTGAACGAACCTGTCGTGCCGGCATTGGCCGTCAGGGTGGAGGTGCCGCCATAGATGACCGTGCTGGGCTGTGCGGTGGCGGAAGCAACGGGAGCGGCATAAACGGGAACGGTGTTGGTCTTTTGGCTGGTGCAATGGCCGCCACAAGAAACGGTAAGGGTCACCGTGTAGTTGCCCGCTTGGGCATAAGTGTGGTTGACGGTTGGGCCTGTCCCGGTCTGCCCGTCGCCGAAGTTCCAGTTGTATGTTTGGATTTGTTGCCCGCTTGGGTTGGTCGTCGAGGTGCTGGTGAACTGGGTGGGCGTGCCTCGGCATACCGAGGTGTAGGTGAAGTTGGCCGTAGGTTGTGGAATGACGACCACTTCGGTAGTCGCGCTGTTGGTTTGGCTGCCCACCGTGATGGTGCAGGTGTAGATGCCTGCCATTTGCATCGTGCAGTTCGGGCGCGTGGGGTTTTGCTGGGTGGAGGTGAAGCCTCCGGGTCCCGTCCAGCTGTAGGTGGCGCCTGCTTGGCCATTCGCGCTCAGGTTGATGGTTTCGCCTACGCAATACGGCCCCGTGTTTTCGACCAACGGTGGCATGATGCCGCAGTCGGTGGTGCCGGTCCCGACGTTTTCGAAAATGATGTTGCACGCTTGGTTGCCATAGTTCGTCAGTAGAAGGATGTAGTATTTTCCCACCACGGCATTGTTGATGTGGCAAAACTCGTCGGCAGAGCCGCCTGCATAACTGCAGTCAACGATGTTGCTGCACGACAATTGGCTACAGGCAATCAGAGGGTCGTCGAAAGGCCCCCAGCAGTCGAAATCGATGTCGTATCTTGGACTGCTGTAGATTTTGATGTTCAGGTTGCCGGTGGTGGCTATTTTCAGGTAATAAAATGCCGGATTGGGGGCCGTGTAAAGGCAGTTTGTCGACTGTCCGGGCGTTCCTGTGCATTTGTAGGGCTCGGAGCAACTCGCGTTATACGTTGATCCGCATGGCGACCCCGAATTGACGCCGGCAGGGAACGAGTAGGCGCCATTGTCGGTGCAGAACGGCAATGCCGTTTCGCAAGTGGCGTTTTCGGTGGCTATTTCCCTTATGAAATCCTCGTAGATGAACCGAAACAGCTCATCATCCAATTCTTGCCTCCACTGTATGAACAGCTCGCCTCGCAGGCTCTTGTCCAAATTGCTGAAATCGGGGAGCTCGTTGTAATAAAGGTTGTCGAAAAAGAAATCGAAATCCGAGAGCTCTTCCGAAGCGTCCGATGGGATGTAGACATCGACGGTGTTGGGCTTGACGGCGTTTCTGTAGCAGTAATAGCCTTTTTCGAGGACCGAATGCAGGAGAAACGTCCTTTCCTCTATCGTACCAATGTTTTGAAATCCGAACTCCGAAACCTTGATTTGGCTTCGTTCCTGCCCCCATTGCTTCATCGGCACGACAAGCAGCATGGCGACCACAATAATCGTCTTTGTGAACTGTTTCATGGTGAAAGCTGTTTTAATGTGTTGTTATTGTATTCCTTTTTTATTCGATGATGACCTTCTTGGCCAGCGTTCCTTCCTTGCCTGTGGCTACGAAGAAATAGATTCCGCTTGCCTTTGTCTTCATTTGGTAGTCGTATGTGTTGGTTCCTTCGTCGTTGAAGGTCTCAAACTTGTCGATGAGTGTGCCTTTCATGTCGTAAACCTTCATTTCGAGTTTGCCGCTGAGGTGTTCGAAACCCAAGGTCATTTGTCCGTTGTTTGGGTTGGGTGTTACGGTGAAATTGGATTGGGTTTGGTTTTCGTCCACGCCGTAGAACGAGCACACGAGCCAATATTTCTGCTCCACGCCTTCCTCGGCGCAGCGGTTGTAGGCCCTCGCCCTGAGCCAGACGGTGTCGTCCACATGGTTGAGCACATACACCTTGCATGACTTGCCACGATCGCCGAAAGGCTCAAGCACCCAGCTGGCGTCGGGGTTGCACGACCAAAGCACGGTGTCCCAATGGCAGTTCGGGTTTTCGTCCCACAGGTAGTAGTCGTAGGTGTTGATCTGGAACTCGGTCGATGTCACAACCCAGTGGGGAGCGGTGTCGTCGGGGTCTGCCGGATAGATGGGCGTCGGGGTGGGGGTGTATTCGAAGTCGACGGTCATCGTGACGATGCTGTCGCAGTCCGATTGGTTCTTGTATGTCCTTTGGTAAACGCCCGACTCGGTGTAAACCAATCCTTCGTGGTCGGTGGCGATGATTTCGTGGCCTTCGGGATCCCAGAAGTATTCGTTGCAGTTTTCGGCATCGCTTACGGTGAAGCCGTATTCGTCGTGGTCGTTGATGCCGAGGTGAAGCGTGATGAGGCTGTCGCAGCCGTACACGGTTTGCAGCATGTGATGATAAACGCCTTCGGAGTTCAGGATTTGTCCGAAGAAGTTGTAGGAGGTGCCTTCGCAAATGGTGCGTTGGATTTCGGTGGCCTCTTTGGGATGTACGGTGATGGTGACGCTCACGTCGGCATCGACGATGCCGTCGCTCACATGGCAAAAGTAGGTGGTGGTGCCCACTTCGGGCGAAGCCACGGGATTCTGTATGTTGGGGTTGCTCAGGGTGTTGGCGGGCGACCAGCTGTAGGTGTATTGCCCCGTGCCGGCTATGGGCAGGGCGTGCAGTGTGGTCGATCCGTCTTCGCAAATCTCGAATTGGTCGGCGGTGGCCGTGGCGGTCATGTCGGAACCGGCCATGATCACGGTGCCTTGCGTCGAGCTGGTGCAGCCGCCTTCGTTGTTGGTGACGGTCACGGTGAACACTTGGGTCTCAGTCAGCGGAACGGTCTGTGTGGTTTGGCTGTTGGGGCTGACCACCATGTTGGCGGGCTCCCAGTGGTAGCTGAACGAGCCTTCCACGCCCGGGTCGGCGGTGAGGGTGGCCACGCCCGAATATTCCACACTGGCCGGGTCGGCGATGATGGTGGGCACCGGCATGGCATTGACGGTCACGGTGCGCGTCGTCAGGTCGGAGCAGAGCCCTGAGCCGTTGGCCACTGAGAGGGTCACTTGATAGCTTCCGGCTCCCGCGTAGGTGTGCGAAACGGTTGCTCCGGTGGCGGTTTCGCCGTCGCCGAAGTCCCAAACATAGCTCTCGATGTCTTGTCCGGCGGGGTCGGTGGTGGAGGTGCTGGTGAATTGTGTGGTCTCGCCCTCGCAGGTCGGGGAGTAGCTGAAGTCGGCGATGGGCATGGGATAAATCACCACGTCGGTCGTGCCTGTGGTGGTTTCGCCGTCGACGGCGGTGATGCAGGTGTAGGTGCCTGCCATCTCCAACGTGCAGTTGGGAATCACGGGGTTCTGCTGGTTCGACATGAATCCGTTGGGGCCGGTCCATGTGTAGGTCGCACCGGCTTGGGTGGTTATGGTCAGATTGATGGTTTGGCCTACGCAATAGGGCCCGTCGTTGTTGGCGATGCCGGGCAGGATGCCGCAGTCGGTGGTGCCGGGCCCCGAACCCTCGGTCTTGGTGAACGAAATCGTGCAAGGTTGCTGCGAGTAGTTGGTGATCATCAGGATGTAATACTCGCCGGTTTCAGGCATGTGATAGTTGATGGTGCCGTGGCTGGCGTCGTGGTAGTGCTGGTCGGCGGGATAGCCCATGAAGATGTCTTCCGAATAGGAAGCCGAATAGTTGCAGTCGATGATTTTGTTGGTGGTCAGTTGCAGCACGCAGGGCGCTACGGGGTCGTCGTAGGGGCCCCAAATGCAGAAGTCGATGTCCCTGTCGGTGTAGTTGTTGGGGTCGTGGCCTTCCATGTGGATGATGAACTGGCCGGGCGTGTTGATTCTCATGTGATACCACGACGGGTTGTAGGAAGAGCCGATGCAGCCGTCGTCGAAGGGGTCGCTTTCGAGTTGGTCGGCGGTTTGGCTGGTGTTGGCCGCGTCGAAGGTGATGACGTCGGAGGTGCAGAAGGGGTCGGAATCAACGCAATGGTTGTTCAGGGTGATGGCGCGGCTGATGGCGAGGTCCATCGTTATCGAGGTGAAGGCCGCAGGCGCAACGCTGGCTTTCCACATCGGGAAAAGGTCGTAAATCTCGTGTTTCGTGAGGAGCTGGAAATCGGCGAGGGCGTTGCCATAGAACGCATCGAAAGCGTCGGTGAAGCCGACGCCGAAGCTGTCGTCGCTTGGGGTGACCACAAACAGCCCGTTTTCGTCCTCGGCAATGAGGCTGAAACGGTCGTCGAGGCTGAGATGGTAGAGCAGGTAAAGCCTGAAGTCGACGTTACCTATTTCGAAGAAGTTGAGCGTGATGCCGTCGTCGGCAAAAGGATGATAGGGTTGTTGGGCGATTTGCCTCAAGGGCAGCGCGGCAAACAGCAAGGCTGCCAGAATGGTTTTGAAGTATTTTCTCATGTCACAAAATGATTTCTGAAATTTTAACCGCCAAAAGTAGTGTTTTTTTCTTGAAAACCAACAAAAAATGGCTTTTTTGTGGAAAAAAATCCACCCAAAAGCCAAATAATGCCATGAAACGACACGGATTGCACCGTTTTTCGCTTCATTCCTTCACCACCTTGTCCGTAAATGTGTCGCCGCCTTCCATCGTGACCTTCATCACATATTGCCCTGTGGCCAAGCCTTGCAAGTTGAGGCTTTCGAGATGGTCGTTTTGTGTGCGCACAAGGCGGCCTTGCAGGTCGTAGAGCTCGATTTGCTTGGGCTGCACGTCGGGCGAGTATTGCAGGTGGAGCGCATCGTGGGCCGGGTTGGGGTAGCAGGCGTAGGGGCGTACCTCCACCACGTCGTTTTCACCGACGCCCACCGTGCCGTCATGATTGAGGAAAAAGTGTACCAAGCCAGGTTTGTTGTCACTTGTCCTAGTGCCATACCCTGACCAGACTATGCCTTTCTCGTTGCCTTTCTCGTCTTCATACATATTTAAAAAATAGAAAAGCGGACTCATATTGATGTCGCCTGTCTTGCAGAGGCGTTTCCATTCTACGTTCAGGTCGGTGTCCATCTTCACGATGGTGACACTCTCTTCGGGGTCGGGATGCTCTTTATAGGCGAAATAGACCGTGCTGTCCGTCATCATCCAGAGTCCCATGCATTGCCCCCTGTTGTAATATCCCGTATGGTCATTGAAGGCGACATAGTCTTTCAGTTGCATTGTGCGGGCGTCGTATTTGGCCACCGCAACGCCATATTCAGCCGTCATACCATTGAAATTGGTGTCGATATGGTAAGATGCGGCCACCAAGATGTCGTCGCCGCCAATGGGAATCACCTCCGTTTCGTAGTTGTGGAACACGAGATATTCACGCGCTTTGACCAAGGATAAGGAATCGAGCGTTTCTTCTCTCAGGATCTTGTTGAAAATCTTGGTGTTTTTGTGGAAGAGCGAGTCCATCACTATAACGCCGAGGTTGCCGTACAAATCCTCTGTGTCTATCTCTTCCCATTGGTAGTATTGCAACGGTGATTCCTTGAACACTCGAAACGGGCCATCATCCCATATCACGTTTTCAGACAACAGGGCCTGGTGTTTCAGTGTGCCGTCGAGGCCAAAACGGGCAATGTATACGTCTACGATTCCATCGGGTCGCTCCTTGTGATACTTCATAATCAGGTCGCCCCTGCAATCGAACAGTGTGGAGAAAAGGACATTCCAAATATAACCTTCGCATACGGGTGTTACAATATCCTCTTCAGGATTTGAGTGGAGGTCACTGTCAGTGAAATGGGAGATGCGCAAAAACGAGCTGTCGCAGTCCTCGTGATATTCGAAGTTGGCCCTAATGTTGCCCTCTCCACGAGGGTCGCGTCCCATAAGGAAGGTGCGTTGTGTCGTGTCTTCCATGAAAACAGAATCGGTAATAGTGAGAGTGGCTGGGGAGATTTTGCAGAACATGTTTCCAAACGGGGAGCCCATATAAGGGTCTCCATAATTCTCTAAAACGTATATGTATACGGCTAAATCCCCGTCGCGCTGTTGCATCACATTGTGGAGATTATAGAAATATTCTGTGCCTTGTTTATGAAACATAAACGAATACAAGTTGTTGTCCTGGGCTATGGCAGCCGATGTAATGAATGCTATGACGAACAGTAACAGATGCTTTTTCATGGTATGGGTGTTTTTGTTTGCTGCATAGTTATAAAAACAATCTATAGTTTTCTTAAACAAGTAGTCTTTTTATGGTGTTGCTTATTTGTCATAAGGTGAAGGAGGAGTTATTGAGGTGATTTGGCCGTATTGTACGTGCAATTGATGATAGTTATACTTCGTGTTGTTAAGAATGGTAATTGCAGAATTAACCGTCCAAGAGACTGGATGTTCGCGGACGTACAGATGATCGCTGATGTAGTCGTAGCCCAAACCAAGATATGAATCAAGGCAATAGCACATTTCCATAAGTCCAAGATTGTAACTCGTATTGAAATTACCAAAACTCTTGGCAAAGACCCTTGAGTTGTTAAGATAATAATTCGGGGTACCATACTGATCGTAGGTGTTGGTATAATCAAAAGTGTGGTTTCGAGTAGGCACGAAAATTGTTACTGATTCATTTGAATGGTTTTCGAAAAGATTGAGAACTCGTTGCAATTCGCTTGCAGCAAGACTATTCCAAACATAGACCGAATCTCCACTGAAATACTCGTCACAGTTATATTGGGCATCCCACTCATCATCGACATACCAAGTGTGATCTATCAAGTCCTTTGCAACAGAAGTGAACGATGTCATCAAGGCAATCTTTGCATTGCCATCATCGCCGACGGACACATTAATAAAATACAGGTTTTGGTCGCGATGTTTGAACTCATTCTTGAATTGATGGATTTTGGTCCGCATTTGCTCATAAGCAGCTCCAAGGCCATTCAGCTGCATAGAACCATCCACAATTTCTACTATCATATCAATCGTGTCAAACAGGAAGTCATTGTGTTTTACGTTGATGTTACAGAAATCCATATTGGCCAAACAAGCAAGGTGCCAAGCCGCATCGTTGAGATTGAAGGATTCGTTATCCTTACTTTCTTTTATTCTCTTTTTGAAGTCAGTAAAATAAGCTACCTTATCTTCAATCTGTCGGTAATCAAAAGCCAGTGTGTTGTCCTGGGCTTTTGGGTTTAAAGTGTTTCCGTTTTCCTTTTTGCAGGACACTACCATAACTGCTATGGCCACAATTGCCATAACCAAAGATGTAAAGTTAATTTTGTTGTTTTTCATTGTTGTAAGTTTTGGAGGTTTTTTTATGGTGTTTATTCCTTCACCACCTTGTCCGTAAATGTGTCGCCGCCTTCCATCGTGACCTTCATCACATATTGCCCTGCGGCCAAGCCTTGCAAGTTGAGGCTTTCGAGATGGTCGTTTTGTGTGCGCACAAGGCGGCCTTGCAGGTCGTAGAGTTCGATTTGGGTGGGCTGCACGTCGGGCGAGTATTGCAGGTGGAGCGCGTCGTGGGCCGGGTTGGGGTAGCAGGCGTAGGGGCGGAAGTTGCAGGCTTGCTCGTGAACACGCTCGTGGCCGTCGTCGTTCAGGATGAGGTAAAACGCCTCCGTGCCGTTGTACACGTTTCCCATGATGGCCACCCCATTGTCGTCGAGCACTTTCATAAATGCAAGTTCCTTGCCCCAACCCGATGCAAGGCAGCAACGCTGCCAGATGACATTCATGTCGCGGTCCAGCTTCATCACGCATATCGTGCCGTCGTCGCTTGACGATGTCGTATAGCTGAAATACAAATTGCCGTCCAAGCTCCACTCCAGCCCAATGGGCCATTCGTAGGGGGAAGATGACGACCCGGGCGACGGGAAAACGACATGCTTCAACTTGTTGCCCTCGCTGTCGAACCTGACGAGCATCATCCCCGACCCTCCTTGTATAGACGCACTGTTGTCGTAGGCCGCCCCTACCAATATCGTGCCGCTTTCCTCTCCCAACACTTGTGCGTTCCTCGAGAATTGGAGGGCATACGTTTGATAAGGCAACTGCGGTGCATTGGAGATTTGGCCATATATCGAATAGGTTGCTGTGAGATGGAGCAACGAATCCAGCACATAGCAGTCAAGGCACTGTATCTGGCCATTAGTGTTCACCCCCCAACAGGCGTAACGCAATGGCGAAGTGCCAAAAACCTTGGGGCCAATCAAAGGCAGACCGAATTGGATTTGTTCGAATGGGTAGGTCTCATGGAGCTTTATCGTCCCATCCAGCCCGACTTGCGCCAAATGCACGGTTTCGGGGTGGGTTGCGTCGTATTCAAAATCATAGAAGGCGAGCACGAGGTCACCTTCCTCGTCGAGCAGCATGCAGGGCTCGGCTCCTTTTACGGGCTTTTCGCATAGGGCTACTTCGGCTAATGTGTCGTCGAAATGCAGTTGGTCGTCGAAATGCTGGATGCGGAGGATGCTTTGCCCGTCCACGAAGTCACCCAATTCGGCATGGACGTTCCCCTGCCCGAAAGGGTACTTGCCGGTGAAATGCGACGGGAAGTGCTTGTAGTTGATGAATGTGGTGTCGGTAATCCGGGCGCCGTGTCGCGTTAGTTTCTGCATCAAATATCCTTCCGAATACATATAGTAGTCGCTTGTGAAGTTCAGCAGGTGAAACCCTCCGACGACGCTGCTGTCGGCCATTTGCATGATGGTTTTGGGGTACGCATAGGCGTAAGGGCCGAAAGAGTGATGCGGAATGCTGTCCATTGACTGGGCTTGCACGGATGCCGAATAGAGCAAGCCAAAAAACAGTAAGATAATCGTCTTGTTTCTCATGACATGGAGGTTTTGGATTGTTATTGGTGATTTTTAGTCTTGGGTAGAGTTTCCCGATCCAATATTGTATTGCGCATACGTCACTGTGAGATTATGATAATAGCTCCACCAATGATACTGGAAATAACCGTTGCCTGAAGTCACCAACCAACACGCAGGGTGTTCATTGTTCACCAATGGATAATCTATCATATATTGGTAACCTAAACCAGCATAAGAATCAATACAATAACACATCTGGTCAACGGACAAATCGTGATAAGGGTTACCCCAAGAATAAAGCCTCGAATTCAATGCAAATGGAGAACCGTATGGATCCTCCCATTGATAGAATTTGAATTCGACATCCCTTGTTTTGGTATAGTATACGTGTGCTGACGGAACACTTGATATGTTATGATGCTCAATTAAGTTAAGAATGCGATTGAGTTCGCTAACAGCGGTAGTGTTCCACGTGTAAATTGAGTCCTCGCTAAGTAACACATCGCAGATGGAATCGGCTTCGAAAACGTCATCATAATACCAAACATGATCCAAAACTGTATATGTGGTGATTAGTCTGATGGTCATTTCTCCGTCAGTGGCAACAGTTATGTCAATAAAACGAAAATGTTTGTTGGCATTGTCAAGACTTTGGTAGAATGTATCAATATCTTCGGAGATTGTGGCATAGGCTGCGCTTAGCTGCGACAGAGAGACTGTTCCTTGGTTGACTTCCAAATGACCATATATCGTGTCAATTCGGATGTCAGAATAGTCTACGTTGACATGGCCAAAATCATAGTTCGCCAGACTTGATAGATGCCAAGCGGCATCTTCGAGAGAGAGCGTTTCATCATTACCTTTGACTGCCGTTTGTATTTTCTGCTTGAAATCTTTCAAATAGGCATCCATATCTTCAATTTTGTTGGGATTGAAGGATTGAACTGTAGGGTTTTTGTCGTTAGATGGTTCATTTGTTGTCTCTTTTTTACAGGACACTACCATAATTGCTATGGCTACAATTGCCATAGCTAAAGACGCGAAGTGAATTTTGTTGTTTTTCATCGTTGTAAGTTTTTTAAGGGTTAAAAATAAATGGTTTCAATAAGCCGTTTTAATCTGTTATGGTAAATTCTCCGTAATATTCATCCCCGTTGGGCAGGGTGAAGGTGACGATGTAATCCCCGGCAAGGGGTACGTAGATGTTCACGCCATTGGGCGTTTGGGTGGAGATGCAGTCCACTGGGCTGCCTGTGGCGGTGGCAACTTCCACCAGCACTTGGCCGAGGTTCTCGGTGAAGACTACCGTAAGTGTGTGGCCACTGATGGAGGCTTGGATGGAGGAGCCTTTGGGCATACCTTGTACTGTTGCCTCTTTTACATTGATATGGCTATAGCCATCTATAGAATTGGTGTTATTGGCAATGCACCATGCCGCTGACACCATCATGCCGAAAAGCAGAACGAATTGTTTGAATGATGTGTTTCGCATAACTTTTACATTTTAAAGTTCGTTGCAAATGTACATGTCGAAAAACACATTTGTCAAGAATTTCCGAATTCGGATTTTTCGGATTTTCCTATAAGAACTTGATTTTCAATTCGTCATAATGCCATGCAAGAGGATGGCGATTTTGTCGTTGGAGCCAAAAATCTTTTGCAAACGTTTCTCTCGTTCCCAAATGGTGCTGGATGAATGTTGAAGCAAAACGGCTATCTGTACGTTATCCAACCCAAGCAGACACAAGTAACAATAGAGAAGGTCTTTATCCTTCAATTCAGGATGCTGTTCTTTCAGTTTTTCAAATAGTTCACCATAGTATCTTGTGGCAGCTTGTTTCAACTGCGCCTTTTGCGCATCGTCAAGGGCGATGTTGGTATATGCGGAAACGGGCACGGTGGATTTGATGGGATTATGCTTGTTGTTGCATACCATTAGAATATGCCGACAAATGGCTTCATCGGCATAGTTTCCAACAGGTTTTTGCTGCTGTAGGTCCTTTGGCACGGTGACTTCTTGTGTTGTTTTAAGCACTTTGAGGGCAGAGTTGCTCCGTTTCAATCGTCCCGCGAGGGCGGCTTGTTGCATTTTGTGAGAGTGCCTTTCGGCTTCCAACAGTTTTTCTGTATCTTTGTGTCTAATCACAAGACTTTGGTGGCGTTTATTGTTCACAAGATAAAGGATGGTCACAACTATAATAATACCAAACAGCAACCCTATCGCCCTATTTACTTTTTTATGGTTTTTCTCTATACTTTTTTGATGTATAATTTCCAACCTTTTCTGTTCATATTCATTGCAATGCTCTGTAAGCTGTGATTTCAAATGACTATGATTTTCATTCAAATTGGCAAACGGCACCAAAAAATCAGCATATTCAAAAACTTTTGTAAGTTTGTCTTGTATCTTACAGATTTCCATCAACCATTCAGCGGCTTGTTTCTTGGAATTGATGCTTTCGCATTCCTGAAACACTCTGTTCAAATAAACCCATGCCGAATCAAATTTTTTTTCGTGATAATAGATTTCACCTACTATCGCATACCGAGATAACAACTCTTTTTTGGTTACTGATTGCTCAGATAGTTGCCGCAAACGATTCAACGAAGTCATAGGGGATTTCCCCGTTTTATAGGAAAGAAAAGCAATATGCGTGGCAATATCCCTGAATGTCAAGTTGTTGGTATCGGGCAAAACCATTAGACTTTTGTGGTAATAAAAACCTGCGCTGTCATAATTATCCATCATGTCGTAATGAGCCCCCATCTCTTCCAAAATCCATGCTATATGCCAAGGTGTTGCATCGTATTTTCGGTAATACTTCAATGCCATTTTCCCAAAATAGAGAGCCTGCTCATGAAGATAATAGTCGGAAAACAAACCTTCTACATGCGTATAAGTCAACGCCATAAACTTCGCCTTTTTCCCCACCATTTCCTTCTCCTCAAACCGCCCTTCTATGATTTCCAATGCCTTCAGGTATTCGCGGCAGGCGGGCACGGCACTGTCGTTTTCGTAGTAGCCCACCCCGTGGATGTAATGGGCGCGGGCATCCAAAAACGCTACGGTTTTGGCGGAGGCATCGCGCTTGCCCGCCGCCTGCACCAACGAATCGAAATACGCCACCGCCTGCCGCAAGGCGGGTCGGTTGGTTTGGGCGTAGTCGTTCTTGTAGAGCAATTCGGCCAAAAGCAGGTTGGCGTAATGGCCGTCGTGTGTTTCCGCCGTAGAGACGTTTCCCGAAACGTCTCTACAGGTGTCGAAATAGGGCAGAAGGCGCATCAAGGCGCTGTCGGGTTGCGTCCACATCAGGCTGTCGATGGACGACAATTCGGGCGATGGCGTTTCGGCAGGCTCAACGACCCTCAGCGGCCGGTGGCAGGCAGCCAAGGCCAGCAGCAAAAACGATGCTATGAGATAATGCCGTTTCATGCTTGCAAAAGTACGGAAAAAAAGGGAGAACCACAAACAATGCAAAAAAAGAGTCGCCCAAGGGCAACTCTTTTCGGTTCAGGCCAGTCCCGTAGGGACGGCATATCAGTAAGCAGGCGACGTAAGTCCCTGCCCATCCGCCACGCCAATCCCTTCTTATCCGTAGGGACGGCACCTTCCCCCTTTTTAAAGGGGGGTAGGGGGGATTAAACAACACCCGTGAATCCCATGAACGCCATGGCTAAGATGCCGGCGGTGATGAGGGCGATGGGCGTGCCTTTCATGCCCTTCGGGGCTTCCATCAGCTCGATGTGCTCGCGGATGCCGGCGAAGATGACCAAAGCCAACGCAAAACCCAAGGCGATGCCGACGGCATACACCACTGACTCGCCAAGGCTCAGCATGTGGGCCACGCCGCCATAGTTGAACTCCTTGGTGACCACGGTCAAGGCCACGCCCAAAACGGCGCAGTTGGTCGTAATCAGCGGCAAAAACACGCCCAAGGCCGTATACAGCGACGGGCTGATTTTCTTCAGGATGATTTCCACCATCTGCACCAAGGCGGCGATGATGAGGATGAAGGCGATGGTTTGCATGAACTTGTCCAAGCCCAACGGAATCAGGATGTACTGGTTCACAAGCCATGTGACGAGGGTGGCCAAGGTCAGCACGAAGATGACGGCGGCGCCCATGCCCAAGGCCGTGGAAGTCTTCTTGGATGTGCCCAAAAAGGGGCAAATGCCTAAGAACTGGCTGAAGATCACATTGTTGACCAAGATGGTCGAAAGTATGATGATAAGGTATTTCATGGCTTAGTGGTTTTCTTTCTTGAATTGGTTGACGATGGCGATGAGGAATCCGAGGCAGATGAACGCGCCCGGAGGCAGGATGAAGAGCAGGATGTTGGCCGTTTCGGGCAGGATGCGGAAACCGAACATGGAGCCGCTTCCAAGGAGTTCGCGGATGCAGCCCAAAATGGTCAGGGCCAAGGTGAAGCCCAAGCCCATACCCGCGCCGTCGAGAATGGAAGGCCACACGGGGTTCTTCGAGGCAAAGGCCTCGGCGCGACCGAGAACGATGCAGTTCACCACGATGAGCGGGATGAACAGGCCCAAGGTCTCATAGATGTCAGGAACGTAGGCCTGCATCACCAATTGGACGATGGTCACAAACGAGGCGATGACCACGATGAAGCAGGGGATGCGAACCTTGTCGGGGATGAAGTTCTTGAGCAGCGAAATCACCAAATTCGACATGATGAGGACGAAAGTGGTGGCCAAGCCCATCGACATGCCGTTGATGGCGCTGGTGGTGGTGGCCAAAGTCGGGCAGCAGCCCAACAGCAATACCAAGATGGGGTTCTCCTTGATGAGGCCCTTGGTGAAGGTTTTCAGGTTGTTACTCATTGTGCGTTTCCTCCTTTCATGAATTCTCTCTTGTGGGCCTCGAAGCTGTCGCAAGCCAAGCGCACGGCGCCGCTGAAGGCGCGTGAGCTGATGGTGGCCGCCGTGATGGCGTCGACGTCGCCGCCGTCTTTGGTGACGGTCAGGTTATACGAGGCTGGGTTTTTGCCGTTGAATTGGTCTTTGAATTTCGGGTTCACCATATTGGCGCCCAAGCCGGGCGTTTCGCTCTGCGAGAGCACCGACACGGCGTTGATGGTGCCGTCGGCAAGCAGGCCGACCATCAGTTCGATGCGGCCATTGAAGCCTGCATTGGAATAGGTCTTCACGGCTGCGCCAATGAGGTTGCCTTGGGCATCGTAGGCGAGGTTGCAGGGCAACTCGTCGATGGTGGCCTCTTGGAGATGGTCGATGGGTGTGTCGCATTGGAGCACTGCCTCAATGGCGGCTTGGTTTTTCTTCAAGTCGACCTCGGCGATGGCGTCTTTTGTCATGCCATAAACAAGGCCGAGCAAGCCGCCCGAAACCGCCGTGATGACGAGCAGGGCGACGAGCATATTAATCAGAGTGGATGGTTTCTTTGCCATGGCGATCAGTTTTTAGAGGGTTTGACGACACCGAAAACGTAGGGCTTGAAAGCCTTGTTGATGAGCGGCGTGAAGGCGTTCATGATGAGGATGGCAAACGAAACGCCTTCGGGATAGGCACCCCAAAGACGAATCACCACCGTAATCACACCGATGCCGAAGCCGAACAGGATTTTGCCTCGAATGGTCATCGGCGAAGTCACCATGTCGGTGGCCATGAAGAAGGCACCGAGGATGAGGCCGCCATAGACGAGATGATACCACGGCGCGATGAAGTTGGCCGGGCTGATGAGGTGGCAAATTCCCGTGAAAATGAACACCGTGAGCAGGATGGTCAAAGGTGTCACGAATTCGATGACGCGGCGGGCTAAAAGGTAAATCGCACCAAGCAGCAGGGCGATGGCGCAAACCTCGCCAAAGGCGCCGCCACGGTTGCCGAGAACCATGTCAAGGAACTGCATGTCGCCTGTCTCAGCCAACGAACCCACGCCGGATTCCTTCAATATGCCGAGCGGGGTGGGACCCGTGACGGCGTCGGCGAAAAAGCCTTTCTCGAAGATGGGCTGGGCTTGCGGCCAAGTGGTCATGGCGGTCGGGAACGACACGAGCATGAACACACGGCCTACCAAGGCGGGATTGAAGGGGTTTTTGCCCAAGCCGCCGAAGGCCATCTTGCCCACGCCGATGGCGACGATGCTGCCCACGATGGCCATCCAGATGGGAAGGTTGGCGGGCACGTTGAAGGCAAGGAGCAAACCCGTCAGCGCGGCTGAGCCGTCATTGATGGTCAAAGGCCCCTTGATGAGGAATTTCTGGATGAGCCATTCGGTCAGCATGCAGGCGGCTATCGAAACGATGGTCAGCCTGAGCGCATACCAGCCGAAATAGTACAAAGCCACAAGCAAGGCGGGAACCAAGGCGAGAATCACGCGATACATGATTTTCTGCGTGTTTTCCGTCGAGTGTACATGCGGCGAACCTGATATTGTGTATTTGTTCATAATTTCAAATTTAAGATTTAAAATTTAAAATTCATTTTTGGTTTCTTGCACGGATGATGGCACCCGTCTTGGCCTTGCCGTAGCGGATGTAGTCGAGCAGCGGGATGTTGGCGGGACAGGTGAACTCGCACGAGCCACATTCGATGCAGTCCATGATGTGGTTCGTTTCCGTCTCGTCGAAATTGTTCTGCTTGGCCAACTTGTGGAGCAGGAACGGTTGCAAGCCCATCGGGCAGGCCATCGCGCAACGACCGCAACGGATGCAGTTGGTCTGGCGACGGTCTTGGGCCTCGTTCAAGGTCATCAGGAGGATGCCGGAAGTGCCTTTGATGCACGGGAAGTTGGTGACCGACACCGACTTGCCCATCATCGGGCCGCCGTTGATGACGTCGGTGATGCCTTCGGGCAGACCGCCAGCGGCCTCGATGAGGAGGTCGGCGGGCGTGCCGAAACGCACACGGAAGTTGCCTGGCTTCTTGACCGACTTGCCCGTCACGGTGACGATGCGCTCAATCAAGGGCTTGTTCTTTTGCACGGCCTCGTAAATGGCGTAGGTCGATGCCACATTGACCACGACGCAACCCGTCTCGATGGGCAGTTTGCCCGACGGCACTTCACGCCCTGTAACGGCCTTAATCAATTGCTTTTCACCGCCTTGCGGATATTTGGTCTTCAAGGGTTGCACCTCGATGCCTTTGTAAAGGTCGCGGTGCTCGTTGATGGTCTTGTCGAGCAACTCGATGGCTTCCATCTTGTTTTCCTCGATGCCGATGATGCCCTTGTCGGTGTTGACGGCCTTCATCAGGATTTTCACGCCGACGAGGAATTCTTGCGTTTTCTCCAACAGTAGGCGAAAGTCGCAGGTGAGGTAAGGCTCACATTCGGCGGCATTAATAATAATGTATTCGGCTTTCTTGCCTTCGGGAACCATCAGTTTGACGTGGGTGGGGAAGGTGGCGCCGCCCATGCCGACGATGCCACATTCTTTCACCTTGTCGATGATTTGCTTGGAATCCAATTTGATGTCGGTAATCAGTTCATCGGTGTCAATGTAGCCCTCGATCCATTCGTCTTGGTCTTCGCGGTCGATGAAGACGGCGGGTTTGTAATATCCCGTGTGGTCCATCACAACATCGACTTTGGCGACAATGCCCGTGGCAGGCGAGTGGACGTTGGCCGAAACAAAGCCCTTGGCCGTGCCGATGAGTTGTCCCGTCAAAACGCGGTCGCCTTTCTTGACGATGCATTCAGCCGGTGCGCCAAGGCATTGTCCGAGCGGGACGATGATTTGCTTGGGCATCGGGAAGTCTTGTATGGGCAGGTGAGCCGAGAGTTTGTTCTCTTCGGGATGCACGCCGCCTTTTTGGAAAGTCTTTATCGGGTTCATGCTTTGACGGTGTTTTCGGGTTTGACTTCAGTTTTTACCTCAACCGGTTCGGGTTTCGGCTGCGGCTTCACGACGGGTTCTGCGCCTTGCAAAACCTTCGGGTCTTCGGTCTTCGGCTTGCGAGGCGGGAAGTTGATGGCGTGGATGCTGCCTCTTGGACAGACCTCAACACACTTGCCACAAGCCTTGCACTTGGCCGGGTCGATGTAGGCCAAGTTGCCGCGCATTTCGATGGCCTCGAAGGGGCACTCTTTCAGGCACTTCTGGCAGCCAATGCAGCCCACCGAGCAGTTCTTGACGACCAAGGCACCTTTGTCGGTGTTGACGCAGCACACAAACACGCGGCGGTCTTTTTTGCCACGCGGGCGCACTTCGATGATTCCACGCGGACAATTCTTGGCGCATACGCCGCAGCCCACGCACTTGTCGGGGTCGACGACGGGCAGGCCCGTTTCCTTGTCGATGTGGATTGCATCAAAGTTGCACTTCTTCACGCAGTCGCCGAGGCCGAGGCAGCCTTTGGAGCAGCCGCCTTCGCCAGCATACAAAGTATTGGCGAAAGCGCAAATGTCGGCGCCTTCGTAATGCACCTTGGAGGGTGAGTTTTGGCAACTGCCGTTGCAACGCACCACCGCAATCTTAGGTTCGAAGGCAGCGGCGGTCAGTCCGAGGACGGCGGCCACCTTGCCCATGTCGGTGCCGGGGCAAGCCAGTCCGTCGATGTTGCCTTTTTCGGCGGCTTGCTTCACGCAGGCCTCGGCCAAGGCTCGGCAGCCCGCGAAGCCGCAGCCGCCGCAGTTGGCGCCGGGCAAACAAGCCTCCGCTTCGTCAATCAGCGGGTTCTCCTCGACCTTGAACTTCTGTGCCACGAAGTACAGAACCACGGCAAGCACACCGCCCAAGATTCCGAGAACCGCAAGAGAAATAAATAAAGTGTTACTCATTTAATGAATGGATTTTGAGTTTGTTTTCGATTTGAACCCGCAAAAATACGGAATATCGTTTTTTTGGCAAAGGAATTTTTTGGAATTTTGAAGGAAAGTGCCTATTCCTTTCCTCCAATCCGCTTCAAATACATCCTGAACAACACATCAGGAATGGAATAAACGCCCTCGAAGAAGGTGACATAATCGGTTTCCATCAGTTTCCTGACCGACGATTGCACGGCGCTTGCGGAAGGCAGGCTGTAGCGCCGGATGAACTGAGTTCCCATGATTTTCTCGGCCTTGCCCGCATCGGCGATGGCGAACAGAACCTCCTTTTGGCGGTCGGGGATGAGTGAAAGCATTTGTCTGTAACCATTGCTTTGTTCTTCAATCATACCATCGATGATGCGGGGCAGCAAGTTGGTGTCGCAAGTCTCGCCTTCAAGGGTGTTCTCGAAAAGTTCGTGCAGCGTCTTATGTATATAATAGGTGTTGCGCTCCATAACTTGATAGATTTGCGCAATAAGTTGAGGGTCAATCTGTTTTGAGAAACGGTTGAACCAATAGGTTGCGAATTTGGTGTACTCTTCAAGGCCGATGGCATCGAGAGTGAAGGATGTTGTACTGTTGTAGAAAGGTCGAGCGTATGAGTAGAACATCTGCGTGATCAGGTGTCGCGAACTGCCCGAGAAGATGAAATTGGCGTTGCCGAGATGTTGGATATGGCCGCGCAGCAGGGCTTCAATGTTCTTTTCGGGATAGTTGGCGATTTGCTGGAACTCGTCGAAACAAACGATGCAAGGCTTGTCGGCCTGCTCCAAGGCCTTGAAGATTTCCTCAAGCGTGAACTCTGGGTTGTGGACATCGCCGAGCGAAAGGCTGAATTTGGGCATCCCCGTCGAAGGGTCGAAACCGAAGTCGGCACTGAGAGATTTCAATGCCTGCACAAACCAAAGTGCCATTTTCTGGCTTTTGCTCTTTAGTGTGCTAAACACTTGACGACCAAAAGTATAGGTGAATTCCCTAAGGCTTGTGGTATGGAAAATGTCGATGTAAAAGCAGTAATAGTCGGAGCAAAGCGGCTCTTGGTCGTAGCAGAATTGGATGAGTTTCGACTTGCCCATGCGTCGTGGCGACATGAGGCAAACGTTTTCGCCATTGGTGAGCATTTGGATGAGCTTTTTGCTCTCCTCTTTCCTGTCGCAAAAATATTCCGAAGGAATATCGCCGTTGATGATGAATGGATTCGTAATCATAATGCGCTGATTTTGCGGCAAAGATACGAAAATTATTCAAATTGCATTACAAAATTATGCATTTTGTATTATATGAATTGTATAAAATCTTAAAAATCATAGTAATTAGTTATTATTCAATAATATACAAAAACTGTTTCTTTAATTTTTCTCGCTTCAGATAGAGTATAATATAATAAGGTATCAGCGCGACGATGGCGATGAGTGCCGAAAGGCCTTCGTTCAGCCCAAGGCCGAGGCATACGAAAAGTATGGCCAAAAGCAGAAGAATCGGGATGAGATAGGCCAAAACCGCCGCCTTGTTGCCCTGCCCAATGGCCATTTTCACGTTCACTTTTTGGTTCAGCGCGAAGTCCTGACCTTTGGGTCGCGGCACGGTGAGGATTTTCTCTGCCTGTTCGCCCATGCCGCAGGCGCTTTTGGCGTGGCAAGCCGCACACGCGCTTTGCGCCAATATCTTGATTTCCAGTTCGTCATCCGTGATTTTCGTGACGATGCCCTCGTGGGAGATGGTGTTGCTTTCGTTAGTCATAATGCCGCAAAAATAGGATTTTTATCGGCTCATTACAACAAAACCCGTATTTTTGCGCCGTAAAATTCGGTTTATGCCCAACAAAGAAAAAAAAGACGGAAAAATGGCAATCTGGCTGCAAGCCAAGACGCTTGCGGTGAAGGAGTGGTACAACCGCGACGACAACTTCTTGCGGAAAGTGCGTTTCCCTGGCACGAAGTTGCCGCTGATGGACGTGCTCATCGACTTCTTCAAGCTGTTCACCAAAGGCCGCACCGTCGACCGCGCCGCCGGCGTTGCGTTCAATTTCTTTGTCGCGCTCTTTCCGCTGATTCTCTTTTTCTTCACGCTGATACCTTACATCCCCATCCCAAACCTTTACGAAAGGGTGATGTTGGCCTTGGACGATTTCCTTATCCCTTCAGGGACAATGGATTATGTGAAAGACACCATCGATGGCATCATGAACCGTCCCCACGATGGCTTGCTTTCCATCAGCATCGTTTTGTGCTTGGTGTTCGGCTCAAGCGGCATCGTGGCAGTGTTCAACGGCTTTCGCAACGTTTATGCCGACTACCTCACTTTCAAGGGCTTGGGGCTGAAAGGCTGGGTGATTCAGCGGCTGTTTGCCATCATTATGCTCATCATCATCGGGGCTTTGCTGGTGGTTTCGGTTTTGCTGATTGCTTTGGGCGGCACGGCTCTGAAATATTTGGTCACAAACGAAATCATCGAAGGAGGTTCGTTTACCTTCTTCTTGTTTATGGTATTGCGTTGGGTGATTGGCATTTTTGCCCTAAGTGTGGGCATTTCGTTGCTCTATTATTTCGGCAATGTCAAGTTCGACGAGCATTATCGGGTGGAAAAGAAACGCCTTGGTCCGAATGGAGAGAAACGTTATCGCAACTTTGTGGTTTTCAGCCCCGGAACGATTTTGGCCACCACGCTTTTCGTCCTCGGCACGGTGGGCTTCAACACTTATATTTCCAATTTTTCGCGCTATAACGTGCTGTATGGCTCCATCGGAACGCTTATCATCTTGATGCTCTGGATTTGGGTCGTATCCATCCTGATTCTTGCTGGCAACGACCTGAACTCAGGCATACGCCGCCGCCAAATGAAGCTGTCGACGAAAGAGGAAAAGAGCCGCCGCAAGCAAATAGTCATTGACGACCTGAGAAAGCACATCGCTAATTACCAAAGCGCCATCGGCTTTCGGCAGGAGCGGATTGATGCTTTGCGCAAAACCATCAAGGAGGAGCAGGCTTTGATTGACGATTTGATGGAGAAAAACAAGGATTATGAATTGATTATCAAGGCTTACCAAGATTTTGCCGAGGCTGAACGCCGTAGCGCCGACCAGCAATATCTTGATACGGAGGAGAAATGAAATGGGCATCGTAGCGAGACAGAGCATCAAAGGCACCATAGCCACCTATTTCGGGGTGGCCGTGGGCATCGTCACGACTTTCTTCGTGCAGACGAAAGCCCTTCAGCCTGAGCAAATTGGCCTCATCGACATTTTGTTGCAATGCTCCTTGTTGTTTGGCGGTTTGGCCCAGTTGGGCACCAACTCGTCTGCCATGCGCTACTATCCTTTCTTCAAGGACGAAGAGCATCGTGACCACGGCTTTTTCGGTTGGACTTTGATTGTTCCGCTGATTGGTTTCACGTTTTTTTTGCTGGCGTTTTTCCTTTTTAAGGGCACGATAGTCAATTTCTTTACGAAAGATTCCGAAGTGGGTGCAGATTTGTTCGCAAAATATGTGAATTTCGTCATTCCGCTGGCGTTTTTTATGCTTTATATCTCTGTTTTTGAGACGAATAGCAACCTGTTGCTCCGCATTGTGCTGCCCAAGTTCATCCGCGAGGTCGGGTTGCGCGTGGGAACTTTGGCAATTTATCTGCTTTATTTCTACAAAATCATTGATTTTGATGGTGTTATCATCTCGTTTTGTATCCTTTACGGATTTGCCACCTTAATTAATATTGTCTATCTGCTCACGCTGAAACGGGTTTCGTTCAAGATTGAGTGGGACTACATCAAGCCGCAACTGAGGCGCGATTTCCTGTTCTACACCTTGTTTATGATTACGGCGGCCTTGGCGGGCAACGTGATTCCGATGTTGAGCAAATTCTTCGTGGCGGGCAAGACGGGCTTCCATTTGGCGGGCGTGTTCACCATTGCCACCGACATTGCGGCGGTCGTCGAGATGCCTTACCGCTCGTTGGGCGCGATTTCGAGACCCCATATTTCCGATGCGATGGCCAAACAGGACATCAAAACGGCTGATGCTTTGTGCAAAAATGTGGCTCTGCATCAGTTCATTGCGGGCAGTTTCGTGTTTTTCGTCGTGTGGATTAACATAGATTTCCTCTTTGACTTGTTGCCCAATGGCGACATTTACCGTTTGGGCAAATGGGCGGTACTCATCCTTTCGTTGAGCCGCCTCATCTATTCCACGCTCGGCGTGATAACCACAGCGTTGAGTTATTCAAAGTATTACTATTATTCGCTGGTTTTCACCATTTTGCTGGCTGCGATGTCCATCGTACTGAACAGTTGGTTAGTGCCAAGATGGGACATCACAGGCGGTGCCTTGGCCAATGTTGGGTCCTATTTGGTGTATTTCGTCTTGCTTTTGGCCTTCATCAAGTGGAAAATCGGCGTGATGCCGCTGTCGAAGAAACTAATCCCCGTGGCGGCGATTGTGTTGGCTTTGTTTGCGCTCAATTGGCTGTGGACGTGCGTATTAACACCATTGTTCGCCAACTTTTTCGAGAATCCCATTTTTGGCTTGGCCATCAATGCAGCCCTGAAATCAACCCTGTTCCTTGCCTTGGGAATGGTGGCGTTATACAAATTGAAGGTTTCGCAGTCGGTGAATGATTTGATCGACAGGATTATAAAGCGCTAGTTCCAGAAAGCAACATCTTATAAAATTTCACCAGTTTCTCGCTTTCCTTTTCCCAATTAAAATCCTCCTCGATGGCCGTGCGACCGTTTTTTCCCATTTCAATAGCCTGGTCGGGATGCGTTTTGATCCAATTGATAGCCTCGCTGATTTCGTCGGGGCATTCTGGATTTACGCAAATGGCGAAATGGTATTTTTCATTCATTTTTTGCGCAAATTCCGTGTTGGATATAATGACGGGCAATTCCATAGCCATATAATCGTAAACCTTGGTGGGGAAGGTGTCGATTTTGTCGTATTGGCCTATGTTCAGCAAAGTGGAAGCCCCAATGTTGGCCTGTTCCAGTAGGGCGACCATACCCTCCTTGTTGAGAAATCCTTTGTAGTCAACACATTGGTATTCTGGTTTTTGCTCCAATTCATTTCTATAGGTTTTTGGAATAAAAACCCCTGCTAATGAAAGCCTTGCCCCAGTTTGATAGGCTGCTTCGACTAATTGTGTTACGCCCCGTTCTTTGGTAATGCCGCCAATCATGGCTATTGAAATGCCATCTGAGAAATCGACGAGAGTTTTCCTCCTATAATCGGTTGAGTTTGGCAAGTTTCTGATAAACAATGATTTTTTGCATCTTTTTGCGAAGTAATCCACGCCGTTCATAGTGCAAACTTGAATCACCGCGTCAATGCGTTTGCAAATGCGTGCTTCGTAATGCATATACAGTTTTCCAAGGATTCTCATGAAAGTAGGAGACACTTTCACAATCTTTATTTTGTGGATGTTGTCGCGCAATTGCCATCCGTAGAACTCATGGCTGTCGAAAATGACAATTTTACCTTTCCGTTTCAATTTCATTCCCACAGGGAGCAGCTCAGGCTCGTGGATATGGTATAAAGTGGCATCAACCTCCAAAGCGGCATTGTAAATCAATTTGTTACGCTTTCTCAAAAGTTCAAGATTGTTTTTAATCGGGCAATACAAACTGATGCAATGCACACCGTCAATGGTTTCGGTTTTGGCGGTTTCTCCAAAACCAATCAGCGTGACATCAAAACCACCTTTCGCCAGCGACTTACACTCTTTTTCGAAAATGCGCATGTCGTTCATCTTGTGGTGGCAGGCCAAGTGGCAGACTTTTATTGCTTTCATCGTTAAATCTTGTTTAAGATTTTCGCATATTCCCCCGCCAAAGCTCTCCGCGAATATTTCTCGATTTCCTTGTTTGTGTTGGTGGGCAAGCCGTCATCCAAATACTTCTGGTATAGGTCTTTAATGACTTCCTTCATTTTCTCCTTGTCCTCGAAATTGACGGTTTGTCCGGCATGGGTTTCCTTCAGGATATGCGCCGCGTCGCCGTCTTCGGGACCGATGCAAAGAATGGGACGGCCAGAGGCAAGATACTCGAAAATTTTCCCGGTCAGTATGCCTTTTGCGTTAGGTGTGTGGTTGATGAACAGTAGCAAGACCTGAGAAGAGGCTTGAACCTGTTGGATTTGGTTGTGAGGGACATAAGGAATCAATTCTGTGTTCTCTTTAAGATGGTTCTCGTTTATGGATTTAAGAACAGATTGATCCACCTGACCGATTAGTTTGATTCTCAGTTTTTTCGAGAATTCTGGATAGGCTGCTTTCAACTCACATAAAGCTGCCCAAAACTGATGCTCATTGCGATTGGCTCCGATAATCCCAACATGAGCCAATGTGAATTCCGATAAGATAGGCGATTCTGACGGCGCAACATTCGCATCCCAGTCGAAGCCGTTGGGAATGACTCGGACGTTGCGGTTGCCCAATCTGCCTAGACTTTTTGCGCACTCCCAACCTATTGTGACCACCTTGTCGGCCTTGGTCAGCACTTCGCGCTCCAATCGGTGGTGCTTGCGGTCGGCCCAACGGGTGAGGTGCAAGTCGTCATAATAGTCGATTTCGGTCCAAGGGTCGCGGAAGTCGGCAATCCAAGGGATGCCCAATTCTTCCTTCAACTTCATGGCAATCAAGTGCATGGAGTGGGGCGGACCTGTGCTGATGATGGCATCCACAGGATGCTCTTTCAGATAGCTTTTCAGGTAGCGCACCGAAGGTTTCACCCACCAGCATCGCGCATCGGGGATGAACAGGTTGCCACGAATCCAGATGGAGAGCCTTTCCTTCCACGCTTTGTGATTTCCTGTTTCATTGATGAAGCCAGCCTTCACTCTTTGCTCTTTCTTGATGCCCAAAAACTTCTTGTAAAAACCGTAAGGTTCAATGATGGGGCGGCGGATGACTTCGGCTTCGGGGCAGACATCCTTTTCCAGGGAAAGGTCTTCAACGGGATATTCGGCATTTTCGGCGGTGTAAATCACAGGTTGCCAGCCATTTTCGGGCAGGTATTTCGACATCTTCAACCATCGTTGAACGCCGCTGCCGCCCGAAGGTGGCCAATAGTATGTGATGATGAGGACGCGCTTCATGCTTTTTGTTTTTTCTTTCCAACGGAGAATAGAATGGCAGCGGCAAGTCCTAAAAGCAGGAATGATGAACTGACGAGCTGTAAAGTGTTGCCCACCTTCCAAATACCGGGGGCGTATTCCATCACGATTTGGTGCCCACCACTTGGAATCAAGGCACAGCGCAACAGGTAGTTCGCCCTAAGCAAAGGAAACTCTTGACCATCAACATACAACTTCCATCCGGTGTCGCTCCAGATTTCGGAGAAAACCACAAGCTGTTCATTCGTTGCTTTGTAGTTGTAGGTGAGTCTGTTGGGCCTATAGTCAATCAGAGTTACCTGTCCAGGGACACTGTCTGAGAAAGCGTAATCCCCGACCTGCTGTTGGAACTCCTTGTGGAGAATGGCGGTATGGCGAAGGTCGGTGGTGGCGATAGCTTCAAATTCTTCATTTGGGGTGTCAACCCATCGGACACTGTTCACTACCCAAGCGTTGCCAAAGGCGCAGGGGTTCTCTAATGGCTCTGCTTCAGGGTTGTAGATGATATATTTGGTGTTCAACATATTGAGGACTTTTTGCTGTTGCAGGCCTGAGATGAGGCTTGCCTCGGAATTGGCGTTCTTGAATATGTTGCTGAACTGCTTGACTTCCCGTCCAAGGTATTGGTTGATGACATCCTGATAGCGACGCAGCTTGGCACCGTGATAGCCGCCTACCGACTTGTGGAAATAGGAGGTGCTGGCGTCGTTGAACACATCTTTCGTGAGATTCAGTACCCTGAAGTCGGGTGCTTCGTCCTTTAGTATGTATTTGTCGGCATTGGTTTCTGTGAATGGTTTTTCCTGTAGCTTCTTTGGAATGAAGTCGTCGTTATCCAAATAGCGTTTGTCAATTGCGAACAGGTCAATAACTACCAATGCTGCAATGATGGGGAAAGCTATCTGACCCTTCAACTTGCCATTGCCATAGAGGAATAATGGAATGGCTGCAAGTATGATAAACAATAGGCTGCGGAGCGTGTCTTTGCGGAAAATGGCTATGCGGACATTTTCAAGTTGGGTGGCGAACGAAGCGTAAAGGGCTCCGTCCTTGCCTTTGCTCATCGAAGCGAATTGTTCGGCCTCACCCTGGCTGAGGAAGCTGAAAAACAGCTTCGGGGCAATGTAGAACAATAGGCAAATTCCGGCTGAGATACCTAAGGCGACGAAAAACATCTTCCGGTTTTGCTTGAAAACGTCGGGGCTTTTTGCAATCTCAGCCAAGCCCAACAAGCCAAGTAGGGGAATGGTGACTTCGGCAATCACCAAAGTCATTGAGACTGCCCGGAACTTGTTGTAGCCCGGAACATAATCGATGAAAAAGTCGGAGAACCACTGTAGGTTTTTGCCCCAACTGAGCAAGATGGAGAGCAGGGTGGCCGACAGCAATGCCCATTTCAGAGGGCCTTTAACGGTCAATGCACCTAACACGAACAGGAAAACGATGATGGCTCCTACGTACACCGGCCCGCTGGTGAAAGGCTGGTCGCCCCAGTAGGCATTGCTTTGAGCGATGCTGTCGCGGTATTGGCGGTCGACATTTTCGAGGGCGGGGTTTTGTTTGCCGATCAAGGCCGAACCTCCGCCTTTGGCATTGGGAATCATCAAGCTCCAAGTCTCGCCTTTGCCGTAGCTCCACTGGGTGATATAGTCGCGGTCAAGCCCCTTGGTTTGGTTTGAGGCATCTTGTACCAGCACGGGTTTTCCGCGTGTGGTGTCTGCACTATATTTGTAGTTGGCATATAATGTTGTCGTATTGGTTAGGATGCTGAATACTGTGGCAATAAGCAAAAACGCTGTGGCTTTAAAGAATTGTCCGAGTCGTTTCTCCTTGAAATCGTTGAAAAATTGTGCAATGGCCAAAATCACAACGATAAGTAACAGATAATAAGTAATCTGTAGGTGCCCGGCGCGTATTTCCAATGCTAAGGCAATAGCGGTCAAAACGCAGCCCCAAAGGTGTTTTCCTTTGTATGTAAGCAACATTCCGGCAATTACCGGAGCCATATAAGCCATTGCCATAGCCTTGCTGTTGTGTCCCGCCCCAATGACAATGAGAAGGTAGGATGTCAATCCGTATGCAACGCCTCCTATGAAACCGATCCATACGCTGCAATCCAGCACCAGCAACAAAATGAAGAAGCCTAACATACTGATGAACACGGCGCCTATAGGATGGGGGAAGCCTAAAGTGAGTATTCGATGTATGGGTTTCATCAGGTTGCTGTTGTTGGTGACAGAGATATTCCATGCCGGCATGCCGCCAAACATAGAGTTGGTCCACAAAGTCTGTTCACCGGTGGCTTCGCGGTAATCCACAATCTCTTTCGACATGCCTTTGTACATCTCGATGTCATGTTGCTTGATGCGTTTCCCCTCCAATATGGGGCTGAAATAAACCAAAGTGATGGCGGCAAAGGCAATAATGGCCGCCACGATGCCCAATAGGTTTTTGTTTTTCAGGAAAAAGTTATTCTTCATCGTATTAAAACTATTCAATTTCTTCAAAATCAGTGTATTCTCCTATGTTTGGATTGATATGCGGCTTCTTCTGCGCTTGGGTAGGGGCTTCATCGTTGTCTGTGAATGTTTGCTCCATCTGGCGATTCAGTTTCTTGATTTTCCGATTGAAAATCAGTTTGATAACCAAGCTAAAAGCGTAAAAGAGCAAGATGACGACGAGTAAAATCCTGAGAAGTCCCATAGATTGTCCAATTTGAAAATATGCTGCGAAAGTACGAAAAAAAACGTTTCTGTCTGTTGAAATCGACATTTTATGTGTAGGCTCCGTTTTTTTTAATAACTTTGCCCCGAATTGAAGTTGGCAACAAACCTCATCGTTTATTGAAAGTAAACCATTATGGGTAAGATAGTTATATTGGGAACGGCTCATCCGTATCGCGGCGGAATCGCTGCCTTCAATGAACGTTTGGCGCGTCAGTTTCAGGCTGATGGCCACGAGGTTTCTGTTGTCACTTTCACTTTGCAATATCCGAGTTTCCTGTTTCCTGGGAAGACGCAATACACAACCGCTCCCGTCCCTGATGGCCTTTCCATCGAGCGGGGCGTGAATTCCATTAGTCCGCTCAATTGGCTGAAAATCGGGAGGAAGCTCAATAAAGGGAACTACGATATGGTGGTGTTTGCCTATTGGATGTCGTTTTTCGCGCCTTGTTACGGCACGATTGCCCGACAAATCAAAAACGCCCGATGCATCGCATTGATTCATAATATGATGCCCCATGAAGGCTCACTGCTCGACAGGTTGCTGACTCCTTTTTTCGTGAAGTCGATGGACGGCTTTGTATCGTTGTCGAAGTCGGTGTTGGGCGAGGTGGAGCGTTTCGACAAGCACGACAAGCCCAAGGCTTGGGCTCCGCATCCCATCTACGACCATTATGGCCCGAAGGAAGCACGGGAAATGGCTTTGCAACGGCTTGGACTTGACAAAGGTTTCAGATATTTGCTGTTTTTTGGCTTGGTGCGTGCCTACAAAGGTTTGGACTGGCTTTTGTCGGCTTTTTCTGATGAGCGATTGAGGGCATTTCCATTGAAATTGCTGGTGGTCGGCGAGTTTTATGACGACAAGGCACCTTATTTGGAACAAATACGGTCGCTTGGCTTGCAAGATAAGGTGGTCATCGTCGATCAGTTTGTCCCTGACGAACAGGTGAAGAACTATTTCAACGTCGCCGACATAATTGTGCAGCCTTACAAGTCGGCAACGCAAAGCGGGGTGACGCAGATAGCCTATCATTTCGAGAAGCCTATGTTGGTGACCGATGTCGGAGGTCTGAGTGAGATTGTCCCGAATGGCGTGGTGGGTTATGCTACCCAGCCCAATCCCTCCTCAATCGCAGATGCGCTCGTTGATTTTTATGAAAACTCGAGGGCTGAGGGTTTTGTGAAAAACATAGCTGTCGAAAAGAAAAAGTATTCGTGGGAACGTATGGCAGAGGCCATAATGTCCGTTGCCAAATAGTTTAATTTAGTAATTATGAAGAAGTTAATATCTGTTTTTACCAAAATCTTTCCCCGCCAGTGGCTCATCAAATTGAGCTACTTGTTCAGCCTTTTGGTGCGTCCGTTCTATATCGGAAACAAAGTGGAATGCCCTGTTTGCGGCGGGCATTTCCGAAAGTTCTTGCCTTACGGTTATGGCAAGGCTATGGATAATCGTTTGTGCCCCAAATGTTTGTCGCTTGAGAGGCATCGCTTGCTATGGCTATATCTGAAGGAAAAAACGGATTTCTTCACCGCGCCATTGAAGGTTTTGCATTTTGCGCCCGAACAGCCGTTTTTGAAACGTTTTCGTGCCTTGAAAAACCTCGACTATACCACTGCCGACCTCGATTCGCCCATCGCCGACCTCCATTTGGACGTGACCGCCATCGACCAGCCGAGCGGAACTTACGACGTGGTCATCTGCAACCATGTCCTTGAGCACGTCGGTGATGCAAACAAGGCTTTTTCCGAAATCAAGCGAATCCTGAAACCGGGTGGCTGGGCGATTCTCCTTGTACCCATCAATCCTGATGTGGACACTTTCGAAGACCCTACCATCACCGACCCGAAGGAACGCGAGCGTTTGTTTGGGCAATATGACCATGTGAGGCAGTTTGGCCGCGATTATGCCGATGTGCTGCGCAAGGCGGGCTTCAAGGTGACGGAAGACAAGATTTACTATGAGATTTCAGCCGAACAGCGTGAGCGGATGCACTTGGCTCGTAGGGGGGAGGAAATCATCTACCGTTGCTCCTTGTCGTGAACTGCGTCCCCGCAGTTCAAATGTTTTCTTGTCGCGAACTGCGTCCTCGCAGTTCGAGTGGCTTCTTGTTTTGAACTGCATCCTCGCAATTCAAATGATTTCTTGTCGTGAACTGCGTCCCCGCAATTCAAATGTTTTTTTGTCGTGAACTGCGTCCTCGCAGTTCAAAAACAGCCTTATATTCAATCCAAACTGCGGGACGCAGTTTGTTACAGTGAAATACAATCCAAACTGCGAGGACGCAGTTTGGTACAGTGAAATACAATCCAAACTGCGAGGACGCAGTTTGGTACAGTGAAATACAATCCAAACTGCAGGACGCAGTTTGTTACAGGGAAAATCAACAAAAGGCGATTCCCTTTTGGGGTCGCCTTCGTTACCTTAAATAAGAAATATAACGGCTTCAGAAAATCAATATTCGTCAGAAACTGTAAGTTTCTTTCTGCCTTTGGCTCTTCTGCGGGCCAAAACTTTACGGCCGTTAGCCGTTGACATTCTTTCTCTGAAACCGTGTTTGTTTCTACGTTTTCTGTTCGATGGTTGATAAGTGCGCTTCATCTCTGTATCTTTTTATTTGTTATTTTTCGCTAAAATCCCTTTGTTTTGGGCTGCAAAGGTACGAATAATTTCTTTTGGTTCAGCACTTTTTGCAAAAAAAATGAAAAAGGCAAAATCTATTTTGGTTTCGCCTTTTTCAAATTGTTGATTACAAGCTGTTTACGCAATGGCTTCCTTTTCGGGGATGTTCTTCAAGGTCTCGACGAGAAAGTCCCAGAAGGGCTGCACGCTCTCGATGAGGAGGGCTTCGTCGGGCGAATGGGGGTGTACCAAAGTGGGGCCAAAGCTCACCATATCCCAATTCGGATATTTCGAGCCGAGGATGCCGCATTCCAATCCGGCGTGGATTACCATCACCTTGGGCTCTTTCCCGAACTTGTCGTGATAGACCTTCTTCATCAGGTTGAGGATGGTCGAGTTGATGTTGGGCTTCCAGCCGGGATAGTCGCCGGTGGAGTAGGCCTCGGCGCCGTTTTCGGTGAGGTTCTTGCGGATTTGTTCGGCTAACTTGTCCTTGTCGGCATCGACGAGGCTGCGGGTGAGTGCTGCACAGGTGATTTTGCCGTCTTGCATCTTCACCGTGGCGAGGTTGCTCGAAGTCTCGGTAGTGCCTTCGAAGTCGCTCGACATGGCGATGACGCCGTTGGGATAGCGGGCAATGGCGCAAAACATATTGTTTTGTGTCTTTGTGTCGATGACCTGTTTGGGCATCTCGGCGGGCTCGCAGATGATGGCCAATTCGGGTTCGGTTTGGGCAAATTCTTCTTTGCAAATGGCCTCATATTCAGCGGCAAATTTTGCAAACTCTTCATTGTTGCAAGTAGGGACTGCCACGATGGCTTCGGCTTCTCTTGGGATGGCGTTGCGCAGGCTGCCGCCGTCGATGCAGGCAAGGCGCAAGCCATATTTCTCAGCCGCCATCAGCAGCATGGTGTTCAACACTTTGTTGGCGTTGGCGCGACCCAAGTTGATGTCCATGCCGGAGTGACCGCCTTTCAGGCCTTTCACGAAGATGCGATAGGCAGTCATGCCGGTGGGCACGTCCTCAAATGTGGGTGTCCAAGTGCCGATGGTGTCGACGCCGCCGGCGCAACCCACATAAAGCTCGCCTTCGGTTTCGGAGTCCATGTTCATCAGGATGTCGCCTTGCAGCAGACCGGGTTTCAGCAGGTTGGCACCTGTCATGCCCGTTTCTTCGTCGATGGTGAAGAGGGCTTCAATGGGGCCGTGTTGCAGGTCGGTGGCTTCGAGTACGGCCATGGCAGCGGCAGCTCCCAGACCATCGTCGGCGCCGAGGGTGGTTCCGTTGGCTTTCACCCAGCCGTCTTCGATGTGGGTCTCAATCGGGTCGGCCTCGAAATCGTGTTTCTTGTCGGCGTTCTTTTGCGGAACCATGTCCAAATGGGCTTGCAGGATGACGCCTTTGCGGTTTTCCATCCCAGGCGTGGCGGGCTTGCGCATAATGACGTTGCCGCAGTCTTCAATGATGGTTTCCAGTCCGTGTTCTTCGCCCCATTGTTTCATGAAAGCGATCACTTTGGCTTCTTTCTTCGAAGGGCGCGGAATCTGGGTGAGACTGTAGAAGTTTTTCCACACGCCATTCGGTTGCAAATCTTTGATTGTCATTTGTCGATGATTTATAGTTTAATTGTTTAACTGTTGATTCTTTGTGTGTTGCGGATGTTCGAAGTTGTCTGTCAAACAATTAAACAGCTCAACTGCCAACAACTCTGCAACAAAAAGTTCGGCTAAAATACAACTTTTTTCTTTCGGTTTTAAAGATGGGATGAGTTTTTTCGTTTTGCCGTGGCGCCTCACTGTCGATCAACGGCTTTCGCCAATCGCTTCGACAAAGGCTTTTTGGGAGTCGGCTGCTAATAGACCTATTCTTTTGAAAGTTTGCCCTAATGAAGTTAATGTGTTTATAATGAGCTTGATAAGGATTGAAAAAGACTTTTTTATGCTACATGGGTTTCTTTTTTCAGTCAATAAAGAAAAATAGTCTTATTTTTGCGGCCAAATCAATTGAACGATGAAAAAAGCATTACCTATTTTATTATTAATGATGCTCGCTTTTGCGGGTTGCGATACGGAACCTGCTGTTTATGAGCTTGCCGAAAATCCGCGTCAGCTGTGCGAAAATGCTGAAAAATTCGCCAATCAAGTGTCCAAGAAGTCAAAGCATTACGATGCCGAAGATTGGGAATTCGCCATCAAGGAGTTCGTCAAGATGGGCAAAAATGGCGTGGAGTTTTCCAATGCAATGAGCACAGAGGAGCAAATCAGGTTCGACAATGCCCGCATGAAATTTGTCGGTGCCATTGATGCCAAGCGCGACGAAGCCCTGTCTCTCCACATGAAGGAAGAGTACGCGAAGATTTATGGGAACTAAGGGGCTTTATTTCCTGCTACCCAGCCCGATGTAATAAAGCAACGAGGCCAATGCCGACAAGGCTGCTACCACGTAAGTGCTGGCTGCCCAAGTCAAGGCTTCCTTGGCCTGCGCCAATTCTTGTTGGCTTAGGGTGTTGGACGACTCCAACCACGCCAACGCCCTGCGCGATGCGTTGAACTCAACGGGCAGGGTCACCACGCTGAAGAGCAACACTATGGCAAACATCGCGATGCCTAACCAAAAGAGGGCAGGGAAGACGTTGATGATCAGCAATCCTATTATGATGACAAACATCGCCAATCTGGAGGATACGTTGACGGCTGGCACCAATGCCGAGCGCAGTTTCAGAGGCGAATAGCCCACCTTGTGCTGCACCGCGTGCCCGCATTCGTGAGCCGCCACCGCTGCTGCCGAAACGCTGTTCGTCCTAAAGACATCCTCGCTCAGGTTGACGGTCTTTTTCGTCGGGTCATAATGGTCGGTGAGTTGGCCATTGATGCAGGTGACATTCACGTCGAAAATGCCGTTGTCGTTCAGCATCTTCTGTGCGATTTGGGCTCCGGTAAGCCCGCCGGGCGAGAGCACTTTCGAATATTTTGCAAAGACGCTTTTGAGTTTCCATTGGACAATGAGCCCAACAATTCCGATGACGATAATAAGAATCCAGCTTACGTTCATTTTGCTTTGGAGGTTTTAGGGATTTGTATCAGTTTTTTCTTTGAAATCAGTCTGTTGTAGCGGTCCAACACTTCGTCGACGACATCTTCCCACGAGCGGACGATGGAATGTGAGGCTTGCAGCCCCACACGATGCACACGCTCAGGGTCGCCGACCAATTCGCGTATGCGGTTGGCGAAGGCGTCCAAGTCGTTGGGCGACAGAAAACCGTTCTCGCCCTCGGTGATGATGGAGGCCGCCGTGGCCGTCTCGAGCAGCAAGGAAGGTGTTCTCAGCGCAGCCGCTTCTTTGACGACAAGGCCGTCGGTGTCGTAGAGCGACGGGAAAAGGAACAAGTCGGCAGCCGCGTAATATTGCTTGATGGTGTTGCGGTCGGTGATGGTGCCCACAAAGGTGACCTGACCGTCAAGACCTTTCTCGGTCACCATTTCCTTCATTGCTTCAGCGGCATAACCGTTGCCGACGAAGAACATCTTGAAAGGTGTGTCTTTCACTTTTTCAAGGGCTTCGATGATGAGTTTCACGTTTTTCTGCCAAATGTGCTGCCCCACGAAAAGCATGACGAAGTCATTCGGCCCGATGCCCAATTGCTGTCGTGCTTCGGCAAAATAGGCCTCTGGATAATCGGCTACAAGGTCGCTGCCGTTGGCCACCACTTCCACGTTCCCTTTGTAGCCATACTCTTTGATTACCTCGGCGACTGACTTTTGCGGCACCCAAACTTCGTCGGCGCGTTCATAGAAGCTGACGATGCGCTTGATGATTTGGTCCACCACGACTTTTGACGGAATGGTTTGGCTGAAATCGTCGCGATACTTGGAATGGAACGTGGCGACCATAGGGATGTTGAGCTTTTTGGCGATATTGGCTGCCGCCATTCCAGCCGCAAACGGCGAATGGGCATGCACGATTTTGAAAGGCCGCTTCGCTATCTTCAGCAGAAATGCAGGGTCAACTTCCGCAATGCCAGTGACATAAGGCTGGCGGAAGGGCACCGGCACGGAGAAATAGTCCAACACTTCATATTCGTATTGGCTGTAGTCCGCTCCTGGCACGTTTGGGGTGACTACGGTGACGCCGCCCACTTTTTTCTGCATCCAATAGGCATAGTTCTGTAGGCAAATGGCTACCCCATCCATCACGGGTGGGAAACTTTCGTTGAAAAGTCCGATATTCGATTCCATCATTTTGATTTTGGCGCAAAATTACACAATTATCTTCGTTTTCGGATGTTATTTGGGGCATAATATAGATAGTTTTTCTGCCCTTTGAGTGAAAAATGGCTTTCCTGAAAGGATTTTTCCCTATTTTTGAAACAAAAATCATTGGTATGACTTTGCACTATTTCAATGTGTTTCTGATAGTTATGGCCGTTGTTGCCGTGGTGGTGTTTGTGGCATTGTTTTTCGTGGATGCTGGCTACGGCAAGTTCTACGACAAGAAATGGGGGTTCGCCGTCAACAACAAGCTCGGTTGGGTGTTGATGGAATCGCCGGTGTTTGTGACGATGTTGCTGCTCTGGCTCTTTTCCGAACGGCGCGACGATTTGGTGCGGTTGGCCTTTCTGTTCCTCTTCGAACTGCATTACATCCATCGTTCATTCGTGTTCCCGTTGCGCCTGCGCGGAAACAACCTGATGCCTCTTTCAATCATCCTTATGGGAGTGGTTTTCAATGTGTTGAATGCAATGATGCAAGGCGGCTGGATTTTCTACCTTTCGCCCGCCGATTATTATCCAGCCGATTGGCTCACCGACCCAAGATTCATCGCCGGATTTGTCGTTTTCATTTTTGGTATGTTTGTCAACATCTCGTCCGACGACATCATTCGCAACTTGCGAAAGGACGGCGACACGCGGCACTATCTCCCCAAAGAGGGTATGTTCCGCTATGTCACTTCGGCCAATTATTTCGGCGAGATCGTTGAATGGGTGGGCTTCGCCATCCTCACTTGGTCGTGGGCTGGCGCGGTGTTTGCCCTCTGGACCTTCGCCAACTTGGCCCCACGCGCTTCGCGGATTTATGACCGATACCAAGCTGAGTTTGGCGACGAGTTGGACACGAAAAAAACAAAGAGAATCATACCTTTTATCTTTTGAACTATGGAAAACTCTACGATATTCACTCCTTGTGAGATTGGGCCTGTCACTTTGCGCAACAGGGTGATACGCTCGGCTGCCTTCGAGAATATGGCCTACGGCAACCGTCCATCCGACGATTTGTTCAACTATCACACGGCGGTGGCGCGTGGTGGTGTAGGGATGACGACGGTGGCCTACGCTGCCGTCAGTCGCTCCGGGCTTTCGTTCAACGGCCAGCTTTGGATGCGCGAGGAAATCGTCCCCGACCTGAAACGCCTCACCGATTCGGTTCATTCCTACGGCGCCAAAGCGTCAATCCAGCTTGGGCATTGCGGCAATATGACCCATCGTTCCACCTGCGGATGTATGCCCGTGGGCGCGTCGCGTGGGTTCAATCTTTATTCCCCGACGCTTGTCAGGAAACTCAAGAAGTCGGAAATCTATGAGCTTGTCTTGGACTTCGGAAAGGCGGTCGGTTTGGCCCGTAAGGCAGGCTTCGATTGCGTTGAGATTCATGCCGGCCATGGCTATCTGATCAGCCAGTTTTTGTCGCCTTACACCAACCATCGTCACGATGAGTTCGGTGGCACGCTCGACAATCGGATGCGTTTCATGAAACTCGTCATCGAAGAGGTGATGCGTGCTGCGGGCAACGATTTGGCCGTAGTGGTTAAGGTGAACATGCACGATGGTTTCAGTAAGGGAATGCATAAAGACGATTGCATCATAGTGGCGAAGGAGTTGGAGAAACTGGGCGTGCATGCGCTTGTGTTGTCGGCTGGTTTCGTCAGCAAGGCCCCGATGGAAGTGATGCGTGGCGCGATGCCGCTCAAAACCTTGCGTTATTATATGGATCGGAAGAAATTCTGGTGGCTCAAGGCGGGTTTGGCCGTGTTTGGCCGCACCATGATTCCAACCGTGCCATTTGCCGAAGCCTATTTCTTGGAGGATGCCAAGGAGTTTCGTGATGCGCTGAAAATGCCTTTGATTTACGTTGGCGGCATGGTTTCGCGAGAAAAGATGGAAGAAGTCCTCGATTCGGGCTTCGTCGCCTTGCAAATGGCCCGTGCCTTGATTAACGACACCGACTTTGTCAACAAGCTGCACAGAGGCGAGTTGACGCGCAGCGAGTGCAAGCATTCCAACTATTGCATCGGGCGTATGTACACATTGGAAATGAAGTGCCATCGTTGCGTCGATGAGGAACTGCCCAAGAGCATTCGCAAAGAAATCAGGAAAGCCGAAAAACGGGGTTGAAATGGGTTTGGACAAGTGGAACCGGCGTTTTCAAGAGGCATTTGGGCATCAGCCTTGTGCCTTGGTGACGGGCGGCAGCTCTGGAATGGGCTTGGAATATGCCCGACAATTGGCTGAAATCGGGTGCAATTTGTTGTTGGTCAGCAATCAAGAAGAGGAACTTGGTAAAGCGTCTGAGTCGTTGTCAGGCCGGTTTTCCGTGCAAGTAATGACGCATTTTCAGGACTTGTCCAATGAATTGGCGGCTGACGAACTGCTGGCGTTTTGCAAAAGTGAAAATCTCCAAATCGACATCCTCATCAACAATGCAGGAATGTTTTTCTTTGAGGAATTGACACCCGAAAACGAAGCCAAAGCCTTGACGATGATGCGGTTGCATGTGTTCACCCCGATGCGGCTCTGTGTCTTGTTTGGCGACGAAATGAAACAACGTGGCTGTGGATACATCGTGAACATGTCGTCGATGGCGGCCAATTTGCCTTGCCCTGGCATTACCGTCTATTCGGCCACGAAAGCCTATCTGAAGAGTTTTGGCAAGTCGCTCTATTTCGAGATGCGCCCTTATGGCGTGGGGGTCACAACGGTTTGTCCCGCAGCCATCGCCACCCCACTTTATAAGCTGAAACCCAGTTTGTTGCGCCTTGGAGTGAAAATCGGACTGATTGGGACGCCGCAATGGCTGGTGCGCAAGGCGTTGAAAGGCATGGCACGGAAGAAAAGGGTGGTGAAGCCGGGCTTCATGAACGTTTATCTTCCCCCTTTGATCGCTGTTTTGCCCAAAAGATTGGTCAGTTTCCTGTGGCAAAAGCTCAAATGACCATTGAAAGTTTTTCGTTGAAAAGAAGCATTGGCTGTTGCCGATGATTCTGTAAATCATACTGTTATGCTGGATTTGACATCAAGCAACCAAGCCATTCAAGTTTCAACGAAATGAAAATTCAACGTAGGTAAACCAACTTTCCAAAATTTTTCCTATTTTTGCAGCCGTTTTTTGACAACCTAATAATTTGAATTGACTATGGATTTAACTAAGATTGTTTCGATTTCCGGCAAACCGGGACTCTATATCATAAAGTCTCAAACCGTTGGCAGACTGATTGTTGAATCGGTTGCTGAAGGCAAGTGTATTCCTGCTTTCGCCCGCGACCGTATGAGCTCGTTGGAGGAGATTTCGATTTTCTCGACAGGCGACGACCGTCCGCTGAAGGAAGTCTTCATGATGATTCACGAAAAGATGGGCGACAAGGTCGATTTCGACTTCAAGAAGGCATCGAATGACGAATTGCGCGAGAAGTTCGCTTTCATTATGCCTGACTATGACGAGGATGCCGTTTATCCTTCCGATATGAAGAAAGTGTTTCAATGGTATCAAATGTTGGTCGACAGGAACCTGCTCGATTTCACGGTTGAGGAGGAAAAGCCGGAGGTTGAAACCCCTGAAGCCCAACCAGAGGAAAAAGAAGGTTGATTTTTTTCATTTTATATTTAAATGTTTAATATTTAATGGTAAGCCGCTCTATGCGGCTTTTTTTGTATTTTTGTGCATTCAATTCGAAACTATGAAACAGATTGTTGACTTCAAATTGGTAGAAAAACGCGATTTCGGACGCTCCGTTTTGCTGAGGTTGCGCTCTGGTCAGTCACTGCCTGAGATGCTGCCAGGTCAGTTCGTCCAAGTGCGTGTGGATGGCTCGCCAAACACTTATCTGCGCCGCCCCATATCCATTCATGACGTGGATTCGGCCCAAAACGAAATTTCGCTTATGGTGCAGCGGGTGGGCGAGGGGACTCGACATCTCGCCGATATGCGGGAAGGACACCTTATTAGTATTGTTTTGCCTTTGGGCAATGGCTTTACGCTGCCCAAAATCGGTGAACGAATCTTGCTCGTCGGTGGCGGCATCGGCATTGCGCCATTGTTTTATTTCGCCAAAGTTTTGAACGCGAAGGACATAAGACCGACTTTGCTTTTGGGCGGAAAATCCGAATCGGACTTGCTGCGACTAAATGATTATCGGCAATTTGGAGAAACTTTCGTTACCACCGAAGACGGCTCGTTGGGCGAAAAAGGCTTCGTGACGATGCATTCAGTGTGGAACGAAAAGCAATTTGACAAGGTTTATGTTTGCGGTCCCAAGCCAATGATGAAAGCCGTTGCGAAACTGGCCGCCGAGAAAGGCGTTTGGTGCGAGGTTTCGCTCGAAAATTTGATGGCTTGCGGATTGGGTGCTTGTCTCTGCTGCGTGGAGGACACCATCGATGGCAATGTATGCGTCTGCAAAGAAGGACCGGTATTTAACACAAGGAGGTTGAAATGGTGAATACGACAATAGATTTGGGTCGCGGCTTGGTGCTGCGCAACCCCGTGATGACGGCTTCGGGCACCTTCGGCTACGGCGAGGAATACACTGATTTCGTTGATTTGTCGCATCTTGGCGGCATCATCGTGAAAGGAACGACTTTGCATCCGCGCGAGGGCAATCCCTATCCGCGCATGGCTGAAACTGCTTCGGGGATGCTGAACTGCGTCGGACTGCAAAACAAAGGTGTCCAATACTTCATCGACTCGATTTATCCGCGCATCAAGGACTTCGATACCAACATTTTGCTTAATCTTTCCGGCTCCACTTTGGAGGATTATGTGCGTGGCGCGGAGATGGTGAATGAATTGGACAAGATTCCTGCCATCGAGTTGAATGTGTCATGCCCCAACGTGAAGCAAGGCGGTATGGCTTTCGGCGTAACTATCACGGGCATCTCGCAGGTGGTTTCCGAGGTGCGCAAGGTCTATCATAAACACCTGATGGTCAAGCTGTCGCCGAATGTGACCAACATCGCCGAAATTGCCTTGGCAGCCGAGGCTGCTGGTGCCGATTCGGTCTCGCTCATCAACACTTTGATGGGCATGGCCATTGACGCGGAGCGGCGCAAGCCAAAACTTTCCGTGATAACAGGCGGATTGTCAGGTGCTTGCGTGAAGCCCGTGGCCTTGCGTATGGTTTGGCAGGTGGCCAAGGCGGTGAAGATTCCTGTGGTCGGCTTGGGCGGCATTTCCAACGCCACTGATGCCGTGGAGTTCATGCTGGCTGGTGCCTCCGCTATCGAAATCGGGACGGCCAATTTCATTGATCCGGACGTTTCCGAAAAAGTAGCCTTCGGCATAACCGACTACTGCGAAAGGAATGGCTTCCAAAAAGTTACCGAGTTGATTGGTGCTTTGGAATGCTAAAGTAATGGACATTACCGTAATGGCCATTACTATTTTTATGTAAAAATCGAAGAAAAATTTGTGCAAACGCTTGCAGTTCCGAAAATTATGCGTACTTTTGCAGAATGGTAATGAGTATTACCGTAATGATGATTACTATTTGTTGAAACAACTCGAAAACTGATGCGGTATGAAGTTCTACAATCGTGAAAATGAAAAAGCGCAACTCTATAAAGTGCTGCAACAGAGTAAGAAAGAAGCACAGATGACCGTGCTGATGGGTCGCAGGCGCATTGGAAAGACCGAACTTTCGTTGCAATGTGGCGACGAAAAAATACTCTATTTTTTCGTCGGAAAGAAGACGGAACAGCTGCTTTGCCACGATTATTTGGAAGAAATCAGTTTCAAATTGGGCGTTCCCATCATTGGGCAACTTTCCTCGTTTTCGGAAGTGTTCAGATATGTGCTTCAATTGGCTGAAAGACAGCCTTTCACGTTGGTTATCGACGAGTTTCAGAACTTCCTGAAAATCAATCCTTCCGTGTTCAGCGATATGCAGCGCGATTGGGACTTGCACAAGCGCACAAGCCATTTGAACCTCATCATCAGCGGCTCAGTGTTCACGTTGATGAAGCGGATTTTCGAGGACTATGAAGAGCCGCTTTTCGGTCGCGCCACAGAACGGCTACTGCTTAAGCCCTTCTCAACCAGCGTTTTGAAGGAAATCTTGGCCGACTACAATCCCAATTATACGCCCGAGGACTTGTTGGCCTTGTTTAGCATCACGGGCGGCGTGCCGTGGTATGTTGCGCTTTTGCTCGATAAAGGTTATGTCACTAAAGACCAAATGCTTACCGCCTTGACAGAGGAAAATTCACCCTTCATCAATGAAGGCAAAAACATCCTCATTGAGGAGTTCGGCACCGACTATGTCACTTATTTCTCCATCTTGACCTGCATCGCGGGCGGACTGAAAACGCGTGCCGAGATTGAAGGCGAGTTGGGCATCGGCAACATCGGGAGTTATCTGGCGCGGTTGGAGAAATATTACAACCTCGTCAGCAAGTCGCTGCCCATTTTCTCGAAGGAAAACAGCAAGAAAATGCGCTACCAACTCAACGACTGCTTCCTGATTTTCTGGTTCCGCTTCTTCTACAAGTATCAGGCACTTGTCGAAAATCGTGCGTTGAAGTCGCTGGAAACCATTATCTTGCGCGACTATAGCACGGTTTCTGGCTTTATGATGGAGCGTTATTTCGCCCGCAAGTTTGAGGAGGAAGGCAAGTACATCATCGGCAAGTGGTGGGATCGCAAAGGCGAGAACGAGATAGAGCTCATCGTGGCCGACCCAATCAAAAAGGAGGCTTGGGTTTATGAACTGAAGAAACAAGGCGAGCGTTACGAGGCCAAGGTTTTGAAAGAGAAAGTGAAAACGATGGTAACCCAAACGCCCGAGTTGGCAAAAATGAAATTGCATCTTGGTTCTTTAACCCTTGAAGATATGTAATTAATTGAAAATCAAATCGTTTTTGTTTTATTCTAAAAATGGTAATAGCCATTACCGTAATGGCTGTTACTATTTTGTTTTCCGCCACAATTTGACTAAATAAAATTGACCTCCGGGCTAATCCGAATCCCGAACTTGGCCTCCACGGAGTCTTGGATTTTGCGGGCAAGTTCCACAATGTCTTGTCCCGTTCCGCCGCCGTAATGCACGAGGACGAGGGCTTGTTTGTCATAAACTCCGACGTGTTCGTTGCGCCAGCCTTTCCAGCCAGCTTGCTCGATGAGCCATCCGGCGGGGACTTTCACCTTGCCATTAGGCTCGTCATAATGTGGAATGTTTGGAAATTCTTTTTGCAAAGCTGCAAATTGCGCCGCCTCAATGACAGGATTCTTGAAAAAACTGCCCGCGCTGCCAATCTGCTTTACATCAGGCAGTTTGGCGTTGCGGATGGCGCAAATGGCGTCGTGGAGTTGCAGTAAAGTTGGTTTTTCTATACCGTTTTGCTCCAAATAGGCTTTAATGTTGCCGTAATCGAGGTGGAGTGGGGCATTTTTTTTCAACAAGAAGTCCACCGAAGTGATGATGAATTGGCCTTTCAGTTCGTTTTTGAAAATGCTTTCACGGTAGCCGAAACGACATCCTTCTTTGCCGAAAACCTTGGTTTTGCCCGTTTCCAATTCAAAGGCTTCGCATTGCAAGAAGCTGTCTTTCAACTCTATACCGTATGCACCAATGTTTTGCACGGGTGCCGCTCCGACCTTTCCGGGAATGTGGGCAAGGTTCTCCAAACCATACCAACCTTTGCAGACCGTAAACTTCACGAAATCAGGCCAATCCTCGCCAGCTTGGGCGCGGATGACGACTTTGTTTCTGTCTTCCTGAAGGATTTCGATGCCTTTCGTGTTGATGAAGATGACCAAACCGTCAAAAACATCGTCTTGGAACAAGACATTGTTGCCGCCGCTCAAGACAAGATGCTTTTCTTGCTTGAAAACATCGGTTGAAACCAATGTTTCAAGTTGCTGAATGTCATCGATTTCGATGAAATATTTAGCCACAGTATCGAAGCCGAAGCTGTTATACTGCTGGAGGTTGAAGTTGTTTTTCATAGGGGCAAAAATACACAATAGAATCGTAATAATTGAGGTTTAAGGAAAACTTTGTACCTTTGCCGTATGAAACGCGCCATCGTATCGGTTATCAACGACTTGGTTACTGACCAGCGGGTCAATAAGTCGTGCTTGGCTTTGCAAAAGGCTGGGTATGAGGTGCTTTTGGTTGGAAGAAAGCAACGAAAAAGTCCGCCGATGGACGAAAGACCTTACGGCACGAAAAGAATGAAACTGCTTTTCGAGAAAGGGCCGTCTTTCTATGCCGAATACAACATCCGCTTGTTTTTCTTTTTGCTGTTTCATCGTGCCAATTTGTTGCTTTCCAATGACTTGGATACAGTTTTGCCCAACTATTTCATTTCGCGTTTGAAGGGTAGCAAAATGGTTTTCGACAGCCACGAGTATTTTACCGAAACGCCTGAATTGGTGAATCGGCCCAAGGTGCAGCGCGTTTGGAAACAAATTGAAGGCTTCGTGGTGCCCAAGTTGGACGAAATGATTACGGTTTGCGACAGCATCGCCGAACTTTTTCGTGAGAAATATGGTGTCAAAGTTCACGTTATCAGGAATATACCGCCACGAAAGGCTTTGCCACCGAAAGGCGACAAAGCGGCTTTGGGCTTGCCTGCCGACAAACACCTATTAATATTGCAAGGCTCTGGCATCAACATCCAGCGCGGGGCGGAGGAATTGGTGCAGGCGATGACGCTTTTGGACGACTGCTTCCTAATGATTATCGGAGGCGGCGACGTGTTGCCTATCTTGAAACAAATGGTTGAGGAACAGAAAATTACAGACCGTGTGCGTTTCTTCCCTCGTATGCCTTACCAACAAATGATGGCCTACACACAATTGGCCGAATTGGGCTTCTGTTTGGACAAAGACACCAACCTAAATTACCGTTTCAGCCTGCCCAACAAACTCTTTGATTTCATCCAAGCGGGAGTGCCAATTGTAGCTTCACATCTGACTGAAATTGAGAAGATTATCCGTCAATATGACATTGGAACTTTCATTGAAAACCACGAACCGTCGACTATTGCGGCGATCATCAAAGAGGCCTTGTCGGATAAGGATAGGTTGGCGGTTTGGAAGCAACATTTGGCGGTTGCAGCACAGGATTTGTGTTGGGAGAATGAGGAGAAGAAACTGCTGCCGATTTATTTGGGAACCAAGGAGGAATAGCCTTTCGCCTACTCAATCGAGAGGAAATAGCCTAATTTGTAAGCATTTAGCCATCCGATTTTGGGCTTGTTTCCAGTCAGGTTTTGACGTAGCCGTTTCGCTGTTTTTTTGAAAACAAAACGTGCCAAAGGTAGCAATCCCGTTTTTTTAATCACATTGGCAGTTGAAAGCAAAGGTGAATATTCGGTCAATTCATTTTGCATTTCGTGGAGCGTGTGCATAGCGTCCTCTAACTTGGATATGTATTTTTCGTTGGACTCAAATTGCATCATAACAACTGGATTGTCAATATGTTGAATACTGATTTTGGCATCGCACAAGCGTTTCCCAAATAGTACATCCTCATAGCCGTATTTGGCAATGGTCTCATCAAAAGGATGGGCCAGCATCACCTCGCGCCGAGCTATGAAATTGGTGGTTCGGAAACTTTGGTAGGGATGCGTTTGCCGTTGTTGGGCAGTGTGCTGAGGGGCAATTTTTTTCTCGTATTTGTAGCGAAGATTGTGGATTGAAAGAGATTCGTTTTGGTCGATGGCGATACCTCCGTTCACCACTTGGGCTGTGTCTGCCAAAAGATAGTTTTTGATGAAATCCTTATCGGGGAAGCCCACATTGCAATCGAGGAAAAGCAGCCATTCATATTGTGCTTGTCGGGCGAGGAAGTTCCGATTGGCGGCTCGGCCAAGGTTCTCATCGTGTCGAATCAAGGAACAATGCGTTATTTCATTGATCAATGCGTTTTGTCGGAGCGATTCCTCGTCGGTGGAGGCATCGTCGGAAACGATGATTTCGAATTGAAGTCCTTTAATGCTTGAAGCCATCTGATGCAATTCGCGAACTTGTTTCAGGCAAATGTCGTTGCGTGTTGGAATCAGTATGGAAAGTTCTTGAATCATAAGCACTTTCATTCCATTTCGGAACAAATCACCGTCCCATTTTTGCAATTCGCGATGCGTGAAGGATATTTCTGCATCAAAGTGTAGTTGTGCGTGGCCATCAGCACGGCTTGACCGTTTTCGCTGATGCGGCGCAAGAGTTTCATCACTTCAAGGGTGGTGTCGGGGTCGAGGTTGCCTGTTGGCTCGTCGGCGATGATGACATCGGGGTCGTTGAGTAGGGCGCGGGCGATGGCAACGCCTTGTTGCTCGCCTCCTGACATCTGGTGCGGCATACTTTTGCGCTTGTCGCTTAGCCCGACTTTGGCCAAAACTTCATCAATTCGGCGCGAAATCTCGGCTTTTTCTGTCCATCCCGTGGCACCCAGCACAAACTCCAAGTTTTTCTCCACGCTGCGGTCGAAAAGGAGTTGGAAGTCCTGAAACACGATGCCGATTTTGCGCCTCAGATAGGGAATGTCTTTCTTGCGCAGGCGGGTGAGGTCGTAGCCAGCCACGTTGAAGTAGCCGTCGCGGGCGGGCAATTCGCCGTACAAAGTCTTTAATAGTGAGGATTTTCCGCTTCCCGTGCGGCCAATGAGATAGATGAATTCGCCCTTGTCTAAGGTGAGGTTCACGTTGGACAAAACGAGGTTCTCCCGCTGGAAAATGGAGGCGTTTCTGATTTCTATAATGGGTTCTGACATTTATTGTTTTAAGATTTCAAATTTCAAGATTTCAAGATTTCTCGGCTGCCACGGTGTGACAGTCCTACAATTCCCAACTCCCAACTCCTAACTGTAAACTATCAACTGCAAACTACCAGCTTCCCGATGCGCCGCCGCCACCGAAACCTCCTCCGCCAAAGCCGCCAAAGCCTCCACCGCCAAAACTGCCGCCACCACTACTTCCTCCAAAACTGCTACCGCCGAAGCCGCCCATCGGAATCCAGATGGTGCGGGTGCCGCCGCCGGAATAGTTCTGGTTGCCATTGCTGGAGCGGAAAATGAGGATGAGAGCAATCATAAAAATGAGGATAAGCCAAATGGGTATGCCTTCGCCGCCATTGGTGTATTCGTCTTGGGTAAACTTGCCCGAACAGAGGTCCATAATGACATTGACGGCGTTGTCGATGCCCGTGTAGTAGTCGTCTTCCTTGAAAGCGGGAATCATCTCCTTTTCGATGATGCGCTTGGCCGTGGCATCGGTGACATATTCCTCGATGCCGTAGCCTGTGTTGATGTTCACTTGGCCGCGCTCGCTGCCTTTCTTGGGCTTCACGAGGATGACCGCGCCATTGTTTTTGCCCTTTTGTCCCACGCCCCAACTGTGCCCGATTTCAGTGGCATACTGCTCCACGCTATAGCCCTGTAAATCATCGACAAGGAGGACGAGGATTTGAGTCGAAGTGCTGTCGTTATAGGCCACTAATTTATGCTCTAAAACATTGACTTGGTGGGCAGTAAGCGTACCTGTGTAGTCGTTCACCAAGCGTGGCGGGTTGGGCGGACTCGGCAATTGGGCTTTCAGTGTTGTGCCGAAAGTAAGCAAAACGAGAAGCAAACCGAATAAAAGCGTAAGTTTATGTCTATCAATTGTTTTCATAGGAGATTTCGTCGGGGATTTCGTTAACATCATCGGATTGGTAGGGGAAATATGTCTTGAGTTTCTCGCCGCAGCGCATAATGCCTTCCACAAGGCCATCGGCGAAACGGCCTTCGCGGAAATGGCTCAACATCAGGTCTTTCACGTCGTTCCAGAAGTTGTCTTCCACTACATTGTTGATGCCTTCGTCGCCGAGGATGGCAAACTTGTGGTCGCGGACGGCCAAATATATGAGTACACCGTTGCGCAATTGGGTCTCATTGAGTTTCAATTTGTTGAAAACCACGAGGCTGCGTTTTTCCACGTCGCCTCGGCAAAGGTTTTCGATATGCACTTTTATTTCGCCCGAGGTGTTCTGTTCGGCTTGCTTGATGGCTTCCACCACGCGGCGGTCTTCCTCGCGGTTCAGTATGTTGATGGCGTTTGACATAATCGTTCTTTTGACCGCAAAAATAGTCATTTTCCAGCCATTTGGCGTTTGTGAGGCGATTTTTTGTTTCTTTGCAACCTAAAATGACAAAAAAGAATGGGTATGAACAGGTTAATCAAGTCGATAGCGGCCATTATGATGATGGTTTTCGCGGTCGGTTGCACTAAACCCGATGAACCGAACAATAGCGGAAATGAAGGCGAAAACGATAGCATTGTCGATAACGGTGGCACTTTGAATGGCCACGAATTTGTTGACCTTGGCCTGCCGAGCGGCACTTTGTGGGCCACCTGCAACTTAGGTGCAGATACGCCCGAGGACTATGGCGATTATTTTGCTTGGGGCGAGACCGCGCCCAAGGAAATCTATGACTGGAAAAGCTACCGTTATGGCCGATTTTTCAATGAGCGGTATGAGTTGAACAAGTATTGCACCAATCCCGATTTTGGACTCAATGGTTTTGTCGACAGCCTGACCGTATTGGAACCCGCTGACGACGTGGCCTTGGCGCAATGGGGCGCAGGCTGGCGCATACCCACCATCGGCGAATGGGATGAGATGTTCCAAAACACCACTTCTGTATGGACGACTCAAAAGGGCGTGAATGGCTGGCGTTTCACAGCCGAGAATGGCAACAGCCTTTTCCTGCCCGCTGCCGGCTATTGGTGGGAAAGCGCGTTCAACGGTGCCGACCTCGGCGTTTATTGGTCGGTGACGCTCAACAAGGAGTTTCCATATCGTGCTTGGGGCTTCCACTTCAATTCGAGCCAATGCCACCTGTGCGGCAGCAGCGACCGAAATAGGGGGCAGACGGTTAGGGCGGTGGTGGGGAGAGATGATTTATAAGTTTGTGAAATGTTTTTTGGGGTAGGCTGTCATCTCGTTCAGTCGGTTGGCGATGATACTCCAGTTAAAGTTTCCTTGCACCATAAAGAGATTCGTGCTTGTCTCGACTGTTTCCTTGTGTAGCATAGCAGATCCTCCTTTTGCAAGTTGAAGTAATGGCAGACGAAATTGATGTCGATGTCCGAAAGGTGCGGGATGATCTTGATGACTTCGCGGAAGCCTTCAAAACCACCATAAAGGTCGAAAGCACCATAGAAATCCTCTGGCCAGCCTAATTCTATAACACGCTGTGCCACCAAAGCCTTAGACCGTTGCCAATCAAAGGTGCTCATGTCGTATTCCCACAATAGCGAAGGGTTGATATGGTGGCCATTGGGGCGGTAGTTGGAGAATATCGTGTTGGATGTGGCCATAGTTACTTTTTCTTGTTCTTGCTGCAAAAATAATCATTTTCCTCAAATTCGCATCACAAACTTGCCATATCGCGCTTTTTTTCGTTTCTTTGCAGTTTCAAACAACTAAAACATAATCGATATGAACAGAACTTTGAAGGCAACAGCAGTCCTAATGCTGATGATGGTTTTTGCGGTGGGCTGTACAAAACCGGAAGGCCCAAACAACGGAGGAAACAATAACGGTCAAAACGATAGTATTGTCAATCCAAATAACAATGGCGAAAATGATAGTATTGCCGATAACAGCGGTACTTTGAATGGCCACGATTTTGTTGACCTTGGTCTGCCGAGCGGTACGTTGTGGGCCACTTGCAATGTGGGCGCCGAGGTGCCTGAGGGCTATGGCGATTACTTCGCTTGGGGCGAGACGGAACCGAAAACGGTTTATGATTGGACTACCTACAAGTATTGCAATGGGGAATTCGACCAGTTGACCAAGTACTGCCAAAAAGCCAGCTGTGGCTATGATGGTTATACCGATGGTTTGTATGTTTTACAACCCTCGGATGACGCGGCCACGGTGAATTGGGGTGAAGGCTGGCGTATGCCCGATGCTGCGGAATCTTTGGAACTGCTGAACGAGTGCGATCATAGATGGAGTTCGATTAATGGGGTAAGTGGGCTGCTTGTTTTCGGGAATAATGGCAACACGCTTTTCTTGCCCGCTGCGGGGCTTAAAGGAGTATTTTCTTGGGAAGAAGATTTCCAAACCGAATTCAATCAAGCAGGTCACAGTGGACAGTATTGGATGAGAGAAAGAGGTAGAGCTTTCAATAACTTTAGTACTCCTGATGTTGATTATCTGGCCAATGAGTTTTATTTCCCATACGGATTTAACGGAGGAAGTCGTACTGAGCGGAGTCGAGGCTTGCCCATTCGGCCTGTGTGTTCCGCAAAATGATTGAACCGGAATGTAATTGAAAATCCCTGCAACGCCAAATGGCATTGCAGGGATTATTGTTTCTGATTCTCCAATCCTCCAATTCTTGATCATAACTTCTCCATATTCCTCTTGACAAACTCGCTCAAATCCTTGCCCTTCAGCAGGTTCTTCGAGAGCAATGCGAGGTCGTAAATTTGGCGAATCGTGGCTTCTTGTGCGGCTTCGTCCTTGTCCAAGAGGCCAGTGATGACGGGGCTGTTCGTGTTGAGCATCAGCGTGTAGTTGTCGGGCATCGAGCCGTAGAACGACATTGGGCCGCCGCCCATCTGCTCCATCTCCTTCATACGGCGCATCCACTCGTTTTGGGTGACCTCCACGGGCGCGGCTTCGGCGCCTTCGTTGCTGAACTCCACGTTGAACTTCACCTTGTCGATGACCTTCTCGAAGGCGGTCTTCACAGTCTCCTTCTGCTTGTCGTCGAGGCCCGAGGCGGCTTCCTTGTCGTCCTTCACGATGAGCTTGTCGATGGTGTTGGAGTCCACACGGGCGAACATCGCGCGGCTGTCGTCGCCTTTCTCACCTTCCTTTTGCTCGTAGGCGCTGATGAAATGCGGGTCGAGGATGCCGTCCATCATCAAGACGTTGTAACCCTTTGCCTTGGCATTCTCGATGTTGGTGTATTGGTCGTCCTTGTCGGTGGCATACAGATAGACTAGGGCCTTGTTCTTGTCGGTCTGGTTTTCCTTAATCAAGGCTTTGTACTCCTCGATGGTGTAGTACTTGTCGTCGGTGTCCTTGAAGAGGAAGAACTTCTCGGCGCGCTCGTAGAACTTCGGGTCGCTCATCATTCCGTATTCGATGAACACTCGGATGTCGTCCCAGTTTTTCTCGTAGGCCTCGCGGTCTTTCTTGAAGAGCTCTTCGAGTTTCTCGGCCACCTTCTTGGTGATATAGGTCGAGATTTTCTTCACGTTCTGGTCGCTTTGCAGGAACGAGCGGCTGACGTTCAGTGGGATGTCGGGCGAGTCGATGACGCCGTGCAGCAGCGAGAGGAACTCGGGCAGGATTCCTTCGACGCTGTCGGTGACGAAGACCTCGTTGCAGTAGAGTTGAATCTTGTTGCGCTGGAACTCGTAGCGGTTCTTTACCTTCGGGAAATAGAGGATGCCCGTGAGGTTGAAGGGATAGTCCACGTTGAGGTGGATGTGGAACAGCGGCTCGCCGAAGTTCATCGGGTAGAGCGTGTGGTAAAAGTCGTTGTATTCCTCGTCCTTGATGTCGGTCGGGGCTTTCTTCCACAGCGGGGCCACGTCGTTGATGATCCAAGGCTTCTCCACTTCCTTGGTCTTCGGTTTGCCGTCCTTGTCGGTTTCGCCCTCGATTTCCTCTTGCACCTTGCGTGTGCCAAACTGAATCGGGATGGGCAGGAACTTGCAGTATTTGTTAAGCAGTTCGCGGATGCGGCCTTCTTCGAGGAACTCGGAGGCATCGTCGCTGATGTAAAGGATGACGTCGGTGCCGCGGTCGCCCTTCGGGATTTCGTTCATCGTGTACTCAGGGCTGCCGTCGCATTCCCAGATGACGCCGTTAGCGCCTTCTTCCTTGCAGGACTTCGAAATTAAAGATACCTTCGAGGAAACCATAAAAGCGGAGTAGAAGCCCAAGCCAAAATGTCCGATGATATTGGCGGCTTCGGCCTCGCTTTGGGTCTTGAACTTGGCGATGAACTCCTCGGCACCTGAGAAAGCGATTTGGTTGATGTACTTATCGACCTCTTCGGCGTTCATACCGATGCCACGGTCGCGCACGGTGAGGGTCTTTTTCTTCTTGTCCACTTCCACCTTAATAGTGAGGTCGCCCAGCTCGCCCTTAAACTCGCCCGAGGCGGCCAAGGCCTTCAACTTTTGCGTGGCGTCCACAGCGTTACTGATGATTTCGCGCAGGAAAATCTCCTGATCCGAATAGAGGAACTTTTTGATGACAGGGAAAATGTTTTCTGTCTTTACTCCAATGTTACCGGTTTGCATATTTCGTTGTTTTTTAATGATACCAATACTAATACCGTATGACTACAATTCTCCTCTCAAACAGTCATTGCGGACTTGATCCGCAATCTCCTAAGTATAAGGGACACCCTTTTGCACAGGAGATGGCGGATGCTCCTCCGCCATGACGGTAAAAGGCTGGATGTAGTCTTTTTCGGTCGGGTGTCGGTTTGTCAAATTGTGTGCCATTGGAAAAACTGACATTTTGGCAAAGTGCTGCTGTCTTGGTTGGTTGGAAAAATGTTTTGTTTTTGACAATAATTTCTTTTCATAAGGAGTTATCTGGGATGATTAAATCGCAAAGCACGATGAAGAATATGACCAAAATACGCAGAATCCTGGGCATCACAACAGTGATGCTGTGGGTAATTGGTATAGTTCCCAAAATTATCCTTGGAAACAATTGTAGATTGGTTTGGCAATTAGACAACTGGGCATTGTTTTTTGCTCCTGTTTTTACATTAGTTTATGCCGTCCTGTTGACCCTCTATTTTGCCAAAGGGAAGCGTTGGGCAATCAAATTGTTGGGATGGTTTGTTTTCGGGGTAGTTGCTATAGTATGCGTTGCCGTTTTCATCATTACAGGAGCTAATCTGAACTATAAAATGTGGGGTAATAAAGATTATGTTGTTTATGATGAGTTTGGGGATTTCTCAACTCCATCTGTATATGTGTTGTATAAAAGGAATGGTATTGTTGATGACAGATTGCGGTTTTTAAGATTGGGTGGATGGAGATATAATGGATGGCAGGCGATAGAAAAAGTTGAGTACAACATTTATGAACAGATTGATTTGATAAAAGAAGAAGCCGATGTAAGTATTGACGGCGATAGTACATACCATCTAACAACATTTTATCCTTTGAGTTACGAAAATGAATATGACCAAAGTCAGAACGACTCACTTTTGAAATTGATAGATAATTACTACCACTAATACTATCAACCTCGATTCCTATAGAAGTGCTTATGGCCAACAATACGTTATATCCAGCGATGAAACGCTATTTTACCACATTCGCCGCTGGATAAAAGCATTTTTTTGGGGAAAAATAACAGAAAAAATGTGTTTTATTCAGCGGTGAACGTATGTTTTTGTATCTTTGCCGCTGAATAAAACGATGTTTTGTGATGAATATCATTGGCAGAAAAGACGAAATTTATGAAATTAAGAGATTGTATTCCAGTAAGATGCCTCAGCTTTTAGCGGTATATGGCCGTCGCCGTGTGGGAAAGACTTTTCTTATTGACGAGGCACTGAAGGGGAAAATCACCTTCCGCCATTCGGGATTGTCGCCCGTGGACGAGCAAAACCACAAAAACAGCCTGAAAGAACAACTGAAGCACTTTTATTTGTCGTTGCAGCGGCAAGGCATGAAGAAAAGCAAATGCCCTACCTCGTGGCTCGAGGCTTTCTTTGTGCTTGAAATGCATTTGCAGGCCATAGATGATGGCTCGAGGCAAGTGGTATTCCTTGACGAGTTGCCTTGGATGGATACGCCGCGTTCGGGCTTTGTCACGGCTTTGGAGGCCTTGTGGAACGGTTGGGGCTGCCATCGCGACAATTTCATGCTGGTAGTCTGCGGATCGGCAACTTCGTGGATTACGGACAACCTTATTAATAACCATGGTGGCCTATACGGGAGGCTCACTTGTCAGTTGAGGCTGTCGCCCTTTACCCTCAACGAATGTGAACAGTTCTTTCACAGCAAGGGCATCCGAATGTCGCGTTACGACATCGTGCAAAGCTATATGATATTTGGTGGTGTGCCGTATTATCTGAGTCGTTTTGAGCCAAGTCGAAGCCTTGCGCAGAATGTTGATAATCTGTTTTTTAAGAAGAGTTCAGTTTTGGGTGATGAGTTCGACCGATTGTTTTCCTCCGTGTTTTCGAGGCCAGAGGAGATGAAGCGGATTGTGAAGGTTCTCGGCAACAGAAGGGCGGGCTATACCCAGGAGGAACTTGCAAAAGCAACAGGCCAGACTTTGGGAGGCTCATTCAGCACAATGCTTAAGGCTCTCGTCGCCAGCGATTTCATCGAGCCATACATTCCTTTCGGGAAAGGCAAACGCGAGAAACAATACAAACTGATAGACCATTTTTGCCTGTTTTACATGAAATTTGTGCAAGGCAGAAAGGAGATAGACCCAGAGTTTTGGATGCACAATGTGACTTCACAGGCGGTTTCGTCTTGGCGTGGCTTCGCGTTTGAGGAAGTTTGCTTTACGCATATTGCACAAATCAAAAAATCGCTTGACATACTTGGCGTTTCGTCAACACAGTCGGCATGGGCAGTGAAAGGTGACGACGGGACAGAAGGTTCGCAAATTGATATGTTGATCAATCGCAAAGACAATGTGGTGAATCTCTGCGAGATGAAGTTTTACAACGAGAAATTCACGGTCAACAAGGCCTATTACTCAAAGGTTGTTCACCGACAGAACTTGCTGGGAGAGATGATTCCACGTCGGGCTGTTGTCCACAATGTGCTGGTGACCACTGAAGGTCTGACTTACAATGAGTACAGTGGCGTTTTCCAAAATGTTGTCACCATAGATGATTTGTTTGAAAAGTAAAAATATGTATTTTTGCCGTGAAAATCAATCGTATGTGATTGTGTTATGAAGGAGAAGACTATGACGGAAAGGAAATTTGATTTCAGCGAACTCAATGCCTATCGTGAAGACAATCAGTTGGAAGTGAAGGCGGCGCAGGGCGGCTTGCCTGATGCGTTGTGGGAGTCGTACTCGGCGTTTGCCAACACCGATGGCGGTTGCATTTTGCTCGGTGTGAAGGAACGCGCCGACGGATCGCTGTATGCTGCCGGACTGAAGGACGCGGAAAAACTCAAAATGGATTTTTGGAACGCGGTGAACAACCGCCAGAAAATCAGTGTGAACCTGATGACGGAGCGGCGTGTGCGTGTGGAAACGATTGACGGGAAGGACATTCTTGTGCTTGAGGTGCCTCGTGCCGACCGTTCGGCGCGGCCAGTTTTCAAAGGCTTGGACCCACGAAATGGAACGTATCGCAGAAACGGTTCCGGCGACTACCGTTGCTCGTTGGAGGAGGTTTCGGCTTTGTTCCGCGACGCGGCTTTGGTGACGCAGGATGCCAAGGTGCTGAAGGGAATGGATTGGTCGGTGTTTTGTTTGGAAACGATTAGGAGTTACAGGCAGTTGTTCCGCACTTCGCATCCTGACCATATTTGGAATAACCTTGAGGATGAGGTGTTTATGCGTCGCATTGGTGCTATGGCACTTGCCGACGATGGCACATATCACCCTACTGCGGCGGGTTTGCTGATGTTTGGCTATGAGTATGAGATTACGAGGGAATTTCCGCAGTATTTCCTTGATTTTCAGGAGAACAGGCAGATGTACAGAACCCGTTGGACGGACAGAATCGTTTCGACTTCGGGCGACTGGAGCGGCAATGTGTTTGACTTTGTTTTCAAGGTGGTGCCGAAGTTGACGGCTGATTTGAAGGTGCCTTTCGTGTTGAAGGGGATGAGCCGCATTGATGACACGCCTTTGCACAAGATTTTGCGTGAGGCGGTGACGAATACTTGTGTCCACGCTGATTTTTATGGTCGGCGCGGTTTGGTGATTCAGAAGAAGGAGGACGGTTTTGTGTTCTCGAATCCGGGCAGTATGCGTGTGGCCAAGCGTGTGGCTGTCGAGGGTGGTGTTTCAGACCCTCGCAATGGCGTGATGCTCAAGATTTTCTCATTGGTCGATTATGGCGAGCGTGCTGGGAGTGGCTTAAGCAGCATTATGTTTGTTTGGGAGCACGTGTTTCACGCTGCGGCCAAAATTGAGGAGGAGATGGGCGTTGAACGTGTCGTCCTGACCTTGAATAAAGACGGTCACGAACAGGATGTCAAGGCGATGTTGGAACTCTATGACAATCCCGAGGAACTGACAATTGTTGGATATGATACCGTAAACGACAAATTTAACTCCGAGTTTATTGCGTGTGAGAGTCATCCTGATACCCAAAAACCAGAAAATGACCCCCAAAAGCTAGGATATGACATCCAAAAGCCCCAAAATGACCCACAAAAAGAGTCGGATGACCCCCATAATGATACCCAAAGCATTAATGGTGATACCCAAAAAGGGTTGAATGACCCTCAATGTGACCCTCAAAATGGCGATGATGATACCCAAAAGCAAAAAAATGATACCCAAAACAAGAGGATTGATACCCAAAAAAGATTGAATGACCCTCAAAATGATACTCTAAATGGCGGTGATGATACCCAAAAACAAAAGAATGATACCCAAAACAAGAGAATTGATATCCAAAATGATTCCAATGATACCCAATTTGACCCCAAAAGTAAAGAAATTGCATTGTTAGGTATCATCCGAGAGGTACAAACAATCAGTAAAATTGAAATAGCAAAAAAAATGAATGTGTCTCGGCCTACGGTCAGTAGATTGTTGAATAGTCTTAGAAAACTATACCGTGTCGAATGGGTAGGTGGTACAAGAAATGGTCATTGGGAAGTGTCGGAGAAATAAAAATGTCGATAAATGGCTGATAAATTGTCGATAAATTGGAAAAATGTCGATAAATTGGCCGATAAATGTCGATAATACCACAAACTGTCGATAAATGGCCGATAAACTGTCGATAAAGTGTTGTCTGGCCGATAAATTGTCGATAAATGGCCGAAAAATGAAAACTATGAACGAGATTTATGAATTTTACAACAACGGTGCTGAAATTGGCCGCTTGGAGCGTGGCCTGGGCATCGTGGAATTCCATCGGACGAAGGAAATCTTGTCGCGGTATATTGATAAAGGTATGGTGATTTACGACATCGGTGGCGGCATTGGGATGTATGCGGCTTGGTTGGCGAAGAAGGGCAACGAGGTTCATCTCATTGAGTTGGCCGAAAGTGCCGTGGAATATGCCAAAGCCAATATGATGCAGGATTGCCGTTTTGTTGCAGAAACGGGCAACGCCTTGCAAGTCAACCGTTCCGATGAGAGCGCGGATGTTGTTCTGCTGATGGGACCTTTGTATCATTTGCGCGATAGGGAAGAACGTTTGCAAGCACTTCGTGAAGCGTTTCGATTGTTGAAAAAAGGCGGCCTCTTGGTGGCGGCGGGTATTTCCAAGTTCAGTTCTATGACTTGGGCTTTGTCAGTGTATGGCGAGAAGAAGAACGAGAATCTCGTTGAATTTCTTGACGACCCTGTATTTTTCAATATGATTAAAAGTGAGATGACTATTGGCGACCACATCCGCCCGAAAGAATACCCAAAGTTCATTGCGGAGGCGTATTTCACGGCTTCCGAGGAGATGAAATCGGAAATTGCGGAAGTTGGTTTCGTAGTGGATAAAACCATTGCCGTGGAAGGTTGCATTTGGTTCACGCCGCACCTTCAAGAGAAATGGACGGACGAGGCCAGCCGTGAGCGGCTTTTGGACATCGTCAGGATGACGGAAACCGAGCCTGAAATGATGGGGATGAGTCCGCATTTCTTGGTGGTGGCGAGGAAAAAATAATGTAAGTTTTTTGGTGAGTGTCGTTTTTGCTTATATTTGCGGCTGATTTTTAACCAATGTCATATAAAAAAATCATACAATCTGTTGCAAATGAAGACACCTTGTTTCAGCGGGTTTCCGAACTGATAGAGGCAAGCCGTAAATATGTCAATAAGGCGATTGATACGGCTATGGTTTACACCTATTTCGGTGTGGGTCAATATATTGTGGAGTATCAGCAGCACGGTAAATCTCGTGCGGAATATGGAAAAGGGGTTTTGAAAAGATTGTCGGAACGGCTTTCAGAAACATTTGGCAAGGGCTGGTCGGTGGATACGCTTGAAAAAGCAAGGAAGTTTTTCATTGTTTACTCAAATTCCGCTACACTGCAGCGGGTTTTGGAACACGGTGGAATTTCCGCTACACCGCAGCGGAAATCTGTTCCTTCAAGTTATGTAAACGCAAGTGACAACAATCGTCCTTTTACACTTTCTTGGAACCATTACCAAATCTTGATGCGTATTGAAAACGCTCAAGCCCGCAACTTTTATGAGATTGAGGCTCACAAGCAAAACTGGAGTGTGCGCCAATTGCAACGCCAAGTGGCAAGCTGCCTTTATGAAAGATTGGCTTTGAGTCGCGACAAGGACGAAGTAATGCGCCTTGCCAACGAAGGCCAGACCATTGAAAAGCCTAGCGATTTGCTGAAAAATCCGCTTTCTTTGGAATTCCTCGGATTAAAGCCAGATGCCTCCTATTCAGAAAGCAAACTTGAGAGTGCTATTATTGACAAATTGCAGATGTTCCTCTTGGAATTGGGTAAGGGATTTCTTTTTGAAGGTCGCCAGAAACGCTTCACTTTTGAGGAGGACAATTTCTATGTTGACCTTGTGTTTTATAACCGTTTGCTGCAATGCTATGTCCTTATTGACTTAAAAACCGACAAGTTGACCCATCAGGACTTGGGGCAGATGCAGATGTATGTCAACTATTTTGACCGCTATGTGAGAACAGATTTTGAGAAACCTACCATTGGGATTTTGTTGTGCGAAACCAAAAACGATGCTCTTGTGGAACTGACTTTGCCCAAAGACGCCAATATCTATGCCCAACAATACGCTCTCTGCCTGCCAGACAAGGTTCTTTTACAACAAAAACTGGCCGAATGGGTAGCAGAGTACAAGGAATTTGAGGAAAACCATATAGAATCATTATAAAAAAAGAAATATGAAAAAATTGTATGCTTTAATCGCGATGTGGCTTCTTGCAGGAAGTGCCTTCGCCCAAGTTCTTGTCAATGAGACTTTTGAAAATGGTAATACTGTAGGCCAAACTCCGGTGGGCTGGATTGGCGATGGCGGCTGGAAGGCTGGTATCACCATCCCTGACGACAACGAAGCCCGTGGCAGAAAGCCGCATAGCGGCGACTGGTATATGTATGCCACCTATAACACCGATGTGTGGATTTACAAGGAAATCAATGTGACGGCTGGGAATTATTACCGCGTTTCGTTCTGGTATGCCACTTGGCACGTCGACCACTTCAATTTGGAAGTAAAGGCAGGCGCGAGTGCCAATCCTTCTGCAATGACGGAAACAGCAGTGTCGATGATGGTTGTTGATAATGAGGAGTTTGAGCAGACCTCGGGCGTGTTTCAGGCTGCCAGTTCAGGCTCTTACTATGTTGGCTTCCACAGCGTGGCCGACAATGGGCCTTGGTATTTATCTGTCGATGATGTTATCATTGAGCAAACCTCACAGTATAATTTTGAAATTGAACAACTTACGGCTGACACTTCTGTTTATTTCGGCGAGCCAGCCTATCTGCGTTTCCGCCTGAACAACACGGGTTCGGAGGCCGACACTTATCATTTCGACAATGTTAGCACGCTGCCCATAGAGTTTTTCAAGGATGGCGTTGCGGTGACGGAAGTCACGGTGCCTTACAACGGCTCGGTTGAAATGGTTGCCAAGGCCACGTTGCCGATGAACCTGAACAACAACGAAGTGGTTCACGCCACATTCGATGTCTATCCCTCCGCAATGGCACCCTCACAAAACGTTGATTTCTCGATTACTGCCTTGGCTCCTTTTGCCGATTTCCCCTTGGATGAGGGCTTTGAAAACGACTTTGTTCCGTTTGGCTGGCAAAACAACATCACCAATGGCAATTATGCCTTCGACAGGCGTGAATCAAGTTCCACTCCGAGTGCCTTGCCTCACGACGGAAGCCAATATATGGCCCGGTTCTACACCTACACCAATCCCGAAGGCTGCTCGGCGGAGTTGGTTTCGCCCAAGATGGAGTTGAGCGAACACGACAATATTGTCCGTTTCTGGATGTTCCGCAACAGCAATCCCAACATCAATCGTCCCGACCGTATCAATGTGTATTACAATTCGTTGCCTTGTTCTGAAGGCGGTCAGTTGCTCGGCACCATCCATCGCTGCACTTATATGGAACCTGTCGTGGCTGATGAGGATGATTGGTACGAACATTCCTTCACTTTCGATTGCCCTGACAATTACGGTTTTATCATTTTCGAGGGCGTTAGCGGTTACGGTTGGGACCTCCTTATTGACGATATTTCCATTGACAATTCCTCTATCGACAATGACCCGCCTACGATAGTTTCGGTAGCGGGAAATCAGACCTACGCCGATACTGAAATGAACCTCACGTTGCGCGTCCACGATGCCTCCAATATGCCCGCGACCTTGGCGGCTACCTATACGATTTGGGGCACGACCCACGATTTGACTTTCACAAGGGCTGGCAAGAATAGGGCTAACTACGATTACACGGCCACCATTCCCGCCTACGACAACCACACTCACGGCACAATGACCGTGCAACTCGTTGACGCTTTGGGCAATAGTGCAACTTCGGAGGAAATCCCGATTCGTTGGGACTATCAAAGACCTTTGCTTTTTGAGACCTTTGAGAACACCGACGGCCTGTTTGGACTTCCCGAAGGCTGGACCACCGACGGCAACCCGACTTGGTGGGATTGGACCGTGCAAGGAACGGTATATTATACTGACTATTATGAGAATGACTTCGTGGTGAGTCCTCATCGCGGCAGCAAGCAGGCCGTGTTGGAATGGGACAACAGCGAAAGCCCTTCGGCACAAGACCAAACCTTGATTACCCCCGTGCTGACCATCACGCGCCCAACGGTGCTCCAATTCTGGACTTGGGTGCAGTACGGCACGGATGGCTATGACCATTTCGCCGTCAGGGTGTACGACACCTACAACGGCACTTGGGAGGACAAGTGGGATGCCGCCGATATGCCTTACGGACAAATCAATGCTTACAACGAACCGATTTCCATCAACTTGGATGAATACATCGGCAAGAACATCAAGATCGGCTTCAGGGGTTACAACGACTTTGGCGAGTTCTTGGCTTTCGACTGGTTTGTTGACGATGTGAAAGTGATTCCGACAGACACTACCGATGTGAATGTGAACGAGTTGGCCGCGCTGAAACTCAATGTCTATCCCAATCCTACAAAAGATGAAGTCCGTATTGAGGCTGCCAAAAACATCCAAAATGTGCAACTGATGAGCCTTACTGGTGCGCTTTTGGAGGAGAGAAAGACCAATGCGCAAAGCGTGAAACTGAATTTGGAAGGCTATTCCAAGGGCATTTATATGGTTCGCATCGTGACCAAAGACGGCGTTGCAACCAAAAAGATTAACCTGATTGAATAGGAGAGAAGCACATAGAAACCGTATCCCGCTCTATGCCAAGATTTTGCTTGGTATGGGCCTTGGCTTGGGTTTCGGCTTCTTGGCTATGGCCTTGCATTGGGAGGGGTTTGTGCATAATTGGGTGGCTCCGTTTGGGGCCATCTTTATGCGCTTGCTCAAACTGATTGCCGTGCCATTAGTGCTGGTGTCGCTTGTTTTGGGCGTGGTCAACCTGAAAGACATTCGGAATTTGTCGCGCATTGGGCTGAAAACCATATTGATATATGTTTGTACCACGATTATTGCGGTCAGCATAGGCCTGACGATGGTCAGCCTCATCAAGCCGGGGCGGGTCTTCCCGAAAGACAAGCAAACGGAGTTTATGGAACGCTTCCAGCAGACCGTTGCGGAGCGTGAGGCACAGATGCAGCGGGTGCAGGACGATTCGCCGTTGCAGTTCGTGGTTGATATGGTGCCCGACAATATTTTCCAAGCCTTGGGCGACAACTCCAAGATGCTGCAAATCATCTTCTTTGCCTTGCTTTTCGGTGTGGCGTTGATTGTCGTTGGGTCGTCGAAAGTGCCATCAGTAGTCCGGTTTTTCCAACAGTTGGATCTTGTTTTGTTGAAAATCATCGACTTCATTATGGCTTTTGCGCCCATCGGGGTTTTTGCGCTGATGGCGGCCTTGATTGTGGACTATGCGGGCGATGTGGGCATCATTTCCGCCTTGGGAATGTATGCGCTGACGGTCGTCTTGGCTTTGGCGGTCATCATCTTTTTGGTTTATCCCACGATTTTGAGGGTGTTCAGCAAGAAGAAGTTGGGGCAGTTTTTCCATGCCGTGTTTCCCGTGCAGATGCTGGCCTTTTCGACCAGTTCGAGTGCGGCCACCTTGCCCTTGACTTTGGAACGGACGCAAAAGCATCTCGGCGTTTCGGAGGAGGTGTCAAGTTTCGTGCTGCCTGTCGGCGTTACCATCAATATGGACGGCACGAGTTGCTATCAGGCAGTGGCGGCGGTATTTTTGGCTCAAGTGATAGGTTTGGATTTGACTTTCAGCCAAATGCTGCTCATTTTGGCCACGGCCACCATCTCGTCCATCGGAACGCCAGGCATTCCGGGAGGCTCCATTGTGATGCTGATGATTGTCCTCGATTCGGTCGGCATCCCGATTGAAGGTTTGGCCTTGATTTTGGGCATCGACAGGCCTTTGGATATGCTGCGCACCGTCGTAAATGTGACGGGCGACACTACGGTGGCTTGCGTTGTTGACGACACGAAGAAATAAGAGTTCATTGTAAGGATTCTTTTAATTGTACAATTCAAGGATTTTTCGTAATTTTGCCAAAAATCTGATGCGATGCCCTTTGAGGATTACCATAATCATAAAAACGCTGAAGTGAGGCCGAGTTTGCTTTGGGAATTCGACCTTGAGAAGTTCGATTGGCAAAAGATGCGCAATGAGGTTGTGCAGCGCGTGTTGGAACGCGGTCGGATGGACGATTTCTATGCCATTCTCAACTTGTACGGCGTGGAGGGCGTGAAGGCAGCCTTGCGTGAAATCCCTTATATGAACGACAAGGATATGAACTTTGCCTGCATCGCGTTTGATTTGAGGAAGGAGGAACTGAAATGCTACACAAAGAAACAATCGATGCCGCTACATTGGAACTCCTGAAAAGGCTGATGGGCGATGAACGTTTGCAAGGTTTTGAGCTTGTAGGCGGAACTTCACTTGCGCTCCAGATGGGGCATCGAATCAGCATTGATTTGGACTTGTTCACCGAAATAGAATTTGAGGCGGACGAGTTGCGTGAGTATTTGGAGCGAAACTATCATTTGCAAACGGATTATCAGGCTTTTGCGACGGTCAAAGGGGAAGTCGAGGGAGTGCAAGTGGATTGCATTGCCCACGCCTATCCTTGGTTGAAGCCTTTTGTTGTCGAGGAAGGCATTCGATTAGCCAGTTTAGAGGATATTTGTGCAATGAAGTTGAATGCGATTGCGGGCAACGGCACAAGAATCAAGGATTTTGTGGATGTGGCTCACCTTTCTTCGAGGTTTTCGTTAGAGCAAATGCTGAAATTTTACGAAGAAAAGTATCAAGCCAACCCTTTGATGCCGTTGAAGGGAATCGTGTATTTCGCAGACATCAACAAGAATGCACCCATAAAAATGGCAAATGGAAAACCGTTGGACTGGAAAAGCATCGAGAAACGGCTTCTGGCAATGGAAAAGTTTCCGCAAAAAGTTTTCCCGCAGTTGTAAAGCACTGTAAAGTTTCTTTACACTCACTGTAAAGAATCTTTACACTTTACAAAAATAGGTTTTTGTAATTTATTGGTTTTTAATGTTTTACAAATTTGGCACGCGGATTGCTATGCTATATGCAAATTTGTAAAATTGTAAAGTATGAAAACCAACAAAATCGCAATTCTGACCACTTTGTTTTTGATGACGGGCGCAAATCTTACGGCGCAAGACACCGTCACGATGAACCTCAAGGAATGTATGCGCTATGCCGTGGAACACTCCACCAAAATGCGCATCCAGCAGACCGACAACCGCGACGCGCAAATCAACCGGCGCGATGCCATTCTCGCGGCCTTCACGCCCTCGATTGACGCCGGCTCGTCGGCCTCGTTCAGTTTCGGTCGCTCCGTTGACCCCGAAACGAACACCTACATCCAAACGACCTCTTTCGCCAATGGTTTCAGTGCCTCGGCAAGTATGGTCGTTTTCAACGGTTTTCAGGCCGTCAACAACCTGAAAATCACCAAGACGGCGCAGCAGATGGGCCTCACCAAGGCGCAGCAGATTGAAGACCAAATCTGTCTTGCCACGATGGAAGCCTACTGCAATGTGCTGTATTACACCGAAATGCAGAAAGCCCTCAAAGCGCAGGTGGCCACGGCGGAGAAGGCCGTGCAATTGGCCGCCAAACAAGAGCAATTGGGCCAAAAATCCCACGCCGATGTGGTGCAAGTGCAGAGCGACCTCGCCGAGCGTCAATACCTGCTGACCCAATGCCGCAACCACCTCAACGACGCCTTCATCACCTTGAAGGATGTGATGTTTTGGCCTATCAAGGAACCGCTGAAAATTGATGGTTTGGATGTAGCAGGCGGATTAGACATCCCTACAACAGAGTCGGAAAAGGTTTCCCAAATGGTGAAATTTGCCAAAACCAATATGCCGTCTGTCCTTTTGGCCGAAGGCACGATGAAAAACGCCCGCCTCGCCCTCAAGACGGCCCGCTGGCAGTTGCTGCCGAGACTCGCAGTGGGTGGCGGCTGGTCGTCGAGTTTCTTCACCTATCCGGGAATGGAGGGGTATGTGTCTGCGCCGTATTTCGACCAGTTGAAGAACAACGGCGGCGAGTATGTGCAACTCTCGTTGAGCATCCCCATTTTCGACCGCCTCTCGAAACATTCCAACATCGCGCGGAGGAAGAACGCCTACGACCGCGCCCAAGCCGACTACGAGCAGGCCCTCCAGACGGTGGAGGCCGAGGTGCGCCGCGCCATCGCCGACCGCGACGGCAGTGCCGATGCCCTGCGCCAAGCCGCCACCCGCGCCGAATTGCAAGAGGAGGCTTTCGAACTGAATACCAAGCGCTTCGAGCAGGGCTTGATTTCGTCCATCGAATACCAGACTGCCTCGGGCACTTACCTCAACGCCCTTGCCGAGCATCTTAATGCGCGACTTCAATACTTTATCAAGTGCAGTGTTGTAACTTATTATGGGGGAACGCCGTATATGGAACAATGAATTTTGGAAACAAATTTTACACAGATCAATCGTGAATAATTGAAATAATGAAAGGAACTACGAATTACACGAATTTGACGAATGGTCAAGGAATTTTGCGGCTTGCGCCGCGAATGGGGACGAATTTGGATTGCTTCACTTCGTTCGCAATGACGCAAAGCGCGTCAAGATTTGCGGCAGCCAAATTCGTATCAATTCGGACGCTTGCGTCCCAAATTCTAAAATGAAATTCGTATCATTCGTGAAATTCGTAGTTAAATAACCGTAAAATAATTAGTTCAATATGTCAAGTTACATCAAATTCTTAAGTAGAAACAAACTTTACACCATCATTGAGGCCGTGGGGCTTATCATTTCCATTGCCTTCGTCATCTTGATTGGCAATTATGTTTATCAGCAGTATTCCGTGGCCTACGGCAATCCTTATCGAAACAGGGTTTACGCCGTTGGAAACCAAGATTATCTGTCGCTATCGTGGTGGGACAAGGCCGTTTTTGAGGACAAACTTCCCGATGCCGAAACGGTGGCCCGCATCTCTGGCTCCGACTATGACGGCTATATCACCTTCGGCGACGAACAGCCTGTCAGTGCCGTCATCACCGAGGCTGACCCCGAAATTTTTGATCTTTTCCCGAGCCTGACCTTACTCGAAGGCAGCGTGGACGAGTACCATCTCAAAGGACATTGTCTTATCTCCGAATCGCTTGCCAACCGCGCCTTCAACGGCGACGCCGTCGGCAAGCCCATCCAAATCACCTATTTCGATGATAAAATCGAAAGTATGGTCTGTGGCATTTTCAAGGATGCTCCCAACTCAATGATGCCTAACTCCGATGTGCTGCTCAACCCCAAGTTTAACACATTGCCCAACCAAAAGCCTTTCAGTTCCATTGGACAATATATGACTTTGATTAAAGTCCGTGAAGGCACTGACCGTGAGCAATTTGCAAAGAAGGTCGAGGAGGTCGGACTGCCTAATTACTCCGATGGTTTCGTGAGTGCCATGCCGATTTACACTTTGCCGGAAGTCTTTTTCAATGAGAACCAATGGATATTCAAAGGAGGCAACAAGTCAGTGATGCAAATGTTAGCGGTAGTGGTGGTTTTGCTCTTGCTTTCGGCTATTTTCAACTATGTTAATCTCAACGTGGCTCTTTCTGGAAAACGCGCCAAGGAGATGGCCACACGCCGACTTCACGGAGCCACAAAAGGCAGTATCATAATGAAGTATATTGTTGAATCTGTGTTGTTTACAGCGGTTTGTTTTGTATTGGCGTTCCTATTGGCTTGTGCCTTGTTCCCGATGATCAACGGTTTGCTGAAAAACGTTGGTGAAGACGATATGGGTATCGATGCCTCATTTGTGCAGTTCGTCCTTATCCGATTTGATTGGTCGGTGGGCATTGTAGCGGTTTATCTCGCGGCCATTGTGTTGGTAGGTGTGTTGGCGGGCATCGCACCTGCTGCCATTGCCTCGCGTTTTGAACCGATCGACGTGGTACGCGGCACCTATCGGCTTCAAACCAAAAGGGTGTTCAGCAAGATTTTCATTGTGTTCCAAAACACAGTCACCATCGTTTTGATTGCCATGGCGATTTTGATGGAGGTGCAGATGCGGCACATGATGAACCGTCCCACCAACATGCGTTCAGAGGGCTTGTATTCGCTGCAATGCTGGGTAAAAGATTATTCTGATATTGCGCCGCTCATCGACCGTTTGGAAAAGATTCCGAATGTGAATGCGGTGGGTTACGGTCGCGGTTTTGCTGGGCAGATGAATATGGGTACCACTGTAACCACGCCCGAAGGCGAAAGGGTGAACTTGCAACTTATCTTATGCGATGAAACCTATTTCAATATGCTTGATTTGCAAGTCGTTGAAGATTTCGGACTGCGAACCAATTCGGTATGGATGTCGAGGACTTTGGCTGAAAAAATCGCTTTGAGCGACTCAACGGCACATTATTACACACGCAATATGCACATCAACGGCAGCAATCCCGAGACTGTGGGCGGAATCTATGAGGACATCCCGACGCGCTCGGCTGCATCTTCTGAACCCAACCAGTTTTCGGCGGTCATCATTGCACGAGCGGAAGACTTGATTTGGGGCAATGGTGTTATGGTCGATGTCACTGGTGATTACAAAGAGACCGAAAAAGCCATCATGCAAGCCTACGCCGACTATTCCGAGGAAAAGAACGGCACCTACGTGGAGCCAGCGCAAAACGGCTATGTGAAAGACCTTAACAACTTGTTGCTGCAGCCTGCAAAAATGGCCATGCGCCTGCTGGAACTGTTCATGTTGCTTTCGGTGCTGATTTCTTTGCTCGGCCTCGTGGCCATGAGCACTTATTACAGCGAGCAAAGCACCAAGAGCATTGCCGTGCGCAAAGTGTTTGGCAGCAATGTCCACCGCGAATTGTGGCGCTCGGTGAAGGATTACATGGTTTTGGTCGGCATTGCCGCACTTATCGGTGTCCCGCTCGCGGTTTGGTTCTGTGGCCGTTATTTGGAACGCTTCGCCTACCGCATTGAGCATTACGGATGGGTCATCGCCGTGGCTGCTATCCTCGGTATGTTGATGGCTTTCCTCTCGGTGCTTTGGCAGACCTTGAAGGCGGCGCGGACGAATCCGGCGGAGGCATTGAAGAAGGAATAGCGTTTATCACAAAACAATCAAAACCCACAAAACAATGAATAATCAGAAACTACGGATTGCACGGATTAAACGGATGGCCGACAAGAAATCTGGAAGGCACAAGTGCCCAAATTGTTATGGATTCCTCTCGGCGGCAGCCATCCGTACCCATTGGACGCTTGCGTCCCAAAATTTTCGGAAAATAATATCTGTCAAATCCGCGAAATCCGTAGTTGTATTATCCGTACCCATCGGACGCTTGCGTCCCAAAATTTTCGGAAAATAATATCTGTAAAATCCGCGAAATCCGTAGTTAAACAACTGAATACAAACAATTAAACAGTTAAACATTCAACAATATGAAATCATTTTTCAATTTTTTGAAACGGAACAAACTTTACGCCCTCATCAATCTTTTGGGCTTGACCATCTCAATGGCATTCGTGCTGCTCTTGGCCGTGTATGTGCAGAAACAACTCTCCACCGATGCCTTCCAAGAGAACGCTGACAGAATTTTTGTCATCACCAACGAGGAAAGCCTCAATATGGGCTATTGGTTAGACAAGCACTTGCGCAACCAATTCCCCGAAATTGAGAAATCGTGCGCGGTTTGTAACTATTCTTTCAATGAGGAGTTTAGCATTGACGGCGAGACCGTCTATGGTAGCCTCACCTTCGCGGACTCGTGTTTCTTCGAGATGTTCAGCTACGACCTTGTGAAAGGCTCGAAGGCCGATTGGAAAATATCAGGTGACCGTTGTATGGTGAGCGAGGCGTTTGCCAACGCGCATTTCGGCGACAAAGACCCCATCGGGCGACAAATCATACTGGAAAGAAACGATGGCTACCCCATGGTGGTGTGCGGCGTTTTCAAAGACTTCGGCAACAGCATCATCAACGCGCCAGATGTGTTGGGACATGGCAATTTGATGCCGATTATCAACCCAGCCAACAATGAGCGCATGAGCAATGGCGGCGGCGGAGGTATCTGCTTCGTGATGACTTATCCGGGTGCGGATTTGCAGGCTCGCCACGACGACATTTTGGCTTGGTGCGAGGAAAACTTCTGGGTTTATAAGCAAAAGTATGACGAGGTGCGCATCATCCCGCTGCGCGAGGTGTATTTCCTTAAAGAAGGAGCACAGGATCATACAGCCACTGTGAGTTTGGGCAACCGTTTTTTTGTGAACCTATTATTGGCCATGTGCCTGATGCTCTTGCTGTTCGCCATCCTCAACTATGTGAACCTCTCCACTGCGCTCATCGGTTTCCGCGCAAGGGAAATGGCCACAAGGAGGCTCGTCGGGGCAACAAAGGCAGGCATTTTCTTGAAAATGATAAGCGAAAGCACTGTGCTTTGTGCCTTGGCGATGGGCTTGGCGGTTCTTTTGGCCGAAGCTCTTGCGCCTGCCGCTTCTGAGCTATTGCACTACGATATCTCGGTTTTCGGAGCGGTCAATACGGTCAATGTGTTGATTGTCATTGGATTCGTGCTTCTTTTGGGTTTCCTTGCCGGGCTTGTTCCCGCTTTGATGATTCAAAAAGTGCAGCCCATCGAGATTGTGCGCGGGTCGTTGCGGGTGAAGACCAAGACGGTTTATGGTCCTGTCATCATCGTCGCCGCCCTGACGATTTACTTGCAGACGCAATATATGATTAACTACGACTTGGGCTACAACACGAAAGACATTCTCGTGATGGACAACGCTTACGGGACGTCGGGCGAAATGAAAGCTATGCTCGATGCCTATCGCGCCGAGCCAATGGTGGAGGATGTGGGCCAAGGCGACGGAACGCCGCTACTCGGTACCAACAACTGGACGATGGAACTGGAAAACGGCAATTGGGTGTCGTTCCAACAGATTCAGGGCGACCAACACTATTTCGACATTTTGGGGCTTCGAGTCAAGCAGGACAACCACATACCCACCAAGGAATATTGGCTCAATGAATACGCTTTCAAGCAGATTGGCATTGAAGAGACAGCCACGGAAATCCATTCCGCCGGAAATGGCACACTGCTTATCGGCGGAATCTACTACGATTTCAAGATCCGCCCGTTGGAATGGGACCAGAGTGCGGCTTTGATTTTTAATCGTGGCGAAAACCCCGACGACGATTATCCGTGGAATTTGTTGGTCAAAGTGACGGGCGATCACAAAGAGGCTTACGACCGTTTGGAGCAGGTGACGAAGGAGTTCTTCCCCGACAAGATGTTTCAGGCCTATTACCTCGAAGACCAAATCAAGGACGTGTTCGGCAACGAAAGCCGCACCCTCCGCATCGTCCTGATTTTCACCTTGCTTTCGATGCTCGTTTCGGCCTTGGGCTTGTTTGCGATGAGTTCCTACTACATGCAGCAGGAGCGTCGCGCGGTGGCGGTGAAGAAGGTGTTTGGCGCCGACTATGGCGGCGTGTTGCGCGAGTTGGTGCTGTCGTTTATGAAGTTGGTCGGCATCGCCTTCGTGGTGGGCATTCCCATGGCGTGGCTTGTGATGCGCCGTTGGCTTGAGGACTACACGCACCGCATCAGCCTCTCGTGGTGGATTTTCGCTTTGGCCGTGCTTGCCGTCGTGCTGATGGCCTTCCTGTCAGTCATTTGGCAAAGCATCAAGACGGCACGGGCTAATCCAGCTACGGTGTTGAAGAAGGAATAGCATCATTTCTCTTTTAGGAAACGCTTCAACAAAAATGCGAGGAAATAAGGGAATGTGTAGAAACTGCCGTTCCAGCCGATATTCTTATACCCGAATTTGATGCCGTATTTCACTTCGGGGTAGGAGTCCCATTTGATGAGGTTGTTCAGCGAGGCTGTGGCTCCGTCCTTGGCCTTCACCTCGACGGGAATCAGCGAGTCGGCATCCCTTACGAAGAAATCCATTTCGATGGCGGGGCTGTCGTGCTTGTAGTAATACAGCTGCTCGTATCCCGATTTCCGCAGCATCTCACCAACAACGTTCTCGTAGATGGCACCTTTGTATGTACCGAAATTCTTATTCGTACGAAGGTCATCTTGAGCTTCTTCGTCAAGAGAAGCTATCAAAAGCCCTGTGATTCATATAGAAACTTATCTATTTTTCTTTCAAGTAGTTCCATTGCATTGAATCACATTTTCTGCTGCAGAAATAGTCAAAAAATCACATTTTCTGACAATTTTTTTATCAAAAAATCACATTTTTGTAAAAGATATAAATTACTTCCTACCTCAAATCCAAGTTGGAAACACTGTAAAGTTTCTTTACACCACTGTAAAATAACTTTACACTTTGTAAAATAGCTGTTTTTGTATTTCGTTGATTATTATTGATTTGCAATTTTGGCACAATAAATGCCTACGAATTAGCGGTTCAACAATTAAACGATTAAACAAACAACAATTAAACAATGAATAGCATCTCCGACAAATTAATCAAAATCCTATCGTTAGGCATAGGTCTCGCCATCGGCATCGTGCTGGTTGCCAAGGTGTGCTTCGAATTGTCGTACGACAGTTTCTACAAGGATGTGGACCGCATCTACATCATTCAAACAGGCATTGAACAACAAGGCGAATCGAAGAATTTCGGGCAAGTGAGCGGGGCGGTGGCTCCTGGCTTCAAGGCCGAGGTGCCGGGCGTGGAGGAAGCCACACGCACCACTTTCTATTTCAGCAACGACCATTATGTGGATGCTGACGGCAATGTCATCACGGGCAATTTCCGTCTTGCCGATTCGTGCTTCTTCAAGGTGTTCGACCGCCCGATTTTGGCTGGCGACCCGGCTCAAGTGCTGGCTCGGCCGCGTTGCCTGATGGTCTCCAAATCGTTTGCCAACAAACTTGGCGGCGTGGAGGAATGTCTGGGCAAAATCATCGCCAATGAGGACTTTCCCGACCTGAAAATGACCGTCGAAGGCGTGTTTGAGGACTTCCCGAAAAACGGCTCCCTCAATTTCGACATTCTGATGTCGATGGAGAGCTATTCCAAACAGAGCACCGAGAATTGGGTGGGCAACGACCGTTACCAAGGTTTTGTGAAATTGCAGCAAGGCGTTGACCCTCATTCGCTTACCGATGCCATCCACAAGATGCAGGAGACGCACCAGCCCTTGGAGGAGTTTGAGAAAAACGGAATGCAGTTGTGGTATTACCTCACGCCGCTTTTGGGCACGCACACTTCCGACCCCTCTGTCCACTCGATGGTGGTGGTGCTGTCCATCGTGGCCGCGTTGCTGATTCTCATCAGTTTGCTGAATTACATTCTCATCGTCATTTCGTCGATGGTGCGTCGCGCCAAGGAAATCGGGGTGCGCAAGTGCTATGGCGCCACGGCCTTCAATATCCATTCGTTGCTGGCGCGTGAGGCATTCGTCCATCTGTTGCTGTCGCTCGTTTTGGCAGCGGCCATCATTTTCGCGTCCAAAGGGCTGATTCAAAACCTGTTGGGTGTTCCGTTTGAGACTTTGCTCATTCCGCAAAGCGTTTGGGTCATCAGTGGGGTGCTGCTGTTCGTGCTGCTCGTTTCGGTCTTTGTGCCCGCACAGCTTTTTATGCGCATTCCCGTTTCGGTGGCTTTCCGCAACTATACCGAAAACTCGCGCCGCTGGAAAATCGGACTGCTTGGCGTTCAGGTGTTTATCAATGTCTTCGTGGCGACGATGCTTCTCATTGTGGCCTTGCAATACAAGAAGATGGTCAACTCCGACCCGGGCTACAACTACGAGAACACCTATTATATGTCCATGTACGACGGCGACCAAGCCGCACAAAGGCGCGTGGTGGAGACCTTGAGCCAAATGCCCGAGGTGACGCATACGGG
>CACXQV010000009.1 GCA_902769875.1 uncultured Bacteroidia bacterium
AAAATGTCCTTGGAGTCTTTCCCGAAATGATACCCGTCATATTGTTGCTTCAGCATGTCAATCATTTCCTCCTTGGGGCAATGGTAACGGTCGGCAAGCATTTGGATGTCGGGGTCGAAAACGGTGAGCATCTCGTCCTTGGTGATGCCGCAAAGGGCGGTGTATTCCCCGTCCATTGAGATGTTGGTCAGGTTGTTCAGCGTGGAGAAGATGCTCAGTTGGCTGAACTTGGTGATGCCCGTGATGAAGACGAACTGCTCGTCCTTGTCGCACACCTTCACCATCTGATAAAACTCCTGCATGATGCGGCGCACCTGCTCCAACTCATCGGGCTTGTGCAGATAATCCAACAAGGGTGCATCATATTCGTCCAAAATGACCACGGTCTTCAGACCCATGTCTTCATGCAGGCCTTGGATGAGTTCCTTGAACCTTGTGCCGGGCGAGCCTTCCGATTTCTGCCTCTTGTATTTCCTTTCGTGGTAGTCCAATTGGCTGTGCAGTTCCTCCATGATTTGCTCGATTTCGTATTTGTTCTTGCACGCGCTCATGTCGAAATGCAACACGGGATACTGCTTCCAGTCTTTTTCCAACTCGCCGATGGCAAGACCCTCGAACAAGTCCTTGCGGCCTTGGAAATAGTAATTCAATGTGCTGCAAAGCAACGATTTACCGAATCTTCGCGGGCGGCTGAGGAAGACGAATTGCGATTCTCTCGTCAGTTTGTAGATAAGGTCTGTCTTGTCAATGTAGATGCGTCCATCCTGACGGATGCGTTCAAAATCGGCGATGCCGGCGGTGTAGAGTCTCATGGGTAGCATGGCGTGATGGGTTTTTCCGCTGCAAAAATAGCATTTTTTTGGATTTTTTCGCTGATTTCCACAAAAACCCTACACTCTATTAATAAATTCAATATTTTTACGGCTTCAAAAAACATACAAAATATTTTGTATTTTATTGAATATTAAATAATTAACTCATAAACAGCTAACAAATTAAAGCAAAATGATCATGGTAAAAAAGCCTTTACTCATCATGATGCTGCTCGCGGTGTTCGCGCCTTGGGCAGCGAATGCACAGAACCGCACCCTCGTAACGATTGGTGACGGTACTTCAACTCAAAGCTACCCATTACCAGGCTGGTATGGGTATCAGTACGATGTCTTCATTTATACGCCTAGTGCAGCCCCAGCCTTGGAGGTTGACAGCGAAATCTCCAGCCTTGCGTTTGATGTTGCTTCAAACAGCGCTTCTACAGGTGCCAAGATGTACATCTGGGTAAAGGACGTGGCTGCTGACTATACTTTGTCTGCTGCAACCACTTTCAACGAGTACATTACAGATGCCACACAAGTGTATGCGAACGATGAGTTCACTTCAACATTGGGATGGAACACTTTCAGCTTCGGATCGACATTCTCGCATCAAGGCGGAAATGCCCTGCTCGTCGCCGTACGCAGCATAGGCTGCTCCACAGATGGCGGATGCAGCCATAATTGTCGCTACACCCCTGCTTCCAACACATATTGGTATAAACGTCAAGACAATTCAGACCCAGGACAAGCTGTATCAGGCAATGTCACTGACTCCCGTGCCAATATCCAGTTAGACCTCACTTATACTGGCGCTATTTGCTTTACTCCTTCAGGATTGACCTACACCAATGTCGTCGAAAACACCGCCACGTTGAGCTGGACCGAAAACGGCGAAAGCACTGTCTGGGTGCTTGAATACAGCACGGCAAGCGACTACGCTGGCGCTACTACGGTGAACGTAAGCGGCACACCTACCACTTCACTGACGGGTCTGTCTGCCTTAACCACTTACTATGTCCGCGTAAAAGCTGACTGTGGTTCCGACTGGCTCACAGGCAGCTTCACCACCACTGCCCATGCCGAAGCCGTTGGCAATGCTTGGGCCGATGACTTTGAAGGCACAAGCTGCGGTTGGGACCTGATTAACGGCACCATCACCAACGCTTGGGCTTGGGGCACCGCCACCAACAACGGCGGCACACACGCCCTCTACATCTCCAACAACGGCGGCATCACCAACGCCTACAACACTAGCAGTTCAGCCATGGTGTATGCCACCAAGCTCCTCAACTTTGCTGATGGCAAATACGAATTCTCTTTCGACTGGAATGGCAATGGTGAAAGCAATTACGACTATCTGAGAGTAGCCCTTGTTCCTGCTTCGGTGACCCTCACCGCTGGCACAAGTTATCCTAATGGCTTCGGCACAACAAGCCTTCCCACTGGCTGGATTGCCTTGGACGGCGGCAGCAAGCTGAATCAGGTTACCGCATGGCAAAGCAAGACAGCAACTATCAATGTGCCTGCCGGTAACTATTACATGGTTTTGGCTTGGCGCAACGATAGCGGCAGCGGCACCAATCCCCCTGCGGCTGTCGATAACGTGAGCATCAACCGCATGGCTTGCCCGTATGATGTGACTGGTTTGGCTGTGAGCGAAATCACCACCAGCAGCGCCACCCTTAGCTGGGAAGGCGGCGAAGCCACACAGTGGCAAGTGGCCTACGGCACTTCCAACACCTTTGAAGGCGCTACCGAAGATATTGTTAGCGCAGCTTCATACTACATGACAGGCTTGCAGACCAGCAGCATCTATTATGTAAAGGTGCGTGCCTACTGCGGTGGCGAGGATTTCGGCGCATGGAGCGATGTGCTTTCATTCGCTACAGCTTGCTATGCCATTACAGCATTGGGCTACACCGAGAACTTCGACAGCTATTCGCCAGCCTCGAATTTCACACCTTCTACACGAGAGCTTCCCAGTTGCTGGAACTACATCAATGAATGTACAAGTGTTGACTATGTGTATTTTCCCACCATGTCAAGCTATTCTTCTGCTGGCCACTTATCATCCAATTACTTGAGGCTCAATTCCTATTATTCAAGCATTGCTACCGACCATAACGATCCACAGCCTCAATATGCCATCCTGCCCGAAATGACTGGACTGGCTGGCTTGCAAATCACCCTATTTGCAAAAGGTTACACCGCCAGCAGCACCTTCAAGATTGGTACGATGAGCGACCCGACGGATGCATCTACCTTTGTGGCCATCACCGAACAGGGCCTGACAACTTCGTATCAACAATTCGAGTATGTCATCCCCGACAATATCCAAGGCAACTACTTGGCTGTCATGATTGATGCAGCCACTCCGGACAGAACCCCCAATAGCGTCTATATCGATGACATCGTCATTCGTGAAGTTCCCACCTGCTTGAAGCCCACCGAGCTTGCAGTGACAGGTGTTAGCACCAATACAGTCACCCTCGGCTGGACCAATGGCGCAGCAGACCAAACCGCTTGGCAGATTTGCCTGAACGGCGACGAAACCAACCTCATCGAGGCCAATAGCAACCCCTTCACCGTTGAAAACCTCAACGCCTCCACCACCTACACCGCCAAGGTGCGTGCCTACTGCAGCACTGACGACCAAAGCGAATGGAGCAGGGAAGTGAGATTCAACACCGTTTGCGAAGCCATCTCCGACCTGCCCTGGAACGAGAACTTTGATGCCTACACAGGCTCAACAAACTCATCGGCCCCTGACGACTATCCCAACGATGAACTGCCGATATGCTGGCAATTCCTGAACCGTAGCAACAATAGCAACACCTATCCCCTAGTGTTCATTTCTTCCAATAGCGGCTATCCCGTTTCAGGCAATTGCTTGTTCTTCAGGTCGAGCAGCAGCACCCCGTTGTATGCCGTCCTTCCTGCATTTGAGAAAAAAATCGCCGACTTGCAACTCACCTTCACTTATCGTAATGAAGGAATCCTTACAACCCATGGTACCCTCTACGTTGGCTACATGACCGACCCTGCCGATGCCACCACTTTCACCACTGTTCTCACCTGCGAAAAAACTACTGCTCTGACTGAGATGGATGTGCTGTTCCCCGATGCTCCTGTTGGCAGCTACATCGCTTTCAAGTATCAAGGTTACCTTCAAAACAACTCTTACATGAGCATCGACAATGTCAAAGTGGATGTTATTCCCACCTGCACAAAGCCCACTGCTTTGGAATGCACTGCCACCACCACTACTACAGCTACTTTCAGCTGGACCGCTGGTGCCGATGAAACCACTTGGCAGATTATGCTGAACGGCGACGAAGAGAACCTCATCATGGCCCAAAGCAACCCATTCACTGTTGAAGGCCTCAATCATTCCACCGCCTACACCGCCAAGGTGAGCGCCTACTGTAGTGCTGACGACCAAAGCGACTGGAGCAACGAAGTGAGCTTCGCCACCAAGTGCGAGGCCATCGTTGTGGATGCCGCCAACCCGTTCACCGAAGACTTCGAAGGTGATTGGACTCCTCTCTGCTGGGAGAGTATTCCATACATTGACGGCACAACCACACGCCAATGGACGAAAATGACCGACATCTCACATATTCATACTGGTGCTGGAGCAGCCTTTAGCAGCTTCTACGGCCCCATCTTTCTGGTGATGCCTGCCCTTCAACTTGGCACCGATGGAAATGCTGCACAACTCACCTTCTGGTCATATAACTCCTATGTAGATGATTATGACAAGAATTCCATTGTGCTGCTTGACGGCGAAAACGAGATTGAACTTTGGTCACCCGAATCAGTTGTTCAAAGCTGGAAAGAAGTGACCATCGACCTCACCGCATACATAGGCCAGACCATCAGCCTCGCCTTCAAGTACGTAGGCAGCAACGCCCATGGTTGGTATGTCGACGATGTGGAGGTTACCATGACGAAGACCTTCACCAAGACCATCGGAGCCCACAGCGGAACAGACGGTTGGTATCTGATTGCCTCGCCCATTGGCGATGTTGATGCTACGGCTGTGGCCAATCTCGCCAACACCGAAGACAATGAAGGCTTTGACCTTTACCGCTTCAATGAAGCCGCAGAATTGGAATGGGAGAACTGGAAGAGCCATACAAACGATGATGACCACTACCACTTCAACCTTGAAGCAGGCAGAGGCTACCTCTATGCCAACGCTAATGATGTCACACTCACCTTCACCGGCACGCCATACACAGGCAGCGGCGAAGTCACTTTGAATAAGTCCTCTAATTCCCAAGGCTGGAACCTTGTGGGCAACCCCTACACCGAGAGAGCCTACATCGATCGCGACTTCTATGTGATGAACGAGGACCGCGATGAAATCGTCACTTCTGGCGAACGCAATTACATCGAACCTATGGAAGGCGTTTTCGTCCAAGCTGAAAATGACGAAGAACAGTTGGTATTCTCTACGACTCTCGCAAACAAAACCGGCAACAAAGGTGCGCTCAGCATCAATGTGACGAAAGCCAGCCACAACCGCAGCGGCAACAGCCTCATCGACCGCGCCGTCGTCCGCTTCGGCGAAGGCAATACGCTGTCGAAGTTCCAACTCAACCCGAACCACACCAAGGTTTACATCCCGCAAGACGGCAAGGACTACGCTATCGTCAACGCTGGCAACATTGGTGAGATTCCCGTCTGCTTCAAGGCCGGGAACGACGGCATCTACACCCTGAGCTTCAACGCCAAGGAAGTGACGTTCAGCTACTTGCACCTCATTGATAATATGACCGGCACCGACATCGACCTGCTGAATGCCGACCCCGAAACCCACATTGCGGGCGAAGACATGCAATCCCTCAATCCCTCCTACACATTCACCGCCAAAACCACCGACTATGCCTCGCGTTTCCGCCTCGTGTTTGCTTCCATCGGCGAGGACGCAAATGGCGACAATGCCAGTTTCGCCTTCTTCAGCAACGGCAACTGGATCATCGGCAATCCTTCGACAGGCTCAGGATCCGCCACCCTGCAAGTGATTGACGTGATGGGCCGCGTGCTGAGCAGCGAGACCGTCAACGGCAGCGTTAGCAAGGCCATCAACGCCCCCGCTGGTGTGTATATGCTCCGCCTCATCAACGGCAACGATGTGAAAACGCAGAAGATTGTGGTGAGATGATAGACTTTGGCTGTTGGCCTTTGGCACTTTGGCCATTGGCTCTTGGCTCGGCAACCGGCCAGCCAACAGCCAACGGCCAACAGCCAAAATCACCCCCTGTCATAATGCGGCATGTCGTCAGGCAGGATGATGGAGAACTCGATGAGTCCGCCCACCACCTGCCTGTCATCGTCTTCGTACCAAGGCGTCTGGTAGATGAGTTTCTTCTTTCCTTTCTTCGAAATCGTGTAGACGTTGGTAGCGGCATCGTCAAGCAGGTGACGGATGATTTGCTGCGAACGCTCGTTGTGGCAACCCATCAGGTCGCGGCCACGGGCATCGCCGTTCACCTCGATGGAGCTGTCGTTTTGGTAGAGGATTTCGCCGTCCTTGGCGCTGATGGTGATGGCCAGATTGACCCCTTTGAAATAATCCTTGTTTTCCATAGTTTTTGTTTGTTAGGACGCGAGACTGCGGGACGCGGGACTGCGAGACTGCGGGACGCGAATCGTCGGTCTGTTATGAATAATTGGGGGCAAAAATAGAAAAATCCTTCTCACATTCTTGGCTGGGGGAAATTTTTCTACCTTTGCAGCGTTATTCCTAACAAGCCCATGGGCAAATTTGGCTTATACCATAAATATGTGAGGCAGCGGGACATCGGACGTGTTTCGTGTCCCGAAGTCTCGTGTCCCGAAGTCTCGTGTCCCGAAGTCCCATGTCCCGAAGTCCCGAAGTCCCCTGACCCGCGTCAATAACAAATGAAAAAACTCTACCAATATATTGTCAAGTCGTTTTTAGGCACTTTTTTCCTCACCTTTTTCATCGTCGTATTCGTGTGGGTGATGCAGTTTGTGTGGCTATATGTTGATGATTTGGTTGGCAAAGGCCTCGAACTCAAGATTATAGCCGAACTGTTGTTTTACACCTCCATCACTGCCATACCCATGTCGCTGCCATTGGCCTTGCTTTTGGCCTTGCTGATGTGCTTCGGCAATTTGGGCGAACACTATGAGTTGGTGGCGATGAAGGCATCAGGCATTTCGATGTGGAGAGCGATGCGGCCATTGCTGCATTTTTCTTTGATACTCAGCGTATTGGCCTTCTTCATCTCGAACAGTCTCATCCCTATAGCCACCCTGAAGTGGCGCACGCTGCTCACCGACGTACAGCGGCAGAAGTTAGCCTTCAACATCAAGGAAGGGGTGTTTTACAAAGACATCGAGAACTTCGTCATTTATGTGGAACGCAAAGGCAAAGACGGCAGCAGCATCTATGGCGTGAAGATATACGACCACACCGACCGAATGGGCAACACCAAAATCATCTCCGCCGACTCAGGCCTGATGTCGATGAGCCCCAACCAACGCAGCATCATCTTCACGCTTTACGACGGCTACAACTACACCGACATCACCAACACCAACAACTACAAGGAAAAACGGCCTTTCGAGCGCATGTCGTTCAAGGAAGAGCAGCTCAAGTTCAGCCTTGCCTCGTTCGACATGACCCGCTCGAGCGAGGACATGTACAAGTCGTACCAACAGATGATGAACATCCGCCAGCTTTCCGCCTCTTTGGACTCGCTGGAACGACGGCAAGGCAAAAAGCAAGAAACCTTCACCGACGGCTTCGAGCGGCGTTGGGCCAACTATAAAAGCCTGAAAACCAGCAATGCGCCACCCATCCCTGACCACGACACATTGGTTGCCGACAGCAGTGCCATCCTCAGTTGGCCCTTGCTCGACCAGTTTGAAGGCGAAACCCGTGCCGCCTTGGTCAACATGGCCTTGGGAACGGCACAAAACGCCAAGGACAACGTGGCCTTCAACAAGCTCGACCTCAACACACAAACCGAAAACATCAACAAGCACAAGAAAGAGTGGCACAAAAAGTTCACCTTGAGCATCGCGTGCCTCATCTTCTTCTTCATCGGGGCGCCATTGGGCAGCATCATCCGCAAGGGCGGGTTGGGGTTGCCCGTGGTCATCTCCGTGGTGTTCTTCATCATCTACCACCTCATCTCGACCATCGCCGAGCGTATGGCCGTGTTTGGCGACCTCAACATGTTCCTCGGCGTGTGGCTCTCGTCATTGGTGCTGTTGCCCCTCGGGCTCTTTTTCACCTTCAAGGCCACCTCCGACGCAGCCCTTTTCGACGGCGACAGTTGGAAGAGGTATTTCCAGAAACTGTTCAAAAAGCGTAGCCGACAGCCAACAGCCAACAGCCAATAGCCAACAGCCAATAGCCAACAGCCAACAGCCAATAGCCAACAGCCAACAGCCAATAGCCAACAGCCAACAGCCAACAATTCAACAATCAATATGAAAATACTCCTCCTCTGCAACAAGCCTCCCTACCCTGCCTCGGAAGGCGGCCCCATGGCGATGAACAGCATCGTCACCGGACTGCTCGAAGCCGGTCATCAGGTCAAGATAATGGCCATCAACAGCGAGAAGTTCAACGTCAAGGAAAGCGACATCCCCGACGACTACAAACACAAGACCGGCATCGAACTGATAGACATTGACTTGCGTGTTAGGTCCCTCAAGGCATTCATCAACCTGTTCACAAAAAAGTCGTATCATGTGGAGCGTTTCATCTCTGACGATTTCAAGGAACGCCTCGCCGAAGTGCTTGCGAAAGGGCAATTCGACGTGGTGCAGTTGGAGATGCTGTATATGGCGCCATACGTCGAAACCATCCGCGAACACAGCAAGGCAATGATTGTGTTGCGTGCCCACAATGTGGAACACAAGATTTGGGAACGCATCGCCAAAGAGACCAAATTCTTCCTCAAACGCTGGTATATCAACCATTTGGCAAAGACGCTCAAGGAATATGAGCTCAACGCCCTTGAGACCGTCGACGGCATTGCAGCCATCACGCGCAAAGATGCTGCGTTTTTCAGGAAATACTGCTCGAAACCCATCGTCGACATACCGTATGGCGTTTATCCTGAAGAATTTACGCCAAAATACGAGATTGAAGGCAAGCCCAAGTTCTACCACATCGGTTCGATGAACTGGATGCCCAACGAGGAAGGCATTCGCTGGTTCATCGAAGAGGTGATGCCCAAAACCGTCGAGAAAGCGCCCGATTTCGTGTATCATCTGGCAGGCCGAAACATGCCCGAGTGGCTCACCAACCTCAACGACCCTCATATCGACGTCATCGGCGAGGTGCCTGACGCCAAGGCTTTTGTGGCCAACCACGATGTAGCCATCGTGCCACTGCTTTCGGGCAGCGGCATACGCATCAAGATCATCGAGTCGATGGCGATGGGCAAGACCGTCATCACCACGCGCGTGGGGGCCGAAGGCATCCTCTACGACGAGGAAGTGAACCTCATCATTGCCGAAAACAAGGCCAAGATGGTGGAGGCCATCCGCGCCATCAACGAAAACCCGCAAACGGCAGTGGAAATCGGCAAGGCCGCCCGGAAATTGGTCGAAGAAACCTACGACAACCGCAAAATCATCGCCCGTCTGCTGATGTTTTATGAGCAGATTAAGCCCAGCAGCAAGATAACTTTTATGTAATTTCACGCAGGACACGAGTTTATTTCACGCTGAAATCGCAGAATCCGCAGAACCTGCCGGCTGCATATTTTGCGTCGCTTTGGGTTTCATATTATTGACTACATCGAATCTATGATTTCTGCGTATTCTGCGTGCCATAATAAAATATTCCTTAAATTTGCTCCCTAAATCCTACGAGATGAAGATATTCGTACTTCTGCCCCGCATTCCGTTTCCGCTCGAAAAAGGCGACAAGTTGCGGGCATTCAACCAGATAAAGCAACTCGCGAAGCGCAACGAGATTGTGCTTTGTGCCCTCAACGACAATCCGAAGGTCAATGAACAGGACGCTTTTCGAGCCTTGCAGCCCTATTGCCAATCCATCAACTTTATCAGATTCAACAAGTTGCAAATCCTTTTGGGACTTGTTCGCGCTTTCTTTAAGGGACTGCCCATGCAGTGCGGCTATTTCTACAACCGCAAAGCCGCCAAGAAAGTCAACGCATTGATTGCCAAGCACAAACCCGACATGCTGTATGGGCAACTGTTGCGTGTAGCTGAATACATCCGCCACAAAGACATCCCGAAAGCCATTGATTATCAGGATATTTTCTCATACGGGATGAAACGTCGCGCCGACATTGCCTCGTTTGCGACGCGCCCTATATATAATATGGAGTACCGCCGATTGAAGCATTACGAAGCTGCCATTTTCGACGATTTCGACGTGCGCACCATCATCAGCGAGCCTGACCGCAAACTGTTTCCGCACGAGAAACGCGACGAAATCCTCATCATCCCCAACGGCGTGGACCACGACTTCTTCAAGCCTATGGAACGAGAGAAGAAATACGACCTCGTTTTCACGGGCAACATGAGCTATCCGCCCAACGTGAACGCCGTGGAATATTTGGCCAACGAAATTCTTCCCATCGTTTGGAAAATGCGGCCCGAAACGACCCTTTACATCGCCGGTGCCACCCCCGACCCGAAGGTGAAAAAGGCCGCTTCGGACAAAATCGTCGTCAGCGGCTGGCTCGACGACATCCGCGACGCCTACGCACAAAGCCGCGTCTTCATCGCCCCGATGCGGATTGGTACGGGCCTGCAAAACAAACTGTTGGAGGCTATGTCGATGCGCCTGCCCGCCATCACCTCGCCATTAGCGAATGCCTCTTTGGGCGCAAAACCCAACGAAGAAATCCTCATTGGCAGCAATGCCCAAGAAATGGCGCAACACATCATCACCTTATTGACCGATACCGAAAAAGCAGGACAAATTGCCCAAGCGGGGTTTGATTTCACGAATCGGGTTTATGATTGGGGGCGGGCGACGGAACGGTTGGAGGAGGAGATGATGGCCGCTGTAGGACAATCACACCGTGGCAGCCGCGAATAAACGACAAATCGGCTGCCGTAATACGACAGCCATACAAATCAACTCAATACAATATACTATGTCAAACGAATCAATCATACAGATTTTTGAAGGAAAGAAAGTCCGCGTCGTTTGGAACGAGCAAGAGGAAAAATACTTTTTTGCCGTGGCGGATATTGTCGAATTATTAACGGACAGTGCTGATGTTAAGCAGTACATTAAACGGATGCGTTCGCGAGATGCGGAGTTGGATTCCGTGTGGGGTACAATTTGTACCCCTCACCAATTTGTATCCTCGGATGGAAAAAAACATGCGGTCAATTGTGCATCATTGGAAGGCATCTTCCGAATCATTCAATCCATTCCCTCCAAAAAAGCCGAACCCGTGAAACAATGGCTCGCTCAAGTAGGTGCCCAGCGTATCGACCAGATGATTGACCCCGAACTCACTTTCCAAATGGCGGTGGAGGACTATCGGCGGCAAGGTTACAGCGACCGCTGGATCAACGAGCGCATGAAGTCCATCAAGATGCGCAAGGAACTGACCGACGAATGGGAACGCTCTGGCGTTCACGAGCCGAAAGACTTCGCCATTCTTACCAATGTCCTCACCAAGGCTTGGAGCGGCATGACCACAGGCGAATACAAGCAATACAAAGGCCTCACCAAAGAGAACCTTCGAGACAATATGACCAACATCGAACTGGCACTCAACACTTTGGCAGAAGTAGCCACCACCGAGATCTCACGCCAACGCAACCCAAAAGGTTTCCACGAAAGTCAACAAACCGCCCAAGCGGGAGGCAAAATCGCCAAAAACGCCCGAAAAGACCTTGAAAAGGAACTCGGTCACAGTGTGATTTCGTCAGCAAAGGCTTCGGATTACCTTGCATCTGTTGAGGATGCCGAGACAAAGGAAATAACAGAGCATAAACAATGACGCAAAGCCCCGTAGGGGCGACACACCAATAAGCAGGCGACGTAAGTCCCTGCACAACTGACAACTGATATGGCACAACCCAACGACAAAAAATGGCAACAGCAATATCCACCTAAAAATCAGATGTGAATTTACTTAAAACATTAATAGATAACATTTTATAATTTGTTTTATTGTGCCATAAGTGGTAAAAATAACGACTTATGGCACTAATATAATCTTTTTTCTTGTGCCATAACAAATATTATTGTACATTTGCGGCACGATAAAAGGCAAAAGGAATGGAAATTGTCGGCAGAAATAAAGAGCAAGAGATTTTACGGCAATGTTACGAATCAGGGAAGCCTGAGTTAGTGGCAGTTTATGGTCGCAGGCGCGTGGGCAAGACTTGGCTCGTCAGGCAGTTTTTCAACGATTCCTTTGACTTTTACATGACTGGCGTTTATCTCGGCTCGCGGGAAGAGCAATTGGCATTGTTCAACAAACAACTCAACAAGTACTCTAAAAGCTATTTCCCGGTGGTAGGCAATTGGTTCGATGCTTTCGACCAGTTAAAAACCTATCTCAGTCATTCGCGCAAGAAACGCCTCGTCGTCTTCATTGATGAATTGCCTTGGTTGGACACCCAGAGGTCGAGATTCAAGACGGCATTCGAGTATTTTTGGAACAGTTGGGGGGCCGCGCAAGAAAGATTGATGCTTGTGGTGTGTGGCAGTGCCACCACTTGGATGATCGGCAATCTGATAGGCGACAAAGGAGGCCTTTATAACCGGATAACACGCAGTATGCATCTCGCCCCGTTCAGCCTGAACGAAACCGAGTTGTATCTCAAAAGCAAAAAGATGGTTATGAGCCGTTTCCAAATGGCAGAGACTTATATGGCCGTTGGCGGAATCCCTTATTACCTGAGCCTGCTGAACCCTTCGTTAAGCCCCACCCAGAACATCGATGAGCTTTTCTTCGCAAAAGACGCCCCTTTGGCCACGGAATACGATTTTTTGTTTCGTTCCCTTTTCAAGGAGTCGGGGCTGTACAAGTCTGTCGTTGAGGCCATCAGCAGCAAAAACAAAGGCCTGACACAAAAAGAAATCAAGGAAGCGCTGCATATCGGCAACAGCGGCAAGCTATCCGACGTTCTCAACAACTTGTGCAAATGCGACATCATCAGCAAATACTACGCTTTCGGCAAGGTGGAACGCGATGCCCTCTTCCAGATAACCGACCCTTATATACACTTTTATCTCACTTTCGTCCGCAACAGCAAAGGACGCGACGAACACCGCTGGAGCAACATGCTTGACAACCCCACACGACGGGCCTGGTGCGGCTATGCCTTTGAGCAAGTGTGTCTTCTGCATATCCCACAAATAAAGCAAAAACTCGGCATCACGGGAGTGCTTACCGATGTGTGTTCGTGGAACAGCCGGACAGAAGACTCGTGCGAACAGATTGACATGATCATCGACCGGCGCGACAATGTCATCAATTTGTGTGAGATAAAATTCTCGAAAGCCCCATACGAAATCACCCGCAATTACCTTGAACGGCTTTATGAAAGATTGGAGGCGTTCAGAAACAAGACTTCCACCCGAAAAGCGTTGCATATCACTATGATAACTGCTTGTGGATTAAAGCGTAACACTTATAGCACCGAGATACAAAACGAAATAGAGTTAGACGATTTATTTGTGCCATAACTCCTTTTTTCGGGCACTTATGGCACCACAATAATGCATTTTCAACAATCAACAATTCAACATAAATGGCACAACCCGACGACAAAAAAATCATCTTTTCGATGGTGGGCGTAAGCAAAATCATCCCGCCGTCGCGACAAATCCTGAAAGACATCTACCTCTCCTTCTTCTATGGCGCCAAAATCGGCATCATCGGCCTGAACGGAGCGGGAAAATCGACCTTGCTGCGCATCATCGCGGGCAAGGAGAAATCCTTCAACGGCGAAGTGGTCTTCTCGCCCGGCTATTCGGTCGGGATGCTCGACCAAGAGCCGCAATTGGACGACAACAAGACCGTCCGCCAAGTGGTGGAGGAAGGCGTGCAGGAAATCGTTGACATCCTCAAGGAATACGAGGAAATCAACAACAAGTTCGCCGAACCCGACGCCGACTTCGACAAACTGATTGCCCGTCAGGGCGAACTCACCGAACTCATCGAGCAGCACGACGCTTGGGAACTCGACAGCAAATTGGAACGCGCCATGGACGCATTGAACTGTCCCGACGGCGACACGCCCGTGCGCAACCTATCGGGCGGCGAGCGTCGCCGCGTGGCTTTGTGCAGGCTTCTCTTGCAAGAGCCTGACATCCTGCTCCTTGACGAGCCTACCAACCATCTTGATGCCGAGAGCATCCAATGGTTGGAAAGCCACTTGCAGCAGTACAAGGGCACCGTCATCGCCGTCACCCACGACCGTTACTTCCTCGACCACGTTGCCGGCTGGATTCTCGAACTTGACCGTGGCGAAGGCATCCCGTGGAAGGGCAACTATTCCTCGTGGCTCGACCAAAAGACCGCCCGCCTCGCGATGGAGGAAAAGACCGAAAGCAAGCGCCGCAAGACCCTCGAAAGGGAGTTGGAATGGGTACGCATGGCACCGAAAGCCCGTCACGCGAAGGGCAAGGCGCGTTTGGAATCGTATGAGAAGATGCTTAACGAGGACGTGAAGGAAAAGGAAGAGAAACTTGAAATCTACATCCCCAATGGCGACCGCCTCGGCACCAAAGTCATTGAAGCACATAATGTCACCAAGGCTTACGGCGACAAACTCTTGTTTGAAAACCTCAACTTCAGCCTGCCGCAAGGCGGCATCGTGGGTGTCATCGGTCCCAACGGCGCGGGCAAAACCACGCTGTTCCGCCTCATCATGGGATTGGAGAAACCCGATTCAGGCACCTTCGAGGTCGGCGAAACGGTGAAAATCGGCTATGTCGATCAGCAACACGCCGAAATCGACCCGGAAAAGACCGTTTGGGAGGTCATCAGTGGCGGCAACGACTTGATTCAATTGGGCAAACGCAGCATCAACTCCCGCGCCTACGTCTCGCGCTTCAACTTCGGCGGCAACGACCAACAGAAGAAGGCCGGCGTGCTGTCAGGCGGTGAAAGAAACCGTATGCACCTCGCCTTAACCTTGAAACAAGAAGCCAACGTGCTCCTCTTAGACGAGCCCACCAACGACATCGACGTCAATACTTTACGCGCCTTGGAGGAAGGCTTGGAGAACTTCGCGGGCTGCGCCGTCATCATCAGCCACGACCGCTGGTTCCTCGACCGTGTGGCCACGCACATCCTCGCCTTTGAGGGCAATTCGCAAGTCTATTTCTTCGAGGGAAGTTATTCGGAATACGAAGAAAACAAGATGAAGCGATTGGGCAACGTGGAGCCGAAACGGTTCAGGTACAAAAAACTGAAGGAATAAAGCCGAAAACGGGGCTTTGCTTTTTTATGCATAGTCCCGTTATTATTTTTCGCAATCCTACACCTAATTGAAATAAAGCTATTATCTTTGCCCCCTCGAAATCAAACACAAAACATTTACAATATGAAAAGACTAACTCTGACCTTTTGCCTCATCGCCGCCTGCTTCGGTGGCCTGATGGCTGGCCCTGTCGACCAACAAAAGGCCCAAAAATTAGGTGTCAAATTCTTGGGCACTACTGCTTTACACCAGAAAAACGCTGACATCCAACTGAATTTGGTCTCAACCGCCGTTGACTTGCAACGTGGCGGCATAGACTATTATGTCTTCAACGTCAAAGGCGGCGAAGGCTTCGTCATCATCGCCGGCGACGACCGTGTGAAACCCATTTTGGCTTATTCCACCACAGGCCAATACGACCCGCAAAACGTTTCGGAAGGCTTTGCGTTCACGCTGGACGGTTTCCGGGAGGAAATCCAATACGTCCGCGAGCACAACCTCACCGCAACGCCCGACATCGTGGCCGAATGGAAGCAAGTGATCGAAACGGGCAGCCTCAACCGTGGCGGACAGACCCGCGCCGTGGTCGACATGCTCTGCCAAACCCTTTGGAACCAAAACTATCCTTGGAACAGCCAATGCCCCGAAGACACGACGGGCAGCGGCGGCCATGTCTACGCCGGCTGCGTGGCCACGGCCATGGGACAAGTGATGAAATACTGGGAATGGCCAGCCCAAGGCACAGGTTCTCACACCTACTATCCTGAGGGCTATGGGCAACAAACGGCCAACTTCGGCCAAACCGAATACCACTTTGAGCTGATGCCCAATGTTTTGGACTCGACCAGCACCGAAGACGAAATCTTCTACATTGCCCAATTCCAGCACCATTGTGGCATTTCCGTCGATATGATGTACGGCGGCAACGGCAGTGGCGCCTATTCCGAAATGGTGCCCGATGCCCTCCGCAACTATTTCCGCTACAACTGTGACGACCACATCACCAACTACGGCAGTTGGTGGCCAGGCATGGGCTACACCAACGAGCAATGGGCACAAATGCTGAAAGACGGCGGCTTGGATGAGCTTATTCCGCTTTATTACAGCGGTCAGGACGACAGCGGCGCAGGCGGCCATGCTTTCGTTTGCGACGGCTACGACGAGAACGACTACTTCCACTTCAACTGGGGCTGGAGTGGTCGCGACAATGCCTGGTGCCCCATCGGTGCGCTCAACACCACACGTTATGCCTTCAACCAAATGAACGGCTTCACGGGGCACATCGTCCCGAACAACGATGAATACTACGCCCGTCCCGACAGCGTTCTCAATATGCAAGTGGCCGAATACAGCAATTTCGACGGTGTCCGCCTCAATTGGACCAACCCTTCCTACGACCTCAACGGCAATGCTTTGACGGACATCACCTCGGTGACCATCCGCCGCAATTTCGAAGTCATCGCCGAACTGACCGATGCTGAAGTGGGCGCTGATATGGAATTTGAAGACAATGGCCTCGAACCGGGGCTATATGAATACGCCATCTTCGTGGCCAACGAAGCCGGCATCAGCCGCACCACCTACCGCAACATCCTCGTCGGAGAGAAGTGCAACGTCGTCTTCCAACTCCACGACGACGGCGGCGACGGCTGGAAAGGCGCGGCCATCAGCATCGCCAACGAGGGAGGCGAACGCATCGCCGTCATCACCATGACCGAAGGTTCGGATTTGGTTGTTGACCTGCCACTGCTCAAAGGCAACCTCAACTTCATCTGGAACCACGGCTGGTATCACGCCTACGAAGAACACGACACCGACGGCGAATGCTCGTTCACCATCCTCGACTTTGACGGCAACGAACTCTTCACCAGCGGCGAACTCGAAGACGGCATCTTTATGACCTACGAGAACAACTGCGAGGAAGCTCCGTTGGCCTGCTATCCCGTGCAAGACCTTGAAGGTGAGTATTTATGGAATGGCGATGAGGAGTTTGGCGCCCACATTTCTTGGGAAAGACCCAACATCACCGCCAACCTCCATCATTTCCAAGTGGTTCGCTCCATCGGTGCCTATAAGACTGATGATGAGTTGATTGCCGAAATTCCTTACGACGGCAATAGCAATTATGAGTATTTCGACAACACCTACGACTTGGTTATGGGCGACGTCCACTACTCCGTCAACTGCGTTTATGTCAGAGGGGAAGAACAATGTGAATCGGAATATTTGGATGTGCTGGTTTTCATTACCGACATTGAAGAGAATGCCAACCAAAGCATCCAAGTCTATCCCAACCCGACCAACGGCCTGCTCAACGTGAGCGGCAACGGCACGATGCACATCAGCATCAGCAACTTGCTGGGGCAGAAGCTGATGGAAACCTCAGCCGAAGGCAACGCCATCCTCGACCTGCGTCAATTCGACCAAGGAATGTACCTCATCCGCATCGAGAACGGAAACGGTGTGAAGGTGCAGAAAATCAATCTGAAAAAGTAATGTTTTTTTTTCATAATTGTTGAAAGCCGTCCCCAAATCGGGGGCGGCTTTTGTTTTTGGACTGTAGGGCTGTCACATCGTGGTCTGTAGGGCTGTCACATCGTGGTCTGTAGGGCTGTCACATCGTGGCAGCCGCATATTACCACACAATGGCTGCCGTAATACGACAGCCCTACAACTGCCGTAATACGACAGCCCTACAACCGTCGTGATACGACAGCCCTACAAGGCATTACCAGTTCAAGATCTTCTTGAAATCATATTCCTCTGGGTTCGGCAGGCAGGCCTTGGCGGCTTCGTAGTCGGCGGGACCGATGTATTGCAGTCCGTCGTTGAAAATCAGCTCGGCCTTGGGGCCGTTGAGGTTCACCAAGCGCGGCTTGATCTTGCCGTTCTCGTCCTCCACATCCTTCAGATAAAGCGGAACGATTTCGCCCTTCGGGTTGGCCGTGACCATCGCGCCACTCACGCCTTGGTCGAAGAGTTTCTTCACGCCGTAGCCGAGCAACGAGCAGTAAGTCAGGTCGTAGCCATTCGGCTCAACGCAACGGATGCCGTAACCGATTTCGACGGGACGGCTCTTCACGTTCATTCCCAGAGCCTTCAGCCTTTGTTGCAGCAACAGGTTGAAGATGTGGGCTTTACTTACGTTGCCCAATTCGGGATGGCCGTGCTCGTCGTAGGTGAAAGCCACGCCCGACTTCTCGATTTCCTCATCGCTCATGAAGTGGAACACGCCCTCGCTGATGATGACCACGCCATAATTGACGCCCAACAGCTTGCGTTTCACGATGGAGCTGACCACGAGTTTGATGATGGCATCGAAAGTGACTTCAGCCTTATTGAACATCTCAGGGATGACCACCATCGGGCAGTGGCAAGCCGAGGTCATACCGAAAGCCAAGTGACCGGCCTCGCGACCCATCGCGGAGATGACGAACCAGTTGCCGCTGGTGCGGGCATCTTCGTAGATGGTCTGCACCAAATGCACGGCGGCATCCTTTGCCGAATAGTAGCCAAAGGTCGGGCTGCCTTCGGGCAAGGGCAGGTCGTTGTCGATGGTCTTGGGAACGTGGATGTTCTGGATGGGGAAGCCACTGTTGGCCAAAAACTTGGAGATGCGGTTGGCGGTGGAAGCGGTGTCGTCGCCGCCAATGGTAACCAACAGCTTGATGTTGTTTTTCACGAAAAACTCGGTGTTAAACTCTTCGTTCTTTGGTTTGTAGCGGCTCATCTTCAAGGCCGAACCGCCACGCTTGAGGATAGCGTCGGCATAAAGGAAGTCCATTTCCACCACATCAGGATTGGGCTTGAAGAGGTTTTTGTAGCCTTCGTTGAGGCCGAGAACGCGGTAACCATCCTTGAGGAAGGTCTTGGCCACGGTGCTGATGACCGTGTTGATACCCGGTGCCGGACCGCCGCCGGCAAGGATCACTATTGATTCTTTCATATTTTGTTGTTTAGAGATTGTTGATTCGTTGCTGCCGTAGGTCGCAACCTACGGTTACTAAAGTATCGTCCCTTCGGGACGTCATTCTATCACAATTTCATCACAGAATATCCAAGCCTTCTGCCCCGCCCCGACGTGTCCTTCAGGGCAGGTGCCGATGGTCTTGGCCACCATTTTCACATAGCGTGCATTCGTGCGCGGACGCACTTCCATCTCTTGGATGAAGGCGCCGTCGGCATCTACAGGCACCTCGTTCTTCACCTTGCCCACACTGCGGAACTTCTTGCCGTCGTCGCTGACGAAATACTCCACTTCCTTGGGCATCCAAATCCATGAATAGGCTTCCTGCAAGAAGCTGCCCGCCAAGCGGTTGATCCTCTTGGACTGGCCCAAATCGACCGTGGCGATGAGGTCGACGCCGTAGTAGCCTTGCCATGTGCCCGTGCGGAAGTTGTCGGTGCCGCGCAGATGGTCAATCAAGGCCTTGAGGCCACCTGCGGAATATTGCTCGTTGTACATGTTTTCGACCTTCACCGACCTGCTTGCGTCCATCAGATAATATTTCGCTTCTATGGGCTGGCTCCAACGCGCACCGTCCATTGAGTTGAACTTTGCGGCGGCACGCACGGTGGCATTGGCCTTGATGCAAAGCGGTTTTTCATACAGCACACCGTTTTCCTTCGGCTCGCTGCCATCCAAGGTGTAGTAAATCTCAACGCCTTCGATGGGATGGTTCATAGTGACCATCAAACTGTCGAAGAACGTGTCGGACAGCGCGTCGATGGTCGGGACGATGACGATGCCGGGGCCGTGGATTGAAACTTTCGGGCAATGCTCAGGCTTCGTGCCCCAAGTGGAATTGGGTTGGTCGGTCATGGTGAACTCCAACACGCCTCCGTTGTACACTTCCTCAAAGGTGATAAAGCTGTCTTCCAAGGGTTTGCCGTTGAGTTTCACCGATTGCACATAACAATTCTTTTCGCTCAATTTCTTGGCGACGATTTCGAACTGCTTGCCGTTTTCGAAAGTCAGTTTGGTCCTTTCGAAGCGTGGTACACCCAACACATAATAGCCCGCAGCCGGAGTGGCGGGATAGAAGCCCATACACGAAAACACCGCCCAAGCCGACATCTGGCCGCAGTCTTCGTTGCCCGAATAGCCGTCGCGACGGTCGGTGTAGAAGTCGTCCAACACCTTCTTCACATAAAATTGCGTCTTGGTCGGCTGCCCGACGAAGTTGTACATATAAACGGTGTTGTGGCTCGGCTCGTTGCCGTGGGCATACTGCCCGATGAGCCCAGTGATGTCGGGCTGCACACGCCCAGTGAGGTTTTCGGGCGCATTGAAGAGCGCATCGAGTTTGGCCTCATAGGAAGCCGGGCCGCCCATCAGGTCGATGTGGCCGTTCACGTCTTGCGGCACGAAGAAACCGTATTGGTAGGAGTTGGCCTCGGTCAGCGTGAAGTTGACCTGAGCGGGGTCGAAGGGGCGCATCCAGCCGCCGTTGCGGCGACCTTGGAAGAACTGGTTTTCAGGGTTGTAGATATTCTTGTAGTTTTGTGCGCGGGCATAAAACTCTTCAGCGATGTCGGTCTTTCCCATAGCCTCGGCCATGCGGGCCACACACCAGTCGTCGTAGGCATATTCCAAGGTCTTGGAAGTGGCTTCGCCTTCGGCCTCAATCGGGATGTAGCCGTATTTCATATAGACGCCCATGCCACGGAAGTCGTCTTTCGAGCTGGCCACCATGGCCTCAAGAGCCTTTTCTGTGTCGAAGTCGCGGATGCCGGCAAAATAAGCGTCGGCAATGACGGGAATGGCGTGGTTGCCGATCATGCAGTAGGTCTCGTTGGCGGCCAATTCCCAGATGGGCAGGATATGATGCGGGTTGGTCTCATATTTATTAATAAAGGTGTTGATGAAGTCCAAAGTACGCTCGCGCTGCATGAGGCTGAACAACGGGTGCAGGCTGCGGAAGGTGTCCCACAAGGAAAACACCGTATAGACAGGTCTCTCCGACTTGTAAACCTTCAAGTCGTGGGCACGATAGCGTCCGTCGGCGTCGCTGAAAAGATTGGGGGCGACCATGCAATGGTAAAGCGCGGTGTAGAACACCGTCTTGTTCGGCTCGTTGGGGTCGCTCACCTCGTAGCGTTTCAGTTCCTTGTTCCATTTGTCGTAGGCTTTTTGCTTCAAGGCATCGAAGTCGAAGTCGTTTTCGGCGAGTTCGGCTTTCAGGTTGTTCTTTGCGCCTTCCACATCGACGGCGGAGAGGGCGATGCGCATGGTGATTTGTTCGCCTTCCTCTGTGTCGAAGTCAAACCAACCCTTGACAAGATAGGTTACATCACTATTGATTGGATGATGCTCGTCTGAAATGATGGTGTAAGTCTTGAACGGCTTCGAGAACTCGGCATAGAAATAGAGGTATTGGTCGTTGGCCCAGTCGCGGGTACGGCGGAAACCACTGATGGCATTGTCGCCTTCCAGCTTCAGGTTGGCCTCATAGACAAACTCGTTATTGACACCCTCTGCCATGTCAAGGAAAATGTGGGCTTCCTCGCTTTGGGGATAGGTGCAGCGCATCATGCCAACTCGGTCGCCAGTGGTGAGTTCCACCTTAGTATTATAGTCATCGAGCAGGACGGCATAATAGCCCGCTTGGGCATCTTCGTTCTCGTGCTGGAATTTGGAACGATAGCCCGAGGCGGTGTTGGCTTCTTCGCCTTTGTCCCAATTCACCTCGCCGACGATGGGCATGAAGCGGAAGTCGCCATAGTCGGAGCAGCCCGTGCCGCTGAGGTGGGTGGTGCTGAAGCCGAGGATGGTGTGGTCGCTGGTGTGGTAGCCCGAGCAGCCGTCCCAGTCGTTCATGCGGGTGTCGGGGCTAAACTGCACCATGCCGAAAGGCACCGTGGCGCCAGGGAAAGTGTGGCCGTGGCCGCCCGTCCCAATGAACGGGTCGACGTAGTTGGCAGGATCGGTAACGTACTCAGCCTTGGGCTGTTGTGTGCAAGCCGCCAAGGCAAGGAGAATCAGGGGTAGGAATAGTTTTTTCATATTTGAGTAATTTTATGGATTTCAAATTTCTTTTTCTGCTTCGGGCAATTCTTTCGTATCCTTGAGTGGAGCCAAACTCTTTGCATTGATGGGAGAAACCACGGAGCGTCCCAGTTCTTTCTCAATAGAAGCACGAGCGCCACGGGCTGCCTTGCCACCACGTTTGGCAACATCAGCGCTCTCCATAAACCCCTTCGGGTTCTCCTGTTGCGAAATTTCCGTTGCCGTTGCCTCCGCCAACATGTTCAGTGCAATTTCAAGGTTGGTCATGTTGTCGCGCAGGTTTTCTTTCCGCAAGCCCTTGTATTGTTTGTACTCTTTCGTCGTGAAACCGCTCCATTGTCTTGTGATGATGTCAGTCAAAGAGGCATATTGTACACCTTCCTTCACCCCAGCGCGTTGCCATTCGTCAGTCAATGCCTTGCGAACCTCTATGGATTTAATGCGTTGGTTAATCCAAGCCTCTGAATAACCCAGTCTGCGATAATCGACAATGGCTTGATTGATGCCCAATTCCGGGTCTTGCATTTGGTCTATACGCTGGGAAGCTACCTGAGCCATCCACTGCTTGAAAGGTTCGGCCTTTGGCGACGGAATGGATTGAATAATACGAAAAAGTTGCTCTGTATCAGCCACATCCGTAATTCGATTTTTCCCATCATCTGCTTTCATTTTCAACTGTCCGATTTTTTCGGACAGTTGACTTCCTTCTTGTTGCAGTTTCTTTTTCAAATCGCTCCAATACTTGCGTGGGCGATCAGTTCCCGTCAGCACCGCGACGACATCCACGATGGAAAAATACCATTTCTCAGTATCCGTGTCCCAAACGGTACGAACTTTTCTTTCTTCAAACAATTGTAATGCTTGCTGTTGTGTCATAATTCCATCCGTATTAATTTCTTTCCCATTCAGCGCGTAAAGATAAAGCATTTATCTTTGCAAAAACTAAAAATCATCAATTATGAAAAAACTTTCTTTCGTCATCGCCTTTTTGCCGGGCCTGACAAACCTCGCCAAGGCACAATGGACCAGCCCATGCAAATGCACTACCTATCACTATTGACGACCTTGTGAACGCCAGCGAAGGCCGCGTTGTTGGCAACTGCTCCATAGTGTTTACGGCCATTGCCGAAGCCACCATCCGCCTTGAGGGCTGCAAGGAACCGATTCGTTTTACGAAATTCCCGGATAGTCTATTGACGCGCCAACCGGCGATTGCCGCCCCACCTTCGGAAGGAGGCCAAACAGCCTTTGGAAAGCAGAAACCGTATGGCACAATCTTGGCGAATAACACATTTTGTGCAAAAAAAATCCCATTTTAACGCACATATTAGACAAAATAACTATATTTGCAGCCCAAATTGAAAAACATAACTCATAACATTAACCTTTTAAAAACACACAAAATGAAAAAAGTATTTCTACTTTCATTGAGCCTTGCTTTAGGCTTCAGTGCATTTGCACAACAGCGTGTGGCCAAGGACGACGTCCGTAAGGTCCAAGTCAGCGCCAAGAAGGCTGTTGCAGGCAAAGAGATGGCCGCTCCCACTGCTGCCCAATTTGCTCCCCAACAGACCGTTGTTGGCAACAGGAACCAAAGCGAAGAATTCGCTTCCACCATGTGGACCTACTACGACCTGCAGTCGAACCACTATGTGGCCAACCGTATGTACCAGTTGCCCAACGGTTCAGTAGCCGCCACGGCCACCATGTCGCACACCCCCAGCGCATCCTCAGTCCCGGATCGTGGCACTGGCTACAACTTCTTCAAAGAGCAAGCCACCAAGGAGTTCACCACCGGTGAATGGATTTTCGGCACCGTCGAAGAAGGCGCCGGCCCGGAAGACCGCGTCGAACCCGTGATGTCGGGTTGGCCGTCAATCGCCCCTTGGGGTGAACAAGGCGAAATCCTCCTCTCTCACGGCGGTGGCGCCTTGAACTGCTACACCAGAGAGATTGCCGGCGAAGGCGAATGGGTTTCGAGAGGTGCCCTTCCTCCGTTCCCGGAAGGCTATCCTTATTCAGAGTATCCCACCTGGCCCAGAGTGGTCACCTCGGGTGAAAACCACAACATCATCCACGTTGCTGCCATCCTCCAACACAGCATCTCTTCCGACGAAACCGACCTCCGCACCGTGATGTGGCGTTCGGAAGACGCCGAAAACTGGACGGTGAGCTACGGCCCCCTCGAAGAGGTTGGCTATCACATCGGCGTGTTCTCGGCTGACGACTATTGCATGGCTGCCAACGGCCACAATGTCGCCATCCTCTATTCGGGCAGCATCACCAACAGCGTTTGGATCAGCAAATCGACCGACGACGGCTTGACCTGGAACACCTACAGAGTGTGGGAAGACCCGTATGAAGGAAAAGACCTGAACGTGATGGATTGGGAATATTCAGAAGACCTTTACAGGCCCATGAACGGTGCCATCGCCATCGACAACAACGGCGTGGCCCACGTCGCCCTCAACGTGTTTGAGATGACCCACACCTTGGAAAACGAGCCTGGCTACTATTCCTATTACTATGGCCGTGCCGTTGACGGCATCCTCTATTGGAACGACACCCAAGAGGCTCCCATCCAATCGGAAGACGGCAACCCGCACAACGCCGCCCGCCTGTGGTGGCCCATTCCGGACGATCCTGACTACATCGAGATGCACGCCGACTCCACCAAGTGGATTGGTTACCTGCCTATGTACTACGATGCCAACGGCTCACTCATCGCTTGGGACAACAACAAGGAGTATTTGAATGAATACACCAGCAAGGTCCATGGCAACTCGGCCCACCCGGCCCTGTCAATCGACCCATACGGCAACATCGCTTGCGCCTATTCAGCTCCTTGCACCGCCCGCGAAGCCAACGCCGCCGATGCCCAACCTTATTACCTCAGAAGCATCTACGTCAGCTACTACAATGTTGACGAAGGCTACTGGCACCAAGTGGAAGACGACCTCATCGAGCCCGTGTTCGACCTCGAACTGTCCGACTGCCTCTTCACGATGTCGGCCCCCAACGTCGCCAACCCCGGTGAATTCTGGTTCGGTTTCCAAGCCGACTATCAGATCGGCCTCTCATGGGGCAGCAACGCCACGCAGCCCGAAACCACCCAAAACGACATCTATGTCGTGAAGGTTGTTGCCGATCCCGAAATGGCCAACGTGAACGAAGCCATCAACCCGATGACCACCACCCGCGTCTATCCCAACCCCACCACCGACGTGCTGAACATCGAGGTGAACGCTTCGATGGCCTCCGAAATGAGCATCAGCGTCTACAACATCATGGGCCAAAACGTGATGAACAAGACCGTCAGCATCAATGCCGGCCTCAACTTCCCGAGCATCAGCACGAGCGACCTCAACAGCGGCATCTACTTCGTCACTGTGAAGGCCAACGGCTTTGAGAACACCATGAAATTCATCGTGAAGTAAGTTTCCACTTTGAATGCACGAAAAAGGAGGCCTGCGGGTCTCCTTTTTTTGTTTGTGTTCACGGAGAAGAATCCAAAAAAAATCCCCAAAAAACGCACCATTAAAGAAAAATTACTATTTTTGCCTCGCATAAACCTACTAAAAAAGACAACAAAACATCAAAATCATTCACTAATTATTCATTAAAATCATTAAAAATGAAGAAGTTATTTACCTTAGCCTTAGCCTTGCTGGTTGCCACCACCGGCTTCTCGCAAGTGAGACAACAAATGGTGTCGAAGAAAGACGCCGTTTCCGCCACAAAGTATGTGACGAGAGGAATGGAAAGCTTTGAGAACGTCCAAAGCCAACCCAACATGACCCGCACCGACGGTGAACTCGACTTCACGACCTACGACTGGCAGACCAATGCCGGCGCCCTCACCCGCACCATCGTGTGGCCTGACGGAAAGGTCAATTTCGCCTACACCATCGCCAGCGATGCTGGTTTCAGCGACCGTGGCACCGGCATCGGTACCTACGACTATGTGAACGACACATGGACTCCGCTGGAAGGCCGCATCGAGACTGAAAGGACCGGTTTCGGCTCCATCGCCCGCTACAAGGAAAACGGCATCGTAGTGGCTGCCCACACCAACAACAACCTTTCCATCTACATCGTTGACGACAAAGACAACATGGAACCCAACAGCGTTCCCGCAGCCCTCTCCGTCGGCAGCGAAGACTACACCCACCCGGCAGTGATGACCTCCGGCCCCAACCGCGACATCATCCACATGATTGCCACCAAGTTCCAGGGCTATGAAGGCGACGTGTACGAGCCCCTGAGATACTGGCGCTCGTCAGACGGCGGCCAAAACTGGGACAAGGAATACGTCGAACTCCCCTTCCTCACCGCTGAATACGGCATCAACTGGGGCTCCAACAGCTACTACTGGATGGAGACCACCGACGACAACCGCTTGTCACTCGTCATCAACAACAGCTGGAGCGACGGCATGGTCATCTATAGCGACGACAACGGCGAGACTTGGGAAAGAAAGGTGTTCTATCACCACCCTGGCCCATTCGCCACTTATCCTGAATCAGGTTGGGGCTTCGGCTTCCCGCGCTGGACGTCAGTGCAATGGGGTGCCAACGGCGAGCTCTGCATGGCCTACGAATGGAACGGCAGCAATGACGTAGCCACCTCCACCAGCGGCGGTTACTTCCCCGGCATGGGCGGTGTGGCTTTCTGGAGCGAAAGCATGCCTTACCGTGGCGAAAACGGCCCCGCCCACGGTTGCGACCCCAACAACCCGATGCCTCCTGTCTTTGGCCAGCCCTTCATCATGGACTCCGCCTACATCTATGAAGACATCTACGCCTCGTGGTGGCTCTTCAGCGACGCCACGCACGAAATGTGGCCCGAATACATGGGTTACCTCTCGCCCCTCGGCCCCGATGAGCAACCTTTGGAAGACCCCTACGAGGCCACTGAATGGAACATCGAAGACAACACCAGCCACGGCGGCTACAACTGCGGCGTTTGCGCATTCCCCGTCCTTTGCATGCTTCCCGGCTGCAACGGTTCCGACATGGTTGCCGTTTGGAGCGCCATGGACGAGCACCACAAGGATGGCGATTTCCACTACTTCAAGCTCTTCGCCAGCTATTCAGGCGACGGTGGCCTCACTTGGGCACGCCAAAGACAGCTCACCACCGACTTCATGTATGAACTTTCGGAATGCGTCTATCCGCAGGCCACGGTGATTGGCACCACCCTTATCATCGCCGTCCAAATGGACCCCGACGCCGACTCATTCGTGCAAGGCGACGACCCCGACCCGGACAACAACTACTACCAAGGCCTCACCTTCGAGCTTGAAGACCTCTTCCCGAACGTTGGCGTTGGTGTGCAAGAAGTGAGCCACAACACCCACATGAACCTCTATCCCAACCCTGCCACTGACCGCCTCAACATCACCCTCAGCCAAAACGCTGAGCTCGTGGTCTACAACATCTATGGCCAGAAGGTGATGAGCCAAGAAGGCAATGCCGGTGCCAACGTGCTCAACATCAGCGAACTGTCAAGCGGCATCTACTTCCTGAACGCTGGCAACGAAACCCAAAAGTTCATCGTCAAGTAAAATTGATGTTCATTTTTTAATATTTTATTACTAAGTGAAAGGAGACCTTCGGGTCTCCTTTTCTTATTGCTTAATCCAAGTTTCGCAAGTTGAGGTGCATCCCGATGGGATGCCATCCCAATGCGTCCGACTGGTTCCGTAGGGATTTGCCATCGGTAAAGCAAGAAGCATCAACCCTTTGCTTCCCGTCGGGATGTGCCAAACCTGAATTGCCTGACCAGCCCAAAACAACGGCAACGCACGATAACCGCAAAAAAATCGCAAAAAAATTGCACCATCAAAGAAAAACGTTTACCTTTGCTCCCAAATAACCGCGCGAAAACGCGGCCAAACCCTAAAAGAAACACATCAATAACTCAATTATTATCAATTAAACTCATTCAAAATGAAAAAGTTATTTACTTTAGCATTGGCCTTGACGGTGGCCTTCGGCGGCTACTCTCAAGTGATGAAAGTGTCGAAAAACAACGACGCTTTGAAGACCTCTGCCCACCAGATTTCGGTCACGGGCAGCGAACTGTACCAAAACGTGGGCAGCCAGCCCAACATCGCCAGAAGCGACGCCGAGTTGGACTACACGTTCTACGACTGGCAAACCAACACCGCCGGCAAGAACCTGACGATGAACTTCCCCGATGGTTGCGTCGGCTTTGCCTATGTGTACTCGGGTGACGCCTCACACAGCGACCGTGGCACCAACATCGCCATCTACAACCCCGCCACCGACGAATGGACCACTTCGGGCGGCTCGATTGAAGACCACAAGACCGGTTTCGGCTGCGCAGCCCGCTATGGCCAAAACGGCATCGTCGTGGTTTCGCGCAACCCCGCCACCTACACCTGCGAGGTTTACATCATCGACAACAAGGACAACTTGGCCTACCAATCCGTGGAGCCCATCTATGTGATGCCCGGCAACCAAGACCTCCACAACCCGCACTTCCCCGCCGTGATGTGCACTGGCCCCGACCACAACCACATCCACATCCTCGTCACCGCCTATGACGAAGTGAGCGAAGAAGGCCAAACCAACCCCTTCTACTACTTCCGCTCGATGGACGGCGGTGAGACTTGGGAAGAGTACATGAAGATCCCGCAATTGGGTCGCGACTTCTGCCCCCAATACGGTTCGGGCCAAGATGCCTACTTCATGGAAAACAGAGGCGGCAACCAACTGAACATCGTGGTGAACACCCGTCGTGGCAATGGCATCGTGCTGACTTCCAACAACGAAGGCAACACTTGGGAAACCACTGAATACTACCACCACCCCGGCATCGACGTCGATTACGGCGAAAACCTTGGCTACATGTATCCTCGTTGGACTTCAGCCCTGTGGGACAACAACGGCGTGCTTCACTTGGCCTATGAATTTGGCGGCGGCTCTGGCGATGCCACTTCCACGAACTACTATCCCGGAATCGGTGGCATCGTCTACTGGAACAGCGAAATGCCTTACCGTGGCACCGAACCGCTTGCCTGCGACCCCAACAACCCGAGACCCTGCATCCCCGGCCAGCCCTTCATCGCCGACTCCGCTTACATCAACAATGACATCTATGCGTCATGGTGGCTGTGGAGCGACGCCCCGCACGAAATGTGGCCAGAATACATCGGCTATGTGACTCCTCTGGACGGTGAAGAGCAACCTTTGGTTGACCCCTACGAGGCCACCGAGTTCTTCTCCTACGATGCCGGCATGACCAACCACGGCCACTACAATGGCGGCGTGTGCGAAATGCCCGTGCTGCTCATGACCCCTGACCAAACCATGATGGTTGCCGTTTGGATTGCCTTGGACGACCACCACACCGGCATGGGCGCCACCAACGACCTGACGCTGATGAAAGTGTTTGCCCGCGCCTCCATGGACAAGGGCGAAACTTGGACCCCGATGAAGCACCTCACCACCGACTTCATGTTTGAACTTTCGGAGTGCGTTTATCCGCAGGCTGCCATCGCCGGCAACAAGCTCGTCATCGCCGTACAAATGGACGCCGAGCCCGACTCCTTCCTGATCGGTTCGGGTGGCGACCTCGTGGCTGAGGACAACTACTACCAAGGCATGACCTTCGACCTGCTCGACCTCTTTGGCTACGACGGCGTTGAGGAACAGCAACAAGTGGTCAACAACACGACCATGAGCATCTATCCCAACCCTGCCACCGAGCAACTCAACGTCGCCCTCAACCAGAACACCGAAATCGTGATCTACAACATCATGGGTCAGAAGGTGATGAGCCAAGAAGGCCGCGTTGGCGCCAACAGCATCAACATCAGCGAACTGAACGCTGGCATCTACTTCGTGAATGCCGGCACCCAGAGCCAAAAGTTCATTGTCAAGTAAGTTTGCGATGGATGCACAAAAAAAGGAGGCCGTCCGGCCTCCTTTTTTTATTGTTCCTTACGATGCCTGATAATGTCGGCAGCGAGGAATGCCGCCCTGCGATACGACTCAGGCATGGCCTTGTTCATGTTGGCCAACTCAAAACAAGGGCCGTGCAGGGGCTCGGCACACACCACGGGCAGCCCCGCCCAATAGGACGCGCAGCCACCCGTTGCCAAATACCTCAACGGCAAAACGGCTTGGTCGTAGTACATCGCCAGAACCGCGTCGTATTTGGCCCACAAGCCCGAAACGAAGAGCTGCGAACTCGTGAAAGGCCCGAAAGCGAAAACGCCTTTGCGCTGGACGTCGCCGATGGCCTTGACGATCTTGTCGTCGTCGCCCACAGGCTCGGTGCCTGAGTGGGGATTGATGCCCATCACGGCAATCTTGGGCCCGTTGATGCCGAAGTCCTTCTTCAAGGCCTCGGAAAGCGAGAACAGCTTCCACACAATGAAGCGGATGTTGATTTGCTCCAAAGCCTCGCCCAAGGGCATGTCGTCAGTGGCCAAGGCAATGCGCATCGTGTCGTTCACCATCACGCGCAGGGGGGCGGCATCGGGATAGTGCGAAAAAAGATAATCCAAGTTGCTTTTGGCCATCAAAGGGCTGTCGGGGGCCATCACAATGCCATCCACGAGGTTGTTCTGGAGGTCGTCAAAAGCGCGTTTCATCGAGAGCACCGACATCTCAGCCGAGGATTCGGAAGGTTTCCCCGGCTCGATTTTCAGCTCGTTCTCCACGATGTTGATGATGTTGAATTTCTTGTCGCCGGCTTGGCGGGCGTCGCGCGTCAACGAATAGTTGGGCAATTCCATGCCGAAGTTCTTCTTGTAATAGGAGAACACCTTCGACTGCCCATACAAGACCGGAAGTAGCGAATCGAACATACGAGCGTCGGAGAAGGTTTTCAGCATGATTTCATAGCTGATGCCATTAAAGTCGCCTTGGGTGAGACCGAGGCGAAACAGGGCTGTAGGAGTGGTCTTGTCTTGCATAGGCAATAAGTTTTTCACTGAATTTCAACGGGAAATCAGCCCTCAAAATTAGTCAAAAAAACAAATAATCAAAAATTATGGGCAAAAAATCACAAAAAAAGTGCCTTCTCAAAACCTTTTAAGATGGTTTTTGTGGCTCCGACCTGCGATTTCAGGTAGTTTTTGCAGGTTGCAGAGGCCTTTTCGCGGAAATCCGCATCCGAAATCAGGCGGTTGAAAACTGCCGACAATTCGCCAGCATCGTTGATGGAGAACGCCCCCTGATTGGCCACCAAATCGACGGCCTCCTTGAAGCTCTTGTACTTCGGCCCAATCACCACGGGACAGCCAAAAGTGACAGGCTCCTGAATGTTGTGGATGTTGACCCCGAAACCGCCGCCGACATAAACGAATTGCGCGTATTGATACAGTTGGGAGAGTATGCCTATCGTGTTCACGACCAACACCTTCGACGGTTTTTCGGCAGGCAAGTCGGTATAAAGCCGCGCTTCGGGAAACATCGCCTTGATTTGCGAGAGGTGCGATGAAGATATGTCGTGAGGCGCAACGACGAGGCAATACCCCTCCGGCATTTCAGGCAAAAAAGCAGCCAAGAGCTTTTCGTCGGGCGGCCAAGTGCTTCCCGCAATGATGCAATGCCGGTTTGCGATAAAACGTTCCATTTCGGGGAAAGGCTTCACCTGCTCGGCGATGGCTGCCACACGGTCGAAGCGGGTGTCGCCACAAATGGTGACGTTGTCCATCCCGTGGCTTTTGAGCAGCTGCGCCGTGGTTTCGTCTTGCACGAAGAAATGCTCCACGTTGCACAATTGCCTACGGAACCAAGCCCCATACCAGCGGAAGAAAAAGGAATCGGGCTTCAGGATGAGCGAAACATAGAACAACGGGACGCCAGCCCGCTTCAAAGCCCGCATATAGTTGAACCAAAACTCATACTTGATGAAGAAAGCGGCCACGAAACGGCGGCTTTTCACCCATTGCTCGGCGTGACGGGGCGTGTCGGTGGGCAAATAGAGCACCTCGTCAGCCAAAGGATAGTTTTTGCGGATTTCGTAGCCCGATGGCGAGAAGAACGACAGCAGGATCTTGAACTCCGGATGCTTTTGTTTCAGTGCCTCGATGACGGGACGCCCCTGCTCAAACTCACCCAAAGAAGCGGCGTGGAACCAAATCCAAGAAGCGTCATCCGGCATTGCCCCCTTCGACTGGCACAGCAGCCTTTGGCTTTTGCGGCCTCCGACCCACAGCTTCGCCTTGGCATGGCCCAAAAGAGCTGCCAGATGCACGCCGAGGGCGTAGAACCGGATTCCCAATGTGTAGACGAGACGCACAATCAATAATAATAGAATTCCTCCGGACGGCGTTGGTAGGTGGGGATGTTCCAAGTGACGCGAATGCCATAGTAGAGGTCGTTGTAACGCTTGTTCGGGTCGGTGTAGCCCACGGGCTCTTGCATTCCCGTATCGTGATTGGTGAACACGCGGAAGTCGTAGTCGCGCAAGTCGCGGGTGCGGGCATAGGTCACTTCCAAGGCGATGGAAGCGTTGATCAGGCGCGTGTCGTTGAGCAGCAGGTAGCCGCCTTCGAGATGGAGGGCCGGGCCGCCTCGCATGCGGTCGTAGCCATATTCATAATCGCCCATGACTTGATTGATGTCGTTGAGCAAGGTGCGCGAAAAGTCGGTGCGGATGCGGGTGCGCAGATAGCCGAGGCCGCCTTGGACGAAGAAGCCGCTGTTAGGATTGGGGCCGAAAGGAAACAAATATCCCGCCTTGGCCTGCACATGGAAGCCGCGCTGGTTGACCTCCAGCATGGCGAAGCTGCCCGCAGCACCGATGATTTCGCCGGCATCGGTGGTGAGGCCCTCGCCGAAGATTTCAAGTCGGTCCACATTGAACTTGCTGCCGAAAATGAAGTTGGCATCGGCCGTCAGAAGCCAGTTGGTCTCGGTCTTGAAAGTGAAGCCACCGCCCACGTTGTGGCTGACGCCGAACAAGGCCTTGTTGTCCAATCCCGGAAAATGGAAGGCGTAGGTGGCCTGAAACATGGCCACGGGGATGGGAGCTTTCATGATGTCTTTGGGCTGCTGCGCCGCCACTTGGAGCGCAACGCCAAAGAGAAGAAACAAAGGTAGAAAAATCTTGCGCATAGTTTTTCTTTTTCTGATGAACGAACAAAACGCCCGTTTAGTATGGATTTGCAAAAATAAGAAAAAAGGCCGCTTCGTGCGAAGCGACCTTCATTTTCCACATGAAAACATCATCACATCTTCACCACGCGACGGATGATGGTCATGTCGCCCTTGCGGATGCGAAGCGTGTAGATGCCGCAGTCGAGGCCGTCGATTTGGCAGGCATCGTTCTCCACTTTCACACGGTTGACGAGCTTGCCTTCAACGGAATAGACCTCAACCCAAGTCATGCCTGCACACTCGATGGTGAACTTGTCGGTGGTCGGATTGGGGAAGATGTTCACCATACCGTCGTTCTCGTCCAAGCCCGTGAAGTAGTTGGCGCAGGCCTCGTTGGAATGAGCGGAGATGCCCTTTTCGTACACGGCCTTAACCGTAAAGCAGTGCTGCATATTGATGGCCATTTCGGTGTCGTTGTAATTGGGTTCCGTCAGGTTTTCGGCAATCAGTTCGCCATCGCGGTAAAGGTTGTAAGAGATGGCGCCGTCAACCGTATTCCATTCCATGGTGATATAGCCTTCATGCACATCGGTGATTCGGATTTCGGGAACCACGTTGATGACCTCGAAATCGAAGCGGGCAGTAAAGGCAACACAGTCGTCGCCATAGTCGGGCATAACTTCAATAAAGTGACTGCCTTCAAGGGCTGTTGTGTAGGAAGGTGTTTCAACCGTTTCGGGCAAAAGCCAATCGTTGTCGATCATCACTTTGTACGATTCGGCATCGCCGTTCCACGTAATGGTAACCAGGGCTCCATCAAAGGAAAAGTCGAAGCCATCCACACCGGCGCACACGTTTTGCGTCAGACTGACCGGTTCGGAGTCGCAACCATAGTCGGAATGCGCCACCACGATGATTGAATTTGTTCCAACTTGGGCAGCAAATACGGCATCTGAAGAATAAACTGTTTGGACGTCCTCGCCGTTGCAAGTGACTTCATAATAGCTGTCGTGTGAGGCTCCATCCCAATCGAAATGCAACATACCGTCAGCATCCAATTTGACAAATCTCAAGTTCTCGACAGGTTTGCAGATGCAAATCTCAATTCCTGAATCGAAGGTAAAGCAACCATCGACGACAGGACGCACCACGACCGAGGTCAAGCCTTCCTCCACCTCGAAAATGTAGTGCGTTTCCTCGACCGTTGCCACAACCTCACCTTGGACTTCCACCTCATAAGTGCCGACACCCTCAACGGCATCCCAAAGCACAGTGGCGGTGAGGTCTTCCAACACATAATTCAAATTCTCCACCGCTCCAATCACGCAGACCTGCATATGGGCATCCTTTTCGCAACCCTCAAAGACGGCCTTCACAGCCACATCGTGCCGACCCACGGCCACATTGAAGGCGTATGTCAATTCGTTGGTCGTTCCAACGGGCTCGTCATCCATAAAGATTTGATATTCAACCAAACCCGTCGGATCTTCGGGAGCCTCCCAAGTGAGGGTAAGCAGCAAATCCTCATCCAAAGTGTAGTCCAGATTTCGCACAGGCATACACGAAGTGACTTCAACCGAAATGCAGACAAATTCGCTTTGGCAGCCGTCGTAGGCGGCATAGACGCAATAGTCGTATTCGCCATCGGCCATTTCGGGGTCGGTGAAGGTCAAATCCTCAACCAAGTCGAGCAACTCGGTGCCACGATACACTTCGTACCAAGCGGGCGAGCCGTTTTCGGGGGCTTCCCAAGTGAGGATGACATCGTGTCCGTCCAGCTCGTAGGCGAGGTTACGCACGGGGTCGCAGAAATCGGCCGCACCGCTGCCGCCGCTGCAATTGATTTGGAAGGTGCGCGAGCCGCTGAAGCCGCCACTGTTTTGGAAGATGACCGATCCGTCCTCGTAGGTGATTTCGAAGCTGCATTCCGAGGTCCACTGGCCGTTGGTCCATGTCAGGGTGATGGAAGAGCCTGAGGCCAATTCACGGGTATAGGTAGCCGAACTGCCGTTTGCCACCGCCATTTGCTCGGAAGGCGTGCCGTCGGAATAAGTCACGTTGAGGTAGTTGCCTTGCCAGCCGTCGCCATAAGAGTCGTGAAGGCTGAAGATGACGTTGCACGAATTCCTGTAGTTGAAATTGAGCACCGTCGTCCTACCAGCGGCATCAACCAAAGTGAGGGTGAAAGGAATGACGAAATCGGCAGGGGTGGCGGCATCAAGGGTGACGTTGTAGTCGGCAAAAGCCATCAGGCCTGCGCCAATCGTGCTGTAGCTTTTCTCGGTTTCGTTCAGGGTGATAAACTCATAATCGGTTGACAAAGTTCCTGTGACCATCTGGGCCAATTCGTTGCCGGCATTATCGACGAAGATGCGCAAGTCGGCGGTTTCGCCCGGATTGAGAAGGCTGTTGTTGTTGTCATCGTTCAGCACGACGGTGGTGCCGTATTGCAGAATGTAGTCGTACACCGGCACATTGTCGGAGAAGACGCCTGTCTCCTCGCCATTAACCATCACCGTAAAGTTGAACCGGATCCTTTCGTTGCCTTGCACTTGGTCGTTGACCGAGAAGGCGAAGGCGTCTTCAACGGTAAGGGTTTCGCCAGCCGCAAAGTCGGGGAACTGGGCCTCGTTGTCGGTAATGGTGACATTCGGGTCATCGGTGGCGAGCCTCACGGTGACATTGCCCACAGGGTCTTCGGTGAAGTTTTGCATCGTGACCGACATTGTGACCGCCTCGTTGGGATTGAGGTGATGGTTGTTGTTGCCCAAGGGGTCGTTGATGGTGAAGCTGTTGTAGCGGATGGCACCCAATTGGATGGCCTCCATGGCCGCTACAACGTTGATGCGGCCAAAGCCGAAAGTGTTGCTCTTGCCTTCAGACAGCGGCACGGCGGTTTCTTCGAGGATGCGGCAAACGTCGGCGGGCGTCAGGTTGATGTCCTTGCTCAGCATGAGGGCCATGCAGCCAGCCGCGCAAGGCGTGGCCATCGAGGTGCCGCTCATACTCGTGTAGCCATTGTTGCCTTGATAGTCCAACGACTTGATGTCGACGCCGGGGGCGCACACGTCGGGGCGGATGAGACCTATTCCGGGTTGGTAGGGATAGTCGCCAAAGGTGGTGTTCGTCCAAGTGACGGGGCCACGCGAGGTGAAATAGGCCGCAGCGTCGTTATAGTCGACGGCGCCGATACACACGGAGCAGGTCAGGTCGCCGGGGTTCTGGCCTTGCACCTCATCCATATAAGGCGGAGGGCAACTGCCCGGCACACGCACGTTGTTCGGAATAGGATATTGCCAAGTGCTGTTGCCCTCGTTGCCGGCAGCGATGGCGGCCACCACTCCGGCATCCAAGGCGGCCACACACATATTGCGGAGCAAAGTGCGCTCAGGGATGGTCGAACTGGCTATGCCCAACGACATGCTGAACAAATCGCAGCCGTGCTCAACAGCCCATTGGATACCGGCCGCGATGGGGTCGGCACCGCCGCCGCCTTGCGAGTTCAAGCACTTGACGGCCATCAGCGTGGCATCGGGAGCCATGCCCGTTTGCGAGCCGGCCGTGCCATCGCCCAACACCGTTCCGGCGCAGTGCGAGCCGTGGCCTTGGTCGTCCATTGGGTTGTTGTCGTTGTTATACACGTCGTAGCCGTGATGGGGAAACTCCTCGCCGCCGTCCCAAAGATGGTCGGCCACGTCAACATGGTTGTAGTTGACGCCCGTATCGATGACGGCTACCACAACGCCTTGGCCGGTGTAGCCCGTTTCCCACACTTGGTTGGCACCCACTTGGATGACATTCGGCGTGATTTCGCGAGTGGCCGAAGCAGGCCGGGCCTCCTCACCGTCGGGAAGCCAATTGCGCTCGATGGCATAGCCCATCATGGCAATGTCGTTGCGTTGCGCCAAGTTTTCGATGGCGGTCTTGTTGGCATCCACACTCAAGGCATTGGCCATCCAAAGGATGGTAGGCTCGTTGGTCATGCCGTTGCGTTGCATCTCGGCAAGTTGGCGGCGCAGGTCGTATTGCGAGGCGTTGGAGAACTCCTTCAACTCGTTGACCACAAACTCGCGCCGCTCGGCGCGATTGACAAAATAGTCGGCACGACGGTTCAATTGCGCACGGTCGTACTGCGACTTCATGATGACGATGATCCTGATTTTCTCATCATCGGCGCGGCGGCCCATCTCTTCGCTCAAGAGCGGGTCGATGACATTCTGGGCAAAGCCCCCGATAGCGAGGACGGCCAGAAGGATAGCGAATAACAGTTTTTTCATATTGATAAAGATATTGGATTTTACAAGGCGCAAAGTTATGAATGTTTTCTGTTTGTCGTATCTTTGCAGCCGATTTTTTGAGCATAATGGAAAACAAATATTACGAATCTGTCTTAGACAACGGGATTAGGCTGATACACAAGGAGAAACAAGGAGAAATTGCGCACTTGGCGCTGATGGTCGAAACGGGCACGAGGGATGAGAGGGCCCACGAAAACGGCCTCGCCCACTTTGTGGAACACACCATCTTCAAAGGGACGCAAAACCGCAAAGCCTATCACATACTGAGCTGCTTGGACAACGTGGGCGGCGACCTTAACGCCTTCACCACCAAGGAAGAAACCTGTATCCAAGCCACTTTCTTGAAACAGCACTACAAGCGAAGCCTCGACCTCTTTGCCGACATCGCCTTCCGTTCCACTTTCCCCGAAAACGAGCTGGCCAAGGAAAAGGAAGTCATATTGGACGAAATCAATTCCTATTTGGATTCACCTTCCGACGAGATTTACGACCTCTTTGAGGAAATGGCCTTCAAAGGGCATCCGTTGTCGCGCAACATATTGGGAACCACAGAATTGGTGAAAGGCTACAAGCGTCAAGACATCCTCGACTTCATGACCCACAACTACAGCACCGACCAGATGATTCTGGCCTCTATCGGCGATTTGAGCTTCAAGGAATTCGAGAGATTGGCCACCACCTATTTCGGAAACCAGCCGGCACACATCATAGACAAAAAACGCGAGGCTTTCAAAGGCTACGAGCCCGAAAACCGCTTCGAAACGCGAAACAACCACCTGAGCCACTGCATCATAGGCGGCATCGCGCCTGAGTTTTGCAGCAAACTGAAAATGCCCATCGTGATGCTCAACAACGTGCTTGGCGGCCCCGCGATGAGTTCGCGCCTCGGCCTCAACATCCGCGAGAAATACGGTTTTGCCTACAGCATCGAGTCGCAATACACCGCCTATAGCGACACGGGGCTCATCAGCGTCTATATGGGTGTCGACCCCGACTCGTTGGAGAAAGCCATCGGATTGGTTTACAAGGAAATCGACAAGCTATGCCAGCAGAAACTTGGCACAATGCAATTGCAACACGCCAAGCAGCAACTCATCGGGCAAGTCGCATTGAGCTACGAAAGCGGCATGAACGAGCTTCTTGGCGTCACTCGGTCGTTGCTCATGGGCGAGCCGATCGAATATATGGACGACATCATCCGCAAGGTGGAAGCGGTCAGCGCCAACGATATTCTGGAAGTGGCCAATCAGGTATTCGACCGGAAGCAACTGAGCCAAATCGTGTTTAAGGGAGTGGAAAGCTGAAGTCGGGAGCGACAGAGCAAACAATTCGATTCAAACGGAAAAATCAGGATTGAAACTGAATTTTCATAAATTGAAACGTAGTTTTCAAAAAAAATGAAGGATTCCTATTCAATTGGAATTCATTCTTTTGTCATACATAGCGAAAAATAATTGAAAAAAAGGCTTGACAAAACATTTTCAGATTGTAATTTTGCGGTATCGAAACGGAAAAACAATATATTGAAGCGGAAAAATTACATCCAAAATCACAACCAAAACACAACAAACCAAATCATCAACCTCATAAAAACACCAAAGCCATGAAGACAAAACTCTACACCCTCATCGCCGGCCTGCTGATGGCCGCCTGCATCACGAGCTACGGACAGGAAATCGTCAGCGAGTTTTCGCCCAACAACATCAGCATCTATTCCAACATAGTGGAAACCTCCGACAATCATTTGCTCGTCGGAAGCTGTACCAATTTGCACAGCCGCGAATATGTGGTTTACAAAACGACCCCTGAAGGCCTTTTCATGGACAGCGTGGTTTTCTACAACGAATACCAACTGCTTGAAATCCCTTCGGTGGCCGACACTTTCCTTCTCGTAGGCTTTTCAATCGACAACCCCGGCAACATCTACAGCCTCAAGCTCACGAGCATCGATGCCGCTTTGAACACCATCAACGAAGCCCTCATCCCTATCGGCGAACATCTGTATCGCTTTTGGGACTACATCGTCTTCATCAACCCCAACAAAGAAATCATTTTCCCTTACAGCACTGGAAACGGCGACAAGTTCCACATCCTGCGGCTTGACCCCGACTTCGAGGTGATAGAAGACAAAATCGCTCCTGAAATAGCTCGCGGCACTTGGGACAGCAACTACACAAGCGATTCCGTCATGTATTATACCCACATCGGCATCAGCAACGAAACGCCTTTGGAATACCACTGCCTTGGCTTTTACAAAGACGTGACTGACAACGTGATATTCGTCAATCACGTCCTCGACAGCGACTTCAACTGGACAGAAAGCACCGTGCTGAGTCCATACGACGAAAGCTCCTCCTTTACTGAAGATGTTCTCACGGCCTATACCCCCATCAAGTCGGCACAGGACGGCGAAAGATCCAATCTCATGACCACCTATCTGAACTCCCCTAACTACAACTCGTCTGCCATCATCAAGTATAACGACAAGAACATCCCAGTGGCGATGCACACATTCACGGAAGGGCATCTCTCATTGGGCTTGGGACAGATTGTCGCCAAAGACTACAACACCATCTATTTCACCCACAAATGCTTTGGCTCGCACACGGCTTCACACCTCGTCAGATTGAATGGCGACCTTGACATCGCTTGGGAATTGCCCTTGCCTTGCCAAACTGGGACAACAGCCGTATTGAATTGCCTGAAAGTGTTGGAAAACAACGACATCTTAGTTGGAGCCATTTTGTATTACCAAAACTTAGCCCCTAAACTCAAGATATACATCATCCGCGACGACGACCCGACCACCATCCCAGAAACGGCGACTTTCGAGAAGCCCTTCACCCTCTACCCCAACCCCGTGAAAGACCAACTGACCCTCCGCTTCGACGACGGCGCAGAGCCTGAGAGCGTTGAAATCTTCGACCTGCAAGGCCGTTTGGTCGGCTCAAAGGCCAACGGTCTGGAAAGCATCGACATCAGCAAAATGCCAACGGGAATCTACACATTGCGCATCACGATGAAAGACGGGGCAACCTACCATGAAAAGATATTGAAAGAATAAAGTAAGGCTTTTTCTTCATAATGATTTGATTTTAGTTGAGTTGTAGAGACGGTGCGTGCACCGTCTCTACTGTTTTTCTGAAGATTCACGAAAAACTTGTTTCCCAAAAACCAAATCAATTCGTCTTGAACTTGTAATTCACCTCTTTCAGTTCGGCGTTGGCCTTCGTAATCTTGTTCTTCAGGTTTTCCTTGTAATTCAACACTTTGGCTGCTATCTGCACATCGCTGAGAGCCAACATTTCGGCAGCGAGGATGGCGGCGTTCAAGGCACCGTTCACGCCCACCGTGGCCACGGGAATGCCGGGAGGCATTTGGATGATGGACAGCATGGCGTCCAAGCCGTCGAGCATGCCTTTCACCGGCACGCCGATGACGGGCAAGGTGGTGTTGGCGGCAATCACGCCCGGCAAGGCGGCAGCCATGCCAGCGGCGGCGATAATCACTTTGATGCCACGGCCTTGGGCTTCGCGGGCAAATTGTTCAACCTCGTGCGGCGTGCGATGCGCGCTGAGGGCGTTCATCTCAAACGGGATTTCCATCTCGTCGAAGAACTGTGCGGCTTTTTCGAGAACGGGAAGGTCGCTGGTGCTTCCCATGATGATGCTTACTATCGGGGTCATAATTTTCTGTTTTTTGTCACAAAACCTTCAAAACCTGCAAAACCCTTTTGTTGCTTGGGAAATTCGCCAACCGGTTTTTTCCCTGCGGCGAGGCGGTTGCCGAGCCGCATCCTTTCATAATTGAAGTTTTGCATTGTTTTGAGAGTTTTGTGATTAATTGCTCCGCAAAAGTAGTTTTTTTCCCAATGCGGTTGACCCAATGGAAGCATTTTGTATATTTGTGTCGCCTTACCCACACGGGCAAGAAAAATTCAATCCTTTGAAAATGAAAACAGTAAAAGTTTTAGACAAGGAATTTGGGCTGTATATCCCCCAAGAAAAAATCGAGGCCGAAATCCAAAATGTGGCCGACCAAATCAGCCGCGATATGGAAGGCATGAATCCGCTGTTTCTCGTGGTGCTCAACGGGGCGTTCATGTTCGCCTCCGAACTGTTCAAGCGCGTGACCATCCCCTGCGAAATCAGTTTCGTAAAACTATCGTCATACGCTGGCACCGAGACCACCAATGTCATCCGCGAACTCATTGGCTTGGACCATCCTTTGGACGGTCGCCATGTGGTCATCGTGGAGGACATCGTCGACACCGGCCACACCATGCGCTACACCATCAAGAAGCTCCGCGACCTGAAAGCCGCCGATGTGCGCATTGCCACGCTGTTCTTCAAGCCCAACTCGTTCCAATATGACTATCCCATCGACTACAAGGGCATGGACATTGGCAACGAGTTCATCGTGGGCTACGGCCTTGATTATGACCAACAAGGAAGAAATTTACCGGATATTTATAAGATTATTGAGCGGTAAGCCATAAGCAGTAAGCCAACGGCCAATGGCCAATGGCCAATAGCCAACAGCCAACAGCCAATCAATTCAACAATTCAACGACCAGCAATTCAACAAAACATACTATGCTTAACATCATACTTTTTGGCCCTCCCGGGGCAGGCAAGGGAACGCAATCGCAGTTTTTGCGCGAAAAATACAACCTGACTTACATCTCGACGGGTGAAATCCTTCGCGAGGAAATCGCAGCCGAGAGCGAACTTGGCCTTCAGGTGAAGGAAATCATCGGCCAAGGCAACCTCGTTTCCGACGAAATCGTGGCCCAAATCATAGAGAAGAAACTCTCCGACAACATGGACTCGGCGGGCTTCCTCTTCGACGGCTATCCGCGCACGGTGCGTCAGGCGGAAATCCTCGAGGAACTGTTGGAGAAATACGACATGCCTTTGACGGGCGTTTTGAGCCTCGAAGTGCCCGAAGAGCTCCTCATCGAGCGCATGCTCGAGCGCGGCAAGACCAGTGGCCGCGCCGACGACAACCTCGACTCCATCAAGCACCGCTTTGAGGAATACTACGAAAAGACGCATCCCGTGACGGATTTCTACGAAGGGAAAGGCAACCTGCACGCAGTGAACGGCGTGGGCGAGATTCCGCAAATCTTCGAGAACCTCTGCACGGTGATTGATACTTTGTAATTCATCACAAAACCGACAAAACAAGCAAAACCATTGTGGATCGTTGGGAAGCACGCCAACCGGCTGCTTCCCGGCGGCAAGCGGTTGCGAGCCGCCCTCGTTAAAATGAAGGTTTTGAGAGTTTTGCAAGTTTTGTGACAAAAAATCAATGTTCCCAGCGGATGTCGTGCTTGAGGACAGCAGGAGGATTGCCGCCAATCACTTGGTATTCGCCTGAAAAGTTCGATTTTACCATCGTTCCAGCTGCAACGACCGTGTTATCGGGCACTTCCGCACCTTTCAGTAACACGCACTTGCAGCCTATCCAGACATGGTTGCCCACAATGATGGCCTTGTCGGGATTGATGCGCTGGTTTTCCGGATTTTTTGACTCGAGACTTCGGGACTTCGGGACTTCGGGACTCAGGACAGTACTTGAGTCTTGCGTCTCACGTCCCGCAGTCCCCCGTCCTAAGTCAAACAACGGATGCTCGTCGGTGTCCATCACGAGGATGTCCCAACTCAGGAGGCAGTCGCGCCCGAAACGGATTTCCTTGGCGCAGACGATGGTGCTTTCCGCCGTCATGTTGAAGTCCGCGCCGAGGCTCAGATGCCCCCGCACCGAAATTTTTGAGCCGTGCCCGATGCTCGCCTTGCCGCCAAAGCCTACTGTGCCGCTCACCTGCCAAATCGTGCGTGAACGCTTACGGTCGTAATGGCCCACATCGCCGAAGCCGATTTTCACCATTGCCGTTTCCACGTTTTCAGGCAGTTCCACCTTGCCGTGAAGCTCTCGCAAAAAGGTACGGTGCGACACCACGACGGGCAGTTTCAAGGCCGTTTTCAGTGGAAAATAATGCAGATTGAAGCGCAAGGTCTTCGGAATCGAGCGGATGATGTTGAAGAAATCGAAAGCGGTCATTGACGTTATATTGATTGGGCAAAAATAAAGTTTTTCAACATATAATTGCCATAAATCGAACACGAATTTTCCAAAAACAATTATATGAGCATTCTTGAACCATTCGTGACAATTCGGGTTCATAAAAATGAAATAATGCTGCTGAAACACAAAAAAAAGAATTTGAATTGAATAATTCTCTATTTTTGTCCTGTCAAAAAAACTCAGTACCATGAAAAAGTCTACTCTATTCTTGCTGTTTTTCGGCATGGTTTTCATCCATCAGGCCATTGCCCAAGAACGCCAAATCATCCAAGGCTACTGCAAGGACGAAAACGGCAAAGCCATCGAAAATGTGAGTGTTTATGTACATGATTCGCTCCTCATCTCGGTCACTGATGAGCAAGGGCGATTCACCTATAGTTTGGCCAAATCGGGCTTAAAACTCCGCTTCGCCCACATGGTCTTCGAGCCGACTTATTACACCATCAACGAGAAGGACATCAACGGCAAAAACCTGACTGTCAGGATGAAAACTCGAAGCCACGAACTGCTTGAGGTGGAAATCACGGCCAATGCACCGCACATCGCCTTCGACAATCCCGTGATGACCGTCATTGATTACACTATCCGCGAGGACGGTATCTATTTGATTGTGTATCGCCGCCGCAACTCCGCCCTGCTCCACCTCTCATTTGACGGAGACACGCTGCACGAAATGCCCATTTCATCACGCTACAAAATCCTTAACAAGGACGCTTTCGGCGACATCTACGCCCTCAACGACTACCAAGCCAGTCAGCTGGGATTCATTGAGTACGGAAACGGGAAGAAAGGCCAGATGAATTTCTATAACTCAATGTCACGCAAGACTTTCCAAGATAAATTCTCCACCATTTTGGCCGCTATTGACAGCGTTTTTATTACGGGACGATATTTCTATTACAACAAAGAAATGGGCTATTACCGCCATCGTTTGGGCAGCGACGAAGAGCCTGAACTGCTCCATTACATCGTGGACGAGGAAGGCCGCGACGACATCTGGCTACTAACGCATACAAGAGGCGGCATCGGTGCCAACTTTTGGGTCGCCGACCCGATTTATAACCCAATTTACGCCATCGACAACAAGTTCTACCTCTTCGCCTACACCGACCACGAGACCATCGTCTTCGATGCCGTCGGCAACGAACTTGAACGTTATCCCCTCACATTCCACGAATACCGCAAATGGAACGGCAAGATGGAACCCGACCGCCGCTGGAAACAGAAAATGTTGTATGACGCAGCAAGGAAGGAATTCTACACCTTTTTCGTCAACGATGGCATCTACACCCTGAAGCGTATCGACCTGAAAACCGGCACCGTCACCTCCGTGATGGACCTCAGCGGCTATCCTTTTGCTCAGAATATGAGAATCCACGACGGCGTGTTGTATTTCATCTACCCGACGGGGATTAATAAAAGGAAGGCTTTGTATCAGGTGAGGGTGGATTAATCACGAAGAAACTTCCATAACCAGCAAGCCATCGGCGATGGGATGCTGAGCATATTCCCGTTCCGTTGAAGGTTGTTGGACGAGAACCTGACACGATATTTCGGATGGTATTTCTCGTTGTAAACCGTCAGGCTCTTGCCGCCCACGTTTTCCTCTGCCTTGACTTCGATCGGAACGATTTCCGCCCCGTGCTGGATGACAAACTCAACTTCCGCCGTATTGCCCGAAGTCCAATAATAAGGCACTTCTGTATCGGATTGCGCCATCAACGACTGAAGCACCGCATTTTCAGCCAAAGCCCCCTTAAACTCGGTAAAGCCCGCATTGCCGTTTGTGATGACCTCGGGAGCCACCCGAGCCAACCGACGCAGCAAACCACAGTCACAGGCATACACCTTGAAAGCATCGCGCTCCGCATAGCCGCTCAACGGAATGCCCGGCTTGGAGACATTGAACACTTGCGTTATCATTCCAGCATCATTCAGCCAAAGCAAGGCATCCTCGTAATCTTTCGAGCGTGCGCCCGTGCGTATCACCTTGTAAATGAATTTGCGGTTTTCTTTCGACAACTGCGCGGGCAACGAATGCCAAATGGAACGGATTCGAGGTATCTCCATCGGGTCGGCATATTTGGCGAAATCCAACTCATACAAGTCCAAAATGCCTTGCAAGGCCTCATCGACGGCGGCCATTCCCTTGTTTTCGAGCATAGCCACCACCGCCTCGGGCATACCGCCGCAAACCATATACCGCTTATACTCAAGCAATAGTTTGTTAAGCACCATAGTAGGAAGATGTTCCGCCGTTTGGATGGTTTCAATGTACTCAAACGTCTTTGGGTCAGAAGATTGGAGGAACTCACGGAACGAAATGGGATACATTCTAACCAACCTCACCTTCCCAACGGGCACCGACATCCTCCGCTTTTTGACAGCCACCCCAAGCAACGAACCAGCCGCCATAATGTGGTATTGTGGCGCGTCCTCATAGAAATACTTCAGGCTGTTCAACGCCTCCTCGCATTCCTGGATTTCGTCGAAAATGACAAGTGTCTTTTCGGGGAGCAAAGGCACGTTGCTATAAATGGCCAACTCCTTCAGCACCCGTTCAGGCTCTTTGGAATTCGCAAAAGCGTCTTTATACTCGGGATGGCGGTCGAAGTCGAACTTCACGCAATAGTCGTAATGGTCTTTCCCGAACTTCTCCATAGCCCAAGTCTTGCCGATTTGTCTCGCTCCCTGCAACAATATAGGCTTCCTGTTCTCCGATTGCTTCCAAGCCAAAAACAAGGCTTCAATATCTCTTCTAATTTGCATAATTTACACCGTTTCGTATTGATTTGTGTTGTTTGACCACACTTTTCCACAGGAAATAATGATTTTGCAAAAATAGGAAGTTTTTCTTTTCAACATATCTATTGCCGATTGTTTTTTGCAATAATGGAATGATTTTTGCAGCATTTTAACCCGTATTTGACAAGGTTTAACCCTCAAAAATCACGTTCTATGAAGAAGATTTACATTCTATTGCTTTTTGCGGCACTTTCATTCCATAGCGCTTTGGCGCAAAACACCAAAACCACCATTTACGGCAATCTCGGTGTGGAGAACGTGAACATCAGTATCGTGAACACGCTTTACGGCACGAGCACCGATGCCCAAGGGCATTATGAACTGCCCATTTTCGACCGCTCGGAGGCCGTCAATCTGTATTATTCTTGCATCGGTTATCAAGATACCGTGGTGAGCCTCACGACGAAGCAGTTGCAGCGCGATTCGCTCAATATCAGCTTCAAAATGAGGAAGATGAGCTACGACCTTCAAGAAGTGGGCGTTACGGCCTATCAGGATTTTTACCGATCGAAAACCAACCGCAACATCGCCGACATCGCATTTTTGGATGGGAAAATCTACTTGCTTGAAAATAAGCCCAAAATTTCCTCGATGGTCGTCTTAGACACCGACGGCATTGAGCAAGCCCACAAGGACTTCGACCAACTGTTTGAAAAACTCCACATTGACGCTTTCAACAACCTTATCCTTGTCGGGCAAGACAGTTGTATGCAGGTGTATCTTGATGAAAAACAAGATATTTTGCCCGTTTCCACCTTCTCTCGTGAGGACTACCGTAACAAACTCCTCAAAATCGTGTGCGAATACAACGGTGCATACATCGTAAAGACCATTATAAACGACAAGGGTCTTTATTGGCTCAAATACAACCACGGCAAGAGCCAAGATTTCTATTATGTGATGAAGGGTGTTTCGGATGCGAAGCCACAATTTCTGTGCAGTTTCATTGATACCCTCGGCTATCGCACCTGCCAGTCGCAATGGATGTCCATCCAAAACGAATACCATCAAGTAGTGGCTGAGAATAACGGCATCGACCTCATCAACGAAGAAATTTGGGATGGTTATTTGGTCCGTTTGGCCGAAAACTCGTCTTTGTTGGGCAAAATACAATGGTATTGCTCCATTATGGCCAAACAAGAATACCATATCACACCGCTGATATTCAACAACATCCTGCAATTCGTCGACTTGAACAACCGAGAAATCGTTGAAATCGGCACGGACTTCAAAATTACCAGCAGAAGGCCTCTCAAGGTCAATTCGGGCGAGAAATACTTCAAGAACGAGTTTTTGAAAGACCAAGCCACGGGCAAGACCTACGGCTTGTTTACCAAAGACGGAATGAATTACCTCGGCCTTTACAACCCCAAGGCGGGCACCGTGGGCATGGAACAAAAAGCCAGCGAAAAGATTTATCCCAAGGTTTTCAAGGTGCATGACAGCTTTGCCTACAGCGTGTTTTTCGATTCGGGAAGCAATCGCGGGGTGATTAGTCGGGTGAAAATAGAATGATTTTCTCACATAGAATGCGCATTTTTTTAGCACGCAGAAATCGCAGAATTTTTTGAAACGCAAAGCGACGCAAAATCTACGTCCGGCAGGTTCAGCGATTTCTGCGGATTCTGCGTGAGAAAAATCCCTACTTTTGCGCCATGAAAACGACATTCAAACTCAGATACAACAGCCGCTGGGGAGAGGAATTGTTCCTCACAGGAAACAGCGCAGAATTAGGCAATTGGATTCCAAACAAGGCCATAAAAATGGAATATGAAGGGCCAGGGGTTTGGTCTGTGGAAACCAACGGAACGCCGATGACCGAATACAAATATTTCATCCGCGAAAACGGCCAAATCCGTTGGGAGGACGGACCCAACCGCATCCTGCCCGAGGGCAAAGACCGCATTTGGGACTGGTTCGGACTCACCGAAAGACAGACCATGAAAGGCGTGGCCGTGCCGCTGTTCAGCCTGCGCACGGAGGACGATTTCGGCATCGGCGAGTTTGCCGACTTGCCCAAATTGGGCGACTGGTGTGTGGCCAACGGACTGAAAATCATACAAATCCTACCCATCAACGACACGACGGCACACTACGACTGGCGCGATTCCTATCCATACAATGCCATCTCGGCCTTTGCACTGAACCCGATTTACCTGAACCTCAAACAATTAGACATCAAGGAAGACGCGAGTTTCAAGCGGACGCGGACAATGCTCAACAAAACGAATGCCGTTGATTATCCGAAAGTGCTGAAAGCCAAATGGAAACATTTCCAAATCGCTTTTGAGCAACAATGGAATATGTTGAAAGAAACCATTGATTTCCAACAGTTTGCAAAAGAAAACGAAGACTGGCTTCCCGATTACGCCCAATTTTGCGCCGAGCGCGACGGCAACGGCACGGAAATCCACCTTTTCCTGCAATACCACTGCGACAAGCAACTGCGTGAGGCCGTCAAAGGCTTGCACGACAAGGGTTTGCAGCTGAAAGGCGACATCCCCATCGGCGTGAATCCCGAAGGTGTGGACGTGAAATCGCATCCCGATTTGTTCAACCTTGACGTGCAAGTGGGCGCACCGCCCGACGACTTCGCCGCCGAGGGACAAAACTGGGGCTTCCCGTCCTACAACTGGGAGGCTATGGCCAAGGATGGCTATGCGTGGTGGCAACGCCGCCTGCAAGTGATGGCCCGTTATTTCGACGCCTACCGCATCGACCATATCTTGGGCTTCTTCCGCATTTGGGAGATTCCCAAAACTGCCAAGTCGGGCTTGTTGGGGCATTTCTCCCCTGCCTTGCCTTTAAGCGTGGAAGAAATTGAAAACCAAGGTTTTCATTTCATCAAAAGCAAGCATTTAAGGAACAATATCGACACGCTTTTCATCCCCGACCCGCACGACAGCGAAAAGTACCATCCCCGCATCGAACTGCAAAAAACCAAGGCCTACCAAGCCCTCAGCGACGACCAAAAACAGGCCATCGACCGCATTTACGAGGATTTCTATTACCATCGTCACAACGAGTTTTGGAAACAGAAAGCTTTGGAAAAGTTACCCGCTTTGATTAACGCAACGAAAATGATTGCCTGCGGCGAGGACCTTGGCATGATTCCCGCCTGCGTGCCAGAAGTGATGCAACGGTTGGGCATTATGAGCCTTGAGGTGCAGCGTATGCCCAAGGTCTTTGGACATCAGTTTGTGCAGACCGAAGACCTGCCCGAAAACTGCGTCTATACCACGGGAACCCACGATATGCCCACCTTGCGCGGCTGGTTGGCCGAGGACAAAGTAAGAACCCGTCAATTCCTTGACAATCTGAATCTTGACGACAGAAAAATCACCGCAAAGACGCTCAAGAAAATCATGGAAAAACATCAGGACAGCCCCTCGAAGTGGAACATCTACCCGCTGCAAGACCTTTTGGACTTGGACGAAAAAAATTGGTCGCCCAACCCAGCGGACGACCAAATCAATGTGCCTGCAAACGCCAAAAACCAGTGGAAATGGCGGATGAGGATGACGATGGAATCACTTACGGCAGCACATCATGAATGATGTTTGACCCACCAGTGCAATTGCTCTCTACTGTGAAGGCAGCACCAGTATAGTGCAAATCGCTTCCACCTGAAAGATTAACATTGATGATTAAATTACAATGGATGTAGGCATCGCTTGCGCCCGACATTTCTCCTTTGCAAACATCACATTCAAAACCGTAACTTGAGTCGTTGATGGTTTTCTTAATACTGCTCGCACCCGACAAATCGAGGTCAAGCGTGGTAACCTGCCCCTTCAAGGTGGCATCGGAAGCACCGCTCATGTCAAGGTCAAGGCTGGAAGCATCGATATTGCCTGTGAAATGGGATGCGCCAGAAAGGTTCATATCGATTTCAATGGCGTCGATGTCGCAATAGAAGTCCGAAGCACCCGACAATTCCACCTCAACATTTTCACCAAAAAGGCCGTATTCCGAATGGAACTCCGAGGCACCCGACAAATCGACGCTCGTCAAATTGGCATTGTAAGGGATGATGGCTTTCAATTCACCGCCATAGACATTGGTAATGGGTTTGAGATAGATTTTCAGCGTGTTGTCAACGACTTCCACAAACACCTTCGGCATGACATTTTCGCCCGCCGTGATGGTAATGACATCTACTGCATCGCTGACGGTGACATCAAACGCATTGTGAACTTCAAGTTCAGTATAGGCTTCCGGAACGTTGAAATCCTTGGTGATGGGGTCGCCGGCAAACTTTTTGCAGCCGCTGAAAGCAAACAAAACCAAGGCTGAAAGGACAAACAAATACTTCTTCATTTCGAATTGGCTGCTGTTATATACCATTGGGGCATCGGTTTTTGATTGGTTGATTGAAAATTAGTGCAAAAGTACAGTTTTATGCCTTTTCGTTAAACATAGGAATATGTTTTTTATTGTATTTTTGGTTTTGTATTGGGGAAAATATCTATTTTTGCAGCGAAAAAGTTGGCGCGAAAATATTGGCGCGAAAATTTCGCTCTATTTTAAGCAAAATGAATAACCTATAAAAACAGGAAAAATGAAGGCTAAACAACAGGATTTCAATCCGTTTTCTGTACTCGCTTATTATGGTGGGGAATACTTCTGTGACCGCGAAAACGAGACAAAACAACTCAAAAAAGCCCTTGAAAATGGTCGAAATGTGACCCTAATCAGCCCGAGAAGGATGGGAAAAACGGGATTAATCAAGCATGTTTTTGAAGAATTTGACACCAAAGAAGTCCTTTGCCTCTATGTCGATTTGGACCAAACCACATGCCTCGCCGACATGGCGAAAGCCTTCGGTGAAGTGGTTTTGGAGAAAATAGGGATGCAGTCGGGGCGCGTTTGGAAGGAGATTTTGGCGTGGTTCAAGTCGCTGCGGCCTGTCATGACCGCCAATCCCGCCACTGGTGCGCCCGAAATCAGCCTCGATGTACAGCCCACAACGGCTGAAGCATCGCTAAGGGAACTGTTCGGTTGGCTCGAAAAGTCGAAACTGCCGTGCTATGTGGCTTTCGATGAGTTCCAAGTCATAGCGGAATATCCTGAGCCTAAGATGGAGGCCCTGTTGCGTAGCCACATCCAGCACCTGACCAATGTCAATTTCGTCTTCGCCAGCAGCCAAAAACACCTAATGACGGAAATGTTCATGGCCGCCAAGCGTCCGTTTTTCCAAAGTACGCAGATGTTTCCGCTTTACGAAATCCCAGAAGAGCCTTATTTTGCTTTCGCGCAGCGCCATTTTGAACGCAACAAGCAGACCTTGCCACAAGAAACTTTCCACGAATTGTACACGACTGTTTACGGCCACACTTGGTACATCCAGTGCCTGCTCAACCGGCTTTACCAATACGGAACGCGCCAAATCGACGGGCAGGCTTTGCAAATGGCGACCAACGACATCCTCGCCGAATACAAGGAAACCTTTAGAACTTATTGCAAATTGCTTACTTCCAATCAGTTGTCTCTCATCAAAGCCATCGCCCACGAGGGCAAGGTGAAGGAAATCAGCGGAAAGGAATTTCTGCAAAAACACCAACTCGGCGCAGGTAGCACCGTAAGAAGTGCCCTCCGCGTCCTCATCGACAAGGAACTGATTGCCGAAGACGAGGATGGGTATAGCGTTTATGACAGGTTTTTTGGGCTTTGGCTGAGGAAATAAGAACTATTTCAAGAAAAACCTTTACCTTTGCCTAAAATTCTAAAACCATGAAATTCAAACCCTACAACCATAGCGAAGCCGCGCTCAATGAGCGCATCGCACTGATTCTCAACGAAGAAAAGAAAAAAGGCCACGAAAAGGAAGCCTTGAAAACCATTTTCCAAAGCATCGACTTCACCACTTTGGAAGCCTTCGACAATGAGGCCAAAATCAAGGATTTCTGCGAAAAGGCACTGGCTTTCCCGAAACAGAAGCCTCACCTCAGCGTACCCGCCATCTGCATCTACAGCCCGTTTGTGCGACAAGCCAAGCATCTGTTGGCTGGCAGCGGCATCCGTGTGGCAACCGTCGCCTGCTGTTTCCCTTCGGGACAAATGCCTTTCGACCTGAAAATCAAAGAGGTGGAATACTGCGTCAACGAAGGTGCCGATGAGGTCGACATGGTCATCTCGCGCGGCACTTTCCTCGCGGGAAGATATGACGAGGTTTTTGAAGAAATCAAAACCATCAAGGAAACCTGCGGCGACAAGGCCAAACTGAAAGTCATCCTCGAAACGGGCGAACTGAAGACCGTGCAAAACATCCGCAAGGCCAGCGAATTGGCCATCCTTGCCGGCGCCGACTTCATCAAGACCTCGACGGGCAAGATGCCGGTGGCCGCCACGCCTTTGGCAGCCATCATTATGATCGACACCATCAAGGAATACTACGAAGCCACGGGCAAGAAGGTCGGCTTCAAGCCTGCCGGCGGAATGAAAACACCCGACGACGCCCTCACCTATTATTATTTAGTGAAAAACATCCTCGGCGAACAGTGGCTCAACCCGAACCTCTTCCGCGTGGGCACAAGCCGCCTCGCCGGACTCATTTTGGAACAAATTATTAAATAAATGCGGAATGCGGAATTATGAGTGCGGAATGTCGTAATACGACAGCAACAATTAAACAATTCAACAATCAACAATTCAACAAAATATGACAATCAAAGGAACCTACAAGGGCAATCTCCGCAATGAGATGACCCACCTGCAATCGGGCAACACCATCATCACCGATGCCCCCACCGACAACCACGGCAAAGGCGAAGTCTTCTCGCCCACCGATTTGGCCTGCGCTGCCCTCGCCGGCTGCATGATGACCATTATGGGCATCAGCGCACAAGGCCACAAATTCGACATCGAAGGCACCACCTACGAGGTAACCAAAACCATGGCCGCCGACCCGCGCCGCATCGGGCAAATCGACCTCGTGTTCAACTTCCCCGAAAAGGAATACACCGAAAAGCAGAAAGCCCTGCTCTGGGCCGCCGCCGAAAGCTGCCCCGTGGGCCGCTCGCTGCACCCTGATGTCATCGTCAACATCACCATGAATTTCCAAGGCTGATGGAATACGACATACTGAAAGGACTCCGCCACAGCGAGACACTCGTGGTGGAGCACAAGGACACCGCCGCCGTTTATGGTTCGGGCGCGTTGGAGGTTTTTGCCACCCCAGCTATGATTGCCCTGATGGAAAAAACCTGTTTGGAAAGCGTGGCCGAAAAGATTGGCGAAGGCAACACCACCGTAGGCATCGCGGTCAACATCAAGCACTTGAAAGCCAGCCCCGTTGGAGCGACTATTCGCTGCGAAGCCGAACTCATCGAAGTGGACCGCCGCCGCTTGGTTTTCTCGGTGAAATGCTTCGAAGGCGAAACCCTTGTCGGCGAAGGCATCCACGAAAGGTTTGTCGTTGACAGCGAAAAGTTTATGAGTAAATTATAGAACAATGAAAACAAACTACGAATTACACGAATTTAACGAATATTGTTATGTGAATTTTGCAGCCAAGGCTGCGAATTACACAAATTAGTTATACACTTGGTTATTCGTGCCAATCAGCAACGAAGTTGCAAAATTCTATTCGTAACAATTTGACTTATTCGTAAAATTCGTAGTTAAAAAACTGAAATCCAATGAAATACACTTACAGGACACAGGGCACTTGCAGCCAAGCCATTGAGTTTGAAATTGAGGACGGCAACGTGAAGAACGTGCAGTTCTACGGCGGCTGCAACGGCAACACGCAAGGCGTAGCCACACTTGTGGAAGGCATGAAAGCCGAAGACGTCGTCGCAAAGTTGGAAGGCATCCGTTGCGGCTTCAAAGGCACCTCCTGCCCTGACCAATTGGCCAAAGCCATCAGGCAAGCCTTGAAAAAATGACAGTTTTTTTGCTTCTCCGCAATTTTATGGCAATTTTCACGTTATGGAACAGATTAAAAACTAACGAATATGAAAAAACACATCATTTCAGTGGCTGTTTTGGCTCTTGCCATCATGCTCACCACTTTCAGCGGTTGCAGGAAGCCCAAGACGAATGACAACACCAAGCCAGCCCCCGAAGGGCTTTACCTCGGCATCATCGGGTTCAACGACCAGCTCTACACCATGCCGCTCAGCCTGCTGAACCAAGAAACCAAGCACACCTTTGAGAATTTCGTTGACGGGCTGGTGATGCAAAACGGCACCATACTCTATCACGCCGTCAATACCGGCCTCAACAGCTTGGCCAGCGCGAAAATTCCGGAAAACCTCATCAACGTTTCGGTGGTGACCTTCACCGACGGCTTGGACCAAGGCTCGCTCGGCATTCCGGAAAACTACAAATACAATTCGAACAACGATTTTCTCACCGCCGTCAATTCAAGAATCAACAACGAGCTCATCGGGAGCAACAACATCTCGGCCTATTCCATCGGTGTGCGCGGCAACGACGTCATCGACGTTGAGAGTTTCCGCGACAATCTCAACAGGCTTTCGAGCGACCCTGCCCACAATGTTTTCGAGGTGACCAGTATGAGCGAGGCTTCGGAGAAATTCGCCCAAATCGCCCAGCAGCTCTACAACCAAAGCACCTTCTACAATGTCACGCTCAAACTTCCGGTGCAAAGTTCGGGCGTCGTCATCCGCTTCACTTTCGACAATGTGACCGATCCTGAAGAATCCAATTGCTACATCCAAGGCACCTACATCAGCAATAACGGCGTAAAGCAACTCACCGACCTCCAATATGTCGGTATGGAGTGCCAGTCGGGTTCAACGGTCACAGCCACGATGGAAGGCATTTTCAACCAGTTTTCCTTCAAGAACCTCACCGACTTGAACGGCTATCAAGTCAGTACCGACTATGTGAAGCAATGGAACAGGATCGAATCCATCGGCCAATGGCAACCCAACAGCGAGTTCACACCTTCGGGCAACACCGAAGTCGTCAACGAATACAAGAGCGCGATGATCATGCTCGTGCTCGACTGCTCCAGCTCGCTCGGAACGGACTTCACCACGATGAAGACCGCCGCCAACTCGTTCATCGAGACCCTGAGCGGAAACTACAACGGACGTTGATTTCATTTATAAACAATAATTCTTTTCATTTTTTTTGGATGGCCACAATTGCCCTGATGCGGTTGTGGCCATTGCCATTAATAATGGAACCGGTTCTTGTGAACCTCAAGTTTTTCCTTGAAATTGGCCAAGCGCGAACCGGCTTCCGACAAGGTGTCGGGCAAACCCTCATTGTTTGTTGCCTTGCCCGCACCACCTCCGCGCCAATAGCGCTCGGAAAAAGCCATAAGCGCCTCCAATTCCTCATCCCCCAATCCGCCCAAGATGAGGAAACCGCCTTGGCCATTGGCCGCCTTTGAGAAAACAAGATTTGCCAAAGGAACCTGCACATCGTTGTCCAACAAAACCAAACCAACATCAGCGACATCGGGAATTTCGTCAACCATTTCGATGCCCAAATCATTGGCGTATTCCCTCAAACTGTCGGCTTCCCCTTCAGGGCAATTGCCCACGCCGTCCCAATGCAAGTAATTCAACTTATGGAACGCCATCACATCCAACAGCCTTTTTATCTCGCCGAATGTCCATTTCTTGCCGTCCTTATCAAGGCTGATGCCGCGATAAGGACAAGCCGGCTTGTCATAAAAATCAACATTAGCAATCCTCCCGTCCTCACCAATGAGCTGGTCAAGGGTGCTTTGCGCCCAAGCCACGTTGCCCGAAACGATGGCCTTGCCTTTTTTGGTAACAATATGGTATTCATCAGGATTGTCGAAAGTCTCCTTTGGATTGACCACCGTTTTCCTGAACTTGAACCTCCGTTTTGTATATTGATGATATTCAGTCGGTTCTGGAATCACATCGGTCTTGGTGTCGATTTCATAATAACGCACATAATCCACGCGCAACTCCACGGGAAGGCTTGCCGTGTCGATGTAGGGCGAGCGGTCGCGCCCCAACTGTGCATCCAAAATCAAATAATAATCCTGATTGCCGAAAGGGAACTGCCCGTCGATGCCCTTGCGAAAGCGCGGATAATTGAAAGTGCGCTTGCCGTTGACGAAAAACACGAGGCTGTCGTCGAAACGCTCCATCCCGTATGTGTTGTACTCCCCCTCATTGTAAGCCGGATAAGCCACCTGCGAGGGTCGGTTGCGTTTGCCCAAATGGTAGGTGTAATAGCTGTGGACTGTTTGGTTCACAAACTGATTGCTGCGGAAATGCTCCATGATGTCGATTTCGCCGCCATAGGGCCAATCCACGGCTTGGTTGAGCTCCGGCAGCATCCAAATGGCAGGCCAAAAACCTTGAGCCACATCGAACTTGGCCCGAACTTCAATCCGACCAAAACCGAACGACTTCCTATGGATGCTCCAAACGCCTCCCGTAAGGAAAGCGGCCTTGTCGTCGGGCAAAAAGTCGTTATACATGCCCTGCAACACGAGGTCGCCATCGTCAAGGGCATACAAAGTGTCGTGCGACGACATGTGAATAGCCCAGTCGGCTGTGCTTCGCCAAATCTTCGACCAAACCCTCGTGTCCAACTCGCCCGACTCGAATTCATCGTTCCAAACCAAGGCATAACGACGATGCTCCTGAGCGACAACATTTCCAATAATACCGATGGAAACCAACAAGATAAGCAGATTCCGTTTCATTTTTCGCTTTTCGTTTCAGGCCGTAAAATTACAAAAAACCTCAAATTGTTTTCCCATTGTCGGCTGGTTTTCTTACTTTTGCGCAAAATTTTCAATAGTATGGACAAAAAAGAATTGCGTGCCCACATCAAGGCATTGAAAAAGCAACATACGAAAGAGCAACTGGCAGGGCAATCGGCAACAATTATGGCCAAACTGGAACGCCATCCCGACTTCATAAAAGCACATAAGGTAATGCTTTACAGTGCTTTGCCCGATGAGGTGCAAACCCAAGGGTTCCTCGAAAAATGGCATCTCGACAAGCAAATCATCCTTCCCACCGTGGTGGGCGACGACATCATCCCGGTGGAATATGCCCGCGACACCGATTTTGCCGTTGGCGACTTCAACATTCTTGAGCCCCAAAACGAGCCTTACAAGGGTGATTTCGACCTCATTGTGGTTCCGGGCGTGGCTTTCGACCGCAAGGGCAACCGCCTTGGGCGCGGACGTGGCTATTACGACCGTTTCCTCAGCCAGCATTTGGACGTGAGACGCATCGGCATCTGCTTCGATTTCCAGCTCGTTGACGAGGTGCCTGCCGAGCCTTTCGACATCAAAATGGACGAAATCATCTCCCTTTGAAGAAAAAAAGAGATTTCTTTTCCATTTAAGCACCTTCGTTTCGATAATATTCCTATCTTTGAAGCCCTTTTGAAAACATTTTAATTTGAAAACATATTTATCTATGAAAAAACAACTTTTATCGCTTCTTGTCATGCTGCTTGGCGTGACAGCTCTCAATGCCCGTCCCATCGACGTGGCCCAAGCCAAAGCCGTCGGCCAAAAATTTGTCGGCGCAAATTTCGACAACCAGCTCAGGTCTAACGACTTACAGCTTGTCTACACAGGTGTTTCAAACCGCAACGAGACTTGCTTCTACGTCTTCAACGCAGGCGAAGAAGGCTTTGTCATCGTCTCGGCTGACGACCGTTTCCGCCCCATCGTGGGCTATTCCGACGAAGGCCCCTTTGCCACGGAGAACATGTCGCCCGAGCTCTCTTTCTATTTGGACAAAATCATCGAGGCCCGCACAAGCCCCAACGTCGTCCTTTTCGACGACACCGAACAGGAATGGCAAAGCATCATGTCGACAGGCCGTTTGCTCTCGCGCAATGGTGGCCGCAGCGTCGACTACATTTGCACCACCAAGTGGAACCAAGACTGGCCTTATAACAAGTATGCCCCCGAAGATGCCGGTGGTTCAGGCGGCCACTGCTATGCCGGATGTGTGGCCACAGCCATGAGCCAAGTGATGAAACGCTGGAACCATCCCGCCCAAGGCACAGGCAGCCACTCGTATTACTGCTACGGCTACGGATCGCAGTCAGCCAACTTCGGCCAAACCACTTACCATTGGGATTTGATGCCCGACCGCCTCGGCGGCGCCTCACAAGAAGAAATCGACGAAGTGGCCTTGTTCATGTACCATTGCGGCGTTTCGGTCGACATGAACTTCTCGCCTTCGGGCAGCGGCGCCAACTCGTGGGACGTACCAGATGCCATCAACCGTTATTTCTCCTACTCGAGCCACGCCACCCTAAAGACCCGCGACAACTACTCGCTCGTCACTTGGCAGAACATGCTGAAAGAGATGATTGACATCGGCTGGCCTTTGTATTACTCAGGCTTCAGCAACAGTGGCGGCCACGCCTTCGTTTGCGATGGATACGACGACAACGACCTGTTCCACTACAACTGGGGCTGGGGCGGCAGCAGCGACGGCTGGTTTGTGGTCGACGAAATCGACTATGCCGGCTGGGCCCAAGCCGTGTTCAACTATGTGCCTTCCGACGTGTACGACTACATGCCGATGCAGCCTGAGAACTTCATCGTAAAGCCCTCCAACGACTTCGACTATGCCGCCACCATCGAATGGACCAACCCCACACAAGACATCCACCTCAATCCCATCAGCGGAATCGACCAAATCGTGGTGACGCGCAATGGCGAAATCATCTACACCGAAGACAACGTGACCCCCGGCGAACCCATGAGCTTCACCGACCACTATATGCCCACCATGGTGCGCTACGCCGTTTATGCCATCACACACAACGCCCCTGGCATCGAGGCCTACGAAGATGATGTCATCCTTGGCCCCACCTGCAACTGGACCGTTGAAATGACCTCATCAAACGACGAGGGCTGGCCTGACGGCTATCTCTCGTTCGTCAACTCGGCAGGTGTGGAAATCGCACACCTTACGCCCGGCGCCTCCTCATCAACGCGCACCGTCACACTGCCTTTCGGCCATGTCGACATCATCTGGAAGAACCCCAGCTCGCCCGTCGAACACATAGCTTTCGTCATCAAGAACCAGAACGGCGAAGAAAAAGTTTCGTTCAGCGGAACAAGCAACGACCTCAACAATGGGCTGTTCTACATCGCCAACAACTCTTGCGATGACGAAGAAGTCTATATCGAAGGCCCGAAGAACCTGACCCTGACCCATTCGGGCAACGAGGTGATGCTGGAATGGGATGCCATTGACGGCGAAGCCATCAACTATCAAGTCTATCGCGACAATGTTTTGTATGCCATCCCCAACACCACCAACTTCACCGACACCGACATTTCGGGCGTGCTGCACAGCTATTATGTCACAGCTATTACCGCCGAAGGAGAAACCGACCGCTCGAACATTCGCCATATCGCGGCCGAAATCGACTGCACCGCTCCCACCAACATCCGCTACGAAATGACCACGACGACCAGAGTCAAAGTTTCGTGGGATGCACCCGAAGCCGAAGGCCTGACGGGTTACATGCTCTATCGTCGTGCCAAAGGCGAAGGCTTCAAGCGCATCAAGCTGCTCACCAACACTTCACATACCGACAACCTCGCCGGCCAACCCAACGGTTGCTTCGAGTATGCGGTCAGTGCCTACTATTCCGACACCGACTGCGAATCGGCATTTGCCACGGCACAAGACAACCCCGAACTCAACACCGTTGAAGTCAACAAGAGCATCATCCCTATGCACCTCGACTTCCTCATCCACGAAGGAAGGATCATTTTGCAATGGCAAGAAGCCACGATGGCCGACAAGTATTGCATCTATCGCGACGGACAACGCATCGGGCAAAGCTCCACCACCGATTTCGTCGACTTTGAGGCCACTCCTTCGCAATCCTATCATTACACCGTGACCGGTCGCACCGCTCACATCGAATCGAGCCACTCCAACGAGGTGTTCATCGACTGGACCACCGACCTCACCGAAAGCACTGATGCCCAAGAGGCTGTCTTATATCCCAACCCCACTTCAGGACAACTTCATATCGAGGCCAACGGCCTGCAAGAAGTTGGAGTCTTCAACCTGATGGGACAAGAGGTGTTGCGCCAAGCCGCCACCGACGGCAAGGCCAATATTGACATATCAACCTTGGCTGAAGGCACCTATTTCGTGAAACTGATTGGCGAGAAGAACGAAATCAGGAAAGTCGTTAAAATTCAATAAATCAAGATAATATGAAGAAAGTTTTGAAATTGGCAGCCGTCGCGCTGCTCATTGGGACAGGAACCAGCCTTTTTGCCCAAGAAGCCGAAGAACAGGAACCCGTTTACAAAATCACCGAGACCGTCAACGTGAAGCACACGCCCGTCGACAACCAAGGCAGCTCAGGCACTTGCTGGTGCTTTGCCGGCATTGGCTTCGTCGAAGCGGAAATCCTTCGCATGTACGGCAAGGAGTTCAACCTGTCGGAAATGTTTGTCGTGCGCAACGCTTGGACGGAGAAGGTGGCCAAGTTTGTGCGCATGCACGGCAACAACACCCTCAGCCAAGGTGGCGAAGTGTGTGATGTGCTTTACATGATCGACAAATATGGCATGATGCCCGAAGCCGACTACAGCGGCAAGGTCATCGGCGAGGAACGCCATGTGCACGGCGAGATGAACGAGGTAATCAACGGTGTGGCTCGCGCCATCATCAAGAACGGCAACAAGAAAATCTCCCCTGCCGGCCCCAAGGCGGTGCAAGGCGTTTTGGATGCCTACCTCGGCGTGGCCCCCGAAGAGTTTACGGTGGACGGCAAGAAATACACGCCCAAGTCGTTTGCCGAGGCCTATCGCATCGACCCAGCCAACTACATCGAAATCTGCTCCTTCACTACTGAGGAATACAACAAGCCCTGTATGGTGGAAATCCCCGACAACTGGACTTGGACCCCGGCCTACAACCTGCCCTTGGAAAAGCTGATGGAAGCCGTCGATTATGCCTTGGAACACGGCTACACCCTCGGCTGGGCGCAAGACGTCAGCAACAAGGGCTTTTCGGGGAAGACCGGTATTGGCATAGTCCCCGAAGACCCTGAAAACGAGAATCTTTGGAAGGAAATCGTTCCCGAAAAGAAGGTGACCGATGAAATCCATCAGACGGCCTACGACAACTGGGATGCCGGCGACGACCACAGCATGCTTGTCGTTGGCATCGCCAAGGATCAGGACGGCAACAAATACTACAAAATCAAGAACTCGTGGGGCGACAGAGGTCCTTACAAAGGCTACTGGTACTGCTCCGAGCAATACCTGCGCCAATACACCATCTTCTTCACGCTCCACAAGGACGCCCTTTCGAAAGCCATGAGAAAAGATTTGGGACTTTGACATAGTTTTGCTACTTTTGCAGCCGAATACTATTCTGTTATGCCAGTCATATACGAATACTTGGGAATTGTGATCAGTTTTTGGTCCAACGAACATCAACCCGTACACGTCCATGCCACATACGGAGATGCTATCGTCAAAGTGTCATTTTACGTTGAAGAAGGGAGAATCACAACCATTAGATACAAAGAAGAAAAAGGGACATTCAACCAAGCGAAACTACGTCAGTTGAAAGATTTTATTTCTGTTTACAAATACGCTATCTTATATGCGTGGGAACAGAAGTTCATTGAGAACGTGCAAATAAAAAAGATTGTTATTACAAAGAAAATCAAGTAATTATGATTAATTCGGTTGAATATATAAGTGATTATCTTTTGCATGTCGTTTTCAAAGACGGGCAAGAGCGGTTGATTGATTTGTATTCGTTTCTTTCGTCAAGCACATACCCTTTCATTTCCAAGTATCTTGATTTGGATTTGTTCAAGCAAGTCAAGGTGGACTATGGAACAATAGCATGGGGCGATAACGATATGGACATCAATCCTTTATCCATCTATTACGGCGAGTTTGAAGCCGCCGACAGCCCTTACAAGGAGGACATCAAGGCCGTTGTCAAGGCAAGAAAACTCAAGGAAATCGACGACCGCATGAAACGCCGCATCGCCCGCGCCAAAAAGGATGCCCAACGCGAGAAAAAAATGGTAATGGCAGAATAAAACGAATCTTATATTTTGAATCTTAAATCTTAAATCATTAAATAACAACAAAATGAAATTCAAGCATTTACTTACCGCAACCGCTTTGATGCTCAGCATTAGCGCCGTTGCTCAGCCAGAGGCAAAAAAAGACGAAGCCAAAGAAGAAGAAGGCTTCAAGTTCACCACCATTAAGGAATTGCCCGTCACCTCCGTGAAAGACCAGAACCAAGCCGGCACTTGCTGGTGCTACAGTTCGTTGGCTTTCTTCGAGGCCGAACTGCTCCGCATGGGCAAGCCCGAGTATGACTTCTCGGAAATGTACATCGTTTACAAGACCTACTTGGACCGCGCCGAGGCCGCCGTCCGCACCCACGGCGACGTGTCGTTCTCGCAAGGTGGTTCCTTCGGTGACGTGCTGTATGCCATCAAGCATTACGGCCTCGTCCCCGACGAATTGATGCCTGCCGGTGCCATGCATGGCGACTCTTTGTCGAACTTCACCGAACTCTCCGCTGTCACCGACCCGTATGTAGCCGGTGTCATCAAGAGCCGCAAAATCCAGATGGACAAGGACGGCAATCCACTGTGGAAGAAGGGCTTGGCTGGCATTTACGATGCCTACCTTGGCGTTCCCCCGACCGAGTTCACCTACCAAGGCAAGAAGTACACTCCTATGACCTTCGCCGAATCGACGGGTCTCAACATGAACGACTATGTCAACCTGACTTCGTTCACGCACCATCCTTTCTACGAGCCTTTCGTCATCGAAGTGCAGGACAACTGGCGCTGGGGCCAGGCTTGGAACCTCCCCATCGACGAGTTCATGCAGGTGATGGACAACGCCATTGAAAAAGGCTACCCGATTGCTTGGGGCAGCGACGTCAGCGAGGCTGGCTGGCTCCGTGGCAAGATGGCAGGTGTGGCCGTCCTCCCCGACCTCGAAGCCAAAGGCCGCGACTTGCAAGGCAGCGACATGGCCCACTGGCTCGGCATGAGCGCCGCCGACCGCAAGAAGGAAGCCCAAAGCTCTCCCACCCCGCAGAAATGGGTCACGCAGAAGGAACGCCAAATCGCATACGACAACTATGAGACTGGCGACGACCACGGTATGCTCATCTACGGCACTGCCAAGGACCAAATCGGCAACGAATACTTCATCGTGAAGAACAGCTGGGGCGATGCCGGCCAGTACAAAGGCGTTTGGTACGTCAGCAAGGCTTTCGTGCGCTACAAGACCTTGAACATCGTTGTTCACAAAGACGCCCTGCCGAAGGACATTGCCAAGAAGTTGGGCATCAAGTGATGTACAATCGGACATAAGACTTCAAACAGGAGGAAAGCCGCTCGGTTTTCCTCCTGTTTTTTTGGCAAGTTTGCACCGTTTTCATTCGGAAAGAGGGTTCACCAACATATCGGCGGGGGGTCACATCGGCAGGGGTTTACACCGCCTGCCTAATGTGCTGCCACCCCTTCGGGGTTTCTCCGTGCGTGCCGACACAAAGTCCCATAGGGACGGCATATCAGTATGCAGGCGACGTGAGTCCCTGCACAGGCGACGTCAGTCCCTGCACAGGCGACACCAGTGTCGAACAGTCATGGAGTGACGCAGGATATTAGGCAGGGGTGGAATGCAATGCAACCCCTGCCGACGAAATGCAATGAAACCCCTGCCAGCATCGATTACATTGCCAGCATCGGGGATGTCCATAGGCGTAGGGATTGCGGGTCAAGCCCGCAATGAGGGGCGTGTGGGATGAGGGTGTAGGGATTGCGGGTCAAGCCCGCAATGAGGGGCACGGCACACCAATGAGGGGCACGGCGCAAGCCCATACAACGGCGAATTTCGCGAATTAAACGAATTTTTCAGCCGACCCCGCGTCTGTAAGACGCAACTGCCCGTAACCGTAGGTCGTGACCTACGGCAGCGTCGTGACCTACGGCAGATCCGAGACCTGCGGCAGCACACCGACAGGCAGCACACCCACAAGCATACGGACACCCTACGCGGCTGCCGCAGTGCGACAGCCCTACAACCTCCAACAAAAAAAGGCGACCCGAAGGCCGCCTCCCTGTTCTCGTTCCTATGTAGGATTATTGTTATGGCTTGTAGGTGCACGGGTTAGTTCTGCGTCACGTTAGCACCAGGTTCGATGGTAACCGTGCCGCAGGAGCTTCCATTGCCTGCGCCGATGCTGTTGGGAGCATCTTCGCCCTTCGTGGCGGTCACCTGAGTCACGCCAGTGGTGATGGTGATGGCGCCGCAGCTGGCTTCGGCATAACCACTACCGATGCCGGCACCACCGTCACCTCCATTAGCCGTGACAGTGCCGCCAGAGATGGTGATGGCGCCGCAGCTGGCTTCGTCATAACCACTACCGATGCCGGCAGCACCGAAACCGCCAGTAGCCGTGACAGTGCCGCCAGTGATGGTGATGGTGCCGCAATCAGCAACATAACCACAACCGATGCCGGCAGCCCACTCACCTCCAGTGGCATTGATGTCGCCGCCCTGAATCTCGATGTCACCACAGGCAATCTCGTATCCTCCTCCGATGCCGGCACCATAGGGGTTGGTATTGTTACTATATGCCGTGAGCTGGCCGCCACCCTTGATGGTGAGCTTCTTGTCCGGTGCAATCCAGATGCCGGGGTAGTTGCTGTCACCGTAGCTATCCCTGCCTGCGCAAACGGTGTTGGTCGAGCAGTCCTTGAGGATGATGGTGGCGTCGCCCGGGCAGTTGATGCCCGCCCAGTCGCAGTTGTTGCCCAGATTGGTGATGTTCACGCCGTCGAGCGTCACCGTGGCGCCGTCGGCGATGGAGATTTTCACGTTAGCACCGAGTGTGCCGGCACAGTGTAGCCGTCTTCCACGGTGGTGTTGCTTGTCACCGTCGCGAGGTCGATGGTTGGTGTGCCAAGGTCGAAAAGCTCTTCAGTCCTCCGCGAGTCTCATTGCCGCCAATCTTGATGTAGGCCCGGTAGTAGTATGTGGCGCCTGCCGTGAGGCTGTCGATGGTGTAGCTGAAGGGACTCTCGACGGCGGCGGCGGTCACTTTCGTTGTAAGGTTGGTGGAGTCGGTGCCGTAGTAGAAGCCCACCTCGGTCACCGTCAAGCTATCAGGGACGATGTAGGTAGCCTGTAGGGTAATGGAAGTGGGTTGGTCGGGAACGGCCTGTGTGTCTCCAGTTACGACAGTGGAGCCATCGCCCACAAGGGTCAGCGGCATCGTGCGGATGGCTCCGGGGGCAATGGAGTTGTTTTTAGTGGTGCTCAGGGTACACAGCACGCCGTTTGTGCCATTCACCGTGGCGGTGAAGCCGTTGCCGAACACGACGTTAGCAGGCACCACGAAACAGAACGTTTTGGGAGTATTGCCCAGTTCCACGTCGCCGCAATTGAGGGTGATGGAGGACCCTTGTATGGCCATAAAAAACGTGGTTTGGATATTCTCGAGATTTGAATAATATCCGCACAAGCCAAAATCGTTATTGTCCCTCAGCACGATGTTGCTCACCGTGCCTGAGCCACACAAGGGGAGGGCAAGGACACCGTAGGGGCTGTCGAAGTAGAATTCGTTGCCAGTGCAGGTGGCGTACATTGGGTAGGTGTTGTTGGCGAAGTTGCCGTCAACAAAGGTTTGCGTGCCGCTCAAGCGCAGCTTGAACGAACCATTACTATACTCAACACCCTCGGCGGGATAGAAAGCGTAGCAGCCGTCGGTCACTTCCATGTTGCCACTGAAGGTGGCTTGGGTCACGTTGTTGTCGTTGGTGGTGAAGATGGCCGAGTTGCTCTTGTCGGCGGTGTACACCTTGATTTGGTCGCCCGTTTTCCACACAAGCCAGTTGTCGGGGCCAATCTCCGTCCTCGATTCGTTGTTCAGTTGGGCGATGTTGGCCTTGATGGTCACCGAGCCTTGTTGTTCATTCTTCTTGCACGACACTACGGCAAGCATTGCGAGGGCGCACAGGCCCATCATTCTGAATGTCTTCTTCATTTTTGCTGGATTTTTAGGGTTAGACATTTTACCAAATTCCGCCTTCGGTGCCGAATTGGAATCCGTTGCCCGTGAGGTCTGTCGAGGTGTCGCCTCCTTGCGAGGCGCAAAGCACGCTCTGTGCTTCGATGGCTATGAGCTCCGCCTTGGGGGCTTCATAGCGATTCATTGAAATCTTTTTCATCGCTTTTGATTTAAATTGTTGATTGTGTAATTGTTGATTGTTGTATGGATGGTTTCGCTCGCATTGACGGGGAAACAAAAAAAATCCAAGACCGGATCAGATTGGCTATGCCTTGGATAGAGGATATGCAAAAGTTTGAAAAGGAGATTTACCCCATCCACCATAATTGCTTGATAATCAATATTTTACATAAATTTTCCACCGATTTTCGGGTTATGGTTGCAAAATTACAAAAATATCTTTTTCCTTTTTCATTTTTTACACGAATTTCCAAGAATATATCAAGAATTTCAATTCAGGAATCGACCATTTCAACCGAAATGTGGAACTCACGCCTTAGATGAAGCGACCATAGTCATAGTCAAAAGTCATAGTCATCAGCCATCGTCAAAAAGTCACTTCTTGATTTGCTCGAAGCCCTTGCCGTAAGCTCCCATCACGGTGTTCATCGTCATAAAAGCCTTGGGGTCTTCGTCTTTCACAATCCTCAAAATCTGCTGCGACTCGCGCTTGTGTGCCACCACCATCAGGATGGGGCCTTCGTGCTTGGTGTACCAGCCCGTGCCGTTGATGACGGTCACGCCACGCTGCATCTCATTGACGATGCGGTCGGCCACCTTGTCTGGTTCCACCGTGAAGATGAAGGCCTGCACGGTTTGTTTGTTGCCCGTCAAAACCAAGTCGATGCAATAGCTGCACACGCCCATCACGACGCAGCTGTAGATGAAATCTTCCACCGTGTTGCCCACAATGAAGCCGCACGCGATGATGACAATGTCGAGGATGAGGATGACGCGCCCTTGCGAGATGTTGCGGTATTTGCACACAATCATCGCAATGATGTCGGTGCCGCCCGTGCTGCCCCCTTGTGTGAAGGCCACGCCGATGCTCAGTCCCGCCAAGCCGCCACCGAGGATGGCCGCAAGGAAATGGTCGCTGACGAAAGGCTGCATCGTGCCCGCCATCATTGGGTCGGTGATGAAATGCTGCAACAGCGACATAAACACCGAAGCCATGATGATGGAATAGGCCGTCTTGATGCCGAATCCCACGCCGATGATTTTCAATGCGATGAGCAACAGAATGGCATTGATGACGAACACCGTGATACCCGTGGAGAGACCCGTGCCCCAATACACCAAAGCCGCGATGCCGCTCACGCCGCCGCCCATCAGGTGGTTAGGGATGAGGAAAGCCGTCCAGCCCAAGCACATGGTGAACAACGCGAGGGTGATGATGACATAGCGTTTTACCTCTTCTAAAACTTGTTTGTTCGATGTTTTCATAAGCAAATAGTTTGATGGGGCAAAAGTAGGGATAATTTGGATATGAGAGGGAAAAATGTAATTTGTTTCAAAACGCACTTTTTCTCCTTTTTTTTTCAAGAAAAAGTATGTTTTCGAGATTGCTTTTTGAAAAAACCGTATTTTTGTACCGTCATAAAAGTTCAGACAAAATGGGAAACAGAGATATAATAGGTAGGAAAAGAGAAATGGCTGAGCTAAAACGATGCTTTGATTCCAACCGTTCAGAACTTGTTATCGTTTATGGACGCAGGCGTGTGGGCAAGACGTTTCTTGTAGACCAGTTTTTCCATGGCTCTTTTGATTTCACATACAGGGCAACCGCACCAAAGCGGTGGTGATTTGTTTCAATAATCGGTCGTTTTTGAGTCTGTCTTCAGCGGGTCATGGGAGCGGGGAGAGGCATAAGCG
>CACXQV010000010.1 GCA_902769875.1 uncultured Bacteroidia bacterium
CACGCCTTCAACCGCTGCGCCCCCGACGAAGGCATCGAGCAGAAATACTGGTTCGTGTGCTCGTTCTACGGCGTGGAGGAAAACGGACAAAACGGATCGGCCAACCTCGGCTTCGACGTGGTGCCCAACCCCAACAACGGGCGTATGACACTCAACTTCGAGCACCTCACCGGCAAGGTCAACGTGAAGGTCTACGACATGAAAGGCTCTCTGATTGACAGGTTCGAGACCTACAACGGCAGCGGCTCCTGCTCGCACGACTACCAGATGAAGCACGGCACCAACGGCTTCTACTTCTTCGTGGCCACAAGCAAGGAAGGAACCATAGCGAAAAAAGTAGTGATTCAAAGATAAACATATAAAGTTTGTAGAGACGCGCCGTGGCGCGTCTCTACAATAAATCAACACCAAACAAAGCCAAAATGAAGCGTCTTTTCATTGTATTTTCCCTCATTTTCAGCCTGAGCGTCCCTGCGGTGTGGGCACAGAGCACCTCCACCCAAGGCAAAGAGTTCTGGCTCTCGTTTATGCACAACGGCTTCCGCGACCACACCAGCGGAGGTTGGGTCATCAACCAAGTGCTCATCAGCGCCAAGCGCAACTGCTCCGGAACGATTTCGAACCCCAACACGGGGTGGTCGCAAGAGTTCACGGTCAACGCAAACAACATCACCACCATCGAAATACCTGAACAAGAAGGGTATCACAACAGTTCGCAATATGAAAGCATCCTGCAAAAAGGGCTCAAGGTGCAGTCGAGCGACACCATTTCGGTGTATTGCACCAACATTGCATACGTTTCTTTCGATGCTTCATTCGTGCTTCCGGTGGAAAGTTTGGGCGACGAATACATCATCCAATCCTACGACCAATCATACCAAGGCGGCACGGCACAGAATGCATTCGTCATCAACAACGAGACCAGCGCGTTCCTCATCGTCGCGACCGAGAACAACACCGTCGTCGACATCACCCCGACTTGCGCCACTTTGGCCGGACACCTTGCCAACGAGACCTTTAGCGTCACCTTGAATGCGGGCGAGACCTACCACGTCAGGTCGACACGCACGGGCAACCAACGCGACCTCAGCGGGACAAGGGTGCTGGCCGCCGACTGCAAGCGCATCGCTGTATTCAACGGCAACACCCTCACCTGCATCCCCATCAACCAAGGCAACGGCTTCGACCACATCTTCGAACAAGCGATGCCCTTGCGCTCATGGGGCAAAAACTTCGTGGTGACCAGCTCGATGAACCGCAACCGCGACTTCATCAAAATCACCTCAAGCGCCAACGACAACGAAATCACCAAGAACGGTGAGGTTTTGGTCACATTGAACGCCAACCAGTCCTATACATTCGCGATGGCCGAAAGCGAGCGCTCGTGCTTCTTGCAAGCCACACAGCCCAGTGCCGTTTACCTCTTCGACAACTCAAGCTACGACCAAAGTCCATTAGGTGGTTTGGGCGACCCCTCAATGGTGTGGATTGCCCCTGTTGAGCAACGCATCGATGAAGTGACCTTCTCCACCTTCGACCATCCCAACATCGAAATCGAGACACACAGCGTCAACATCATCGTCAACACCGAGGACATCGCCCAAGTCTTTTTGGATGGCGAGCAAATCTCCCCCCTCAATTTCAGTCGCGTCAACGGCAACAACGATTACAGTTTTGCGCGCCTGAGCATCGAGCACGGCAGGTATCACCTCTATTGCCCCAACGGATTCAACGCCCACGTCTATGGCTTTGGCGATGCCAAGGGATATGCCTATCTCGTCGGCTCCAATGCCAAGAACCTGAACACCAACCTGAGCCTCAACGGTGAAACAATGCTGCCAAACGAGAGCTTCAGCTATTGCGCCAACCAACCCATCACTTTCAATGCCAATGTCAACTTCCAAGAATACAACTTGTTATGGGATTTTGGCGATGGCACCACCAGCACACAAAACCCTGTAGTACACACCTATCAAGACAGTCGCGTCTATCATGTGGCCCTTTCGGTCAGCACCGACCAAGGCGGCTGCACAGGCACATCGAGCGACACGACCTACTTTTTCGTTGACGCCACCCAACAATACATCATCGAAAACGACCAGATTTGCGCCGGCGAGCTCTATACCGGACACGGTTTCACCAACGTAAGAATCGAAACCGACACCATTTTGGCCCGACTTGAAGACAACCCGATCCACCCCGAATGCAAGGACTCCTTGTTGGTTTACATCGATGCGCTTCCCCAATACCACATCCCCATCGACGACAGCCGCTGCTGGCAAGGTACGCCAAGCACATACAAGGGCTACGGATTCAGCTTCATCTATGACCAGCCTGGCACATACGACCGCCAGCTCAACCTACAAACCGCCAACGGCTGCGACAGCGTGATCATGCTCCACTTGACCGTGGCCGACCGCATCACTCACGAGTTCAGCGTCCACGATTGCACCGGAAGCTATGTTTGGGACGGACAAAGCTACACCACGAGCGGCGATTTCGTGAACAATTATGTTTCGGCAGGAGGTTGCGACAGCATAGTCACGATGCACCTCACCATAGGCCACACCCAACAAACCTCTTTTGACACCATCACTTGCAGCACCTTCCATTGGAATGGGCAAGACTACACACAATCAGGCACTTACACACAAGTTTTTGACACTTACGATGGCTGCGACAGTACGGTCGTGTGCCACCTCACCCTTTCGGGCAACGTGGAAGGCACTACCACTTCAGTCGCCGAGTGCGACTCATTCGAATGGCTCGGAACGGAATACACCATTTCGGGGCAATATTCCAAGGCCCTGACAACCGATTTGGGTTGCGACAGCACCGTATATCTCAACCTCGATTTGGATTACACACCCACCCCCACACCCATCTATCCCAAAGACACCACCAACACCACGCCCCACTGGGTGGTAACGGCTACCGAGTTCCAAATCAACACCTACGACTATTGCCTGAGTGATGAGAATCCAGACTGCGAATGGGACAACGTCGTTTGGAGCATCCTAAACGACGATGTGGATTGGGTGCTCGAACCTTTCGGAGAAAATGACCGAAATTGCAAACTATATGTGCTGAATCGCGTTGAAGACACGGTTTGGCTAAGTGCCAAGGTGTTCAACAACTGCGAAACGGAGGCCGGAATCGAGCGCAGGTATTGGCTCGTGTGCTCATTCTACGGCGTGGACGAAAACCAAGCCCAAGCCGATTTCACCGTAACGCCCAACCCAAACAACGGACAAATGGCCTTGGGTTTCGAACACCTCGGCGGCAAACTCGAAATGAAGGTTTACGACGTGCGTGGCGTGCTCGTCGACGAGGCACGGTTTTTCAGTGCTGCGGATTCTTATTCCACTCCTTACACCTGCCCGACAAAGGCTAAAGGCTTGTATTTCTTTGTGGTTACGGGAAAACACGGTTCCGTGGCCCGAAAAGTTCTTGTCCAATAACCTGAATATTTGCGTTATCTTTGCAGGCAACAACATACCTAATAATAATATTGAGATAAAACGAACAATCCTCACCTTTAAACTACCTACACGATGAAAAAGTTCAAAGCCATATTGTTGTTTGCCTTTGCGTTGGCCCTCATCTCCCCGACCTTACGGGCCCAAGACATCTCCACCCAAGGCAAGGAATTTTGGGTATCCTATATCGGCAACAGCTACAAGGAAAACACGAGCGACCCAAACGGATGGATTCGCATTCAGCTGTTAATCAGCGCAAAACACAATTGCGAAGGCGACATCATCAACCCCAATACCGGCTGGACACGGCATTTCGAGGTGGAAGCAGACAACATCTTTTCCATTGACATCGACCCAAGCCAAGCCTACATAGAGGTTTCGGAATACGGACAAGTGGTCGACAAAGGCCTTCAAGTGATTACGACCGACACGGTTTCGGTGTATTGCGCCAACATAGCCACCTACTCATTCGATGCCTCGTATGTGCTCCCCATCGACGGCATTGCCGACGACTACATCATCCAGACTTACGACCAATCGGGCGGCATGGACTACAACCCCACAAGCGCTTTCGTGATTGTGGCCACCGAAGACAACACGACCGTCGACATCACGCCCTCGGTGAAGACCTTGGACAACCACGATGCAGGCACGGAATACACCATCACGCTCAACAAAGGGCAAGCCTATCAGGTAAGGTCGAACATGGGCTACACTGGCAACCGCGACCTGAGCGGCACAAGGGTGACCGCCCGCGACTGCAAACGCATCGCCGTATTCAACGGCAACAACCTCTCCACCGTGCCTACCGACGCCGGCAGCGACGCCGACTGCATTTTTGAGCAAGCCATGCCTTTGCGCTCGTGGGGAAAGAAGTTCGTGGTGACCTCGTCGCTCAACCGCATCGACGACTATGTGAAAATCACCTCCTCATCCGACGGGAACGAAATCACCAGAAACGGCACCCACCTTTGCACCTTGAATGCCAACGAGTCGTACACCTACAGGATTCCCGCCACCGACAAGTCGAGCTATATCGAGGCCACGTTCAGCTGCGCCGTCTATCTCTTCAACAGCAGCTCGTCGTATATGGGCAATGGCGCCCCGTCAATGGTGTGGATTTCGCCCATCGAACAACGCATCAACGAAATCACCTTCTCCACCTTCAACTATGACTACACCAACGTCACCATCGGGCACCATTATGTGAACATCATCGTTGAAAACCAAGATACCGAAAACGTGACCTTGGACGGCATTTTGCTGAATCCCGACCAGTTCGACGCTGTCAACGGGAGTTCGACCTACAGTTATATCCGGAAGGAAATCAGCCACGGCGTACACCACCTCAACAGCCCGCACGGCTTCAATGCCCACGTTTATGGCTTTGACCGCGCAAGAGGCTATGCCTATATGGTTGGGTCAAAAGCCACCGACCTCTCCACATCGATCATCATCGACGACCTGCTCGTTTCGCCTTACGACACGGTGAGCAACTGCACGATGGACGAGATTACCTTCTTCGCCGACATCAACTTGTCCGACTATAACTTGGTGTGGGAGTTTGGCGACGGCCAAACCAGCACCGACAACCCCACGACGCATGCCTACTCCGACCACGACCTCTACCAAGCCAAGCTCACGGTGACCACCGCTGATTTGCCCTGCGGCGGATCGTCGGACAGCAACACCACTTTTTTCTACATCGATTCAAGGCGCGAGCCCGACCTGAACTACAGCGACGAAACCTGTGCCGGAAGTCTCTACACGGGCCACGGCTTCAGCAACGTAGCCATCACCGCCGACACCACACTGAGCCGCGAGGAACCCGGAGAGCTCAATCCGGGCTGCACACGACTTGTCAGCGTACACATCACCTGCTATCCAGTCAACGACACCACCATCAACGACTTGGTGTGCTTCAAGGGTCCCGACACCTACAATAATTATGGCTTCGACCTGCCTTACGACGCGCCGGGCACCTACACCGCATCGCGCGTGGGCACCAACCAATACGGCTGCGAAAGGACTGTTTTCTTGAACCTTGTGGTGGGCGACGCCACCGAAGGAACCACTGAAAACGTCAGCGACAAGTGCGACTTCTACGAATGGAACGGGGTGATGCTTTATGAATCGGGGCAATACACCGACACGGTGGCCAACGATGACGGTTGCTACACCATCAACCGCCTCGACCTCACCTTGGAATACACGCCCCATCCCACCCCTATCCATCCTGTCGATACGGCCAACACTTCGCCCCACTGGGTCATCACCGCCACCGAGTTCCAAATCAACACTTACGATTTCACCCTCGACGAGGAGAACCCGCATTGCGAATGGGACACCGTGGACTGGAGCATCGAAAGCTACGACAGCCATTGGGTGCTTGAGCCTTTCGGAGAGAAAGGGAAAAGCTGCAAGGTGTATGTGCTGAACCGCTCGGAAGACACGGTTTGGCTGACCGCCAAGGTATTCAACGGCTGTGTGGAGACAGGAATCGAGCGCAAGTATTGGCTGCTCAGCTCGTTCTACGATGTTGAAGAAAACCTGTTGCAGCCCCAAATCGACATTGTCCCCAATCCGAACCACGGAGAAATGGAAATCGTGGCAGAAGGAATGGATGGCGAAGTGGAAGCCAAGGTCTACGACATGCGAGGCTTGTTGGTTGGCCAATTCAAGTTTTCGGCCACGCACCAAAGCCGCTTTTCGTATCGTTTCGACGGCCATCCAAGCGGTATGTATTTGCTGGTTTTCAACAACAACGGGTGCATCATCACAAAAAAAGCCATCGTAATCAAATAATTTTCAAACATTTGCAATAAAATAACAAAAAATCGCGTTATTATTGACGAAGATAAAACATATTTCCTTACATTTGCCAAATTATTTTCTACAAAGGAAGAATAGCATATACTATGAAGAAGCACATAATAAGAACTGTCCTATTCCTTTCGGGGCTCGCTCTCCTGACTTCATGCCTCAAAGACGACCCAAAAAACAACAAAACCATCTATTACGGGTATCAACAGATTCCGAACATCAACGACTATATGCCCAAAACCCTCTTGCAGTCGATGGGGCAAAACCATCTTTATTATGGCGACGAGCCGCCAAAGATCGAGGGTTCGTACACGACCGACAACACCATTGTGACACACGTCCAACTGATTCCCGAAAGCCATTGGGTGATGAACGAAGGTGCCATTTCGGGCTACAGGTACTTCAAGTTTTTTGAGCAACACATGGGTATCGCTGAGCTGAACTACCTGTATTACAACAAAGATGTTTCGACAGTCTTTACCGAAATCGAGCGGTCGAGAAACGACAGCACATACATCATCACAAAGGAGCATTTCAGCGAATTCGTCGCAGATTCATTGGCACCCATCTATTTCAAGGACGACCAAGTAAAGCCAGAGGTTTTCAAGAACGTCTACATCATCGGACGCGACCCGTATTTCACCATCTATTATTATGATGTCATTTACACGAACATATTCCAACCCCTGAAAGCCAACATCATTTCGGGCAGGATCGCCAAAGAAACCGTCATAGTAACCGACACCGTGAGCGGCACCACCGACACGATTGCCAGGCCTGTCATCAAGGATTTCAAATGGGGTATCGAGATCATGAAATACTTCAAAGGAGGCACCGTCCTCGATATGATTCTCAATCCGCCCGTTGGCCAACAAACACTTGGTAAACCCGGAGATGTCATCATCATTGAAAACCCAACCGACGTCCACCAAGGAGATTATCAAGAATAACAACTAAAAAACTCAGCAGATGAAAAAGATATTTGCCATCCTTATCCTGTCTTTAGCCGTTTTCGGCAACGATGCCATGGCGCAATTCCGCAAGCCATTGCAATCGTCAAGCAATCGCGTCAACCCCAACGAAGCCAAATACAACATTGGCCTCGTCGGTGGAGTCACTATGACGCAATGGGTGCATTTCGGGGGGACAAAGACACAATATAACCACACGTTCAATTTCGGCCCAACGGCAGGACTATCCATCGAGCGCATGATCAACAAGACCACTTCGGTCTCGCTCGAAGGCCTCTTCGCGATGCGCAACACGCAATTGAGCTACGACGTGACCAACTTCCCCACCGGCCTTTTCCAGAACGACGACTTCTATAGACAATATAATGCTGATTATCAAGAAGTCAACGTGCAAGTGCCTGTGACTTTCTATCTCAGCAATGGCAACATCAGGCCCTACGTTTTTGTGGGACCGCGTTTCAGCCTTCCGCTTTCAGGAAAGATGATTTGGAAGAAGACGAAAATCGAAGGCTATGGCACGCCCGAACAACATTACGATGAAACGCAAACCACCATCGACACGGTTGAGATGAACGCCCAAAACCTCCGCAGCTGGAACGTGGGCATTGTGGCCGGCGCAGGCGTTCTCTTCAAGCTCAATATGAACAACTATTATTTTTTGCTCAAGGTGGATGCCTCGGCCCACGCCGCAGTCATCAACTCGTTCACGAAAGAGGAAATCAACGGTGAAGCGACCAACGTTATCGGCGCCGCCTACATCGACCCGTATCTGTTGGGAATGCGTTTCAACACCGACGCCACCGTGAAACTCACATTCATGTTCCCCCTGAAGAAGCAACTCAAAGGCGCATGCATGAAGTGGGGAGAATACGATTAAGAATGATTTGATTTGTTTGTTAATGTAATTGTAAACGAGGCGGCCAGTTGGGTCGCCTCGTTTCGTTACATAGGTATGAAAATGAAATTTACTCTTTGATTATCTGCTTGTATTTCAGGTTGGTGACCCGACCGAACTTCGCAAGCTCCTTCTTGTTGACGCTCTTAGGGCTACCCGACATCATGATGACCACGGGACGATTCTTGACCATCCGATTGTAGAAACTCATCACGTCTTCAAACTCGGCATTGCGAATCAGTTCCGTGACCTCGGCACGCGGGTCGTGGTCGTAGCCCTTTCGCGTCCAATAACGCACCATGCTGGGCTTGCTGCGGAAAGTGTAGTATGCGCTGGCACGCGACTTCAGCAAGGCCTCCTTCGATGCATTGAACTTTTCGACGCGCTCAGGCATGTCGGTAATCAAGTCGGTCATGGCGGTGATGCCATCGATGGTTTTGTCGCCTTGCGTGCCTAAGAAACCGCTCAGATAACCGGGTATGCGTTCCAAATCGTCAAATGAATAGGATGCATACGCAGTGTAGCCCAACGAGCGGAATTCCCTGATTTCCTGGAAGATGATGGAATACATATCCGTTCCGAAGTATTTGCTGAACACGCCAGCCATGGCCTCGTCCTTCAAGCTCAGCTTTTCGCCCGGAACGTAGAACCAAATATTGCTTTGGCGGAAGCTCCTGTTAGGCGCGAAAAACACTTGCGGCTCGGTAAACCTGTTTTTCACGCGATACTTCTCCACGCCCTTGACAGGATTGGCAGGCAGGATGTTGTGCGCCACGATCGACTTGACCATCACATGAGGATACTGGTTGCCGGTGTAAAGCACATAGCCGTCGCGCTTGAGCGCCTCGGCCACTTGGGCAAGCAATTCCTCCCCGCTCCGCTTCGACCATTCCTTGGTGCTGCTGTGCTTCAAGTAGCTGGATTGGTCGCCATACAAGGCATATTCGCGCACCGCACGAGCCCAAGTGGAAGCATCCTCCCTCGAAGCCTTGGCATTCATCCTCTCGCCATCGGCCAAAATCTTGATTTGGCTCTCGTCATTCGAAGGGTTGAAAAGCTTGTCATGGCAAAGCTCCAACAACCGCTCCTGATCCTTCTCAAAACCCGTAACCTTGACGGTGAAGGTGTTTTCGTCAGCAAAGCAATCGATGGTGGCGCCCATCTTTTGCAATTCGAGGGCAAATTCCTGATATGTAAGGCTTTCTGTGCCTTGCATAACGAGATAGCCGAGGGCTTTTTCCAAATCGGGGTCGTCCAAGGTGCCATAGTTGAAGCAGAAAGACAACTCAAAAATATCATTGGCGGTGTTGATGGCCGAATAGAGCTTGAAGCCTTGGCTGATGTCGGTGATTTTCACGTCTTTGCCAAACTCGATGACTTGTGGCGTCACTTCGGGCATTTCTTCGGCTTCAATCATTTTGGCGAAGTCGGACTTGGCATTGGTGTTTTTGGCTTCGAGGGGTTTCCATTTGGGTTTTTCCACCTTGTCTTTCGGGGTGGAGCCCATCTTGGAACGCACGTCGAGATAATCGTTGCCAAAGTATTTGTTGGCGATGGCCACCACCTCATCTTTGGTGATGGTCTTGATGCGCTCGGTCTCGGCCAAAAACTCCTCGTAAGTCTGCCCGCAGCTCTCCATCTCAAGGAAAAGGTTGGCCAACTTGTTGAGGTTTTCCGTTGCCCTGAGTCGGCCCATCAACTCACCCATCCTGACGGCCTCGAACAGCTCGTCGCTGAACTCGCCTCTTTTCAGTTGGTCGAGGCATCCAAAAATCAGTTTCTCGGCGTTTTCGTGCGACTGTCCGAGCAGCTTCGGGATGTAGAGCATCAGGTTGACGCCATAGTCTTCCAACGAGAGCGGCATCATCATGGCAGCCATAATCTCCCCGTCGAGCATCAGCTTGTCGGCCAGACCGGTCTCGCCGTTGAAGAAGATTTGGCAAGCCATCGAAAGCGGAATCATATCGGGGTCGGATTCTTTAGCACCGGGGAAGATGAGTGCCCCCATCTTTATCGGGGTCATCCTCACCTCCTTGGTGACGGCGCCATTGAATTTGGGCAACTCATACTTCGGCATGGGAGGCACCTCGCCACTGCGCCAAGTGCCAAACTTGGCGGCGGCCATTGCCTCGGCTTCCTCCATATCGAAGTCGCCGACGAGAATGAGCGTCATATTGTTGGCCACATAATAGGTGTTGTAAAACTCGTGCATCTTGGCAGGCTGCGGGTTCTTCAGATGCTCGGTGTAGCCAATCACCGGACGGCCGTATGGATGCTCGCCAAAGACCTCACGGAAAAGATATTCCTGAAAGCCCGAAATGGGATTGTCGCCATACATGTTCTTCTCCTCGTAAACGGCCTCCAACTCGGTTTGGAACAGACGAAACACGGGATTGCGGAAACGCTCCACATAAACGTCCATCCATTTGGAAAGCTGGTTCGAGGGGAAAGTGTTGAAATACATCGTTTGGTCGTAGGAAGTGCCGGCGTTGAGGCCTTTTCCGCCCATTTGCGTGAGGATGACATCGGTTTCATTCGGGATGGCATAGTCGGTGGAAGCAATCGACAACGCATTGATTTTAAGCTGGATGGCATTGCGTTCAGCAGGGTCGGTGGTTTCGTGCAGCTTGTCGTACATCATACTGATGCTGTCGAGATACACTTTCTCTTTTTCCCAATTGATGGTGCCGATGCGGTCGGTGCCCTTGAACATGATGTGCTCAAAATAATGGGCCATACCTGTGGCATCGGCCGGGTCGTTTTTGCTGCCGGCGTGGACGTAGATGGCGCCATAAATCTCCGGCTGGTCGTGGTTTTCGCACATCACGACCTTCAGGCCGTTGTCGAGATAGGTGGTTTTCGTTTTCAGGCCTGTTTGGGCAAACATTATGTTGCATCCAAGCAAGGCGATGAAGAATAAGATTGTTTTTTTCATGGGCTGATAATTTTAAGATTGACAATTCTTTGCAAAAGTACAAAAACTTTCAATCAGTTAATCACCCAAACGAGTCACTTTGCCGCCCACCTTGTCGCCTTCCACGATGGGGTTGCCGTAGTAGCCGATGTCGCCCGAACCGATGATGCCGTAGGTGAGTTTGCCGTTGACCCGCGCCTTGATGTCGCCCGATCCGGCAACGTTGGCATCAAGGTTTTCGATGTCGCAGTTGAGGACTATGTCACCTGAGCCAGCCACGCCAGCCTCTGCCTTGCTCACCGTGCCGCTGACGACTTTCAAGTCGCCCGAACCGGCAACGTTGCAGTCCAACTTGTCGGCAACCAATTCGTTGCAAACCAAATCGCCCGAACCGGCCACATTCAATTCGGCTTCACCGACAGTGACCGTTTCGTTGAAGACAATGTCGCCCGAGCCGGCCACGTTGGCCTCCAACTTCTCCGCTTCCAACGGACTGTTGGCATTGAACGTGCCGCTGCCCGCGAGGTTGATGTTCTCCAAACTCGGTGCCGTCACTTCGATGACGAATTTAGTGGCTCTCAAACTTGTGTTTTTGTCTTCCTTGCGTTTGCCCATCAGCAACTCATTGTCTTTCACTTTGATGTCAAGGTAGTCGTAAAGGTTATCATCCACGGTGACAGTGCAGGAGTAATTGTCGGCAATCGTGAAGTTGACCGTAGCTGGCAACGAAGTCGAGATTTCGTTGAACGCGGTCACATCGATGTTGCGGGTAATGATGTTGCCGTCGCCTTTGACGGTTTTGCCGCCAAGCGTTTCCCCATCCAGATTGATGGTGCAGGCATTGAGCGTCATGCTGATGATGGCTGCTGCGATGATTAGGATGTTTCTTTTCATTTTATTAAAAACTTTGTCATTTGAATTTCAATTATTTCTCAACTACGGATTTCACAGATTCCACGAATTTCTTTTCATAATAATCTCCGTTAAATCCGCATGATCCGTAGTTCATTGATACCAATCTTTGTAGTAATACGGACTTGCGCCGAAAAAGTTACAGTTCATACGATTTTTTTATCTCGTCGAGGCCGATGCCCAAGAGTTTCATCTTCTTGACCACTTCGGGCAGTTCCTTTTCGAGAAACTCCTCGCGCATTTGCTTGAGCACGATGTCTTTGGCCTCGGGCGCGATGAAATAGCCGATGCCGCGCTTGTTGTAGATGATGCCCGCAGCGGTCATGGTCTCGTATGAGCGCATGATGGTGTTGGGGTTCACGCCGAGTTGGATGCCGTAGTCGCGCACCGACAAGATACGGTCGTCGGCCTTCAGTTCGCCGCGCAGGATTTGCTCATAGAGTTGCGAACAAATCTGCAAGTATATGGGTTTGTGTGCGTTGAATTCCATGGCTTAGTATTTTTGGGTTTTGATTTTACGATAGGTGAAGTAGAGCAGCACGGCGGTGATGACGATGCCGATTGCAACACCCCAAACCATACTCATACGGAATCCTTGGGCAAATTGCATTTCGTTCAACGTCTCAATGCCTTCCATGGCATTCTTGAACCATTCGCTCTTCACAAAGATAAGAGCAAGCAAAGAAGACAGCACATAACTGATGCCCAACACACATGCGAAGGTCTTCCCAGCCTTGTGCTTCTTGAATAGCATATTGCCTAACATGAAGATGGCCGACCATTGAAGGACTTTGAGAATGATTTGGGCACGCATAATGCCGATAGGCAAAACTGTATCAAACGGAACCGAAGTGTCACCGAATTGAGCCATACCTCCTTCAGCGTCTGCCATACGGTAAATTTCATTGAGCGTGTACAGATGTACCGGCTTCTCGAAACCGCCAAAGGGGAAGAGCGACAGCAAGGCATCAACCAAATAGCCGCCGAAGAAAACCACTGTGGGAGTAACGATGGCGCAATAGAGGAACATGCTAATAAATTTCTCTAACGAGGAAGCTGGCAGCATGGCGAAGCTCACACCCTCGCGCGAAAGGTTTGCCTTACCATAGACCTTTTCCGGAACCATCATCATGGCACCAGCCGTCCAAATGCTGAGCATACCGAAACGAACAATCGAATTGGTCTCCGAGCCAAATAGCAGATTGAAAATCCAAAAGATGGCGTTCAGGCTGCACCAAACGATGAGCGAAGTGCCGTAGTTGCGGATATATATCTTGCCGTCTTTCAGCAAGAGGTTCTTGAAACGATTGAAACTGAATGTGTTATTCATAATTTTTTCCTCCTATTAGTTGAAAAGTTGTTTGATGGTTTGCTTGTTTTTCATCACAGTGTTGAACAGCACCTCGATGCTGACTTTGCTGTCTAAGCCTTCAGGGTTGCGGGTCACGTTGACATAACCGCCGGGGATCATCTCGCTGTAAAGTGCGGTGTCGTCTTTCTCCATGCCGTAGTCGAAATAAAGGCGGTCAGTGATTTCGCGGAACGAGGCTTTGAGCAGCACTTCGTCGTGGTCGAGGATGATAATGGGGTCGATTAGGTTTTCCACATCCTTCACCTGATGGGTGGAGATGATGATGGTGCGGTTGTCGTTGGCGTGTTTCGCGATGACCTGACGGAAAAGGGTCTTCGAAGGGATGTCGAGGCCGTTGGTGGGTTCGTCGAGGAGCAGATAGTCCGTATTGAGGGCCAAAGCGGTGGAAATCAAGCATTTCTTCTGCTGGCCGAACGACATTTCGGCGTATTTGCGCGTCGGGTCGACGTCCAACTCCTTGCAGAGTTCGAAGAAAAGTTTCTCGTCGTAGTTGGGATAGAACATGCCCAACTCGCGCACATTATTAATAGGTGTGCCCTCCGGGATGGCGAAGTCTTCCGAAATGAAGTAAATCTTTTGGAGGGTTTCGGGCAAGCGGTTGAAGGGTGCGACGCCGTCCACCTCGCAGGTGCCGGCGGTCGGCTTTTGCAAGCCGCTGATGAGTTTCAGCAGGGAGGTCTTCCCCACTCCGTTTTCGCCAAGCAACCCATAGATGTTGCCCTTCTCGAAGCCGAGGCTGATGTTTTTGAAGACTGGCTGACTGTTGTAGCCGAAGTCTAAGTTGTTGATTGTAATCATGTTGAATTGTTTATTGTTGAACTGTTTAACTGTTATTTGTCTATGTTTTTTAGTGTATTAGTTGATTAGTACGCTGCAAAAGTACAACATTTTTCATTACTGTCAAGAGAAAAAGTGATTTTTTTTGAAAATTTTCGATTTTTTTTGTCACAAAACCTGCAAAACATTCAAAACAGAGGAAATAAAACAGGCAACGGCTCTCAACCGGTCGCCGTTGCGACGCCGCCTAACAGCGACTGGGAAAGGAGCCAGTTGGCGACTTTCTCTGCCAAAAAGGTTTTGTGGGTTTTGATAGTTTTGTGACCAAACAGAAAAAAAACTTTGACCAAAACTCGAAAAAAATCGGAGTTTTGGTCAAGGTTCTTTGAATAATGAAGGGAATGATTACTTCTTGATACTCAAAATCACGCCCAAAGCCACGCCGAGGAAGGCCGCAAACAACACTTGAAGCGTGGGCGGCAACAGGAAAGTGATGGTGTGTGCAGGATACCAGAACAGCGGAATCGTCTTGGCAAAGACGAAGCCATATTGGATGTCCCAGTTGATTTTCTTCGACAGTGTTTCCCTGATTTTCAGCGGATTGCTGAAGAAACCTTTCAATGTACCGCCAGTTTCGGCAATGTGGATGTCGGTGATTTTGTGGAAAGTCATAAAGACCGGCGCAAACAGGGTGTTCATCAGCACACTGACACAGAGCGCGACGAAAGCTTTGCCCCAACTCAAATCGCCTGCAAACCATTCCGCCGCTTTCCCGTCGAGATGAAAACCTCCGTCCAACAAAGCGATTGTTCCCGTCTTGAATATGGTCATGGCGGAGGCAATGACTACGCCCAACACGCCCCAAACCAGCATTTTAGGCAGCAGGCCGAAGCCTTTTTTGAGATAAACGCCCTCGCGGATGCGCAAAGCAAGCATCTCGCCAAAGGTGCCGAGGATGGCGAACTTGAAGAAACTCATCAGCAGGCCGTGGTTGGCGGTGGTTGTGTTGAACCAATCCCACGCTCCGGGAATAAAGGCGAAGCCGCATATCACAGCGGCCACAATAATTATCGTAATCAAATCAGACTTCTTCATACCTTGTTCCTTTTATCCAATTCCTTGTTCTGCCAGTAGCGACCCAACAAGCAAAGCAGACACAAGCCGCAAAGCACCCCTCCGAGCACGAATCCCGTTTGGTCTTCGCCCTTGGCGAGATAAAGGTAAATGCCGTAGCATGGTGCGGCTGGTCTTGTCGGTTTTCTTCAGCAAAAGGTTGTCAATCAAGAAGGTGACGACGACCAACGCTGCATAGACAAGGTAATAGGTTGCTTTTTCGGTAATCATATTATTAAGACTACGTTTACTGCCGCCTTGCGTCATTGCGAGGAGGAACGACGAAGCAATCCAAAAATTAACGGCGACTCTGGACTGCTTCGTTCCTCGCAGTGACGCGAAGCGGCAACAGGTTGGCATCCGTTACTTTTCAATTCTAATACGTGCATCCACAGCGGTCACGTAACGCGGATTGCCGAGGAGCGGGTTCAAATCCATCTCGGCGATTTCGGGCGCGGCTTGCACCAAAGCGCTCACGCGAACCACCTGTTCGGCATAGAGATCAAGATTGACACCTGCCTGACCACGCACGCCTTCCAGAATCTTGTAACCTTTAAGGTTCTTGAGCTTGTCGAGCACCTCTTCCTTATTAGTGGGCACGAGCACACTCTCCACGTCCTTCAGCACCTCGATGAAGATGCCGCCCAAACCGAAGAAGACCTGATGGCCAAATTTCGGGTCGCGCATGGCACCGACGTAAACCTCCGTGCCGTCGAGCATGGGATACATCTCCACGGCGTAGGTGTCCTTGATGGCCATGAGGCGGTCGAACTCCTTGCTTACCGTGTCGAGGTCTTTCACGCCGAGAGTGACGCCGCCCACATCGCTCTTGTGCAGCGGACCGACGACTTTCATCACCAACGGCACATCTTTCGAGCAGCCAACCTCTTTGGCGAAGGCCAAGGCATCCTCTTTCTTGCTCACTTCCACACTCTTCTTGCGGCTGATACCAGCGGCGTCGAGCAGTTCGTTGTAGTCGGCCATTTCAAGATAACCATCCTTGCAGCGGTCAATGGTTTTGCGGATGCGCACAACGTCAATTTCCGGTTGGTCGGCAGCCACAGCGCCTTCCTGAACGTAGGCCGGAATCTCTTTCATGCCAACCAAAGCGGCGGCACGCAAACGCTTGGCACCACTCACGACACGATAGACTCCATCCATAGGGCTGACGGTAATCGGGGTGAGCAAACCCAATTCGCGTATGGACTCGGCCACCTCGTCCACCTCAGCCTGGTCAGGCTCATCGGTGGGAGACACCATAAGCTTGTCGATAGGCAGATTCTCAATGATGCCCGACTTGGGTTTGGGCGTATTGTAAATCTTGCAGATAGCATTGCCGAGCACACATTCCTCGGGGAAGTTGATGTTTCCCTTGGCGATGAAGTCCTCAATCTCTTCCTTCACGTTGATGATGGAAGGCAACACGGGGAAAATGGGCTTCTTGCAAGTGCGCATCTTCTGGTCGAGCAGGTCATAGACCTCCTTGTTCGAGAAGAGCCCGGGCGAGCCGAAAATGACGACCGAGAAGTCAATGTCGGTGTAGTCATTCTCCACTGCATCAAGGATATAACCTAATTGTTCGGCGGTGCCAGTGGCGAGGAAGTCGATGGGATTGCCCACCGAGGAGCCGGGGAAGAGCTTCTCCAAAAGAGCTTTGCTGGCAGGGTGTTCCTTGAGCGAAGGCACCTCCATGCCGCCATTGGAAAGCACGTCCGTGAGCATCACGGCGGGACCGCCCGCGTGGGTCACCACGGCGCAGCGTTTGCCTTTGATTTCGGGGTGCATAAACACGCCGCAAACGGTGGTCAATTCCTGACGGTTTTGGCAGCGCACAATACCAGCCTTGCGGAACAGGGCATCCACAGCGGCATCGTTGGTAGCCAAAGCACCCGTATGAGAAGAAGCAGCACGCGAGCCGGCAGCCGATCCTCCACTCTTGATGGCCGCGATGTGGCATCCCTTGTTGATGAGGCTGCGACTATGCCTGAGCAACCTTTGCGGGTCGCCGATCTTTTCCATATAAAGCATGATGACGCGCGACGACTTCTCGGGGTCGAAGGTCTCGTCCAAATGCTCCAACACGTCCTCGATGCCCAACTGGGCACTATTGCCCACAGCCCAAACGCTGTTGAACTTCAGGCCGTTGCTCATGCCGTATTCCTTGATGAACACAGCTGTTGCGCCACTGCCTGTGATGAAATCGACACCCTTGGGGTCGAGCGGCGGGATGGGCGTATCGAAGCAGCCGGCATAGTTCACGTTGAGGAAGCCGGTGCAGTTGGGCCCGATAAGCGAACCACCGACGGAGTTGATGGTGTCAACGATATGTTTCTCGATTTCAGCGCCTTCATGGCTCTCTTCCGAGAAGCCTGCACTGATGATGATGAAGCCTTTGCAGCCCTTCTCTTTGGCCAGCACATCAACGGTCTGGGCGCAGAACTTGGCGGCAATGCAAAGAATAGCACATTCCACCTGCGGAAGGTCATCCACCTTGGCATAGCACTTAACGCCCTGAACCTCAGTTTCTTTGGGATTCACGGCATAAATCGGGCCACTGAAAGGGCTCTCCAAAAGGTTCTTCAATGCTTTTCCACCGGGTTTGTGGACGTCGGACGAAGCACCGCACACTACGATGCTTTTCGGGTCGAGTAATTCTCTTGCTATCATATTAATAAGGTATTTAATTTCTTAAGTTGCCGCAAAGATAAGGTTTTTCCTCAAAACCCACAAAAAAAGCATAAATAGAAGCATGAAAAAAGAAAATCCCTACTTTTGCAAGAAAATTATTTGACTGCTTCAAACCATTGACAATGACAACAAAGCAGCGTTTTATTTAAGTTGAAAAACAAACACGAATACAAGATGAATTTAGAAGAAAAGAAATCGTTTAATCGCCAATTCTGGCGTTTCTTGTGGGCCTCCATCCTCATCGGATTGTCGGCCTGCTTGGGAAATGTGGTGGATGCGATGATTGTGGGCAACCTGATCAACGAAGATGCGGTGAGTGCCATCAACCTTGCGCTGCCGTTGCTTCAGTTTATGTTCACCATCAATATGCTGTTGGCCGCTGGTGGAGGTATGCTGGTCGGTATGGAATTAGGCAAAAACGACACACGCCGGGCATCGTATGTCTTCACCATCTCCATGTTGGCCTGTCTGTTGGTGGGTCTTGTGTTGACGGGGTGCGGGGTACTGATTCCCGATGCCGTGACACGGCTGTTGTGCGACCACGAGCAGCTTTATCAGCCCACTTACGATTACCTGCGGGTGACGCTGATAGGGGCACCGGCCTACTTGCTGATGTGGGGCATCGACACGATGGTCAGCGTTGATGGCAGTCCACGGTTAGTGTCTGTATCCATCTTGGTGGACAATGTCGTTCACTTGGTGCTCGACGTGGTGTTCATCAAATATTTAGGCTGGGGCATCGAGGGTAGCGCATGGGCCACCGTCATCGGTCACGTCGTGGGCATCGCCCTGATGGGCATCCATTTCCTTTCCAAAGAAAACCATTTGCGACTCTGTTTTGGTCACCAGAAACCCGTTTTCGGCGCCATCCTCTCGCAAGGTGCGCCGTTGGCCATTGCCTCGGTCTGCCTGACGGTGCTGATGTTCTCGGCGAACAGAATCATCCTGTCGTCACTGGGGCGCACGGGTATCTATGCCTTTGCCCTCTGCATGAACTTGCTGCTGATTTACAACCTGTTTTTGGGAGGTGTCTGCCGCACCATCCAGTCGTTGGGTTCCATCCAAGTGGGCAAGGGCGACAACGAGGCTTTCAAGATGGTGTTGCGCAAGTCGTTCAATTTCATCACCGTGGCGATGGTCATCACCTGCATTTTCGTATGGATATGGCCTGAAAGCATCGTGATGCTTTTCGGTACCGACGAAAACGATTTGATTACTGAAAGCTGCCATGCCTTGCGCATCTTCGCTGTCTGCCTCATCCCATTCTGCTATATTTATACCATCATGGTCGTTTATAAACTCTACAACTACCACAAAATGGCACTTTTCATCTCCTTCGCCTTGTCGCTGACGGTCATCCCCGTACTATGGCTGATTTCGAAGTATGCCAAAGAATGGATATGGTATAGTTACCTGATAGCTTACATCATCGAGGCGGTGGCCATCTTTGTGCTACACAAGATCACCCACGTCAAATTTGAGTTGAATAATAAATAGATTAAGATATGAAAACATCCGCACCTTTAACCAAAACGCAATACGGTCTCTACGTGGAATGTCTCAACCACCCGGGAGAGCCTTGTTATGACGTACCTTTTTTATATGTCCTTGACGGAAGTTTAGACGAAGATCGGCTCCGTAAGGCTGTTGAGACGGCGGTGGCTGCCCACCCGACGCTGTTCACGCGCATCGAACTGACGGATGAGGGAGAGCCTGTTCAGACGATCGACGACACGGAGACCTTTTCGTTGCAGGTAGAGCATATCGATGACATTGAGGCTGCCAAGAAAACGATGATTCAGCCTTTCAACATCGTGGATGGCCGTCTGTTCTATATACGCCTGTTGCGCGACAAAGAGCATTTTTATTTTTTCCAGAATGTCCACCATACGATTTTCGACGGAAGCTCGCAGGCCATCATGTTGGCTGATATCGAGAAAGCCTACAACGGCGAACCGCTGGATGCGGAGCAGCTGACGATGGCTCAGTTGGCAGTCGAAGAAGATAAACAGCGCGGAACGGCTGCCTTTGAGGAGGACAAGAAATGGTATGCGGATCATTTCGAATGCGGCGACTGCTACTCTCCGCTGTTGCCCGACCGCGATGACAAGCAGTTTGTGGACGCCATCCTGACACGGACAATGGCCGTGGACATGGATCGGATGGATGCCTTCTGCAAGGCAAACGGCGTCTTCCGAAGTTCCGTTTTCACAGCGGCCTACGGCTATCTGTTGGCAAAATACAATAATGAGCAGCAGGCCTTGTTCAGCACAGTTCATAACGGACGTGCCGACAAGCGTTCCAGCCGTACAGTGGGAATGATGGTGAAAACGGTGCCTGTCTATGCCAAGTTCGATGATGACACCCGTGTGCTTGATTTCATCAAGACTGGTGAGGAGCAGATGAAGGGCTGCCGACAGCATGGGTTATACAGTTATAGCGACGCTCTCAACGACTTGGGACTGCAACCTGCCACGCTATTTGTTTGGCACGGAAGCACTTGGGGTGACAGACCGTTCTGCGGCAAGCCTATGGAGCTTGTTTTTCTTCGTAACAGCAGCCGCGAGGTGTCACTTTATATGAAAGTTGTCATTAAGGATGGACGATTCGTCGTGGAAGCGGAGTATAACGGCAACGAGTACAGCGAAGTGCTCATCAAGCAGTTCATGGAGAGCTACGAGGCGGTCGTGGAAGGTTTCCTCACCGAGGAATACTTGCGCAATATCGACATCGCCACGAAGAAACAGGTCGAAATGCTCGATTCGTTCAATAATACCGACAGACCTTACGATGATTCGCAGACGGTGGTGTCGCTGTTCCGCCGTCAGGCCAAGGCCACCCCGGATGCCGAAGCCGTCGTTTTCAAAGACCATCGCTACACCTACGCCGAAGTGGATGACCTCAGCGACCGCATTGCAAGTTATATAATTTCCAAAGGACTGGGCATTGGCGATGCCGTGTCTGTCATCATTCCGCGTTGCGAATGGATGGCGATTGCCTCGCTCGGTATCCTCAAGGCGGGCTGTGCCTATCAGCCGCTCGACCCGAGCTACCCGAAAGAGCGCCTGAACTTCATGGTGAAGGATGCAGATGCCAAGTTGCTCATTGCCGACGAGGAACTGCGTGACCTCGTGGACGAATATCAGGGCGATGTGCTGCTGACGAAAGAGTTCTCACAACTGCCGCCCCTCACAGCCCAAGCCAACTCTCAACTCTCAACTCTAAACTCTAAACTCTCACCTTCAGACCGTTTCATCCTGCTCTACACTTCCGGTTCCACAGGTGTTCCCAAAGGATGTCAGCTGACGCACGGCAATCTGGTGAGCTATTGCAACTGGTACTGGAAATATTACGACCTGAAACCAGAACACAACGTGGCTGAATACGCCAGCTATGGTTTTGACGTGCATCAGGAAGGCATCTATCCGCCGTTGACGGGAGGCGCCACCGTACACATCATTCCGGAGGAACTTCGTTTGGACCTCGTGTCGCTCAACGAATATTTGGAGCGCGAACACATCACCCACACCTTCATGACCACACAGGTGGGCTATCAGTTTGCGACGAACATCGAGAACCATTCTTTGATTCACATGTCGGTGGCAGGAGAGAAATTGGCCAGTATCGCTCCGCCTCAAGGCTATCAGCTGCACAACGGCTACGGCCCCACGGAGGCCACCATCCTCATCACCATTTATTCTGTCACCAAGAAAAACAAGGATGTGCCCATCGGCAAGCCGTTGGACAACGTGAAGCTCTATGTGGTCGACCAGCAAGGACATCGTCTGCCCGTGGGAGCTATGGGTGAACTGTGGGCAGCAGGACCGCAAGTGGCACTCGGCTACTTGAACCGACCGGACAAAAACGCAGAAGTGTTCGTCCAGAACCCCTTCACCACCGAGGAGAAATACATCCGCGCCTATCGCACCGGCGACATTGTGCGCTACCTGCCCGATGGCAACATCCAGTTTGTGGGCCGCAAGGACGGGCAGGTGAAGATTCGCGGTTTCCGCATCGAATTGAAGGAGGTGGAAACCGTCATTCGTGAGTTCACGGGCATCAAGGATGCCACGGTGCAGGCTTTCGATGACGAGGGCGGTGGCAAGTTCATTGCCGCCTATATTGTGGCAGACGAGCAGATTGACATCGAAGCGCTCAACAACTTCATCCTCGACCAAAAGCCGCCTTACATGGTGCCCGCCGTGACGATGCAGATTGAAAAGATCCCTTTGAACCAAAACCAGAAGGTGAACAAGAAGGCCCTTCCGAAGCCAGTCAAGTCTGTTGCGTTGCCAACGCAACAAAAAGAGCAAGCGCCTCTTAATGTATTGGAGCAAGAACTTCACAAGATGGTCGCCGACATCATCGGCAACACCGATTTTGGCATTACCACCGTTTTGGGATATGCCGGCCTGACCTCCATTTCCGCCATCAAGTTAGCCATACAGGTGAACAAACGCTATGGCATCACCCTCAATGCGAAGTCATTGGTAAAGAATGGCACGCTGCAAAGTATCGAAAATGAGATATGGAAAGCCATGATGACCGGAGATGCAACCGTTGGAGGGGATTTGAAATCCCCGACCCAAGAGCCCAACTCTAAACTCTCAACTCTAAACTCTCAACTAAAGAGCGTCCCGCTCTCCTACGCCCAGACCGGTGTCTATTTCGACTGCTTGAAGAATCCCACCTCTACGCTGTACAATATTCCCTACTGCATTAAGTTCCAGAAGGATACCGATACGACAGCACTTGCCGAGGCGGTCAAGACATTCGTCAAGGCGCATCCGCAGATGACCGTCCACTTCGGCAATGGCGATGAGGGTGTCGTACAAACCGTTGATTTGGAGAAGGTGGTAGAGATACCCGTGAAACAGATGAGTGAGGAAGAACTGGCGAAGTATAAACAGGACTTCGTGAAGCCTTTCGACCTCGGCACAGGTCCGCTCTATCGTTTTGAGATAGCGACGACCGAAAAGCAGACCTATCTGCTGATGGATGTGCATCATTTGGTGTTCGACGGCGGCTCTTCCGACATCTTCCTGCAACAACTGTGCAGCCTCATGAATGGCGAGACTATCGAAGCCGAAGACCTGAATTACGCCGCATACGTGATGGCTGAAAAGGCCGCCGAGGGTGGGTCGGAATATCAGGCTGCCGCGGACTTCTTCAAAGAACGGATGTCGATGGTGGAGGCCGCCACGGAGGTTCGTCCCGACCTGCCGAATCCCGTCAAGGGCACGATCAGCAAGGCCATCGCCCCGTTGGATTTCGACACCATCCAATCTCAACTCTCAACTCTCAACTCTCAACTCTCAACTGTCATCACCCCCGCCCATCTGATTCTCGCGGCCATCTATTATTCATTGTCGCGCTTTGCCAATAGCGAGCAGGTCTGTATCACCACCGTCTCAAACGGACGTTCCAACCTGCAAATCCGCAACACGGTGGGTATGTTTGTGAATACCTTAGCCTTGAGTACAACCATCGGGAAACAAACGGTGAAAGAGTTCTTGCAAGAGGTGAGCGAAAACTTCGACGAGACGTTGAGCCACGAAAACTATCCGTTTGCACAGATTGCCGCTGACTACGGCCTGACGGCTGAGATACAGTTTGTTTATCAATTGGGGATGATCAGCCAATATGTCTGTCAGGGAGCTCCGTTGGAATTGGAGAATATGGAACTCCAAGTGCCCAAGTTCCCCATCACTTTCTACATCTGTGAAGTGCAGGGTCAGCCCAGTGTTTGTGTGGAATACGACAATGGCAAGTATTCCGCCCGCCTGATGCAAAGTCTGGCCGATGCCGTCAAGGTAACGGTAGAGCGGATGATTGCAAAGCCCGATGCCGCACTGACCAGCATCTGCATCGTGAGCGACGAAGAGGCTGAACGCATCATCAAGTTAGGTACAGGTAAGGAAATTGACGTGGATTTGAGCAAGACCTTCGCTAATCTCTTCACCGAACAAGCCAAGCGCACACCTGATGCGCCTGCCGTGGTCGATAAGGAGAATCAGCTGACTTACGGCGAGATGGACCGCTATTCGAATGCCTTGGCACACCAGTTGATCGACTTTGGCGTGCAGCCCAACGACTTCGTTTGCGTCATGCTTGACCGCAAGAAAGAGTTCCCGCTGTCGGTGCTGTCCATCCATAAAGCTGGTGCCGCCTATACGCCGCTCGATTTCGAATATCCCAACGAGCGATTGAGTTACATGCTGGAAAACTCGGAGTCGAAGGTGCTGATCACCACGCACGATGTTTTGGCGGCCAAACAAGCCGAAGGCGACTTCAACACCGCCGCCGCCAAGACCTTCTTCATCGACGACTTCATGGCGGAAACTCAACTATCAACTGTCAACTGTCAATTGTCAACTCCAATTGACCTTTCTACTCCCGACGGCCTTGCCTACATGATTTATACTTCTGGTTCAACAGGGAAACCGAAAGGCGCGATGCTGCATCAGGCCGGTTTGCGCAACTTCATTGCCGTGGTCATCGACATGGAGAAGCTGACGGCGGAAGACCGTGTCAGCGGACACCGTTCCTTCTCGTTCGATGCGCATATAGAGGACATGTATCCCGTGCTTACCTTGGGTGGCTCGTTCCACATCATGCCGACGGAAATCCGCAAGGACCTTGGTGCTATCCGTCAGTTCTTGATCGACCACCAAATCACGGGCGGTGGCTACTCGACGGCCATGACCAGCCTGCTGCTCAACACCTTCAACGACCTGCCCATCCGCTTTACCACGGGCGGTGGCGAGAAGATGGATGGTGTCTATAGTGACCATATCGAAATCATCAATGTCTATGGCCCGACCGAATGTACTGACGACACCTCTTATTATTGCATCGCCCCCGGCCGCCGCGTGGAGAATATTCCGATTGGCGAAAGTGTAGCCAACAACTGGAACTTCATTGTCGATAGTGCAGGTAACCTCGTGCCGCAAGGTGTGGCTGGCGAGCTCTGCTTCGCTGGCATTCAAGTGGGTCGCGGCTATTGGCGACTGCCCGAGCGCACGGCCAAGTCATTCGTCGATTGCCCGTTTGTGAAGCAAGACCGCTGGGGTCGTCCTGTCCGGATGTACCACACCGGCGACCTCTGTCGTTGGAACGAGGAGGGTCAGTTAGAGTACATCAGCCGTATCGACACGCAAGTGAAACTGCGCGGTTTCCGTATCGAATTGGGTGAAATCGAGAGCAAAGCCCTGAATATCGAAGGTATCCGTCAGGCGGCTGCCGAGGTGCGCAAGGTGCAAGGCAATGAGCATTTGGTGCTTTACTACACGTTAGAAAGCAATTCCACCCTCACCGACGAGGACATCCGCAAGACCCTTGCCGCCTCGTCGTTGGCGGAATACATGGTGCCCGATGCCTATATGCAAATGAACACCATGCCTATGACCCCAAACGGCAAAATCAACCGTAAGGTGTTGCCCGCCCCTGAAATGAAACGCGCCACCGAGTATGAGGCACCAAAGGGCGAGAAGGAAGAATTGTTCTGCAACATCTTCTCCGACATCCTAAAAATCAAGGAGGTGGGTGCCACGGACAACTTTTTCGAGATTGGCGGAACCAGCATCAACGCCATCAAAGTCATCGTTGAGGCCAGCAAACACGGTATGCAGATTGTTTTCAACGACATCTTCAACCTGAAGACACCGAGGGCATTGGCGGAATATGTGAGCGGTAACGTTGATGCGGATTTGAAATCCGCAGCTCAAGAATCGGGGATTTCAAATCCCCTCCAACAAACTATCGACAATTCCGAATACGCTGCTTTCATTCCCGTTTTGGACAAAAACAACCTCAACGCCTTCCGCAATGGCGAGCGTCAGCCCATCGGCGATGTACTCCTGACCGGTGCCACAGGCTATCTCGGCATCCATATCCTCAACGAACTGCTGACCCATTATCACGGAAAGATTCTCTGTCCGTTGCGGAGCAAGTCGGGAGATGACCCGACACAGCGACTGAAAACGCTCTATTTCTATTATTTCGGCAGGACGGAGACCTTCGCGCATTTCGACGAGCGCGTCACGACTTTCGCTGCCGAAATCACTGAACCCGATGCGCTTGAACGGGCAGCAGAAAACCCTCGACTCTCAATCCTCAACTCTCAACTGGCTGTCATCAACTGCGTCGCCAACGTGAAGCATTTCTCGGCAGGCAACGACATCGAAATGGTCAATATCGAGTCGGTGCGCCACTTGATTGCCTTCTGTCTACGCACGGGTTCGCGCCTCATCCATATCTCGACGAACAGCATTGCCGGCATCAGCATCGACAATGTCCCCGGACCCGAGGTCAAACTGACGGAACAAGACCTTTACATCGGACAGAACATAGATGCCAACAAGTACGTCTATTCGAAGTTCAAGGCCGAGGAATTGGTGCTCGATGCCATCGCCCACCACGGTTTGAATGCGAAGATTATGCGTGTGGGCAACCTCTCGGCGCGCCAGAAGGATGGTGAGTTCCAGATTAACTTCAACACCAACAACTTCCTCGCGATGTTGCGAGCCTACGTGGTCATCGGGATGGTGCCTTACAAAGCCCTTGACGAGCGTTTCGAGTTCTCGCCCATCGACGAAGTGGCCCACGCCATCATGCTATTGTCGCAAACGCCGAAAGAATGTACGGTGTTCCATCCGAACAACACCCATCGACAGTTCCTGTCCGACATCCTCAACGGTTTTGCCGAGGCAGGCATCACGTTGAAACGTGTGGAAACCGAAGAGTTCCAGCAGGCCCTCGACCGCATGATGGAGAATCCCGACCTCGTCACCCTGCTGCGTCCGCTGATGGCTTACGACATGGGGACAGGTCATCAAACACGCTGGATTGAATCGTCCAACGAATACACGACGCAGGTGCTCTATCGACTTGGTTTCCAGTGGCCTATCACTGCCATAAGTTATGTCCACCGCTTTGTCGATACAATCGTTGGTTTCGACTATTTCAATGTGCTTTGAACAAGCCGCTCGCCTCGCAATCGAGCAGCAGTTGGTAATGGTTCCAGTTGAAAAGCCGCATCTTGCACAAGAGTTCGATTTCCTCGCGGTTCATCCAATACACCGATTCGACTTCGTCCTTTTGAAGATGCAACATTTCAGCTGGAACATTGCTTTTGAGGATATAGAGAAACGTGAACTTATGCTCGTATCGTCTGATTTTCACTAATTTGAGCTCGCTTTTGGCGGCAGTCAGCCCGATTTCCTCCTTCATCTCACGAAGCATGGCCAAGGCAAAATCCGACTCGCCGCTTTGCACATGGCCAGCCGTGGTGGAATAATAATTGCCTTTTTTGGGCGAAACCTTCTGAATCAGATATTGGCCTTTGTCATTGTAAACATAGACGGCTACGATGGGAATCACCATACCGGGCGGAACAGGTTTGCCACGCTCAATGGTAAGCCCAGTCGGTTTCAAGTCTCTATCGTACAAGTCAAGAATCTCCATAAGCCAATTCCATGCAATGATTGCGCAAAAATACGCAAATAGGCTTAAAACGGCGCAAAAAAATGGCTGCAAATTCGAAAATTTGCAGCCGAAAACATTATTAACCAAATCAGAGGATACCGTCACGGCTCCTCAAAACAATCGCTCAAGAAATTATGGTCCAAAACCTCCGAGATTTTCATCAGCTGGGCCAAATCGATGCTCTTTCTCTTGAACATCTTGTAAACATTGGATTTCTCACAGTATATTTCGTGTGCAAACCAATTGACAGTGCGACCTTGACGGTAAAGCTCATCCTCAATCAGCTTGCCAACATGTACTTCCTTCATGGTAAAATTCGTAGCCATAGTTATGCGTTTTTGCAATTGTGGCGCAAAAGTACGGCGAGGGTAAAATAACAGGCAAAAACATAACAAAAAGTCAATCAAAAATTATCAAAATAAAATAGATATAAAAACATAAAAACCAATGAATTAGCAGAGTAATCAAGAAAAATCAACATTCAGGAAAAACTTTGATTGATTTAGTTGATTGACTGGGAGGATAATTATAAAAAATTGATTACCAATCTTTTAAGAAACCATAAAGCACAAGCTGCAAATTTGACTTGTTGCCGAAAATTTCGTGCAGTTTCAGCGATCTTCTCCAAACGGCTTGGTAGGTTTTCCCTGTCAAAGCAGCGGCTTGCACCTCGGTTATGCCCAAAATATAGAGGCAGCAATACATCACATCGGAGCGTTTCAGGCGCGGAAACATCTCAATAATCCTCACTGAGAACTTGGGAAAGACGGCATCCACCGCATTGACCAACATAGTCAGCTGATTCTCGGACAAAACGAGTTCGGGATACGACGAAAACGCTTTCACGTTGGCCTCGGTCACGGTGCGGACGCGCTTGCTGATGGGCATCTTGTAAAGCGTTTCCAACTTCATGTCGAATGGCAGCTTCTGGAAATCGGGATTGTTCACGACTTTTTCCAACTCGCTCTCAAGCACCTTGATTTTTTCTTCTTTCTGCCGGGTCTTTTCTTCCGTCATCTCGATTTTGTCCTCAAGCGATGCCTTAATGCGTTCATGTTCAGCCTGATCCAATTTATGACGCAGCTTGCGCCTGTAGAGAAAATAGCTATCTATCGTCAAAATCAGGATGAGCAGCACCACCATGAAGGAGATGAAATATACCCAATCTTTCTGACGTGTCAGCCCTTTGTCGGCCTTGTATTGTTCAAACAAGGAAATCATCGTGGTCTTCTCACTCTCCATCGAAACCCTTTCCAAATAAGAATCGGCCAAAAGATTGGCATAACGTGCTGCTTTCAATGAATCGCCCAAAGCATTGGAAATCTGCACACAACGGCTATATGACTTCAGCGTTTGGCCAGGAAGGAGGGGATAGCTGCGCTCGAAATAGTTCAAGGCCGAGTCCAACATTTGGTCATCATAATAGAAATAGCCAAGCGTATACCCTATCATCTTTCTGGAAAACTCATTATGGGTTCTATCCAACACACTATGTAGCAACATATATGCCGAATCTTTTTCGCCACCATAATAAAGGTCGTAGCAGTCGTGCATCAGCGTACTGAACTGCTGATAGGCATTGTCGGTATGAAGTTGGGAGTGAATACTGTCCGACTTTTTGTAGTAATCGATGGCCTCCATGTGGTTCGACTGGGCCAACATCACATTACCCATCATTTCAAGATTGCCAGCTATGCCGTGTCGATTGTTTTCCTTCAGGAAACATTCATTCGACGATTCCAAGGCATCCAATGCCACCTCCCAAGCATCGCACGAAAAAAGAAAGAAGGCCAAACGATCGTAAATAAGTGCCGTAAAATGCTCATAATCAAGGTTTGGCTTCCAAAACACAAAGGCGCGTCGCTTCCCCGTCAGCCCATCCATCAGTTGCAAAGCCCTCAAATAATCATTGAAGGCATCCAAAGTCTTGCCAGAACGATTATCCACCACACCTTTATAATAATAGGAACGGGCCAACTGATAATTAAGTTCCTTATCCTTTTTGCCAAAGAAAGACGAATTGACGACTGAATCATAAAACCCAAAGGCTTCCAACAGTTCTTTCTCATTCGCAATCGGCTTGAATCCCTTAAAAGCAAGTTCAGACAAAAGAAGCTGATATTCAAAATATTGGAATGCAGAAAATTGACGGATTTCTTCTGGCGAAAGCGTGTCGGCAATGGCTTCCATCAGCCGGTAAGCGCTATCGGGATGGGTGTTTTTCAAGGCATAGACTTCATCAAACAGAGGCCATGCCTCATTCAAAGAATCATAATCGGATTTTTTCCCACATGAAGTCGCCAAAAGAAGCGAAGCAAACAGGACAAGAGAAATTTGCCTTATGGAAATTTTAATAATCATAAGTGCAAAAATAGGAAAAGCCGCCCAAAAACGACGGGCAGCGTACTGAAAAAACACAAATAGTGGACTAAAAATCCAAAATCAAGAGAGGCAGGCCGTTTTTGCACTTGCATCTCAAGGCTTAGTCTTGGTAGTCGTAACAGTCTTTAAGGAAGTCGTGTTCCAACACCTCGGAGATACGCATCAGTTGGATGACACCGATGCTTTCCCTTTGGAACAACTTATAGATGTTCGACCTCTCGCAATAGATGCACCTCGCGAGCCACGACGCGCTCCTCCCCTGCCTTTCCAATTCCTGCTGAATCAGATGACCGACATGGATGTCTTTCCTAAACGAAAAGTCTTTCATAACCCAACCTTCCTATTTGCTGAGCAAATCCTTGATGCCGCCCAACGAACCAAGCAAATTGCTGGCCTCGTATGGCAGATACACTGTCTTATTCTGTTGGCCTCCAGCCACTTCCTTCAAGGTTTCGATATACTTCACGGCCAGCAGATAGTTGACTGGATCGGCACCACGGTCGGCAACGGAATCGGCAATGTTGCGGATGGCGGCAGCCTCGGCCTCGGCTTGCAGCACCTTGGCACGGGCTTCACCTTCGGCACGCAGGATGTTGGCTTGCTTTTCGGCTTCAGCCGCATTGATTTCGGCCTGTTTCTCACCTTCCGAATTCAAGATTTGGGCTTGCTTCTCACCTTCGGCCTTCAAAATCTCGGCACGACGGTTACGCTCGGCCTGCATCTGGAGTTCCATCGTGCGACGAATGCTCTCTGGTGGAGTAATGTCTTGCAATTCAACGCGATTCACCTTCACGCCCCATTTGTTGGTGGCATCATCGAGCACGTTGCGGAGTTTCGAGTTGATGGTGTCGCGAGATGTCAAAGTCTCGTCGAGTTCCATCTCACCAACCACATTACGGAGCGTGGTTTGCGTAAGCTTTTCGATGGCGACAGGCAGGTTTTGGATCTCATAAACGGCCTTCATAGGGTCGACAATCTGGAAATAAAGCAAAGCGTTGATTTCGGTCATCACATTGTCTTTTGTGATAACGCTCTGTTTGTCAAAGTCATACACCTGCTCACGCATATCAATTCGCGTGGTGCGCGTGATGGCGCCATTCTGGCGACGCACAATGGTTTCCTTGGCTTGCTCGACGATAGGCAAGATGATATTGATGCCGGCATTCAACGTGCGGTTGTACTTGCCAAGGCGTTCGACAATCATCGTCTCCGACTGGGAAACAATCTTGATGCCACGAAGTATGTACAATACAACGAGGGCCAAAAACACATAGAGCACAATGTTGAAAGGATTCATAGCAATTATTTTTTTACGGTTACAATAATACTGTCTATTTTCACGATTTCCACGGTCTCGCCTTTCTCGATGACGGAACCATCCTCCGACACGGCTTTCCAGTCATCTCCGTCGAGGGCAACACGACCTGTATGTTTCGCTGAATCAATGCGTTCCGAAACAACACCTTTGCGGCCTACGATGGCATCGACATTGGTTTTCACATCTTTCGATTTCTTGTCCAAGAAACGCATGACGATTGGACGGAGGAAAATGAATGTCAGTATTGACACCACTGCGAAAACGATGACTTGCCATGTGGTGCTGGCGTCAAGACCGGCAGCAAGGGCGGCAAAGGCAGCACCGATTGCAAAACAGATGACCCCGAAACCCGAAGTGACGATTTCGAGAATCATCAGCACGATGGCGGCGACAAGCCAAATTTGATAAATTGCCATAATTTGTTCGTTTTGATTGTGCAAATATACAAATATTTTTCAATTTGAACGTTTCAACGTTTTTTTTTCGCCGAAAAGCAAAAAAAAGAGGGCGCGTCAAAACAGGCGCACCCTCTCCAAAAAATATTAATCAAAACCCAAATCAAATCCATTTCACAAGTGGGAAGTCCTGTCGATGCGGCAGCATGGGATTGGTGGGATACACACGGAACGTGAAGTTATACACCCCAGCACGGCGCGTCGGAACCTTAATATAATACTTCACCCAACCGTCGCCAGAGTCAACGAGTTTCATCTTCTCAACAGATGCGACCTCATTCACCACTTCACTGTTGTTCTTGATGCCGAACAACAATTCCACGGCCAAGTCGCCAGGCTCAAGGTCGGGGGTGAGCAACGTGACTTCGGCGATGAACTGCTCGCCAAAGGTCAACGGGCGCACGTTGGTGTCGGGCAGAATCAGCGATTTCACCTCTACCTTGTCCCAATTGTTGCGCACGCGGGTCTTCCACGCATGGATTTCGAAGGCCTTCTGGTAACGATCGGCACGCATCCAATTGGTACGCTCAATCAGCTTGTTATAGTATTGGTTGAAGTAGTCGTCCATCATTCGTTTCATCGTGAAGCGCGGCGAAATCTCATACAGACATTTCTTCATCGCGGTCACCCAACCCGACGGGATTTCCTGCGAATTGCGGGCGTAAAAGAGCGGAACAATCTCATTTTCAAGCGTATTGTAGATGGTTTCGGCATCCATTTCGTCCTGATAACGTTGGTCTTGATAGGTGCGTTTCTCCTGAATGGCCCAGCCAGCGCCTTCGCGGTAGCCCTCGGCCCACCAGCCATCGAGGACGGAGAAGTTGAGCACGCCGTTCATGATGGCTTTTTCGCCACTTGTGCCAGAGGCTTCCAAGGGGCGTGTCGGCGTGTTGAGCCACACATCGACGCCACTCGTGAGGCGACCTCCGAGCTCCATATCGTAATTGCTGATAAACAGAATCTTGCCAATGAACTCCGGCTTGCGCGAAATGTCGATGATCATCTTGATCAGGTTTTGACCAGCCTGATCGTTGGGATGCGCCTTGCCGGCAAAGAGGAAAATGACTGGGCGTTTCGGGTCGTTGACCAACTGCGAGAGGCGTTCCAAGTTGCCAAACAGCAGGTGGGCACGCTTGTAAGTGGCGAAACGACGGGCGAAACCAACCAACAAGGCATTCTCGTTCAGATTGCTGACGGTCTTCATAATCAACGTCGGGCTTTCCTGACGCTGACGCATATCTTCCTTGATTTTCTCCGCAAGATATTCCATCAGCTCGTGCTTCAACTGCTTGCGGATGTCCCAAATGGCTGCATCCGGCACCTCGTTGATTTGTTTCCACATCTGCTCATCTGATTGATGTTCAATGTAATCAGATCCGAATGTATCCTTATAAAGGCGTTGCCAGAGGCGATTGCTCCAAGTGGGCAGATGCACGCCATTGGTGACATAACCGATATGGTTTTCCTCGGCAAAATAGCCCGGCCACAACGATTGGAACATCTCCCTCGACACGCGCCCGTGTATCTTGCTCACGCCGTTCACCTCTTGGCTGAGGTTGGTGGCAAGCACGCTCATCGAGAACTTCTCATTCGGGTCTTTAGGGTTGAAGCGGCCCAAGCCCATAAAGCGTTCCCAACTGATATTCATACGGCTGGCGTAGTGCGGCATATAGGTCCTGAGCAAGTGTTCCTCAAAGGCATCGTGCCCCGCTGGCACAGGCGTGTGCGTTGTGAACAAGGTGGAAGCCCTGACCAATTCAAGCGCGACGTCGAAATCAAGGTTGTGCTTGTTGATGTAGACGCGCAGGCGTTCCAGTCCGCTGAAGGCAGCGTGGCCTTCGTTGCAGTGGTAAATGGTGGGTTTCAAGCCGATGGCTTCGAGCAACCTGATACCACCCACACCGAGGAACATCTCCTGCTTGATGCGCATTTCGTTGTCGCCGCCATAGAGTCGGCTCGTGATGCCACGGTCTTCAGGTGAGTTTTCCTCAATGTCGGTGTCCAAGAGATACAGCCCTACCCTACCCACGTTGACGCGCCAAGCCTTGGCATAGACCGAGCGACCGGGGAAGGCGATGCTCACCATCACCCAATCGCCGTTTTCGTTGCGCACGGGTTGCAGCGGCAGTTGCGAGAACTTTTGCGGGACGTAATCGGCACGCTGCTCGCCCGAAACCGTGATTTCCTGAGTGAAGTAACCGTAACGATACAGCAGGCCGATGCCCACCATATTGGCATTGCTGTCGGAGGCTTGTTTCATATAGTCACCGGCAAGGATGCCAAGGCCGCCTGAATAGATTTTGAGGCTCTTCATCAGGCCGTATTCCATACTGAAATAGGCAATCAGGTCTTTCTGTTGGGTCGGCTGTGCCATATATGCCTTGAACTGGTCATAAACCTTGTTCAGGCGTTCGATAAAGACTTCATTGTTCTCAAGATCAGCGATTTGCTCGACGGAAAGGCCTTCCATCAAAGCGACGGGGTTATGCTCCGTGGCTTTCCACGCCACCGGGTCGATCGACTCGAAAAGCTCAACGGCATCCACATTCCAGCACCACCAGATGTTGCGCGAAAGTTCCTCCAACTTGCGCATTTCCACCGAATAGACCGGCTTCACCAACACCTTCTTCCAGCTCGGTGTGTCGTTCTTCTGGAAAACCACCTCATGCATCAACTCGGCATAGGGCACCGGCTCAAGCATATAATGACGGCCACCCGACTTTTCAAGCGCCACGTCCCAAGCCTTCTGATAGTTGACAATCAAGTCTTTCCAAAGCAACTTTTCGGCCACTTCCAAAGCAGACTCCGTGATTTGCGCCATACCTTTGTCGGTGTAGGACAAAAGTCCACGCATTGTGGAAACGATTTTCTCAATCACTTTATCAATATCGCCTTGCTGACGCGAAACAACCGTAACAGATTCGTTTCCAGCGCATTCTTGCTGCACAAACTTACCGAAACCAGTAAGGTCAGTGGTCAAGGTAGGGATGCCCAACGATACGCTTTCGAGTGGCGTGTAGCCCCACGGCTCGTAATATGACGGGAACACCGAGAAATCGAAAGCGGCAAGGAATTCCGAATAGGTCAGGTCAAATATGCCGTCGTTGCCATTGAGGTAGGCAGGCACAAACATCACCTTCACCTTGTCGTTGGCGTCGTTTTGCAAGCCCGAATTGCGCAAAGTGTTCAGAATCAAATCATTCTCATAATCAAAGATATGGTGCGTTGCCGGGAAATCGGTGTGACCCATAATGGCGTTGGTACCATCAAGGCGGTGTTGCAAGTCCTTCGAAGGGCCTGCAATGTTGCCCGGCACGGCAATCACGGCCACCACAGTGCGCGGCAGGTTCTTGTCCTCATTCAAGCGGCGCAAAGCCTCAATATAAAGGTCGATGCCCTTGTTTTTGAATTCGTAACGACCGCTGTTGATGACCATCATGCAATTGCGGTCGATGGACTCGCCGCACAAAGTCTCAACGATTTTCAGGATTTTCTCACGCGACGAGTTACGCAGCTCGGCAAAAGCCTCCGCATCCTTGCGCATTGGATGGTCGATACCATTCATCGTCACAGCGTCGGGCTTGCGATAAAGGAACTGCTCGCATTCCTGCGCCGTGATGTCGCTCACTGTGGTGAAAGCATCGGCATTCTTGGCAGCCTTTTGCTCCATCGACTGCTGCGAAACCACATTGAACTGCAAGGCCATCACCGAAGGAAGATAAGACTTCAGGTTCTCGTAGAGCGGCATCCCGTTACCTGAGATGGCGCGACCGAGATAGGTGGCGTGGGTGGTGAACACGGTGGCCACTTGCGGGCAATGCTCCTTCAAGTAGAGCACGCCTGAGCCCGACATCCACTCATGGAAATGAGCGACGATGTTGGTCGTTTGCTGCAAGTTGAAGTTCACGAAACTCTCGATCAGCTGACCAGCGGCATAGCCGAAAAGAACAGGCTCGATGTAGTCCCATTGGCCCCGGATGCTGTCCAATTCGTATTGTTCCCAAAGATGGGCAAGTATGTCATTCTTGGATTGATACAAAGTCGTATAATCCACCAAAATGACAATCGGACTGCTTTCGATCTTCCAACGGCCAATACGGAATTTCAGGCCTTGCGACAAAGCCCTGTCGCGCCATTCGGGAAACAGTTCGTTGTCTTCCACAAAATAAAGGGTCTCGTGGGCTTCCTTGACCACATCAGGACCGACGGTGATGTAATGGTCTCCCATAAGTTGGCGAACAGCATTGGCTTTCGTGGAAAGCACCGTATAGATGCCACCTACCATATTGCACACTTCCCAACTGGTTTCAAAAAGGTAATCGGGGTTTTTCATCATTCAATTAAAATTCAAGGATTTAAAAATCAAAACTCAAAACATTCATTCTGCTTTCGCCTTCCGCTTCGAAAGTTTGTTCACCCTGTCGGCGAAGTCGGTGAGCACATTCCTGTAATTGACGTATGCATCATAAGGCGAAGCATAGTGGTTGAAATACTTGTGGACCACGCCGTCCGAAAGCCACTTCGTGCACATGTAATAGAAATGGTCGGAGGTTTGGAGCATCGTCCAGTCCTGCTGCAATTCCTCATCCTTGATGCGATGAACCTTGGCGTTCAAGTCATACAAGGCGTGATAGGCATCGTCTTGAAGCGGGTTGCCCAACCAAGCCGTGAGGTCGCGCTCCTCGTCGCTCCACGACAGCACATTGGGCACATTGACCGCGCTCACGGGCTGCAAGGTCTTGGCCAACTCTTGAGGTGTGGCAAACTTGAACTTGCTTCCCTTGAGAACAGCTTCGGGCAGGCGTTCCATAAAGTCAAAGATGCCCGTTTCAGCCGACTGGTGCTCGCCAAAGGTCTCATAATCCATAAATATGTTGACCACTTCCTCCTCCTCCGGCAAGGCGTTGAGCCAATCCACGAAATCCTCGGCCTTGAAACTGTCCTGCACAAAACGGAAGGCAATCTCGTCGCTGAACTTGAAGTTGCGCAACAGCACCTTCAGCTTCGGGTTGATGGCGTTGGCATACATATAGTTGGGGCTCTTCCAACCCAAAATGTGCTTGGCGCCTTCGGTGAGTATGAGGTTGTAGCCCATGTCGGCCACCGCCGCCCCGATTTCGTCGCTGTAAATCAACTCGGTGTTGCGGAAAGTCTTCGGCGTAACGCCAAACACTTCCTTCATCTTGTGCTTGTGGGCCGTCACCTGACGCTTGAACTCGTCAGGGGTGTTCAGCGAGGCCAACGAGTGGGCGTAGGTTTCGGAAAGCACCTCCACTTGACCCGTGGCAACCAACTTCTGGAAACTTTCCAACACCTCTGGGGCATATTGTTCCATCTGCTCGATGACCACGCCAGAAAACGAGAAGGCGAACTTGACCTTGTCGCCAAACTTCTCGATTTGCTTCATCAGCAACTCGTTCATGGGCAGATAGCACTTTTCGGCCACGCGCCTCATTATCATACGGTTGCTGTAATCGTCATAGTAATAATGTTTCTTCCCGATTTCGAAGAAACGATACGTGCGGAGCCTGTAAGGCTGATGCACTTGGAAATAGAAACAGATTGATTTGCTCATATTGTTAAGTGTTTATTATTCAATTCTATAGATTCATTTGGTAATCATTTTTTTTGTATTTATTCCGCTGCGTCATTTGGTGTATCATCATTGGTATCATCATTGGTATCATCATTGGTATCATCATTGGTATCAAAAGTTAACCAACACCCATTTCTGTTGTTTCCAACCCTTGAGACTATACCATTTGTCTGCAAAAGCGACAACTCCCTTTTAATTGTAGGAGCAGAAACTGCCAAACACTCAGCAAGCCGTTTTATCGAAATAGTCTTGTCTTCGGCAATCAATTCAACAATCTTTCTCTGCCTTTCAGTCAAGTGCAATCCACTTAAATCAACAATATTCTCAACTTCAACACTGCGTGGAATCGTCACCAAAGTGCCTCCAAAAGCACTTTCAAAGGTTGGCAAGGCAATATTCTCTTTTTTAAAGGCCACTTTCACCTTGTCAATGCCACGTCCCCAATTCTCGATAAAACCAGCCTTATAGAACACACTGGCTATCAATTTGTTTCGCGGTTTTGAAAGATGCGAGCCTAACAAGACCTCGGTATTGTAACCTTCCGGCAACTCACCTTCGTTCCAAAGCCAAATCTTGTCATTATAAACCTTCATTTGGATGTCGGTTCCCAAATAGTCACGATGCACGATGGCATTATAAACCAACTCTCGCATAGCATCTTCGGGAATCTCCAGTGCCTCAACACGATGCAAGCCTTCATAATGAATCGGGGTTCTCAGATACTTGCTACGCAACACCCAAATCACACGGTCAGCCATCTGGATCAAGTTGCCGCCCACTTCATCCTGAAACATCAAATCGGAATCGCTCGTTCCGAAACGGCCAATTCTGAACCTCGAGCTAATGAACCTGCGCTGCGGATCTTTGCCAAACAAAAGCACTGCGGCATTCCTCAACGCTCCATCTTCCGTCATCAAATCGAGGTTTCGCAAGACCGTTTCCGTACTGTCATAGAGCGTGTCGCCTTGCATACGGCCAGCCGTAATGGCATTTTTCAGGAAAAAGTCGACGGCCAAGCGGTCTATTTCTTCCAAAGTGGCGTGTTCGCAAACGAAAGCATCCCATGAGCGACCCAACTTGCGAAGCAAGAAATTCTGCAAAGCCAATCCATTCAGTTCCTGCAAAGTAGCACCTGAACGGTAATAGTATTTGCCTTTGAACGAAATCGGTTGGTCGACGGCCTCCACCTTGACGGAAACATATTCCTTGTCGTCTTGCTTGCGCAAATCCACATCGGCCATCAAGCCCATAGTCAGCAGAATCTTGTTGGGAATCTCTTCCAAAAGCCGTTTGGCATTCTTCAAGCCGCACACATTGCCATTGTCGTCAAGACCCAAAAACAATGTGCCGCCTTGCGCGTTGGCAAAGCCGCAAATCCATTTCAGGTATTCGTCCTTCCAGACTTGCTTGTATTCTATGTACTGCGACTCAATCATTTACATATATCATACTACCGACTCATAAACCGCCTTGATCTTCTTTGCGGCGGCTTCCCATTTGAGGCTGTCCACTTCGTCCTTGCCTTCGTCCTTGAAACAATCAGCCAAGGGCTTGTAGTGGCACAGACCGTATATGGCATCGGCCAAACCGTTGATGTCCCAGAAGTCGACCTTCAAGGCGTGTTTCACAACCTCCGAAACGCCCGACTGCTTGCTGATGACCACTGGCACATTGAGGCGCATAGCCTCCAACGGAACGATACCAAAAGGCTCTGATATTGAAGGCATAACGAACACATCCGTCATGGCAAACATCTGGTCGACTGCCTCGCCTTTCAGGAAGCCAGTGAAGTGGAAATGGCTGCCCATTCCCAATTGAGCCACACGGCGAATCATCTTTTCCAACATGTCGCCCGTGCCAGCCATCACGAAATGGATGCTTGGGTCGACTTGATGGATTTTGTAGGCCGCCTCAATGAAATATTCGGGGCCTTTTTGGTAAGTGATTCTTCCGAGGAAGGTCACCACCTTGGCATCCAAGCCGCTGCGCTCGTATTCCGACTTGGGTTTGTCGTTGGGTTCCACGGCGTTATGCACCGTCACGACTTTTTTCGGGTCGATGCCGTATTTCTCGATGACGATGTTCCTTGTCAAGTTGCTCACCGTGATGACACGGTCGGCGGCCTCCATGCCTCGCTTTTCGATGGCATACACATCCGTGTTGATGTGCTCGCCCGAACGGTCGAATTCGGTGGCGTGCATGTGAACCACCAAAGGTTTGCCCGTGGTCTCCTTCGCAGCGATGCCCGCAGAATAGGTCAGCCAATCGTGGGCGTGGATGACATCGAAGTCGTATTTCGTGGCCAACGACGAGCCAATCAAGGCATAGCGAGCCACCTCTTCCATCAAATTCATGCCGTATTTGCCCGAAAACTGGTAGTTGCGCGCAAACACCGAACCCGTGTGGCTGAAGTTTTCCACCACATGGCGGTCGCTTTCCAAAACATTGGCAAATTGTTCCGGCCCGACATAGGGAATGATGTTCGACCCGATTTCCATATATTGCACACGTTCCCAATAGCTACGGTCTTTCTCGTGGTCGATGTCGATGGTCACGTCGCTGGCGTTGAGCAGGCGAAGGTTCGATTGGTCCTCATCGCCGTATGCACGAGGCACCACAAAAAGCACCTCCACATCGTTTTTGGCCAAACCTTTGGTCATACCGAAGCAAGCCGTTCCAAGGCCGCCGGTAATATGGGGCGGAAACTCCCACCCAAACATCAAGACTCTCATTTTGAGCCTCCTTTCTTATTTAGTTCGTCAATAAGGTAATGCAGGTAAAGCAAGGCAGCCACACTCGTTGATTGCGAGATGCATCCGCGTGCCTCGTAAGGGGGATTGCCGTCGTAAATCTCCGACACAGTTCCGATACCGTTGTCCTTGATAGCCTCCTCGAAACCGTCGTAAAGGTCTTCCAAATACGGCAGCGAGGTCTTCCCGAACAGTTTCACCGACAAATCGGCATAAAACGCTATCAGCCAAGGGAACACCGTGCCGTTGTGATAAGCCCTTTCGCGCTCGCTATGGTTACCAATGCTGATGCCCTTGTAGCTCTCATCGTTAGGTGAAAGTGAACGTATGCCTCTGGTTGTCAGCAATTCAGAATGGGCAATGTCGAAGGCGCGTTTCTGCATGCTCTCGGTCATCGGCGTGTAGGGCAATGCCGCAGCAATCATCATATTGGGGCGCACTTGCGTATTTCTCTCGGTGCTGTTGACGAAATCGTAAAATCCGTTGGCCTCTTTATTAATAAAGGTGTCGGCGAAGGATGATTCAACCTTTTCGGCCACCGCTTGCCATTTTTTCAGCAAAGTGTTTTTCGGGTCGGCAACCTTCAGCAGTTCCATCGCATATCGCAAAGCATTATACCACAGTGCATTGACTTCAATAGCCAAGCCCGTGCGCGGTGTCCATGGCTTGCCTTGGGCGAATACGTTCATCCAAGTCAAGGCCAAGTCGCGGTTACCGGCATAAAGCAAACCGTTTTCCAAAACATGGACATTGAAATCAGTGCCGGCGATGAAGCTGTCGAGGATGGTCGTCATCGGTTTCTTGTATTTCTTCCAGATGTCTTTCTTGTTCTTGCCGAGCATCTTCTCATAAAGTTGCAGCAGATAGAAGAACCACAGCGGCGAGTCGACTGCCGTGAAATACAGGCTCTTCTGGTAATAGCGGTGCGGGAAAAACGGCCCTTGCATCCTCGAAACGAGATAATCGATGGCCTCCGTGAAGGTCTTTTCGTCGCCTTGCGCCAAAGCGATGCCCGGCAACGAAAGGAAGGTGTCGCGGCTGCAACTGCCGAACCAAGGGAAGCCCGCCCATAACCTTGTGCCTTGCGCATCGCGGATGATGAACTGCTGCGCGGCTTTCAAGAGGCAGTCCTCGTAGCTCGTTTGGGGCAACAACCGTTTCACTTCTGCCTCACACTGCCGTTTGATGGCAGCGGGATTTTCCTCCTGCAAACTCACCGACAAAATCACCGAGTCGCCTTGTTTCATTTGGAGTTCAAAGAAGCCCGGAACAAATTGGTCCTCAGTGGCTTCATATCCCCGTTCTTGCTCGCGGATGTAGAACATATTGTAGTACCAATGCGGCACATGGGTGTATTCAGCCGACTTCGAAAATTGCAGATATAGCCTCGAATAGTCCTTATAGAGTTGCCACGAAGCACCGTTTTTCACCAATTCCACCTTTCGGCTGGCATCGTAGTTTTCGTGTGTCAGCATGTGGACGTTGCGGAAAGCCAAGAAAGGCAAAACGCGCAGCGTGATGGGCACAGCCGACTCGCGCAAAGTGTACCGCACAAAGAGCCGTGCCTCCGTTGAGGAGAAAATCAACTCCTTGTCCAACACCACGTTACCGATGCGGTAAGTCAGTTTTGGCATTGGGTCGGCAGTGAAATCGCGGATGTATTTGTGGCCTCGCGGCGCAAACACGCCATCGGGGTACATGTGAACACCAAGATGGAATTCTTCCTTGTTTTCGATGATGGTTTCGTCGAGGCTCGACAACAGCACATGGTTGTTGTTGTCCAATTGCGGCTGCGGAACCACCAATAGGCCGTGGTATTTCCTTGTGTTGCAGCCAATCACAGTTGTGGCAAGAAAAGCCCCTAAAGCATTGGAGCGCAACACTTCACGAGTGAGCGAAAACTCCAGATTGACTAATTTCTTTTTGTCCCAGCAAATGTAGCTCATATATCTTGTTTTAATTTTTGCATAGAAATCCGACTACAAAAATAATGTTTTTCTTTCAAGCATGAGAAAATTGCAACAATTTTTATCTTTGCATGTTCAAACTCACATCAAATTATTGAAAATTATGGCTAAAAAACTCATCAACATGATTGCATTAAGCGTAATCACATTGGCGTCGTGCACTTCCAAAAACGAGCCAAAAACGGAAACCCCAACCTCCAATCCTTTCCTCACGGAATACACGACACCCTTCCAAGTGCCTCCGTTCGACCAAATCAAGAACGAGCACTATCTGCCAGCCTTTGAGGCGGGCATCAAAGAGCAACAGACTGAAATCGAGGCCATTGCCAACAGCACTGAAACCCCGACTTTCGCAAACACCATCCTGCCTTTCGACAAGTCAGGGCAGACTTTGAATCGCGTCAGCAATGTGTTCTTCAACCTCAATGAGTGCCTCACCAACGACGAAATGATTGCCATCGCCGAGCAGGTGCTGCCCATGCTCTCGAAGCACAGCGACGCCATCATGATGAACCCGAAACTCTTCGAGCGCATCGACTATGTGTATCAACACCGCAACGAAATGGGCTTGGACGACCAACAAATCCGAGTGGTAGAAAAATACCATCAGGATTTCGTGCGCAACGGTGCCGCCCTGCCTGCCGACAAGCAAGCCGAACTGAGCCAAATCAACGAGCAACTCTCCACCTTGAGCCTACAATTTGGCAACAACCTCCTGAAAGAGAACGCCAATTACAAACTCGTCATTGACAAAGATTGGAATCTCGCCGGTCTGCCTCAAACCAGCATCGATGCCGCAGCCGAGCAAGCCAAAAACGATGGCATGGAAGGCAAATGGGTGTTTACGCTCTCGAAGCCCAGCCTAATTCCTTTCTTGCAATTTGCCAACAACCGCCATCTGCGCAAGCAAATGTACGAAGCATATTACAATCGCGGCGACAACAACAACGAATATGACAACAAGTCCCTTATCAAGCAAATGCTGGAGTTGAGGCTGAAAAAGGCACAACTCTTTGGCTATGAAAACTTTGCCGACTATGTTTTGGCCGTCAACATGGCAAAAGACTCCAAGACCGTTGACAAGTTCCTCATCGACATATTCAATCCCGCACAACAGTTAGCTAAGAAGGAACTTGCCGAAATGCAAGAAATCTCCGACAAAGAATGTGAAAACGAAGAGAACGAGGCTATTGAAATACAAGGCTTTGACTGGTGGTACTACGCCGAAAAACTCCGCAAGGCCAAATACGACTTCGACGAGAATTACATCAAGCCTTACCTCACAGTGGACAATGTGCGCAACGGTATGTTCATGGCTGCCAACAAGTTGTACGGCATCACATTCACACAAAACACCAACTTGCCCATCTACTATCCCGGCGTGGAAACCTACGAGGTGAAGGAAGCCAACGGCGATTTCCTCGGCATCCTCTATTTAGACTACTATCCGCGTGAATCGAAGAGCGGCGGCGCATGGTGTACCAGTTTCCGCGAAAGCGGCCACGACATCAACGGCAAGAAGATTTATCCTGTCGTTTCTCTTGTGATGAACTTCACCCCTGCTTCGGGCGACACCCCTGCCCTGCTCACTTGGGACGAAACCGAGACCATGTGGCATGAGTTTGGCCACTCGCTGCACGCCTTCTTCTCCGATGGCCTCTACAGCCGCACCTGCGGCAATGTGCCCCACGACTATGTGGAAATGCCTTCGCAAATCATGGAAAACTGGGTGGCAGAGCCAGAGGTCATCCGCATGTACGCCAAGCATTACAAAACCGGCGAGCCTATGCCCGACAGCCTCATCACCAAGATTGAGAACAGTGCCTTGTTCAACCAAGGCTTTATGACCACAGAACTCATCGCCGCCTCAATTTTGGACATGAAATTCCACGAAATCACCTCCATTGACGAAATCAACGCGCTTGATGTGGATGCTTTCGAGAAGCAGCAGATGGATGCCATCGGCCTGATGCCCGAAATCTTGCCCCGTTACCGCAGCACAAACTTCGCCCACATCTTCAACGGCGGCTACAGTGCCGGATATTATGCCTACACTTGGGCCGAGGTTTTGGACAAGGATGCCTTCAACTTCATCAAGAGTTCAGGCGACTTGTTCAATCCTGAACTGGCCGCCTCGTTCCGAAAGAACTGCTTGCAGGAATGCGGCAACGACGAAGGAATGGTGCAATACCGCAAATTCCGTGGCCAAGACCCCGATTATGAACCTTATCTGAAAGCCAGAGGGTTGAAATGACGCAAACGAAGCACGGCTTGATAGGGCTGTCATAGTAGGACTGCCCTATCAAACCGCCCAAAACACGAAAATCCCGACAAGCCATGGCTCATCGGGATTTTCATTTCAATCCAAACGGATGATTATTCAAACAGTTTCTTGTTGTTCTCCTTCAAAACCAGAAGTTGATCCATCTCCTTGGTCGAAAGCTTGATTTCAGGCAGAAAACGCTTGAAGTTGCTCAAGCCGTGCATATCCGACCCAACGTACTCATACATACCTTCCTTGAGCATGGTATGCGATTTAACAAAAGCAGGATCGCCGTAGGCTCCGGCCAAAGAAAGCAAATTGAGCTGGAACTTGTAACGTTTGTCGCGCCAGCGCAAATAGTTGTTCCTGTTGGCATATTCATATCTTTCGGGATGGGCAATGACGGGGATAATGCCATCGCACATAACATCGTAAAGCATCTCCGTGATGCCAGGCTCATACATCAAGTAAGACGTTTCGCACAAAACATAAGTGCCAGCCTTATCCAAAGAAAGGAAGCCTTCCTTTGAACGCTCCATAAAACCGGCATCAAGCATATATTCACCTCCAAGCCGAAATTCGATCTTGCAAGCCTCAGCCGCTTGCGCCTTGAAAGCCTCAAACTCAGCCGAAATGATGGCTCGGTTGTTGTCAGGATAGTCTTTCATGAAGTGAGGCGTCAGAATCATCTTTTTCACACCTCGCTCTTCAAGTTTCTTCAAAGCCTGAAGCGATTGTTCAGCCGTTTCGAAACCGTCATCCACGCCCGGCAGCAAATGGCAATGCACATCAAACGCACCTTGGAAGAAATCCTCCGGCAACTTATGTCGAAAACCAAACATCTCTTTTCAGTTTTTATTCTTTTCCGTCATCTTTCATTCTGGCAACATGCGTTTCATTGGAATGGTGATGATGGTGGTGGTGATGATGGTGATGCTTCCAGTGGAACAATTTCTCATACCATTTCCTCTCTTTCTTTTCTTCCTCATTGCCGTAACCATAACCGTAGCCGTAGCCATAACCGTAGCCGTAACCGTAGCCATAACCATAGCCATAACCATAGCCATAGCCATAATAACCATAACCACGTTTCTTCCTGTTGACCGAGTTAAGCACGACACAAAGGTTCGGGAAATAGCCGTCTTTATAGAACTTGTCGACATCGAAAAGCAAACGCTTATCAGTTTTGCCAGCCCTCAGCACCATAATGGTGGTGTCGGCCACACGTTTCACAATGTCGGCATCAGCCACCATACCAACGGGCACATTATCGAGGAAGATGTATTCGTAGCGTTTGCGAAGCTCGGCGATAAGGACTTCCAAACGGGTACTCATCAAAAGTTCCGCCGGGTTGGGAGGCACGGGACCGGAGAAAACAATATCAAGACCTGGAGTATTGGGGTCGGAATGAATAATGTCCTCAACGGAATCGGTTTTGCCCGAAAGATAGTTGGACACGCCAGCGCGGGTGTTGACTCCAAACACCTTGAACAACGTACCTTTACGAATATCCAAGTCAACGATGACCGTCTTACGTTTTGCCAAGGCGAAACTCGTGGCAAGGTTGGTGGAAACGAATGTTTTACCGGACGAAACCATAAACGAAGTAAACATCACCACATGGCCTCCTTCATTCCTGTCCTTCATATACTCCAAGGTGGATCGGATGAGGCGGAAGGATTCGGATAGTGAGTCACGCCCATTCTCTCGCACGACAATTTTGTGTCCAGCGACATTCCTATCGAATGGAACTTCGCCAAGGAACGGAATATTCGATGACTTCTGCACGTCCACACGGTCATGGATGGTCGTGTCGAGCAAACTCTTCAGGAACAAGAAAGCGACAGGTATCAACAATCCTATCACGAGACCAATCATAGTGGTCTTTGACTCATTAGGAGCCACAGGACTATAATTGGGATAAGCATAGTCAATCACTTTTCCCGTTGATTCCAACTGAGGGCTTGTCATCAACAATTCTTCGCGTTTGGTCAACAATTGAAGATAAAGGTTTTCTTTGATGCCCTGCATACGCAACGTCGAATTGAGTTCCTGTTGGGCAATCGGGACGCTTTGGATCTGGGAATTGGCGATATTACGGTCGCGCGTGGCAGAGGCCAAGCGATCTTCCAACCCCATTAGGTTGGTCTCCAAAGCCCTAATGATACTCGCGTGAAGATTGACCTGCTCCTCAACCAAGGCTTGTGCCGCAGGATTGTTCATCGTTCCGTCCGACTTATACTTTTCAATCTTCACCAAATTCGAATTATATCTCGCAATGATTGAAGTGGCTTCATTCGACACAGTGACTGCGCCAAGTGGTATGATTTGGTCTTGGTTATTTCTCGCGAAATTGAGCAGATAACGCACCATATCGACCTCAACGGTAAGTCTTTTGGCAGCCTCAGTCATAGCCGTACTGGTAGCGACGTATGTCTGTCCATAACTCCTCGTATCAATGATATTATGGCTCCGCTTGAAGTCAACCGACACTTGCTCATAGTCCTTAATGTCACTCATCAACAGCTCGATACGTTCATTGATGAAGTTCTCGGTATAGTCAAGCACGCGCTGTTGGTCATCGATGGATTCTTGGTTATAGACATCCATCAAAGTGTTCAGCACATCGGCGGCACGTTGAGGCGAAGTGTCTGAAATCGAGAGCCTCAAGATGGCATTCCTATCACTATCTCTACCCACCCTGATACGTCCTCTATAGCCGCTTGCCACACTACTTACAGGCGAGTGACGGACAACAATCTCAGTATTGATAAAATCACCATACCGCCAAGTAGGTTTTATCACCAACTTACCCAAAGGCGAAATCACGGTATCGTTCAGTTTCACCTTCATTTGAGGGATGCCATTGCCAAAATCGTTAAGGACGACATGCTCCTCGTCAACTGGTTTCAAGCTAAACGAAGCCGACATTTGCTCGTCCATTCCAACAAACGACACTTCAACCGGCGACTCTTTATATAAATCCCGATTACGTCCCGAGACTTTTGTCTTGTACCAATAGGAAGTGCCTAAATTCAAATCGCGCACCATGTGTTCCACGATGGTTTGCGATTTCATAATCATGATTTCGTTGTTAACCGAACTGACGATGACTCCAGCACCTGTAATCCTATTCAAGGTAGCAGATCCACGATATGATTCCGAGCCACTACTCGTCGAAGTCTTGATCAGCAAAGAGGATGAAGCGGAATAAATCCTTTCCTCTTGCCTTACCCTATAAAATGCAATGGCACCACCAATTACTGCGAACAAAATGAACCAATGCAGGTTGCGCCCAATAAGAAATACCAAATCCTTGAACTTGAAACCGCTATTGGCACTTTCATCAAAAAAGTTATTGGGGTCGTCTGGGCGAGCATTGAATTTTGTGTTGTCGATATTATCAATATTATTTGTAGCCATTTCTCTTACCTATTATCTTACTTATTCAAACTTATACTTTAACTTTATAATATTTTCATTATCTTAATGTTGCTGTTGCTGACTCTTGATAAAACCAGAAACCAAAGAGTAAATTGAGAGGGTGGAAAGCAATGTTGAAACCAATCCGAGTATGGTATTCAAGTTGGTACTGAAAAACTTGTAGGACATTTCCTCGGTGAAAATGATGTCATTTTGCTGCATAACAAAAAAATCATCGTTGAACACTTCAATGGAGCGTGGGTCAAGATAATGGATGACACGTTTGCCGTCGACTTCACGCATCACCCCGATTCGGTCGCGGCGCGTATACCAATCCAAGCCTCCCGACATCGCCAAAGCCTCAAGGAAAGTGCAACGTTCATTGGAGATGTTGATAACTTTACCTCCCGAACTGCTCAGGAAGAAAATCCTGAAATTCAAAAAGCGGGCAACCACCAAGGGGTTTTTAAGATAGCCATTGCGTTCGAGTTGGGCAGCAATGGTATCCTGCAATTGCAAACGTGTAAGACCCGCCACATGCAGGTCGCCCAACACCGGGAATTGAATATTGCCGTTGATATCTACAAGATAACCAGAACTATAATAACCACCACTGCCACCAAGACCTACGTTTTGCAACGAATTAAACGGCCTGACCAATTCATCACTGCTACCATCGCCGTTCAGCACATAGATTCTCAACTCATCGTATGGAGCCACCGTTGCCTCCAAATCCTTGTTGAGCGGCATACCTTCTATAGGCATATTCTGCAAATAGCGAACCTTCTTCGAAGTTACGCACGAACTGGAAAACACTGCCAAAGAAAGCAGCATAAAAGTGATAACTAATCTATTCTTTTTCATAATTCAAATCTATAATGACATAAAACAATCCATATTAAATGAGCGTGCAAAAGTACAAATATTTTTCTTATCGCGACCATTTCTTTTTCAACTAAAACAAAAGATGTCAGCAGAACTGTCTTAGCCGTTCCAAACCAACAGCCTTTTCACGACATTCTTCACCGATTGCGACACAAATTCCTTCATCCAACCTACTCTGTCATCAGTCCAACGTTGAGGATGTGTAGTGATCATTAGCTGTTTGGGAATCCTTTCATTTTCAATGGCTGCAATGACATCGTCTGTCGTATGAAAAACGAGCCCCTTTTTTATCCATTCATCTTGATAAAAAGGTATTTTGTCGCGGATGCTCACATTGAATCCATCCCAACGCCTTCCTGTGTCCGTAAGATAGAACACACGCGAGAAATCGACATCGAAATAGGGTTCCCCAATGATTCCGAAATCGTGGTAATCGTATGATTTCCACAAATCCTTACCATCAAACTTGCTTCTTGGAGAGCCGTGCATACAAATGGTTTCCACTGGATAATACTGCCTAAAATAATCCAACTGATGTTTGAAATGGACTATCGCTTTCTGTACGTTCCCATTACAAATGGTCATATCCTCATAGTGATAACCGATTTCATGCCCTAAATCAGCAATGGCTTTGATGATTTCAGCCTTGTTGCTTCGAGGAACGATACGAAAATAATACGAAGCCTGAATTCCAAGAGAATGCTCCATTCTTGCTGTAGCCAATGAGTTTTCAGCCTTCAAATCGACATCGTGACGAAGAATGGCAAACCTTTTGTCCGACAGTGTCTCTTTCCCGGAACAATACCTTCCAAAGGTTATGAAATCATATCCCTTATCTTGCATTGCGTGCAACAATTCACAATATTTACTCATTGTGAAATCCATCTCAGTCACCGTTGGTTCGATATCTGATTATTTTGGCAGCAAATCGGAGGATTATCTGAATCTGAATTGATAATCTGGATTTTCCTTCATTATATCCCAGCTTTTTGGATAGTTTTCGATGAACCAAGTCAGGAATTGGGAATAATCTATTTTTTCAGAAAGCATCCTATTGCGGCGCAATTGCCATTCTTCTTTCAGATTAGGCATAGAAAGCAATTCCTCAATCTTTTGAAACATTTTATCTGACTGTTCAGGGCGGAAACCATAAGTCAAGCCATACTTGTACTCCTCTTCTTCGAGATAATGGATACGACCGACAAAAGTGTTACAACGGATGGAGGGGGTTCCAAGAACAGCAGCTTCAGAAGTCATCGTTTGGCTGTCTCCTATAAACATTGTAGCATAATAAATCAAGGAATGTGCCTTATCGGGCGAAACCTTCAATTGATACTGCTTAAATTCATCATCAATATCCCTTTCAGTGGTGATAAACACCTTCCCTTTGGTTCTCAAGTACTCGACCAAACGCCTTTTGTTATCGATGGTCAAGCCCACAACTCCAATATCATGATGCGCCTTGAAAGCATTGAATCTCAAGATGAAATAAGGCTTTCCTTCTTCAATGCCCGCATCTTTCAACACACTTGGGTCTGGCTTAAAACGATTAGGATGAAGATACGACAACTCATGGTAAGTATGCACATAAACCGTTTTCTTCGCCTTTCTTGGCGTACCAACCGGACTAAGAATCGTGTCGGCAAAGGGATGGCCAAATTTGACGAAAAGTGGCTCCACTTCATCATCATCGTCATCCAAAATGATGCTTTTCATTTTAGACAACCTGCTGACATGCGGCAAATTGATAGATGACCCCAGACCCACATCAATATGATGCTGGCGCACTAATTTCAAGATGCGAAAGTCGTACACCAATTGGTCTAAACCCTTCTTTGCCAAATCATCATCCTTCTTCCCTATGTTGATGTATGGGATACCATACAATTCGAGCAATTTCATTGCAGAAGGAATCTCTTTGACCACCACCATCACATTGTTTCCATTGTTGTTAAGCAAAGCATATACATTGCGAAACAAATGCACATGCGCAGGATGGTTGATGTCTATGAGTATATTCATATCTTCTTCAAAACACTTACCCCCAACTTGCCCATCCCATACAACAACCGATTGCACACAAACGAAAAACGCCCATATTCAACAAGTTCGCCACCAAATTTCAATTTGAAATCACGCACGCCATACCCACCGTCATCGGGTTTGCCGGCCCCCATAAAATCGAAACGAGGGAGTCCGTTTTCGGCAGCATAACATATTCCCGCATAATTTGACATCACCGAAGGGAAAAGATTCTTGTTCTGATGCCCATCATCCCCGCAAGCATACCACGCATAGACGGCCTTCCCTACCATTGTAATACATACAAGGCCTCCAATAACCTTACCTTCAGCATCTTTGGAAAGACAAAAAAGCGAATTGGGCAACTTGTGCAATTCTTCAAAGAATTCAAATGGATAGAGTGGTGTCTTGACTTTTGTATTATACAAGTCATCCAATAAAGAGTAAAAAGAGGCAATGTCTGCTTCGCTTGGGTTGTTGTCTATTACCAGCCCGTTTTCGACAGCTTTCTTGATATTCCTTTTCCTATTCCTATCCAACTTGCCATTTACCGCTTCGATAGAAGAAGTGTCAACGATAACATCATAATGTGGCTCATAGGCAAAGCTACAATTATTGAAAACCTTATGCCAACGGCTGTAATCGTTGAAGTTGCGAGTCTCAATGTAAATAACTTTATTCCTCAGTTTTGCCTTCAATGAGCTCAGCAAAGCTCCAAGTTCTTCATCTGCAATGTCATCCGCCAGCAAAAGTCCTCCAAGGATAATTGCCCTTCTGGAAAAGAACCGCTTCAGTCCCTTTCCATCCTTCTGAATATACCCAACCGCCACACCTTTCAGCTGTCCATCGTTTTCGACAGCATAAGCAAACGCTTCAAGGAATGACAAACTGTCGAAAAAAACGTATGCCTCCTCGGTTTGAAACCAAGTGGCGACCTCGGATTGTTCCACCAATTCAGCCCACAACTTGGATTCTATGCTATTTCCTTCTACGATTCTCATACTAATTCACCGATTTATACAACTCAACCAAACGTTCCACAACTTGCTTATTATCAAGTCCATCAGACACAATTCTTTCTCTCCCTATTGTCCTGCCAAATCTCAAAGCATCTTTTATCATACCGGCCAATTCAGACGGCATTCGTGTTTTTGCGACATAGCATCCATCAATTCCTTCTGTCCTTTCCTTCACATCCCCGACATCCACACTCACAATCGGGCAGCCACAAGCCATAGCTTCTTTGATCACTTGCGGCGAGCCTTCGGTGAAAGAAGTCATCAAAAAAGCATCTGCGGCACACATCAACAAGGTCACATCTTCACGAGAGTACCCCTTCAGCTCCAATAATTCTACTTTCTCATCATCCAACAACGAAACAGCCTCTTTTGCCAAAGGAGCGTTTTTCACCTCATTATCAAAAGCGCCTGCAAACAATACATATTTTTTGTCCAATTGCAAATTCATTCTTTGTCGCGCCTCGGCCTTTCCCGTCAGCTGCAAATCACACAAATCAATGCCACAGGGCAACAAAACGAATCTCCTTTTAGGCTTGGCTATGTCCAATATCTTCCGAGAAACGAAAATGTTCATAGCCGAAAGGAACATAGCCATTTTTGAAAAAGGCAACAGGTTTCTTTCATTAATGTCAGAGCCATGATAAGTCGTCACAACCGGAACCTTTCGTTGCATATTGGCCAACAAGCCCGAAAGGCCATAATGCGCATGGACGACATCAGGACGAAATTCCTTGATTTTTTGTTTCAATGCAGGCAAATTCCCAAGATACCCTTTAAATCCTTTGCCTATCAGACCGAAACATTCCATTTCGCAACCTCGTTTCTTGAGAGCTTCAACTTGCTCAACAATGAACGGGGCAAAACGGTTCTTATTAAAGGAAGCGACAACAAGGATTCTCATACCGAATAGCCTCTACCGACCAACTTAACCCAAGCCCAAGCGAAATTAGCGAAGAAAATACCCACAAGCCACAAAACATACCAACGCTTGTGCTTGTTACTTAGTAGACTTATGCCGTACGCCGCAAACATCAACTCAAGCGCCAACACAGGGAAATGGAAACGTTCCGAATGTGCGAAATTACTGAACACCAAAACGACCAAATAACCTGCCGTCACTGCCATAGGCAACACATGTTTTCGCCAATCCCCTCGAATCAACAATGTAAACAACGCAAAAATGGTCAATCCTGACATAATGTTTTTGATGAAATTACCCCCATTCAGCATCATTTGATTCTCTTGTCCAGGAATTGCAACCAAAGTAGAAAAAGGAATGGTAAAAATAAAAGGTGCGAACACTGACGCACTTGCATATTTGGCAAAAGAATTAGTTTGTGATCTCCATGAATAACCAGCCTCCTGATTGGTCGTTCTGCCTTCCCAAAGTTGTTGTGTTTCTTCGACAATTTCCGAGCCAACCGTCAACAACATCCAAATTCCAAAAACAATGCTATACAACACTTTTTGCCATGTCTGTAGCTGTCTGCTTGAACTCATAATGATGGCAGCCACCAATGCAGCCACCAAAACCGCACCCAAAGCGGTTCGGAAAGTGAACATTGCTAGCATAATGACTCCAGGCAACAACAAATTTTTCACCGTGATTTTCTTAGAGCGCAAAGCCAAATCAGCACGCTCAACAAATAGAATGGTCAAAAAAGCCATTTCTGTTTCCTTCAAGGTTACTCCACAATAATACCACATATTGGGCATCAACATACAGAAAACGGCAGCAATACGACCTACATATTCGCCAAAATTACGCTTAGCTAAATTGTATATAAGCACACAGGAAAAAGCATCCATCACACACTTAACAAGATGCGCTGGAAGGACATGCGTTCCCAAAACAAAATACACAAAACCCAACCACCAAAGATAACCAGTATCGGAAAAACTAATACCATCCAATTGGCCATTGAATCCCTCAAATCCATAGTTTCTCCAGGTTTCTGCAACTGTATGATAAAAAAGCTCATCTCCTGCTTGATATGTAAAAGGTTGTCCTGTCATTTCTATATAATAGAAATAAATGAAAACAACATATACGATACGTATTACCATGGCCGTCGTGAATAGTTTCTTAACAAATGTCTTGGTAGAAAAGCTATGCCACTTTTGTGTCAATTGATTGGAATAGACAAAGAACACTGTCACAGCCACAAAGCCAAACATTATAAACTGGAAAGGCATTGCATAGCTCCAGAAAACAAGACTAATGGCTGCCAGAGTGACAACATAACAAGTAATCGCCCTTGACGAAAAGTATTTTGGGAAATAGGTTAACATACTTTGTTCTAATTTTTAAATATAGTTATCCGATTATTTTTCTTTTCAATTTAATTATTCGAGTCATATTTTTTTGCCCAACTATTCTACCCACTAAAACTTTCCATCCACTTCCAAATTCAGCCCAAGATCCTAAACCCAAATGCTCACAATATGTATTATCTGAACGCAGATAATCACCAGAAGTCTGTCTAGGACAAAAATAATCAACTGGGAAAATGTGCAAATCCTTATAATTCTGCTCTCTACCATTAGGAGAGAACCCTTGCTTAGTCATTTTTTCAGACAAATACTTCACATTAGTTGTCATATTGTAAGCTCCGTTTTCCATCACAAAATGTCTATCCTGATAATAGTTTAGCATCTCATTCACCCAAAGTCCATTACGAGTGCTTGCTATCACCCCCATCATCACAGGAAAATATTTGCTTCCCTCAAAACCTGCAAATGCACTCCAACATAATAAATCGTCGAATGATTTATATACTTCAAAATCCACATCCAAATATAATCCGCCTTCCGTTTTCAGTGCCCATAGCCTGACATAATCGCTCACAAAAGCAAACTTACGAGCTTCGTATGCCTCTTTCGTATATGGAACGCTATTCACATCAAAGTTGTCCTCATTCCAAAGCTTATATTTCCAATCGGGCATATACTTATGCCAAGAAGCGATGCACTTTTTGGCCAATTCTGGCATCTCGCCTCTGCCAAACCAGCAATAGTGGATTATTTTTGGTATCATGGTTATCGTTTATCAGTTTATCTTCTAAAATAAGTGTTTCAGCTTAGACCCAAATCGTTTTAATGCGTATTCCAACCTTAGCTGAACAATAGGTTTTCGATACTCACGCCTCGTCTTTTCTGGCTGCGCGACCCATTCCACTTTCTCCAGCTCTTGTACTGCTTCAGAATGGTAATTCTTTGACAAATAATATGGAAACAGACCATACGTCCTTAAATTATCTACCAACTGCTTATAATCCGAGTTAGATGCTTCCTCTTCCGATAAAAAATCCAAATTCCATAGCATGTGTTGCTTGGGGTCATACAGCTTTCCCACACCTCTATTTGCCAGTTCCACATCTTGGTTATAATAAGACAAAGGTCTATTCAAAAAGCACACCTTATATTTCAAGGCAAGGCGAATCCACAACAAAAAATCCTCTCCCAACTTGATTCCTTTAGGAAATCCTTTCATTTCAACGAAAGCCCAACGAGGCACACATACAGCACCGGTCCATAAAGGCATAGCCAAAGTCTTGGCATACACTTTACAATAGTTGATATACCCTTTTTCAAAGCCTTGTCCCACCCCGATGTTGGCCACTCGGGTCTTCCGTTTGGTCTCATTGACGATGGTATAGTTGGTACCGAAGATGCCTGCGTCGGGAAATTCTTCTATCAGTTTCGACATCTCCTCAAGGAAAGTTGGATCCCACCAGTCGTCAGCATCCAAAAAACAAAGGTAATCCCCTTGCGAAACGGCCACACCATTGTTTCGGGCCATCGAGACACCTGAGTTTTCTTGCCTAATCAATCGGCAACAATTATGACCCTGAATGACTTTTTGAGCAACCTCCAAAGAGCTGTCCGTGCTACCATCATCCACAATAACCAACTCAAAGTCAGTGAATGACTGGGCCAACACACTATTGATGGCTTTGGCAACGTAAGGTGCTTTGTTGTAGAGCGGTATGATAACAGAAAATCTCATTTGTATTGTGAAATGCTGTTCTTCTTGCGTTGGTATTTCTCCACCTTAAACAGGCAGCGTTCCAAGAACCACATCAATTTATAAGCCCAAGGATGCCTTTGCAACCGTTTGATTTGGTCTATCGGGAAAGCAAATCTTTCGTAATCAGTCAAGATGGTCTTGGGAAACAATTGTTCCAGAACCTGTTTGCGCTCGGTCTTGTCCAAATCCTTGTTGGTCTCGCTGATGCCAGTCATATCGAACAAAGTGACATCCATATCGACATATCGTGGTTTTTCGCCACCTAAAATGATGGATTGCAAATACCATTTCCAGTCGGAAACAATCTTTAGGCTTTCATCGTAATAGCCATATTTCTCGAACAATTCACGACGGATATAGACTGGGTCGTGGTTCAGAGTGCCTGTGAACATCCCCAGCATCGATATTTCCTGTCCTGCGAAGCACTTGTCGACCATTCTGCGACCATCGGGAAAGCACTTTATCATATTGCCATACAATATGGATGGACAACCCGCTTCTGTAAGAGCCTTCATCATCCGTTCCGTAACCTCATCTGAAGCAAGACAATCTGCCGAATTGAGAATCTGAACATACTCACCCGAAGCCATTCTGATGCCTTTGTTCATAGCGTAATAAATGCCTGAATCTGGCTCCGAAACCCATTTCAAGTGCGCAAATTGGGTTTCATATCTCTTTATCACCTCAACACTGCCATCGGTCGATGCACCGTCAATGACGATGTACTCAAGCTTCTTGTAAGTTTGAGCTGCCACGCTTTGCATAGTCTTTTCAAGTCCAAAAGCGTTGTTCTTATTGATGGTGATGATGGAGAAAAGCATTACTATTATTTTAAGACGCTTTCATACAGCACTTTGTATTTCCGACATACCGAATCACAAGTGTACTCCCTCAACACTTTTTCTCGTCCTGCATTCCCAAGGCAATCATCCACATTATTCTCAAGGCACCAAAGAATCCCTTCAGCCAAATCAGCATCATCCTTTTCCTTGGCAAAATACCCATTGACTTTATGCTCAATCATATCACCATTACCCCCGATATTGAAGGCCACCACAGGCGTGCCGCACGAAAGGCTTTCCATAATGGTGTATGATAGATTTTCCGTCAACGAAGGTACCACCATCACTCTGGCAAGATTATACAACGCCACCAATTCCTTGGTATTATCCACATATCCAACAAAATGTATCGGGATGTCCACATTCATACTCAGTTCCGATTGCGTTGCGCCAAAAACGACCAACTCGAAATCATTCTTGTGGCCTTGACGCTCCAAGAGTTTCAAGGCGGCAATCAGATGAGCAAAACCTTTGATCTTGTCTTGTGCCGCATTGACAGCTCCAAACAACAACAAAGGTTTCTTTTGTCCAATCTCTTGAAGTTTTTGCCATCGGGACGAAACTCCATTTTCATCAAGCGGTCGAAATTCCTCAACGCTCAAGCAATTTGGGATGACTTCAACGGGGAACCTTCCAAACAAGCTGCTCTGCGTGGCGCAATCGGCCAACCAACGGCTCGGACATACGATATGCAAATCTAAATCCTTATAAGCATCCGCTTTCTTTTTCCAAACCTTGTGACTCAAATCGTTGGCCTTGTTGGAATGAAGGAAAGGGCAACAGCCACATTGCTGCTGATATGCTTCACATTCCAAGAAATAATGGCAAATTCCACAAAACGGCCAACTGTCATGCAAAGTCCACACAACAGGTTTGTCTTTCGGCAAATCCTTGACTTGAATGAACCTCCTGTTTATCCAATGCAAGTGTAGCACATCATAATCCAACTTCTTTAAAGCGCCACACAAATCCATTCCGCGCAAGTCTGACATAAAGACCTGATCACGCTTTGGATAGCGATTCCAACGCAAATGTTGGATTTTGTTCTTGATCTTTTCACCCGCCCAATCACAAGCCTGATAGAAAAAGTTATGAGGGATGAAATCGTCTATCGATATAACATTTTCATCCTTGTAATGCTTGTTCTTGACAAGCATTCTGCTATCGATGCCAAGTCCACGCACACCTTGATGGATTCGATAGGCCGCACGAGGTGCCCCGCCACCTGAATCCGAAGTACAGACAGAAAGAACTTTCAAAGGTCGCTCACTCATACCTTCTTTGAATTGATTCCTTTACCTCTCAGTTTCTTATAAGCCATCAACAACTTGTGACCCATACCATCCGACCATAACAGCCTTTGATACAGATAATCCACCTCATCTTTCAGCCAGCCTTGACTTTTAGCCTTGGCCCAACAATAGGCATCACGCTTTTTGTCAACAATTTGCTCCGCTGGATACGTCAAAGGCAGAATCGGGAACATCTCACGGTTGCCTCGATTGTCGTAATTGCTTAGCGTGTGAGTTCCCGCACCATCAAAGCCGATATTGCTCACCAAATTGTGTTGCGGATGGATGGTCATTGCATTGTTTCGGAACAAGTGGATTTGCATTTGGTAGTCCCAATATGATTTTTTTTGTTCATCCCTTTGGATTTCATTGACAATTGAATACCACCAATTGGCCTCCGCCCTATTATCGGTCAGATGCAAGACCTGCTTGCGAAAACCTTTTGCATCCATAGCCTTCAAATCCAAGTCAAAGCCTTGCCAAGTACGCTTCCAGCCAGCCCAAGCGCCAGTCACCATATAGCGGGAAAAGTCGTATGAAGCCTCGCACTGCCACCTGTTGTCATATAATGTAGCATTGATGAATCGGACTTTGTCGACATCCTTATACCTTAGCAACAGTTCCTCGCAATAGCCGAAGAAATCGGGGTGAGGCAAGCAGTCATCCTCCATCACGATGCCCATCTCCACTTGGTTGAAGAACCATCCTATGCCAGTCATGGGTCCGGCGCCGCAACCTAAATTCTTTTTGGAATAATTCGTATGTAACCGGACTTGCCCCCTTCTTGCCAAATTCTCAACCACCTGACGAACATCCTCACATTTCTTCAAATCATCATCGTTGCCATTGCGAGCACCATCCTGAAAAACATACAAGTCTTGCGGTTTGGCGGCCATAATGGTCTCCAACACTCTGCGGGTATGCTCAGGGCGATTAAAAGCTAATAAGAGGATTGGTATGTCTGACATTATTTGTTGCGTTTTCCTGTCCTCAACTATCACTTGTTCTCCAATGCCATCCCTTCCCTAACCTTATCTCCCATAAATCTCAAGAACTCCGGAGTACACCAATTTATTCTACCCTGAGTAGAGGTAAATGTCATTTCGCTAAAATACACATGATCGTCTGGTGCATAGAGGTCCACGCGAACATGAGGAAAACCTTTTGACAACACTTTAGAATACTCTATCATCTCACCGAGACGAGAAGGTCTTTCGATTTCAATGTCTTTTCTGAACGCTGGAGCCATCCAATCTAATCTTCTATTCCAATCCAAATCATACAACACCCAGTTAACCGTATGCGCCACCACATCACGATCGCTACATGCCAAAACGCACAATGGTTCTCCGTGAAAACAAAAAATCTTATATTCCAGCGGAGTAGGTGTAATAAGTTGTTCGCAAATGACAACTTGTTTGATTCCAAGATAATGAGGTTCCGCCGACCTTAAAAAAAATGCATCTTTTTGTGCAATAGCCTGCCTCATTTTTTTTCTTATGCTTACTTGGTCAATTTTGTCTTTGTCTTCAACAAGAATCACATCTCCCCAACCTCCATTCGTCTTCATGGCAAAGCTTTTAGGCAACTTATCGAAATCGATGTCGGAAGGGCTTTCCCACTTCCCATAGAGTGGCAAAAGGATGTGCGCCAATCCTCGCTCCTCAACAAACTTGCGAACCGCATACTTGTCTGCGAGCCGAGTCCATTCCGAAGTGTCAGTCTTATGTTCCAAATAATTCATCCATTCGTTCAAATCTCTTGGGTGTTCCCAATCAATTGAATATCCAAATCTCCTTTTGAATAGATAATCAGCATATTTCCAACTCCTGAAACGCATTAAATATGGCAGTTTTACCTTTTCGAACAATAATCTCTTTATCTTCCGAGGCCCCGGAATGAATTTTATTACTGGAATTGAGTTTTTTATCTCGCTTGAATTCATAAAACTTGTTTTTTGTGCTTTTACGCTAAACAACCAACTTTCAATCGCCCAGATTCTTATTGGACACTAATTCTTTTTCATCTTTTTGCAATAATCTATGATTTCATCAGTAAATTCGCCAAACACTTCTTGGTTCGTGTACTCATAGATCCAAAAGCCGAACCAATCAATATAATACTCGGTCAAGATTGGTTTTCCGTCATTTTTCAAAACCAAATCAAGCACCATTAATCGATGATGATGTATCCTATTACTAACATACTCTGCAAATGAAACAATTTCTTTCCATTGGGGAACAATGAACGAACTCCGGGAGAAATCCATACCATTCCAAACATTTTCTTTGTTTCCATACTGGTCGACGACATACTTTCCCATTTCACCCGTTGCCACATTGACCCCAACAAACATTCCACTTGCACAAGCATTGTCAGCAAAGACACCATTCTTTCCTATTCGTATGACCGACGCTGTAACCCTTGGTTTCTCATCTTTCACGGAACGATACAAAAACAATCGAATAGTATTGTTAGATGTCTCGCAAAGCATTTTCATAAAAATATGCTGATCTACAGCTTCTTGCAGGCAGAAATCCTCACGATAAGATTCAAGAAACGCTTTTGACAATGTTGTCTTGCCATCTGTTGAAACATACACGTCACCTTTCTTTATGAACTTGACAACACCTCGGCCAGAACGGGAATCCCCACTTGGCTTTAATATGAGGCTTTCCGTCTCGCCAATATATTCTGGCAGTTCCTTTTCGGCCAACCTAAATTCTGCATCCAACAATTGACCGCCATTTACCCTACAGACTATCGTGCGAGGGACATTTTCTTTCCCAATAATTTCACCGAAAAGATTCTTGTCATAATAAGCAGGTCGCAATGCACGGGGATTCAAGACATCTTCTATATAGGAATGTCCTATATCCTCTGGAACAATGTTAGGGGTATGACCGCAATAATGGCTGAAAAATCTATATGAATATGGCTCCACTCTTGGGCTTAAGGCTTTCCATTTCTCCAAATATGCATCTTCTCCCTCGGCTTTCTTGTTTTCGAAATGCCGTAATTCTAAGTAATTCTTATATCGTGCAGAATATATTTTGTATAATCTGTAATGACGGTAAGAAGGGATTTCATTTTCCATCCAAGTCAGAAACACACCTATACTATCTCTAACCCTCCCAATTCGAGTTCTAATCTTAGACTTTATACCCATTGTTTTCTTCTCATCATATAAACCATAGACATCAAATCGGTAGCCAACGGCCCAAATAATGGCATAAGCATCACCCTATTCAACAAGTCCATATACCGCTTCAAAGACTTCACTTCTTCCTTTCGTTCCCTTATCAATCCAAAAAAGCGATTGCGTTCCTTTTTACTTGTCCTAAAAAGATGTATTGCAAAGCCGTTGATGTATTTTTGAATCGCTGTATTCCTGAATGAGTCTCTCAACATATCGTCTTTTACTTCTTCAGAAAACCGAAGCAGGTCTCTCCCTGCACAAAAAGAGAAATCATAAATCGACTTGGCAGGATATGCCTTGCCAAAAACACCAGAAATTGAATCGGGGTTGACACGATAGGCATAAAACACTTGAGGGACAGAGGCTATGCGTTCAGCCAAAAGAATGGATTTCGGCATAAACACCGTGTCTTCCCAATGCTCTTGCTCAGGAAAAAAAAGATTGTGACATCTCAAATACCCTGTCCGAAACAAAAACCGCCAAACAAAACCCAAATGATTAACAATCCCATACGGAAAAACCTCTTTCACGAAAGAATAGCCGTTTCCAACGGATGAACTACCAAACACCTTGTGCTTCGACAACAACCCTCCCCCATCATCAATCCTGCAATAGTTAAAGCACAAAACATCCAAAGCGTCTTCCATAGCCATATCTATAGCATCTGCAAGGCCATCCGCGACAATTTCATCATCCGAATCAACAAACCAAAGATACTCTCCTCGTGCTTCCCTGATTCCAGTATTTCGTCCACCACCAAGCCCCTTGTTCGACTTATGATTGATAATCCTCAGATTGCTGCGGCTCTTTTGATTCGACTTCAGAATATTAATCGTATTATCCGGTGAACAATCATTCACGCATAGCACTTCAAAACAATTTTCCTCCAATCCACAGGCATATATGCTATCCAAACAACGCTGGACATACTTCTCAACATTGTAGCACGGGACGACAAAGGTAAGCATTAACTGATCATTATTATCATTCATCATCAATACACTCCCGATGTATACAAGACACATCGTCATAGTTTACCATCCCGTCCATCAAAACAGGCACAAGGTTTTGCTGACCCAAATACTCCAATTGCTTGTTAGAATGCCTCCCAAATGAAAATGCATAAAATGGCACTTTCCCTTTGATGTTCATCAAGTACTCCTCCGATTTGCGCACAGATTCTTTAAAAGATTCCATCGATATTTTCAAACAATCATCATGCGACCAACCGTGTGAAGCTATAGTTATTAAAGGTTCATATCGCTCCACCAAAAAGACCACTTCTTCCTTTGTCAGAAATTCTTCCGAGTCCCTACTTTGAAAATGCTTTCCATCCATATACAAAGGATTCAAGAACAAAGTAACAGGAATCTTCTCTTCAGCTAACCAAGGCAGAATGTTTTTCAACGAAGCCCAGCCGTCATCGGAAGTCAACACTGCATAATTTGTGTTTCTAAACTTGTCACAAGAAATATGATTGTACGCTTCCTCCAAAGAAATAAAAGTATATTTCTTCTTCAGTGCCAAAACATTCCGCTTAAAAGCATCTGTTTGAGTCCAGTCACATTCCCACATCGTATCGGGGTCAAAAATATCGCTCACATGATGGAAACAAAACACACGAACAGACCTAAAGCGCAACCTAGTCCATTTTCTTTTAATTGCATTAACCAATGCGTCCATAGCTTCCACATTTTTCCCATTCTATCCCTTATGACGTTTTAGAATTGAGTCAATTGGATGCAATAAAAAGTGCCCAAGTCTATATGATTTTGACCTCCTCACTTTTCCCTCTCCCTTGTTAATTCCGAAATTCACAAAAACATCCACATACTTAAGCGCATTTTTTTCTATGGAAATTCCCCTTCGCCTGCAAGCATTTATCATAGCATAGAGATCCCATGCATGGGCTTTTATCATGTTTTCATCCCCTATAGAGAAATTCATACCCGTATTTTGCCTATAGTAATAAAGCGGCTTGTCTACAAAATACACATTACCAACTTCTTCCAGTTTGTAAAACAAATCATGATCGGGAGCTCTTAACATAAAAGTGCCAATGCCCTCAGTCTTCTCATAATACTTTTTCTTAAACGTAGCAAAATGGGTGATTCCTTTCCTGTAAGAAAGAAAAGTCTGACCGGAGGGAATAGAACAACCATACGAACAAACAGAAAGAACATTTAAATTCTTATCCGTTTCAAAACATGTCGAATTAATCAGACTTGCGTCAGGATGTTTACGATGCTCTTCAACCATTACTTGAACCGCATCTTCTGCCAAAGCATCATCAGGGTCGAGAAAACCACAAATCTCCCCTTCAGCACGAAGGACACATTGATGCTTCGTGGAACCTTGGCCCATATTATGCTCATTGAAGAATATTCGAATTCTGTCATCCTTTTCAAGGTTCTTATATATGTCTACAGAATTATCCGTCGAACAATCGTCGATGATAATGAGTTCCCAGTTAGGATAAGTCTGACGCTTAACGCTGTTTATTGCGTCCAAAATAAATTTCCCATTATTATAATTCGAGATAAGGACTGAGAATTTTTCGTTCATATTCAATTATTTGCTATTACAATTTTGGAATTCCAAAAAAGTGAGATTGTTTGTATCAAAGAAGAAAACCATCTTCAACTTATTATGACTTGCTTGAAAAACAGCATATCAGCTTCTCCTTTATGCATCGGCTCAATAAACAAATCACTTTTCTGGATTACAAAAACATATCTCCCTCACCAGCTTGAATCTTAAACCCATTCATTAATACGAAATCTTGGGGATAAGAAAACGACCTTGGAGTGACCAAGTGCTTAGTGAATATCCTTAATATGGAAACGTAATCAGATAAACAAGGGTCATTCGTCTCAAATGCTTCAACATCTAATGTCAGTAAATGGTCAACTATGGCACGAAAGACCGTTTCGGATCTCTCTGTTTCATAATATAGATACTTTACACTTATAGCATCTTCCCATATTGTCAAAACAAACACTCCAGCCATTTGGCCATCTGAAAAAACTTTACAACATAATGATTTATGTTTCTTAACAGTTGAAGTAAAGATATTCTCAAAAGGAACACGCCAATAAAGAGGAGAGACCTGTACAAACGGATATTGCAATATCCAATCAAACATTTCTTGCTTTCTCAGCAATGCATCTTTTTCGGAGTGCGCCTCAATAAATGCGTATGTTTCGTCATCAACAAATTGAGAGTATTTGACAAAATAACTTGAATCGTCACCCATTTGATGCATCAAGACCCGTCTCCTACGGTCGCAAATCTTTTGCGAAAAAGCCTCGCGACACCAGGCCAATTTTCCCCGAATTGTATCCGTATGGATTTTTCTTCTAACAAACTCATAGCGAGGAATGCTTGTGCTTTTGAGGCCGAGCAGCCTAAAAATCTCAACAGTTTCTTTGGCACCTTCAGCATCAAAGAAATTCCCTTCCCCAATCAGTTCGCACAATGTTCCGACGACAACAAGGCCAAAACCTCTACCTGCATATTTTTCGTCACACCAAAGCGTTGAAAACCACCAAGCCAACCGATTCTCAGGTTTTTGCAACACTTCCGGAAATGCTGCCGTATATGCAGCCAATTTGTCGTTTACGAACAACGCACAAACCACACGGGTTTCATCGGTCACAAAAGGATTGTTCATAATGGCAAATGCACGAGTAGGAGCAATTACCTCAGATGAAAGACCCTTTGCCGACTGATTGTGCAAAAGCCAATTCTTCAGGTCTGCAACAGAATAGGTATGAATTACGATATTCTCTTCCATAAAAATCATTGATGCTGCACGACAACATCAACCAATGTTCCGATATTCCGGATCTTTATCAGTTCCATCATCGTAAACTTGAACCCGAACTCTTTTTCAACTTTTCCGAGCAGTTGCATAAACGCATACGAAGTCCAAGTTTCGACCTGGGTGGCATCCAAAGCATCACACAATTCCAGATCCGGCATCTCGAACACATCCCGCGCAATCGGGACAATGCGTTCCATAACATCTTTTCTATCCATAATTACGACAATTTATTCCTTAGTTTTTTTCTGTCAATCTTGTCACTGCCATTGATTGGGAAGGACGGCTCGAAAATGACCTGAGAAGGAATCATATAGACAGGCATCTTCTCTCGCAAATAGCATAACAATTTTGCTGTGTCAATCGGAGCGGATTCAACAAACAGGGCAATCTCGGAGAGGCCTTGGACATTATTATATGCCATAGCCACGACTCTTGCATCATTATGGAAATACGCTCTGGCATGAAACTCAATTTCAGAAAGTTCAACCCTAAAACCCTGTATCTTTGCCTGTCTGTCGATTCTCTCGACATACATAAGATTGCCCGAAACATCCATATAACACAAATCACCTGTATGATAATACCTTATTTCTTCGCCATTCACCTTTTTCACAAAGAAAGAAGCCTTGTTCTTTTCGTCATCGTTCCAATAGCCGGGCGACAATTGAGGCCCTGCCAAGCACAACTCCCCCTTTTCCATTTCAGGAAGAGCATTTCCTTCTTCGTCAATAATAATCCATTTCACATTGGCCAAAGGCTTGCCTATAGAAACAATTCCGTTTGACGAAAGATTATCTTCTCCCCTATTATATTTATAATGTGTGCAATAGATGGTTGCCTCTGTGGGACCATAGAAATCATACAATTCCGCATTTACGGCACAATGGCTCCATTCTTCCAACAAATCGACAGGGCATGCCTCCGCTGTAAGAATGCATGTTTTCAAGCTCGATGCATCCAACTCACCGAAAAAGGGGCGCAGATAGGTCAACATAGAAGGTGCCATAGCCCCGAAAGTGACGCGATGCTCGTGAATCAGGGAAGCAACATAGAGATACTTCACTTGTCCGAATGGGATAGTATAAACGCATGCGCCTCGGGTCAAAGCCACCAGAAAAGACTGGACCGAAACATCAAAGGTCAGGTCAAAGCATTGCAAGCAACGGTCTTCCGGCGTGACGGAAATGCCTGTTTTCCAAAAGGAATCCATAAATGAGGCCACGTTGCCGCGAGTAATACGAACCCCTTTCGGCTTCCCGGTGCTTCCTGATGTGAAAAGGATGTAGGCGAGAGCATCGTCTGAAGCGGAAACAAAGTCATTAAAATGCTCTCCCGAATATGCCATCATTTTTGGATTAATCACATTCAAACCCGAAAACCTTGTTGTTTCTGAAGTGTCGATGACATAACCCAATCCAACTTGACGAACAATCTCCAAATTCCTCTCGTGCGGATGCAACGGATGCATCGGAACATACGCCTTGCCCTCCATCCATAACGCGACGATGGAAGCATAGGTTTCAAGGTCGTCGTGGATGACAAGACCAAATATGTTTTCTGATGTATTTAGCTGTTTGATCAAACTCCGAACGATGGAAACCCGTTCCCCAAATTGATAATAATTGTATGCTTGGCCATTAATACAAAACGATGGATGTGTTGCCAAACAAGAAATCCTTGCAACTATTTCCTCAATTATCCCATTCATGGCATCATAACCAATTTGATTTCAATTGCATATTCTGTTTCCTACACTCCTCAATCTCTTTCTGATGCGTTTTGACAAACTTGTAGCGATTATAATAATCACTTCTATGCACAACCATTTTTCTGCTAACTAATGAAAGCAATACTTTTCTCAAATAATAACGCTTCAATTGGTTCAGATCAACAGGCTTTGTAATATCCAAATATTCATCTATTTTATCAATATTGGCTTTTCTATAAAAAACAGCACTTTCACCCAAAGCATTTCTATTATCATGGATGATTCTTGCTGAAGGACAAAGCCCTATCTTGAACCGGTGGAACCTAACTCTATTCAAATAATCATCATCTTCTCCATAGTGAAAGATAATCGGGCAAAAACCGCCAATCTTTTCCAACGTAATTCTAGGCAACAGCCAAGCCGCTGCATTAACATAGGTTATGGAGTAAACATCTTTTACCGATCCACAATACAAATCACTGAGCAATTTATAATTCCTATTACCATCGTCTAATAGAAAATTCAATTGTTTACCATCATCACTCATGTGCATAGGACTAATAATACCATATTCCTTATGGCACAAATGACATTTCACGAGTAACTCTATAGCATCCGGTTCCACCCATGTGTCTTGATTCAACAAAAAAACATAGTCACAGTTGTGATCAAGTGCATACCGCATCCCAAGATTGTTCGCTCTACCAAAGCCCAAGTTGCTTTCCGATTCAATCAGATGAATCTCAGGATAGTTCTTACGGATAAAATCCACTGTTCCATCGTTGGAGGCATTGTCAACCACTATGGTCTGCACTGACAGAGACGACTGTCGCAACGATTCAAAACAGCGTTCGTACCATCTCATTCCTTTATAGGCAACTATTATCACAAATACCTTAACATCCATAGAGCACAATCTATACTAATGCAAAAACTTATACATATAATTCAAAATCTTGATAGGCCACTTCTTTTCAAATGCCCATCTAACAGAAGGATATGAAGAAAGACGACTATCGTTCATCCATAGTGAATAATCCTTTATAATAGCTTTCGGCAAATTTCTTTCCCTAAAAAGTTTTCCTTCTTCATTAAGCAGGTCTAAGCGCGTATTACTCATTCCACCTGGCTCTACCACAGCTATTTGTCTTTTCAATGTTTTATAGGAAACGTTTGCTAAAGATGCTCTCAAATTAAACTCATAATCTGCGAGCACTTTCATATCTTCAGAATACATAGCTATCGAATCGAACAAGCTCAATCTGATGAACTCGGCTTGATGAGGAACATTTTGGCGTAAGATATACCAAGGTGAAAAAGCCATCGGAGGATTGATGACATCATTTGTGACATCTTCCTTAACAAACCCCGCAACGATATCACAATCCAACTCTTTTGACACATCATCCAAAACTTTGGAATCAGCAAAACAGTCACCTGAGTTCATAAAAACCACATATTCTCCATTCGCCTTTAGTATGCCTTTGTTCATAGCCTGATACACTCCATCATCAGGTTCACTCACCCAATAGGTAAAAAGCTTGGAATTGTGCTCCATCAACTCACGACTTCCATCAGATGATCCCCCATCAATAGCAATCCATTCAAAATCCCTAAAAGTTTGATTGACAACACTTCTTATGGTTTTTTGAAGACCGTCACAGTTGTTGAGATTAATGGTGATTATTGAAAATTTAACCATCTTCTTAAGATTTGTACAAATTTAACATCAAAACAAACTGCTGACAATCAATTTATTAATAACAACCATTTTAAACCTTATGGCTATAGTTTGATAATTGACTGATTTTTGTGCTGTTTCTTGAGAACTGTTTTTCAAATTGGCTAATTTTTGTAGTTTTTGCCCTTCTTTATTACAACGTGTATATACAAAGAAGTTGAAAAACAGCATTCTATGTATTATTAGAATATCAGTCATTTATACTACTATAGCCAACCTTATAATTTTAACTATTATTAAAAAAGATTATCCAACCGATTATCAATCTCATCGAAATTTAAACACGTTCTAATATCAACAATCCAGACGACTTATAATCCAGACGACTTCCTGAAGCACTTAACATTCCTTCAGAAACCACCCGAACCGGTTGCTTCAACATCAAATGATACGACACATTTGGGTGGCTCAATTGAATATCCAAATAATAAACGCCTCTGGTAAGATTTTTGGGCAATTGGAATGATTCATTTATTGTGAACGATCCTGCATCCACACGGGTTGCTCTACCAATCTGATGACATGGACAATATGAAGCCAATAAAATATGGCCTTCATCATATAGCTGCGCCTCTAATTCAACCACTTGATTGAACTGGGAACGACCCTTGATTTCGATTTTTATCGTATTCATTTCAGGATTCACTGTCACAGAATTATCTTCTCTTCCATTCACCAAAAATGCATCTATGAGAAGCGAATCAGTAAACATCCGAACATCTGACAATACCTTTTTAGGTTGATAATTATTATCCCGAATATAAAAATTCACCACATCACTAATTTCACCCGTATACTTGACCTGTCCATATTCCAACAGCACCCCAGTCTTACATAAAGCCCTTATGCTCGCCATATTATGGCTCACAAACAAGACCGTCCTTCCTTCTCCCTTACTCACATCCTGCATCTTGCCAATTGCCTTCTTCTGAAACTCGGCATCACCCACGGCAAGCACCTCGTCCACTACTAGAATTTCCGGATCAAGATGGGCTGCCACAGCGAAACCGAGACGAACCATCATTCCACTGCTATAACGTTTCACTGGCGTGTCAATATAGCGTTCGCAACCAGAAAAATCTATGATTTCGTCCAGTTTGCTGGTTATCTCCTGTTTGGTCATTCCAAGGATGGCTCCGTTCATAAAGATGTTCTCGCGTCCAGTAAGCTCAGAATGGAAACCGGTACCCACCTCAAGCAAGGAACCGATGCGGCCTCGTGCTTTTATCGTCCCAGTGGTTGGCCCAGTCACGCGCGAAAGCAACTTTAACAATGTGCTCTTTCCTGCTCCATTCTTTCCGATAATGCCCACCACATCGCCCTGCTCCACCTTAAAATCAATATCTTTCAAAGCCCAGACATACTCGCTGTCGGCTGCCTTGGAACGGTCGTTGACTGAACCCACTTTCATAAACGGATCTTCCTTATGGAGGATATTCATCGTCCACCACCGTTTCAGGTCGTTGCTCAAAGTGCCACTCGAAACAAGTCCCAAGCGGTATAATTTGCTGATGTTGTTGAATTCTATTGCTGTTGACATAGTTAATCGTTATTTCTTCTGAAACAATAATTTGATTGGAAAAGCAAATTTTAATATAAAAACACAAAAGTTGCGATGCTTCAAACCGAATCGAGTCCATCGGGTCCAGCAATAGGAAGGTTTGCGGTATCCAAGCAGCAACTTTCTGTCACAATGGGAATCAAATCTGTCATAAAATGCACGAACCTCATTAGAAGACTTCAAGCGAAACAACCTATTGAACGCTTTCATAATATTATAACTCCCCCCTTCAAGAATTCCATCTGCATAAATCGAAGCCTTATCTTCTATGCTTTCATAAAACTTCAACATTCGGGTTCCCAACAGGGCATAATCACACAGATGCTTGGACGACAAAGTATGTGTGGTTGAAGTAGAATTGTAATGAACAACATATCCACATTCATCACAATACATCATTCGCGTTGCATAAAATAGATGCACATTGACGAAATCGGAATCCTCATAAAGCACATCCTCGGCAAAAGGATAGTTAACTTTTTTCAAAAATGACTTTCGATATACATAAGGCCAAGGAGCAGTCCCAAAAAAAGGATGCTCTGTTTGCAATTCAATTCCACTAAAAACTCGTTCTTCTTGATATGGCAAACTCATCTCACTTTCAACCTTTCCTTCCAATGAAACCTTTGCAACGCGCATAATCACCATATCAAGGTCGAAATCTTCAACCCTCTTTACAGCCTTCAGCAGTCCTTCATCCACTTCATCATCGCTATCCACGAAAACGATGATATCGCCTGTTGCCTTGTCTACCCCAATGTTCCTTGCCGCACCTTGACGGTGATTTTGAGGTTGACAATACACAATCAAATTTGCATGATTTTTTTGATAATTCTTCAATAACTCAACCGTATTGTCTGTTGAGCAATCGTCAATGGCAAACACCTCAAATTCAGTTCCCTTCAAAGGCAGGGAATAAATGCTCTTTAGACACCTATGAATTGTCTTTGAGGAGTTATAAGCGGGGATAACAAACGAAATCAACATACACAAAACTAATTATTCTCCAACCAAAATTAATTTGGATTGCAAACATATCACCTCAACATATACTCATTCCCTTTCACTATTCCTGTTGGCCACAGCACATATCTCTTAAAGAGCCATCGCAATAGCTTTTTATTAGGCAACTTATCTGGCGTATTTTTCCACAAAGAAAGATTTCTATAATAACGCCATTCTTTTAGGTATGGCATTTTATAATACAGCACCATCCAAGGTTTGACCGAAGCCGCATAATGTATTATTAAAGGATTCTGTTCCGACGAGATATTCTTCTGCATAGCAGAATCAAACGTGGCGAACTTCGTATTATCCAAAAATAAAACCTGAAAATTATATTTCACCGGCAACAATAATTTTTGGTCATACAACACACCATTCAACGTATCCTGATCATTAAACCATAGTTTCTCAAAATTGTCGGTAATATACTGGATGCATTGTCTGCTCAATTGATGTTCGCGCCAATACTTAAGATTCAAAATTAATGAACCTGAATTAAAATACCGACCATCATTTTCCAACCCCAAACGTTCATACACACTTGATTTGGGCGCCCAAACGTCTGGCACTGCTCCTACAGCATAATTATCAACATCGATTTCCCACATCTCGCGTAACGATCGTGTCACTATAATATCACAATCCAAATATATAATCTTATCGACTGTTTTGGGCAACAATTCCGCAGCCAACAAACGATAATAGATTGAGCTAGTCCATTGGGTGTTATATACAGGGTATCGGTCAAACACCGACGGATCAATGTGGATAAATTCCAACTTCTGTTGATAGTGAGAAGCTAACTGTTGAAACTGTGACAAAGAGCTTTCTTTTACTGTATCATCCACTATTAAATAGACAGAAACGCATTCTGTCCGATTGTTCTCCAACAAAGAAGTCAGCATTATGCCGCAATAAGGGACAAAATTCTTATCAGTCGCACACAATATGTTGATACATTGTTTCATACAACAAACCCTGAATTGTATTTCATCAGACCCATCGGCCACATAATGTAGCGCTTTATCAAATTATTAACGACTTTTCTTCTTGGCAAAGTCGGTAACGTATGAGACCATTGGGATATTCTTTTGTAGTGTTCCCAAACGTCTGAAAACGGTAACCTATAATACATCACCGACCACGGTTTGATAGAATAGGCATAATGTATAATAGTAGGATTTTCGTATGTATCCAAAATGTTCTGCTTCATTGATGGGAATTGCAGGTTGAAGAAATAATTTGACAAGAACTGCAATTGATAGTTATAGGTCAATGGTAATTCTAATTTCCTATCCCATAAGACGGCATTTAATACATCCTGGTCGTTTGCTTCGATAAGGTCATAATGATTGGCAAGAAAATCTAAACATAGTTGACCGATAGCGTGTTCGCGCCAATAATCCACATTGATGAGCATAACACCAGCATTGAAATAAGTTGCTTCTACAGGATATTGCAAACGCCTTTGATAATCACTAGAATAATTAAATATATCAGGAATGCAACCAGCCGCCATGTCTGTCATATCCACTTGCCACAAATAATCCAGCTTACCATTTACAATAATATCACAATCCAAATAAAGAATCCGATGAACAGTAGCTGGCAACAATTCAGAAGCATATAGACGATAATAGGTCGCGATAGACCAATAACTCATACCTTTTATCGGGAACTTCTCAAGGAAGGAGTTATCAATTAAAAGATAATAAATGCCATTATCATATTTCGCAGCCAGTTTGGCAAAACGCCTTTGGGCTTTTTTCGGAAGCGGCTTGTCAATCAAGATATACGCATCCAGTCTAGCTTGCTTGTTACTCTCAAAAGCGCTGGTCAACATAACGCCACAATACGGGACATAGTTGGCATCGGTGGCACAAAGAATATTGATTGTTTCCTTCATAAAACCCTATATTTCATTAAATCAGTATTCCCCAATGACGTTCCAACGATCCAGCGAGCCATATCAAGAAACCGTCAAAATGCGAATACCCCTCCCCTTTACGCATATTCCACAATGTCATAATCTCATTACGAATCCCCTCGTTATCATAACAAACCCTTTGATATTGTCGTGCTTTACACAGGTGAACCATATACTTTTGCCAGCAAGTCAAATGATAAACATTTGCCACATAATCATACACGCATTTGTCTTCTCTTGAAACAACACCTTTTGTCCCGTTAGTTCCAGTCACCGAAGTGCTCCCCTGCCTATAATACGACAAGTTTTTACCAACCCTAACGCAATCACCATATTGCAATATCTCTGTCCAAAACTGCAAATCACCAGCGCTGCGAAAAGTGAGATAGTTTTTTGAAATCTTTGAATAGGCTTCTTTACTAAAAACCACACCACTGGCATTCCTTATTTCATTATATCTAATAAGTCTATTACAAATATAATCTTTACCTTTATAGTATCTAGTCTTTCTTCCTTTAGCATTAATTGTATATTCATCGCTAAAAAAAACATATTGAGCGCAGGCAACAACCACATTCTTTCTTGCGACATACGCTTTTACCAATTCCTCCAACAAGTTCAACTCACAATAATCATCACTCTCCGCAATCCAAATTAACTCGCCTTTTGCAAGTTGAATACCTTTATCCCATTGCTTAAAAGGAGAGCCCGAATTGGCCTCATTAACCACAATCTGGCTGAGATGTGGATTATCCTTATACTTTTCAATAATTTCAAAACTGTTATCCGTAGAACAATCATCAAGAATAATCACCTCAAAGTTCTGATAGGTCTGGTTAAAGACACTATCCAATCGCTGCTTGAGATAACGAGCATGGTTGTAGTTGGGGATGATAACAGAAACCAAAGGATTCTTATCTTTCATATCAACTTATCATTTGGATGTTTCCAATTATGCCTTTGTTCGCTTCATAACATTCTACTTGATTACCACCTACAATAGTATAGTCTGGTACATTTAAAGCATAGTGTCCTGTGAAAAGCAGTATTGCCTTTCCAACATTGGTTCATTCAGTAAAGCCTCTGCCCCCACCATTCATCATATTCTGGAATGGGATGGAACTGTAACAAATAACAGCCCAAAACTCGGACTTTGGGTTGATTCATACCCATAACATCTATATCAATGCTAACACTTTTTTGTACACATCCATAATTCTCGGCCCATACACTTCCTGAGAAAGATTATCTTTGGCAAATTTCTGAGCACGAAGAATCATTAATTCATTATCGTTCGTGCACACTATACGCAATAAAGACGCACATTCTTCAACGGTGTTGAAAAGAAAACCTGTTTCTCCATCCTTCACTAAATCCAATGTTCCACCTGTAGCATGAGCAACGACTGGACAACCATAAAACATAGCCTCTGCTGTAACCCTACCTAATCCTTCACACTCAGAAGCCATAATATAAGCCGTCGCTTTGGAGAACCATGGCTTGACATCGGTCTGACAAGGGACAAAATCAATGGCATCAACAATACCATATCCCTTTATGGTTTCAAGTAAAGATTTTTTGTATCCCTCCTCACAATTTCCCATCAATTTGAGCCGAAACCCTTCTTTTGCCATTCCACTTATTGCAAAGGCGGTAATAGCCAAACGCGTTCCCTTTGCTTCTGTCATATTATAAGCACTAAACAGTAAATATTTCTCTTTAGTTTGATCATAACAAGCCTCGTTTTTGCTCCGAATGGCATCGTTAATCACCCAAGTGTTTTTATCTGGCATTTGCCAATGGGTTTTGATGGCAGATGAAATGGCAATACGAGCGTCTGCGTTGTTAATCAAATTGCGTAAGTGAGGCAAACCTTTGTAAATGTCAAAATTGAAATGCAAATCGCAAAACTCACGAACATGCCAAACGTGCTTGGCTTGAAGATCACGTGCAAGCAACACACCGATGTCATTAGGGCTTGTGTTCGAATGAACAACGTCTACCTTGCGGCCATTCAACACTTTCTTGACAAAACGGACACATCCTCTATCATATCGCCACTTCTTTATATAATGCCAACGCCAAGGATGATTCCAAACATCTATCAAGCGATTCTTCTGGAATCTATATAACTTTATGAATGGATAAACATAACATTCTACACCTCTTTCCATAAAACAAGATTGACCAACTCCTTCTTCTGGAAACAACACGACGGGATACACTTCATCTTTAACCGAATCTATTAGATTTAGGAGAGATGCCGTTGAGCCACCCAGGGAAGAATCAATCGAAATATATAATACAAGTGTTTTCTCCATAGCACTAAACCATATATAACGGAACCGTTTCACACTCCAACAAGGCTATTCTCTATCAGGAAGAACATTTAATATATTCCTCAAAATTCGCCCTTGAATCTTATTGGCATAGATTTTTGTAACATATTGGAAACTAGAATATGTCCCAACTCTCCGACACGAGAAATAGGCCAATCTGTCATGTTTGTTGTGCAAATAACAAACATTGGGAATTACATCAATAAACCCTTTTGATTCTTTATCAGCATAACAGAGCAATTCTTTATCCATTTCAACTTCTTCAACCATACCAAAGACCTTTCTAATCCAAAACATATAAAAATCAAATAATCCTTGTCGATTCTCATACTTCTTCATCCTCTCTTTTATTCCATAAAGGATTCCAAAACAATTGGCTATTTTCTGAAATTTATCAGAATTTCCTGTCATTATAGAATTATCCCTAATTCTATAAAAATAAGTATCTGATTTGATTACATAAAAAGACTTGTCAATGCAGCACAACTCAAAAGCCAGTATCTCATCCTCATGAATCTTTCCTTCCTCAAACGACAATTGGTTCTTAAGCATAAACTCTTTTCGATATAGTTTATTCACAGCCATTACATAAACCCCATAATTACAGAATGTTCGAGTAATCCCTGTTTCATAATACTTCCCTTCATCAAGTGTTTTTGGCAAAACAATTTGAGGGCCTCCGACAGTTACAAAACCACCCACAACAATATCCAAATCGCCATCCTGAAGTGGTGCTGTCAACTTCTCTATGCAATCATCCGAAATCCAGTCGTCGCTATCCAAGAAATACACATAATCGCCCCTTGCTGCATCCAGACCTGTATTCCGAGCCGCGGAAAGCCCTCGGTTATGGTCGTGGTGCAAAACCTTGAATCCTATCGGGCCGTCATACTCTGCAATCAACTTTTCGGCAACTGCAATACTGTTGTCAGTACCGCAATCGTCCACCAAGATGCATTCCAACGGACCTGTATAGGTCTGGCGCATCACCGATTGGAGGCAATCAGCGATATATGGTTCAACATTGTAGACTGGGATTACTAAAGTAATTACCATCTGCACATCAAAAAACTATTATTAAAAAATGGTGAACCTAATCCTATTCTGCTCCCAACAGTTTGCAAAGACGAATGATAACGCGGCTTAACTGATAATGGAACTTATTACCGTTTAGATAATATCGCCAATCTCTATATATGCGAAAACCGTCAACCAAACCAAATCTATTTTTCAGCTCTTTCTTGCTATTAATAATTCCTCTCGCCTCGTTATTGAAATAATCAATGTCCAAAACATTTGCCAATATTGCCTCCCGCTTACGAAAAACACCCATCGGTCCAGTATCAATTTGTATTAGGTCAAACGCATAGTCGATGATTTTCCTATGAACCAACGGAAAATGTTTCTTCAATGCACTAAACCCATCCTGTGAAAACAAATGCTTGTTTATGGCCTTGCTGTGTTCATTCAGACGGTTCAAATTCTTCAAGTTTTCCCTTCCTTGAGTTCCCATTATTGAGCCGGACCTTTGAGTATAATAGTATAAAACATCATCTATACACATTAAAGAATTGCAATGAAGTTCATACACATAACAAAAGAACATATCTTCTGCATAATTAAGATGATCAGTAAACCTTAGATTGTTCTGCTCTATGATATCACTACGAAACAATCGTATACACGCACTCCAAGAATAATGGAAAAAGGTTTCATCAAGATACCTTGCTTTTTCCTCCTCGTTATTCCATCGTATGCTTCCAGCGCAGAATCCAATAGGTTCTCCTAAGGCTTCCCGATCTCCTTCCACATTTTGGTAATTAAAAACAACCATATCGTACCCATTGACAGACTCCAAACATTTTTCCAATATGACTGGAGAGACATAATCATCACTATCCACAAAAGTCACCCATTCTCCCCTTGCATTATCCAATCCCAAATTCCTCGCCGAACTTACGCCGCCATTCTCTTTATGGAACACACGAATGCGGTTGTCTTTCTCAGCATACGCATCACAAATCTTGCCGCTACCATCAGTGCTGCCGTCGTCAATCAGCAGCAACTCAAAGTCTGTGAAACTTTGGCTTAGTATGCTTTCGATGCAACGGGGCAAGAACTGTGCGGTATTGTATACGGGAACTATCACAGAAATCTTCATAAAACAATCCTTTTATATGGAAACAGATTCAGCATATTCTGCAAGACACGTCTTTTCAACTTTTCAGGATACGAATTGTAGACATATTGAAACCGCGAATAGGTTTGATCCGATTTACAGGCAAAATAAAGCATCCTATTGTGTTTGCTCTTCAAATAGCAAACATTAGGAATTGGCTCAAGATAGCCTTCCGTTTGCTTCTGGAAAAAAGTTTTCATTTCCTCATCCTTCTCTATAAATGAAGCATAACCAAACATTCTCATAATCCAAAACATATAGAAGTCGAATATCCCTTCAACAGCTTTGTATCGATCCACTTTCCCTTTCACTCCCTCAAGAACACCGGCATAGTTGGCAAGTACTTTTATTGTGTCGTTTTGATGGGCAATGGAGTTCTCTCTAATCCTATAGTAATAAGTCAACGACTTGACCACATAATAAGTTTTTTCAATACATGATAGTTCAAAAGCCAAAATCTCGTCTTCATGCACCTTGCCTTCCTCGAATCGCAATCTGTTCCTATTCAGGAATTCCTTGGAATACAATTTATTCCAAGCCATAACATAAACACCATAGTCGCAAAACGTTTTGCTGATTCCCATTTCGTGATAAGAACCTTCTGGCAATGATAACTCCAAATGGCAAGGCTTATCCCCCACTGATTTATAATTTCCAACAACAACATCAAAAACCTCATTTTGGAGTGGCTTGGCCAACTTCTCTATGCAATCATCCGAAATCCAGTCGTCGCTATCCAAGAAATACACATAATCGCCCTTTGCTGCATCCATTCCAGTATTCCGAGCCGCGGAAAGTCCACGGTTATGGTCGTGGTGCAAAACCTTGAATCCTATCGGGCCGTCATACTCTGCAATCAGTCTTTCTGCAACTTCGATGCTCTTGTCCGTGCCACAATCGTCCACCAAGATGCACTCCAACGGACCTGTATAGGTCTGGCGCATTACAGATTGAAGACAATCGGTAATGTAAGGCTCCACGTTGTAGACGGGGATTACTATGGAAATTACCTTTTGCACATCAAAAAACTTTCATTAGAAAAAGGGTGAACCTAATCATATTCTGCTCCCAACAGTTTGCAAAGACGAATGATAACGCGGCTTAGCTGATAATGGAACTTATTACCGTTTAGATAATATCGCCAATCTCTATATATGCGAAAACCGTCAACCAAACCAAATCTATTTTTCAGCTCTTTCTTGTTATTAGTAATTCCCCTCGCTTGATTTTTGAAATAATCAATGTCCAAGACATTTGCCACTATTGCCTCCCGCTTACGAAAAACATCCATCGGTCCAATATCAATTTGTATTCGGTCAAACGCATGATCGATGATTTTCCTATGAACCAACGGAAAATGTTTCTTCAATGCACAAAACCCATCCTGTGAAAACAAATGCTTGTTTATGTCCTTGCTGAGTTCATTCAGACGATTCAAGTTCAAATAGGCATTCTTATCCTGTCCTCCCATTATAGAGTTCGCCCTTTGGACATAAAAGTATAAAACATCTTCCAAGCAAATAATAGAATTACAATGAAGTTCATAACAATAACTGAAATACATATCTTCCGCATAGATTACTTTGTTATCCGCGAACCGAAGTCTATTCTTCTCTATAATATCTCTTCGAAACAACCGCCCCCAGGCACTCCAACCCAAATACTTATAATTAAAAAATGTTTCTTCCAAATAATATGCTTTTTCCTCTTCACTATTCCATTGTAGGCTTCCTGCACAGAATTCTATAGGATTACCGATATTATCCCCATCTTCATCTACCTTCTGGTAACTAAATGCAACCAAATCGTAACCATCAATTGCCTGCAAACATTTTTCCAACAAAACTGGAGAGACATAATCATCACCATCTACAAAGTAGACGTACTCTCCAATCGCGTGGTCCAACCCTGTGTTCCTTGCTGCACTCAACCCACCATTGTTTTGATGAATCACTTGAACGCGAGGATCAACTTTCTTGTAGTCATCACAAATAACGCCACATCCATCCGTACTGCCATCATCTACCAGGATTAGCTCAAAATCTTTATAAGTCTGGGCTAATATAGAGTCTACGCATAGCTTTAGATATGGTTTCACATTGTAGACAAGGATAATAATGGAAATCATAGTGCAATTAGGCATAAAAATTCAACAAACTTTTAATCTTTTAATCAGCCATCGCTTACAGCGTCCAATAAAAAAGAAAAATTGTTGCGTTTTTGTCTTCTGATACGATGCCTCGTTCAGCCATGATCCAGAAAAATGGTGTATACAGCAAGTGTTCTCCGTAATTATAAGTTCTTTTGTATCCCATCTTTTAGGGCAAAAGTAGTCTGCGGGGAAGATATGCATATTGCCCTTATACACGCCATATTTCCCATCAGGTACGAAACCATTGTCTTCCATTATTTTAGTTATTATTTTTGTATTGGTGATTGGCTGGTTCGTATTGGGAAACACATTCGCTAAAGACCCATCCTTTTTCAAAAAACGCCTTTTATTATAATATGCCAACTGTTCTCGAACCCAAACGCCCCCCGCTTCGCTTGCCATAATCCCAGTTACCGGACAAAAGCCTGAATTAGTAACAGCTTCATATCCAGTAAAAGCAGGTAAAGCCAAAAACTCATCCAAAGGCTTCAAGACCTCAACATCAGTATCCATATAAATTCCACCAAACTTATTGAGAGCCCACAATCGAATGTAATCTGTTACAAAAGCATATTTGCGTACCTGATAGGCCTCTTTCACATAAGGAACAGAATTAACGTCAAAAGTATCCTCATTCCACAAACAAAGCTCATAATCAGGGAGGAATTTCTTCCAACTCTCAATACAGTGCAAAGCCAGTTCAGGCATCTGTCCACGGCCAAACCAACAATAATGAATTATTTTAGGAATCATAATATTAATTTTCCTATTTTGTTAATCACAAAATGGATCAAGTATGACGAAACTACAATTACGACAAATGTTAGGGCTATCGAAATATCACTATGGTGAACAAAATGATCCCTTACAAAGTTTAACGGACGATTGTATATGTGTAATAGATATATTTCAAAACTTATTCCCCCCAAAAACTTTAGAACATATTGCAAAGGAAAACATGTTTCAACACTTTTCGATATTAGCAATAGAAACATTGGCATCGCCAATACTAACGAACACCTATAAATTGACAAGAGCAACACATTGTTATCTCCAGAAATACACTTTGCTTCAGAAAGAAGTATTATTCCTCCTATTAAACCTGCAAACAAGAGGGTTATGCCCTTCTTTGTAACATTGTTTATCATCCGATAGAATAAAAAACCACTGACGAATATCGGGACCCTCTGGATTGACCAACGGAGATTATCAAGAAAATGGGTCTAATGGACAAATGTAAGGCTGTTTTTGAGACGTATCCCCATTAATGGACAAATGTAAGGCTGAGAATTTTCGTGGTTTTGTCATAGGTGCGGAGA